>NZ_JAUESY010000001.1:0-1012058 GCF_032484415.1 Bradyrhizobium sp. SZCCHNS30572 | reverse complement strand
GGTTATGATGGCTCGATCACGCTCACGCCGGCGCAGCTCGCGATGCTGATCGAAGGCATCGACTGGCGCGCGCCAGAGCGCATCTGGAAACCGGCGATTGCAGGATGATCGACAAAAACTGGTGATGAACTGAGCTACGATTCTTCTACGAATCAGCATGTTCGAGTACCATCGGACATGCAGCTCGATCTCACCAATCTCCCATCCGATCCTGAGCTTCTGCAGCGCCTGGTGCGTGACATCGCGGCAGCCATCGATCACCGCGACACCGAGATCGATCGTCTCAAGTCCATCATCAAACAGCTGCAGCGAATGCAGTTCGGCCGCAGCTCCGAGCGCATCGACCCCGACCAGCTTGCACTCGGTCTGGAGGATCTCGACAGCGACGTTGGCCGCGTCGAGGCAGCGCAGCCGAAGTTCACACCGGAAGCCAACTCTTCGCCGCGACGCCGTCCGCTGCCCGATCATCTGCCACGCGAGGACGTTCTGCTCGACGTGCAAGACCGGGTTTGTGGCTGCTGTGGTGGAGCTCTCCATCTGATCGGCGAGAGCGTCAGCGAGATGCTGGATTGGGTACCGGCGCAGCTTCGCGTCGTGCGCACAACCAGACCCAAATACGCCTGCCGAGCCTGCAACAAGGTCGTGCAAGCCGGCGCGCCGGAGCGGTTGATCGCTGGCGGTCTGGCGACGCCGGCGTTGCTCGCGCAGGTGTTGATTAGCAAGTACTGCGATCACCTTCCGCTCTATCGGCAGTCGCAGATCTTCGACCGTCATGGCGCCGATCTCTGCCGCTCGACGCTTGCAGGCTGGGTTGGCGGCGCATGCTGGTGGCTCGAAGCCTTGCACGAACGGTTGTGCAAGAACGTGTTCGCCTCCAACCATCTCTTTGCCGATGACACGCCGATCCCGGTACTCGATCCTGGCCGTGGGCGAACCAAGACGGGACGGCTCTGGGTGTACGCGCGCGAGCAACGGCCGTGGAGCGGACCCGAACCTCCGGCGGCCATCTACCTGTTCGCACCCGACCGCAAGGCCGAGCGACCGGTCGCACATCTTGCCGCCTTCAAGGGCATCCTGCATGTCGACGGATATGCCGGCTTCGAGCAATTGGCCGACAAGGAGGGCATCACGCTCGCGGCGTGTTGGAGCCATTCGCGACGCAAGTTCTACGATGTGGCCGAAGCCACCGCGTCTCCCGTGGCAACAGAAGCCCTGCGCCGGATCGGCGAGCTCTATGCGATCGAGGCGCGCATCCGCGGCCAATCGCCTGACTACCGTCTTGCCGAACGCAGGACCTTCTCCAAACCGATCGTCGACGCGCTGAACGTCTGGCTCGATGCGCAGCTCCGCCTGGTCTCCGGCCGCAGCACGCTCGCTGAAGCGATCCGCTATGCGCTCTCGCGCTGGCACGGCCTGACTCGCTTCCTGAACGATGGCCGCGTCGAGCTCGACACCAATCCGGTCGAGCGCGCCATCCGCCCCGTCACCCTCGGCCGCAAGAACCACCTGTTCGCCGGTAGCGATGGTGGCGGCCAACGATGGGCAGTGGTCAGCTCGCTGATCACGACGTGCAAGCTGAACGACGTCGAGCCCTATGCTTACATCTCCGCGAGTCGGCCCAGGGATGGATCGTCGAGGCCGCGTCGAAGAAGCGCAACCGAAGGTCACACCGGAAGCCAACTCTTCGCCGCGACGCCGTCCGCTGCCCGATCATCTGCCACGCGAAGACGTTCTGCTCGACGTGCAATCATGCGAGCGGACATGACGGCGGCGTACTTGGACTACGGTGACACGAAAGAGCTCGCACGTGCTGTGCTCCGAGGAGAAGCCCCTCGTCCGACGGGCTACCACGGCACTGGAAGAGCTCGCGAGCCAATCTGGTCAAAGACAGCTATTGACAATTTCATCAAGCCGGATTCCGATTCGCCTAGTCGAGAAGACTTGGCATCCCTTGTATGAAACCACCTCGCACCACGTTGAAGTTGCCGCGCTATTGCCGGCGCAAGCCGTTGAAGAATGGGCGATGGGCTTACTTTTTCGAGCCACCGACCTGGTCGCGCAAGCAGGGCTGCGAGATCAAAGCTGAGGCATTAGGCGAGGATTACACGGCTGCAGTAGAGCGAGCCGAAACGGTCTTGCTTCCAGCATTCGACAGCTGGCGCTCGCGAGGACTGACCGACCTTGGTCCGCCTTCGCTTGTCCCAGGGACGTTTGATTGGCTGGTGAGCATCTTCAAGTCGCACCAGAAATGGAAAGAGATCGATCACAAGACCCAACGACTTTATGATCAAGGCTTGTCGCTCTTCGCCAACCATATGCTCAAGGATGGGACTCGAGCGGGCTCAAAGCAGATCGGTCAATTCACGAAGGGCTTCGTGGACGCTGTCTATGCAAAGCTGCTCGTTGTTGAAGAAAGAGACAAGGACGGCAATATCATTCATCGCGAACGTCGGCGTTTTGCGAACGCCGCCATGGTCGCTTGTCGGCGAGCCTGGTTCGTTGGCCACCGCGCCAGGGAGAAGGACGTCCCAGCCATCAACCCGTTCTCTCGCATGGGCCTGAAAGCTCGTGCGCCAAACCAAGCAGCACGAGAGACGCCAACCGCCACATGGGAAGAACTCGTCGCCTTTCGTCGAAAGGCGAACGAGATGGGTTATCGTTCGGTTGCGACCGCCGCTCTTCTCAGCTGGGAATGGCTGCAACGCGAGGAGCACGTCTTCGGCGCGTTCGAGATTTCCCACTACCGGCCAAAGGAGCGTCCGAACAGTGTCAAGGTCGTCCACCCCAAGAATGGGGAGGAGGCTTGGTGGCCTCTGTTCGACGACGCAGGCGAGACGCTGTTCCCCGAGTTGATGGCCGAGCTCGATGAGATCAAATCGAGAATGGCGGCGGGCCTGATGTTTCGGCGCGATCACCAAAGTCGCCGAGGGAGCGCGCTCGTGCCCTGGATCACCCAGCGGCGAGATCTGCGGTATCTGCGGGCCGTGGTCAAAAAGATCATCAGAGCCGCGTCTCTGCGAAGCGAATTGTCCTTCACTTCATTCCGCCACGGCGGCTTCACGGAAGGGGCAGACAGCGACCTGACAGACGCTGAGTTGCGTGCCGCAGGCCGACACAGGTCGAGTCGACAACTGCCAACCTATGCGAAGCGGACCCGCAAACAGTTGATCTCGGGGTCAAAAAAGCGCCGGGAGGAGCGAACAAAAGCAGCCGGTTTGTCGGAATAGCCGCTGACCGCTTGTCGGAATGACTTGGCCGACTCTATCATAAGTCCTTGAAAGGCTTGGTGGGCGCACTAGGGCTCGAACCTAGGACCCGCTGATTAAGAGACACGCTATCGCGATTGATTTCTCAAGAGATTTTTTCCAACTGCGCCAGTTTCCGGCCATTGCAGATCAATAGCTTACGGGAAGAATTCCAACTGCGAGTGCGGCTAGAGGTCCAGAACGAGCGTGCGCGTCCTGGAGCCTGAGCAGCAGATCATGATCGCCTTGTTGGAGGCCTGCTCTTCCTCGCTCAGATATTGGTCGCGATGGTCCGGTATTCCTTCCAGCACCCGCGTCTCGCAGGTGCCACAGACACCCTCGCGGCAGGCGTAGTTGGGTGCAAGGCCGGCTTCGAGGAGCGAATCCAGAATGGTTTTACCCGCTTCCACTGCGATGGTGCGATTGCTTCTGGCCAATCTGACCTCGAAGCCACCCTCGAGCACCGGGGTCTCCCTGGCCTGGAAATACTCGACGTGGACGCTATTTTGGGGACGGTCGGCAGCGGCGGCCTCGAACGCCTTCAGCATCGGCGCGGGGCCACAGCAGTACAGATGAGCTTGCGCGGGGACTCGTTCGACGATCGACGCTAGGTCGAACATCCGCCCCGATCGCTCGTCGTCGACGTCGACATGCAGATTGAGATGGACGTTGGGCCGCAAGCTGCCGATTTCATCGAGAAACGCCGCGGCAGCACGCGTCCTCGCGGCATAGAACAGGTCCCAGCGGCGTCCCAGACATTCGAGCCGGCGGACCATCGACAGCAACGGCGTGATGCCGATGCCCCCGGCGATCAGGACCGATGAATCCGCATCTTCGTGGAGCGGAAAATTGTTCTTGGGAACCGAAACCGTCAAAACGTCTCCGACCCTGACATGATCGTGGAGGAAGCTCGACCCGCCCCTGCTCGCGGCGTCCTTGTTGACCGCGATCACGTAACGATGCCGCTCGCGCTGGTCGTTCAACAGCGAATAGCTCCGGATCATCTTGTCCGGCAGGTGCAGATCGATGTGACTGCCGGCCGTGAACGGATCGAGCTCGCCGCCGTCCGGCGGCACCAGCTCGTAGGAATTGATGCGTTCGGCCTCGTAGGTGATCCGCTTGACGCGAACCGGGATGACACGCTCGGTCATGGCGTCATCCTCCGCCAGTTGAGAGGACGTCCTACTCACATCTCGTATCCGAAATCGGCGCCGAGCCTGGCCTGCATGAACGGCGCGCCGACGTCGACCCAGGAATCCTCCGGAGGAAGTCGCAAGGACACGGCTCGCACCATGAACACGTCGGGGTCAGCCACGCCCTTTGGCTTGGTGCCATGATCGCGATAGGCGCCCAACGCTTCGAGGATGAAGCGGCGCGTCATCGCGATGCCGGTATCGCTCGAGCAAAGATTTTCTTTTGTCCGGTCGAAGATCGGTGAAACGCCGCTCTGGCAGGCACCGTCCTGCACCCACAGCCCGGGCAAGCCCGAGAACCAGGTCGAGCGCTGGGACTCGTAGTCGAATTGGAAGCCGTTCTGCGGATTGTACCTGGTCCAGTATCCGGCATAGGGGACCGTCACGGGATGCTGAACGAGCGCGTTGCGACTGGCGTGTCCGCTTTCGCGGCCATTGTGCCCTTCCGTGAAGATCTGCCGTGTCTTGGGGCGGAGCGGCTCGGAAGGATGGTATGAGAACATGATGCAGAGCGTGTTCTCGTCGTCGATCGGCACCCAGGCATGCCCGCTGAGATCCGGGAACGGAGACAGCGGCGGGACAAGCGTGTAGAACGGGAGCATGAACTGGTTCACGCGCCAGTAGAGCGTGTTGGCGTCGTAGTTGCGACGCGCAGCGATGCTCATCCCGAAATCCTGCTTGATGCATTCGAAGGTTGGGCGAAGGTCCCGCTTCTGGATCCACGCACTCGTCGTGCCTTGGGCGTCCAGGCGGCCATGGAGCAACGGCGCGTGCGCCGAATCGATCTCGCCTTCCACGGCCTGCAGCCAGTTGCACTCCTGGACGCGCAGGCTGACATGCACCTGCTCCTGCGGCAGGAGGTTCCATTCCACGTTCGGAAGCGGCGGCGGATCGGCCTGGTCGGGGCCCATATAGGTCCAGATCATGCCGTTGCGCTCGCGGCATTGGTACGCCTTGATGCGCACCCGCTCCTTGAGACGGCTACGCACCGGCTCTGCCGGCATGTCCGTGACGGCCCCCGTCACGTCGAACTTCCAGCCGTGATAGACGCATCGCAGCCCGCAATCCTCGTTGCGGCCGAAGATCAGGGGAGCGCCCCGATGCGGGCAGGCCTGGTCGACAAGGCCCACGCGCCCCTCGGAATCCCTGAAAGCGACCAGATCCTCGCCGAGCAACCGGATCCGCCGCGGCTGGCCGTCCTGCGTCAGATCGGCCGAAGGCAGAAACGGAATCCAGTAGAGACGGAAGAGTTCGCCAAGCGGCGTGCCCTTTCCGACTCTCACCAGCCGCTCATTGTCTTCTTGTGAGAGCATGACAGTTCTCCATTCGAATCGATGGCATCAGGTCGCCGTTATGGGTTTGCCGCGGTGAGCAACGGAGTCACGCGCTCCAACAGGCCAAGATCGTGTACGGTCCAGAGTGGATCGCATGTCGCGAGCGGTTGGCGCGGTATCGGAGGTTGCTGGCCCTGCTCGACCAGGCTGACGATGATTTCGATCCGTCGCCGTTCGAGATCCCGGAGCGCATGTTCGACCACCGCGCCTTCCGCCGCGCAGCCCGGAAGTTCCGGGTAAGCGAGGCGGATCAGCCATTGTCCGGGCTCCCTCTCCACGGCTTCCGCTTCGAGGAGATAAGGGATCGCCAGCAATTCGCGCAGATGCAAAGTGACCTCCCTGGTTTGCGGCCACGCGCCTTTCAATTGATACGTATACGTACTAAATATCCGATCTCTCTGCAATGGTGTGAATTTCAAAACCTGCGCTGCATTGCGGCAGGGTTGAGCTCATTGGAACAAGCTGTTAACCGCTGGATCACGGCCGGGTGCCATAGCGAGATCGAAACCGGATGAGCGTAGGCAAACGCATGGAAAAGGATTCGGCGGGGGAGCTTGCGCGCACCTGGCAATTGGAAGGCGGCATCGGCTTTCTGTTGCGGCTGCTTGAGGCCCGGTATGACGGTCTTTATCAGAGCCTGACCCGGCAGAGCGACATCACGCCGCGGCAGTTCGGCGTGCTCATGGCGCTCTATCAACAGGGGCCGATGACGGCGTCGGTTCTCGCCGACCGCATCAGTTGCGACCGGAATACCCTCAGCGAGATGCTCAAGCGCATGGCCGGGCGGCGGCTGGTCTCGAAGAAGACCAATCCGGAAGATCGCCGTTCTATTCAGATCCAGATTACCGCCAAGGGTGAGGAAGCTTTGCTTGCGGTCGTCCCGGCGGCGGCCGAGCTGCAGGACATCGTGCTTGCGCCTCTGAGCAAGAAAGACCGCGCACACTTCCTGAAATGCATGCTGGCCATTGCCAAAGTTCAGGCGCCTGCCTGTTCGTCGACGTCGGATGATTGAGTTTTGCACGCATACACCGCGTGCGTCAGGCTACAGCGACGCGTTCGCGAGGAGGCCCGCCTGCGATGATCGGCAAACCGGTCTGCTCACGTAACAAGGATGACTCACCACCCGCTGCTCCGGCTTTGAGCATGACGTTTATGCGTGGTTGGGTGCATGCCGGATCCGGGCCGACATCGAGCATCGCCGGACGTCCGCTCGACAGGGCGCGCCGTACGGCCTGCCCGTCGTCCGCAGCGCGTGTGATGGTCTCGCGCTCCAGCAGGTGTCAACGGTGGCCGTGCCGCTGCGAGTGATCAGGAGAAGCACCGCAGGTGAGCCTTTTCCGGGCAATGCGTGCGCATTCGGAAAACTTTGGAGAGCGCAGAGCCGCCGACGTTCCGGCTTTGGCTCCCGGTCTGCAGGCTGCAAGTTGGCAATATAATGCACGTTATGTGAGCTTGGCGCCTAACCAGCGGCCCACCTCCTCCTAGACAATGCATCATTGTGCAGCTATTATGGTCCAACCATTGATTCAATGCGTAGGGAGCGTCTATGGCGGCCATCACCCGAAAGCTTGCGAACGGAAAGGATTTCATCGATTTCCAGACGGAGCCGTCCCGGTACCGCCATTGGAAGCTTTCGGTGGACGGCGAAGTCGCGACGCTTGCGATGGATGTCGATGAGAATGCGGGCCTCTACGAGGGCTATCAACTCAAGCTGAACTCCTATGATCTCGGGGTCGATATCGAGTTGGCCGACGCTCTGACACGGCTGCGGTTCGAGCATCCCAATGTCAGGGTCGTGCTGCTTCGCTCGGCCAAGGACCGGGTTTTCTGCGCCGGCGCAAACATCCGGATGCTGGCCGGCTCGGAGCACGCGCACAAGGTCAATTTCTGCAAGTTCACGAACGAGACCCGCAACGCAATGGAGGATGCGAGCGAGCACTCGGGCCAGCGCTTCATCACCGTCATCAATGGCACGGCGGCAGGGGGCGGCTACGAGCTCGCACTGGCGACCGACCGCATCATTATGGTCGACGACGGCTCGACCGCGGTGTCGCTGCCGGAGGTGCCGCTGCTGGCGGTATTGCCGGGCACCGGCGGGCTCACCCGTGTCATCGACAAGCGCATGGTTCGCCGCGACCACGCAGATGTCTTTTGCACCATCGAAGAAGGCATCAAGGGCCGCCGCGCGGTACAATGGCGACTCATCGATGAGCTTGTCTCGCCGTCGAAGCTCGAAGAACGCGTGCAAGCGGCGGCCATGGAGCTCGCCGCGCAATCGCCCCGGCCAAACCCCACTCAGGGCGGCGTGAAGCTGGTCGCGCTGGAGCGTAAGTTTCGCGCCGACGGCATCGACTACGGTCACATCAAGCTCGACATCGACGCTGCCCAGCGAATCGCGACCATCACGATCCGCGCGCCCGACGGGACGCCGCCGTCCGCGGCCGAGGAGACGGTCGAGCTCGGCGCGCGCTTCTGGCCAATGCAGATCGCGCGCGAGCTGGATGATGCGATCCTGCACTTGCGCAACAACGCCTATGAGGTCGGCACGATCATCTTTAAGACGGAAGGTGATCCCGCCGCGGTCCGCGCGTATGACGCCCTTCTCAACGCATACCACGAGCATTGGTACGCTCACGAGATACGCCACTACTGGAAGCGCGTGCTCAAGCGGATCGATCTGACCTCGCGCACGTTGGTCACGCTGATCGAGCCTGGATCCTGCTTCGTCGGCACGCTGGCCGAACTGGTCTTCGCGGCTGATCGCTCATACATGCTGGCGGGCCGGGTTCAAGGCAACAACCGGACGTCCGCCAAGGTAGAGCTCACCGCCGCGAATTTCGGCTGCTATCCGATGTCGCACGGTCTGACACGCCTGCAATCGCGCTTCCTCTCCGAGCCGGGCAAGATCTGCGAACTCAAGCAGAAGTCCGGCTGCCCAATCGAGGCAGACGAGGCTGAAGCACTCGGGCTCGTAACCTTTGCGCTCGACGACATCGACTGGAGCGACGAACTGCGCGTGTTCCGGGAAGAACGCGCGAGCTTTTCGCCGGACGCGCTCACCGGGCTGGAAGCGAACCTGCGCTTTGCCGGTCCAGAGACGATGGAATCGAAGATCTTCGCTCGCCTGACCGCTTGGCAGAACTGGATCTTCCAACGCCCCAACGCGGTCGGCGAAGACGGTGCACTTGCGCGTTACGGCACCGGGATCCGGCCGGCCTTCAGCATGCAGCGCGTCTGACCCGCCCGCTTTCATCAACCAAAAAGGAGACGTTCGTGCTCGAAAACCTCAACGTGGACTATTCCACCCGTATTCCCAACAACGTCGGACTTGTCGAGGACAGGACTGTGCTGCGCGCCCTCGAAGGCTGGCATCCTGGCTATATCGATTGGTGGAAAGATATGGGTCCGACCGGCTTCCAGGAGTCGCTGGTCTATCTCCGGACCGCGATCTCGGTCGACCCGAAAGGCTGGGCCAAGTTCGACTATGTAAAAATGCCGGAATATCGTTGGGGCATCCTGCTCGCGCCGAAGGAGGAGGGGCGGCAGGTCAACTTCGGCCAGCATAAGGGGGAATCGGCCTGGCAGGAGGTGCCTGGGGAATACCGAGCGATGCTGCGGCGCCTCATCGTGATTCAGGGTGACACCGAGCCGGCTTCCGTCGAGCAGCAGCGTCACCTGGGCGCAACCGCTCCCTCGCTCTACGACATGCGCAATCTGTTTCAAGTCAACGTCGAAGAGGGCCGACACCTCTGGGCGATGGTCTACCTTCTGCACAAATATTTCGGCCGCGACGGGCGCGAGGAGGCCGATGAGTTGCTGCGCCGCCGCTCCGGCGACGACAACAGTCCGCGCATGCTGGGTGCATTCAATGAGACAACACCCGACTGGCTGTCGTTCTTCATGTTCACCTTCTTCACTGATCGTGACGGCAAGATGCAGCTCGAAAGCCTCGCGCAATCCGGCTTCGATCCGCTGTCCCGCACCTGCCGCTTCATGCTCACGGAAGAGGCCCATCACATGTTCGTCGGCGAGACAGGTGTCGGCCGCACGATCCAGCGCACCTGCGAAGCCATGAAGAGTGCCGGCATCCAAGATCCCCATGACATCACCAAGATTCGGAGGCTCGGCGTCATCGACCTGCCCACGATCCAGAAGAAGCTCAACCTGCACTACTCGCTTACGCTGGATCTGTTCGGCGCCGAGATATCGACTAATTCGGCCAATTTCTACAATGCCGGGCTGAAGGGCCGCTTCCAGGAGACGAGGATTGACGACGATCACCAGCTCACGAACGCAACCTACCCGGTGCTGAAGCTGGTCGACGGGCGGATCTCCAACGTGGACGAGGCCGCGCTCACCGCGCTCAACATGCGGCTGCGTGACGACTACAGCCGGGATTGCGCCGGCGGCGTCGGGCGCTGGAACAAGATCATGGAGAAGGAAGGCATCAAGTTCCGTCTCGAACTGCCGCACGTGGCATTCCATCGCAAGATCGGCGAGTTCCGCGACGTCCATGTCTCGCCCAGAGGGGTGATCATGTCGGACGCAGATTGGGCGAAGGCACACAAGGAGTATCTGCCCTCGGACTCAGACGGCGCGTTCATCGCGTCGCTGATGGAGCCTGCCTTTGAGCCAGGCCAGTTCGCAAGCTGGATCGCGCCGCCGAAGGTTGGCATCGACAACAAGCCGGGCGACTTCGAATACGTCCAGATCGCCGCTTGATCCGTTCAACCCGGCCGTCCCGCGCCATGCGGACGGTCCTATTTCCTGCTCGGGCCACCATGAATGCGCCGCTCAAACAGCATTTGATCGATCCGGAAATCTGCATTCGCTGCAACACCTGCGAAGAGACCTGTCCGGAAGACGCGATCACTCATGACAACAACAACTACGTGGTTGATGCGACGAAGTGCAATTTGTGCATGGATTGCATCCAGCCGTGTCCGACCGGCTCGATCGACAATTGGCGCATCGTCAGGTCGCCCTACTCGCTCGATGAGCAATATTCATGGGGCGAGCTGCCGAAGCAAGGGGAGCTGACCGGCGGCGACGACGGCGAGGCAATCGACTCCGAGGTGTTGGCCCTGCTCGACCAGGCCCATACTGGCGTTGGCGGCAAGTCCGTCCCTCCCGCAAGCGCAGCCAAGCCCGCGGTCAATCTTTACCAGAGGAACCACGCTGCTGTTGCGACCGTCACGGGCAATTTTCGCCTTACGCACCAGGATTCCGATGTCGACGTCCATCACGTGATCCTCGACTTCGGCGAGGTGGCGTTTCCGGTTCTGGAAGGTCAATCGATCGGTATCGTGCCTCCAGGCGTGGATGAAGAAGGCAAGCCACATCGCGTGCGGCTCTATTCCATCGCGAGCCCGCGGCACGGCGAGCGGCCGAACACCAACAATCTCGCGCTGACCGTCAAGCGCGAGCCGAATGGGCTCTGCTCGAATTACATCAGCGATCTCAAGAAGGGCGATCAGGTCAACGTGACTGGACCGTTCGGCGCAACCTTCCTCATGCCGAACGATCCCTCCGCCAACATCATCATGATCTGCACCGGCACCGGCTCGGCCCCGTTTCGCGGCTTCACGGAGTGGCGGCGCCGATCCATGCCCAGCGCTCCTGGCCGCATGCTGCTGTTCTTCGGAGCGCGGCGGCCGCAGGACCTGCCGTATTTCGGCCCATTGCAGAACGTGCCGGAGAGCCTGCTAGGCAAGCGCTTCGCATATTCGCGAATTCCGAGTGAAGAGAAGGTCTATGTGCAGGATCTCATCCGGCAGGAAGGAGCGTCTCTGGTAGCCCTGCTCTGCTCAACCGCGACCCATATCTATGTCTGCGGTCTCAAGGGCATGGAACAGGGCGTCGATGCCGCGCTCGACGACATCTGCCGCACCGCCAATCTGCGCTGGCGCGAGTTGCGCGACGCGATGCGTACCGAGGGGCGTTATCACGTCGAGACCTATTAGTTGGCCTGCTCTGTTCGAGCAGCAAGGAGCAATGATGACTGAAAATCTCCAGAGTTACCTCGGCGGACGTTGGCGGAGCGGCAGCCAAGGCGGAGCGTCACTGTACGATCCGATCCGGGGTACCGAGCTTGCGCGGGTCGGCAATACTGGACTTGACGTCGCTGACGGCTTTCAATTTGCCCGCGACACCGGTGCCGCCGCACTGCGCAGCCTCACCTATCGCGAACGCGGCGGATTGCTCGAAGGCATCGTCAATACGCTTCAGCGCAATCGAGACGCATATTACGAGATCGCACAAGCCAACAGCGGCACGGTAAGAAGCGATTCGGCAATTGACATCGATGGAGCGATCTACACGGTCTCGACCTATGCGAAGCTGGCAGCATCCCTCGGTGATGAAAGATTTCTGCTTGATGGGGACGCTGCCTCGCTCGCCAAAGATGCGACCTTCCAGAGCCGTCACATCCTCGTGCCAACACGGGGACTCGCTCTCCTCATCAATGCGTTCAACTTTCCGGCCTGGGGTATGTGGGAGAAGGCTGCTCCCGCCCTTCTCTCAGGCGTCCCCGTCGTCGTGAAGCCGGCCACCGCGACGGCATGGCTCGCACAGGTGATGGTGAAGGACGTCGTTGAAGCCAATATCCTCCCGCCGGGAGCGCTCTCGATCATTTGCGGTGGATCTACAGGGCTCCTGGACGCAGTCGATCCGTTCGATATCGTCTCTTTCACGGGATCGGCGGAGACTGCGTCTGTCATTCGCTTGCATCCGGCAATCTCAGAGCGGTCGGTCCGGATCAACGTCGAGGCGGACAGCGTCAATTCCGCCGTCCTCGCCGAAGGAGGCGCATGCGGAGATGCCGCATTCGATCTTCTGGTCAAGGAGGTCGTTCGGGAGATGACCCAGAAGTCGGGACAGAAATGCACGGCGATTCGTCGCATTTTTGTGCCAGAGCGGCAATATAAGCCCGCGGCTGACGCCATTTCGCAACGATTGAGCAAGATTACTGTTGGCAATCCCCGCAACGCTTCGGTACGGATGGGCGCGCTTGTCAGCCGAACCCAACTTGCTGCTGTGCGGCACGGGCTTGATCGTTTGCGCCAGGAAGCCAAGGTGCTGTACGACGGGGAGACTCACGAGCTGATCGATGTCGATCCGGCCGTGGCATGCTGCGTCGGCCCGACCTTGCTAGGCTCAGGCGATGCGGACGCGGCCAATCTCGTGCATGAGCTCGAGGTGTTCGGACCGGTGGCGACCTTGATACCTTACCGAGACGAGGCTCACGCCTTGAGCCTCGTGCGGAGAGGGCAAGGCTCCCTGGTCGTTTCTTTGTATGGCTCCGACGTGACCAGACTGTCGTGTCTTGCGACCGAGCTCGCAGACAGCCACGGCCGTGTTCACGTCGTCAGTCCGGACGTCGCCGAGGCTCACACAGGCCACGGAAACGTCATGCCTCAATCCCTGCATGGCGGCCCAGGGCGCGCTGGAGGCGGCGAAGAGCTCGGCGGCGCGCGTGCGCTCAACTTCTACCACAGGCGCTCCGCAATACAGGGCTCCAAAGCAGTGGTTGCCACCCTGAGCCGCTGAGCCGCAGATCACTTTCGGAGCGACCATTGCCGTGCCGGCTGCTCAGATTGCGGTGGCTGCGCCTCTCCGCGCTGATGTGTACGCTCGGCTTAGGATATTGACGTGCCCCCGCGACAATCGCCGGCATGGGTCTGGCGCCGTTTGTGGTGACTCGGGTCTCCTGAGCTTCTTGCGGGCGGGGACGCGTCGCTACGGCACAACCTGCCGAGCCCCAAGCGTCCGCTCCACGGTCCGACTTGTCATAATGACGTCTGGTGGATATATTGGTCCAACCATTGAGTTTAACCTGAGGGAGAACCGCTATCGTGACCTTCACCGAGGAGCAGGTCGCCTTTCGCGACAGCGTGCAGAAAGTCGTTGCCAGGCATGTGGCCCCGATCGCGGCCGAGATCGACGAGACCGATCGCTTCCCCGAGGAGATCGTCAAGATTTTTGGTGAAATGGGGCTGATGCAGCTCTGGGTGCCCGAGCAGTATGGCGGTCCCAACGGCAATCTCACCATGATGTGCATCGCACGGGAGGAGATCGCGAAAGTCTCGCCGGCCTGCGCGTCGATTGCCGGCCTCAACACGATGTTCATCATGCCGTTGCTGCACTTCGGCTCAGAAGAGCAGCGCAAGCGATTCCTCCCCATCATTGCGGAGGGCGGCGTCGTCACGGCCATCGCCATTTCCGAGCCCCAGGCGGGATCGGACGTCTCCGCCCTCAATACGCGGGCTCGCAAGGACGGCGACAGCTACGTCATTAACGGCAGGAAACAGTGGTGTAGCTACGGCGTTGCCGCCGACTACATCGTGCTGATGGCGCGCACCAGCGACAGCCCCGGCTCGGACGGCATCAGCGCATTCATTCTCGAGCCGAAGAAAATGCCGGGCATCAGCTTCGGTCGCCATGAACGCAAGATGGGTTTCCGCGGGGCGCCAAATACGCCGATCTTCCTGGACAACGTCCGCGTACCCGTCGAAAACCTCGTCGGCGAGGAAGGCAAGGGCTTCAAGGCCTCGATGCGCGCGCTCGACCTCAATCGGCCGACGATCGGCGCCCAATGCGTCGGCCTTGCGCAAGGCGCATTCGAAGCGAGCCTCGCCTACGCCAAGGAACGAAAGCAGTTCAAGAAGAGCATCTCCGAATTCCAGGGCGTCCAGTTCATCCTGGCAGACATGGCCATGCAGATCGAGGCGGCGCGTGCGCTGGTCTACGAATGCGCCCGCGCCGGAGACGCCGGCGACTGGAAACGCCTCAACGTGCTCGCGAGCATGGCCAAGTGCTTCAGCAGCGACATGGCGATGAAGGTGACGACCGACGCGGTGCAGGTCTTCGGCGGCTATGGCTACACCATGGATTATCCGGTCGAACGGATGATGCGTGATGCCAAGCTGACCCAGATCTTCGAGGGAACGAACCAGATCCAGCGCCTCGTGATCGCGCGCGAACTGCTTCGATAGCCGCCAAATTAGGAAACGCAGACCTGGAGGAACACCCTTGAGCCGCGCATCGGTCCTGACATCGTGCTCTCTGATCGTAGTCACTCTCCTGTCGCTCTCTGCCGCGCATGCCCAGAAGACTTATGATCCGGGAGCCAGCGACACCGAGATCAAGCTCGGTCAATCGACGCCGCTCAGCGGCCCGGCCTCCGCGTTTGGCGCAGGGGCTGGACGGGCGGTGCTCGGCTATTTCGAGATGCTCAATGAGCGTGGCGGGATCAATGGACGCAAGATCAGCTTCACCCAACTCGACAACGCCTACAGTGCGCCGAAAGCCGTCGAGCAATCCCGAAAGTTGATCGAGGATATCGGCGTCCTTGCCGAGGTCGGTACGATCGGGACCGCGCCGAACGTCGCCATCCAGAAATATCTCAACTCCAAGAAGGTGCCGCAACTCTTCATCACGGCGGGCGGACGCCGCTTCAACGATCCGAATCAATTTCCCTGGACCGTTCCGCTCTATCCAGACTTCGAGACCGAAGGCCGCGTCATGGCCAAATACATCCTCACAGCGAAGCCGGAGGCAAAGATCGGCGTTCTCTACCAGAACGACGATTTCGGGAGGGACTATCTCAAGGGTCTGCGCGCGGGACTCGGCGCAAAGGCGTCTCTGATCGTTACCCAGGTGTCCTACGAAGTTTCCGACCCAACCATCGATTCCCAGGTCGTTCAGTTGAAATCCGCCGGCGTCGACACGCTGATCGAACAGTCGTCGGCCAAGGCCGCGGCGCAGTCGATCCGCAAGGTGCATGAACTGGACTGGCATCCGCTGCACATCATCGGTGGCTCGACAGCCTCAGTCGAGACCGTGCTGAAGCCGGCCGGCCTCGACGCCTCCCGCGGTCTGGTCACCACGCAATTTCTCAAGCAGCCGGGCGATCCGGCTTGGACAGACGACGATGAGGTCAAGGCCTATAAGAATTTCCTGAAGAAGTATGCGCCGTCCGTCAATCCCGACGATTACTCGGTGCTCGTCGCCTACATGAACGTCAACGCGCTAGAGGCCGTCCTGAAGGCATGCGGCGACCAGTTGACCCGGGAAAATCTGATCAGGCAGGCAACATCCCTGCACGGCGAACGGTTGCCGATGATGCTGCCGGGCATCACCATCGGCACCAAGCCCGGCGACTACACGCCGTTCAGGACTCTGCGCATCGCCGTTTTCGATGGGACCAGTTGGACCTTGTCCGGCGAGCCGATGACGGCGGATTAAAAGCCGGTGGGTCGCGTCTCGTGCGCGCCCCACCGCAAGTTTCGCCTTCGTCTTTCGGCCCCCCTGAATGCAGAGACGCCAAGGGAGCGACGAAGGCGTAAGGTCAAAGACTGATGTGGAAGCCGCCGTTGACTCCGATGTGCTGGCCTGTCGTGTACGAGGACGCATCGGAGAGCAGGAAGCATACGGTCCGCACCACTTCGTCCGGTGTTGCCCAGCGTGCAAGCGGGATCTGCCCCAAGATACCATCGCGGAATTTCTCGCCGCGCACGACCTCGGTCATCGGCGTTTCGACCACGCCAAAGCAGATCGAATTGGCCCGGATGTTGTATTTGCCCCACTCCCGGGCTGCGGTCATGGTCATGGCGAGCAGTCCGGCCTTGGCGGCGGCATAGTTGATCTGGCCCACCGATCCCTTTCGCCCCGCGTCAGACGAGACGTTGACGATGGCTCCTCCCGAGGCGTCGCCGTCCTTCGCGCGCTGCACCAGATGGCGTCCCACCGCCTGCAACCAGAGGAACGCGCCGGTGAGATGAACGTCGATGACCTCCTGCCATTGATGCATGCTCATCTTTTCGATCAGCGCGGGGCGAATGATGCCGGCATTGTTGACCAGTCCGTTCACCGAACCGAACCTGTCGACGGCATCTGCGACGGTGCTTGCCGCCAGCTCAGCGTCGGTGACGCTGCCGACGACCTTCATCACCCGCTCCGCAGGAAAGCCCGCCAAAGCCGGCCCTAGCGCCTCGCCGTTGAGATCGACGGCCACGACATTTGCCCCAAGTTCGATGGCCAAGTCTGTCGTTGCCTTGCCGATCCCCTGCGCGGCGCCGGTGACGACGATCGTCCGGCCTTGTAGCGACACCATGTTCTTCGTCATTCGCAGTTCCTTAGTCTCCGGTGAAGTCCATCATCTTGTACGTGCCGTCCGGCCGTATCAGGTCGTGGCCCAGCCATGGCTGAGGACCAGCGCGTCGCGCTCGACGACCCGCGCCTGAAATGCGATGCGGTCGTCGAGGCGCCAGCATTCGAGCCGGATCGTGTCCCCAGGAAAGACCGGCGCAGACATGCGCGCCCGGATCGTCTTCAGCCGTGCGGGATCTCCGTCGCAGAAGCTCTCCACCAGGCCGCGACAGGCAAATCCATAGCTCGCAAGCCCGTGCAGGATGGGCTTCTGGAAACCGGCCTTGCTGGCAACCGCGGGGTCTATATGCAGAGGGTTGAGGTCTCCCGACAGACGATAAAGTACCGCCTGGTCCGGGCGCGTAGGCAAGGTGACGACGCGGTCCGGCGTACGATCCGGGACGGGCGGCGGAGCGGCGGCGGGTTCATCGCCGCCGGAAACTTGTGAGAAGCCGCCATCGCCGCGCAGCAAGAGCACCTGCTCACTGACGGCCACCAATCGTTTGTCCGTTTCGTCCCACAGTTCCTTCTCGACGTACATGATGGCGCCCTTGCCCTCGCCCTTGTCGACGAGCCGCGCGACACGACTCTTGCCGACCAGAATTCCGCTCGAAGGAAGCGCAGCATGCATCTGCACGGATTGCTCGCCATGCACCATTTTCGCGAAATTGATTCCGAGCTCCGCATTGTCCCTCATCCAGGCACCCGGCGAGGCTAGAACGGTCGCCATGGTCGGAAGTGGCACGAGATCCTTCTCGTAGACGAGGCGCAGTTGCCGCTCGTCCAATGGGCCGCTCGCGGCACCGACACCGAGCGCGTAGAGAATGGTGTCTCTCGCCGTGTAGACGTGGCGGACCTCGCTGGAACGCCAAGCCCGCGTCTTTGCATAATCAACCATCGCTCCCCCGGGTCTGGTCCCCCGCCAAGAAACAGATACAGCCTTGGTCTTTGGTTGAACCAATGATATACAGCCCGCCGGTCGTGGTCAACGATGCCCTATGCAGATGAGCGGCCACGGGCTGACGCGAGCGCGAGAGACCTGATGAGTATTCGAAGAAAGGCCTGCATAGCAGGCGCCTATGAGCACCCGACCCGAAAAGCACCGGATAAGACGGTCGCCCAGTTGCACGCTGAATGTGCGCGCGGAGCCCTGGAAGATGCTGGCCTGCGCCTCGAGGATGTCGATGGCTATTTCTGCGCAGGCGACGCGCCAGGACTCGGCGCGAACAGCATGGCGGATTATCTGGGACTGCGGCCCCGCCATGTGGACAGCACCGACACCGGCGGGTCCGCCTATTTGATTCACGTCTCGCATGCCGCCCAGGCGATTGCCATGGGCAAGTGTAACGTGGCTCTGATCACGCTCGCGGGGCGGCCGCGAAGCGAGGGATCAAGCGGCGTAGCGCCACGACTCGTCGGCGCGGGAACACCCGACGTGCCCTGGGAGGCGCCTTATGCTCCCGTGACGGTCAACATGTATGCGCTGGCGGCGGCCCGGCACATGTACGAGTACGGCACGACCAGCGAACAGCTGGCATGGATCAAGGTCGCGGCCGCAACCCACGCGCAGTATAATCCGAATGCGATGTTGCGCGATCAGGTCTCGGTCGACGATGTCCTCGCCTCGCCGATGATTTCCGATCCCTTGCATCGCCTCGACTGCTGCGTCGTCAGTGACGGCGGTGGTGCCCTGGTCGTCGTCCGCCCGGAGATCGCGCGCTCGCTCAAGCGACCCGTCGTCAATATTCTCGGCGCTGGCGAAGCGATCAAGGGTCAGTTGAACGGGCAGGTCGACTTGACGTTTTCGGGAGCAGCATGGTCCGGTCCTCGCGCGTTCGAGGAAGCCGGTGTCAAGCCTTCCGACATCGACTATGCCTCGATCTACGACAGCTTCACCATCACCGTGCTGATGCAGATCGAAGATCTCGGGTTCTGTGAGAAAGGCAAGGGCGGAGCTTTCGTTGCGGATGGCAATCTGATTTCCGGAGTAGGCAAGCTGCCGTTCAACACCGACGGCGGCGGACTTTGCAACAACCATCCCGCCAATCGCGGGGGCATCACCAAGGTCATCGAGGCCGTCCGCCAACTGCGCGGCGAAACCCACGCCAAAGTGCAGGTCCCGGATTGCAACCTTGCCCTCGCCCAAGGCACAGGCGGCTTGCTCGGCTCGCGCCATGGCAGTGCCACCCTGATCATGGAGCGCGCGTGAGATGACGACGATGTATCAGGACCGCCCGCTCGGCCTAGCGGTGCACGACCCCGCAACCGCGCCATTCTTTGCCGCAACGGCAGTCGGGGCGTTCCGCGTGAAGGTCTGCGTTTCCTGCCGCAAGCCGCATTGGTATCCGCGGCCGCTTTGTCCCTATTGTCTCGGAGACACCGAATGGAGCGATGTCACCGGCAAGGGTGAGATCTATAGCGTCAGCGTCACCCGCCGTGCCGGCCCCACACCCTACGCGATCGCCTATGTGCGGCTCGACGAGGGCATCACGATGTTGAGCAATATCGTCGATTGCAATCTCGATTCGCTGCGCATCGGGCAACGTGTCCACGTCGTATTCAAGCCCGCGGAGGACGGGACGATGATCCCGATGTTCGCCCCGGAACAGGGCTGACGAACGGCCCAGGAGCAGCTTCATGGCGCTTGACCCAAAGCTTCGGCGAACGCTTTCGTTGCCCGCCGTTTGCGCACCGATGTTCCTTGTCAGCGGCCCTGATCTCGTCCGCGAGGCCTGCAAGGCGGGCGTGATTGGCGCCCTGCCACGCCAAAACGCCCGCTCGTTCGACGAATTCGCTGAGTGGCTGCGCACGATCTCCGCGGATTTGCGCGAACACGCCGCGCAGGCGCCGGGACCGGTCGGTCCGCTCGCCGTGAACCTGTCTGCAAAGACGCCGGAAGACCAGATCGGGAGTCACCTCGATCTGTGCGTCGAACAAAATGTCGACATCGTCATCACCGTCGGCGGCAATCCCAAGATCATCGTGCAACAGGCGCATGATCGTGGGATAAAGGTCTTCCACGACATCACCAGCATCCCGTTCGCCGAGCGCGCCATGGCCGCCGGCGTCGATGGCCTGATCTGCATCGGCGCTGGAGGCGGTGGCCACTCCGGCACGATCAGCCACCTCGCATTGGTCCGCAAGGTCCGCTCGATCTTCAACGGAACGATCGTCATGGCCGGCGCCATTTCCGACGGCGCCACCATACGCGCGGCAGAAGTGCTCGGTGCCGACCTAGCTTATCTCGGGACCAGGTTCATCGCTACGAAGGAGTCGCTGGCGCCCGACGAATACAAGCGCATGATCGTATCGCAGACGTCCGCAGACCTGATTTATACGGAGAAGGTTGCCGGCGTCGCCGCGAACTGGCTGGCCGCGTCGTTGCGCGCTGCGGGCCTCGATCCGGACGCCTTGCCCGACCCGATGGGCAAGGGCATGCGGCACGACCATCTGCCTGAGAGCGCAAAGCCCTGGAAGAACCTGTGGAGCGCAGGTCAAGGAATCGATTTGATCGACGAGATTCCGACCGTCGCGGATCTGATTGTGAAGCTGAAGCGGGAATATGCGGAAGCTTGCCAGATCCCCGCCATGGTCTGAGGTACCTTGCAGGACGATCTCCGGGCGGCCGCATCACCTCTTATGGTGATTTCCTCAAAGCCCGAGCACCTGCTTGGCGATGATGTCGCGCTGGATTTCCGAACTCCCGCCGAAGATCGTGTTGGCGCGGCCGTTGAGATGACGTGCCACCACGCTTAGCAATTCTTCTGGGATGATCGGCTCGTCATTGAGAGCATGGAGAGGACGGCGCCTTTCCTCCACCAGTGCATTTTGCCCGATCATTTCAACTCCCACGCGCGAGATGGCCTGGTGGATCTCGCTCGCACGCAGCTTGAGGACCGACGACACCGGTCCTGGATTTTCGCCTCTCTGCAAGGCTGACAACACCCGCAGCTCGAGGAACTCCAATGTCTGGACGTCGAGTTCGATGTCCGACAGTTTGGTCGCGATCTCCGGGTGCGATATCGCCTTGCAAGACAGGTCGGAGTTGGCCAGTTCCCGCACCTTCTCAAGCGCATGTCTCAGTTTCGGCGAGTTGATTCCGCCGCCCCGCTCGAATTCCAGCAGATACTTGCCGCACGTCCAGCCCCGTCCCTCCTCGCCGACGAGATTGGTCACCGGAACTTCCACACCGTCGAAGAACACCTGATTGACGTCATGGTCGCCGCTGATCATCGTGATCGGGCGAATCGTGATGCCGGGCGACGCCATGTCGATGAGCAGGAAGCTGATGCCGTCCTGTTGCCGCGGTTCATCGCTGGTTCGAACCAGCGCGAACATGCGGTTTGCGAAGTGCGCGTGCGTTGTCCAAATCTTGGTGCCGTTGACGATGTAATGATCGCCATGGCGAACGGCGCGTGTCGTCAGCGAGGCAAGGTCAGATCCCGAGCCAGGCTCCGAATAGCCCTGGCACCATCGATCTTCGCCGCTGAGGATGCGGGGCAGGTAGAACTTCTTTTGCTCCGGGGTCCCGAAGCGCATCAAGACGGGTCCGACCATCTTGATGCCCATGGGAGATAGCTGCGGCGCGCCTGCTGCGGCACACTCGGATTCGAAGATCCATCGCTGCCTCGCGGTCCAGCCGGGGCCGCCATGCTCCTTAGGCCAACCGGGTGCGACCCAGCCCCGCTCGTGCAAAGCCGTTTGCCATGGCGCGACGATGTCGGGATCGGAGAAGAAGGAGACATTGAGAGAACTGGCCCGCCGCAGTTCGGGCGAAAGACGGGCCGCGATGAATGCCCGCACCTCATCTCTGAAGCACAACTCATCGGGCTTGAGCAATATCGACATGACTGATCTCATTCAGATCGGGAGTTGCCAAACAGCTTGGCGTGACGCTGCAGATGGTAGTCCACGCTGCCAAAAAGCGCTTCGAACGCCAACAGCCGTTTGAAATAGAGTCCGAGGTCGAGCTCGTCCGTGACGCCCATCGCACCGTGAAGTTGCACCGCCTGCTCCGCGACACTCCGTGCGCAGCGGCCGATTTTGGCCTTGGCTCCGGATGCGGCGAGCGATCGCTGCGTCGGACCGGCATCGGCACCCACGAAAAGAGCCGCGCGCGACGCCATCGCTCGGGCTTCCTCGCATTGCACATACATGTCGGCCAGCCTGTGACGGATCACCTGGTTGGCCCCGAGCGGCCGACCGAATTGCTTGCGCACCTTCGTGTAGTCGAGCGTGGCGTCGAACATGCTTCGCATCATGCCGACGGCCTCGGCGCAGAGTGCGGCAATCGCCCGATCGACGACACCTTCGATCGCCGGCAGCGCATCCCCGCCCCCTCCAAGCCGCGCATCCGGCGGAAGCCGAGCCTGTTCGAATGTCAGCTCCGCGACGCGGCCCCCACCTAGCCGTGGTGCATCGCGCAGCCTCAGCCCCGCGGCATCCTTCGGCACCAGGAACAGAACAATTCCAGCCCCCTGCGCATCGGGCAAGCGCGCCGACACGATATGGGCGTCCGCAGACGCTGCGTCGAGCACGGCGATCTTGCGGCCGTGGAGCATCCAACCCTGCTTGTCGGTCTGCGCCACAGTGTGGACCTCGGAAAGGCCTGCCCTTGCATCCGACTCGTAGTGAGCGAACGATAGCAGACGCTCGCCGTTGATGATGGACGGCAGCAGGCTTGTCCGCTGCCCGTCCGTGCCGCATTCCGCAATCAGGGTCCCAGCCAGCAGCACCGTCGAGAGATAAGGCTCGGTCGCAAGCCCGCGGCCGAACTCCTCCATCAGGATCGCGACCTCGACGGGTCCTGCGCCAAAGCCGCCAACCTCCTCCGCAAACGGAAGCCCGAGCCAGCCCAGATCGGCGAACTTGCGCCAGTTCTCGCGCTTGAATCCCATAGGATCCTGCATCGCATAGCGACGTGCCGCCTGGTCGTACTGTTCAGCGATAAACCGCTCGGCGCTATGGCGCAGCATCTGCTGCGCTTCGCTCGGCGTCAGATCCATCCTTGAGCTCCATTCATGTCGCCCGCCAATCTCGGTTTCCGGGCGCGCAGATCGACCATCGCCTAATAAAGTCGCGAGAAGCGGATCGGAAGCCGCTTCAAACCGCCGACGAAGGATGTCTCGGTCCAGGCCGGCTCGCCAGCAAGTTCGATCCCGTCGACGCGCGAGAGCAGTTCGCGCATGAAGGCGATCATTTCGACCTTGGCGAGATATAGTCCGAGGCAGGCGTGAATGCCGAAACCGAAGCCGACGTGGCGGTTCGGGGTCCGGTCGGCGACGAATGCGAAGGGAGACTCGAAGGCATCCTCATCCCGATTTGCAGAGGGATAGGCCAGCAGCAGATGATCGCCTTGTTTGATGGTCCTGCCGCGCAACGTATAGGTCTCCGTCGCGGTCCGGAAGAAATGCTTCACCGGAGATACCCAGCGCACCATTTCCTCGACAGCGGCAGGAATAAGATCGGGATTTTGCTTCAGCTTTCGCATTTCTCCGGGATTCTCGATCAAGGCGAGCAGACCGCCGGAGAGAGTTGCGCTGATCGTGTCGTGACCAGCACTGGCGAGCGCCACATAATAGGACGAGGTCTCGAACTCGCCTATCGGCTCGCCGTCGACCTCGGCCGTCGCAATGATGCTCGCGAGGTCGTCGGTGGGGTTCCGCCGTCGTTCCCGCGCCACTTCCTTGAAGAAGTTCACATAGGCGAAGGTGGCATCGATCAGGTCGTTGCCGCGCTGCACCTCCGCATCGCCACCGCCGAAATAAGCTCGAGTGATATCGAGCAATCGCGGGCCATGCTCATCCGGGATTCCGAGAATCAGCATGATGACCCTGAGCGGATACCACCCTGCGACATCTTTATAGAAGTCGCACTCGGTCCCCTTTCCAAGCATCTGGTCGACACTGGTCCGTGCGATCACGGCGATCCTGTCTTCCAGATGGCGCACTTCACGCGGCTGAAACCAGGCATGCGTAATCTTCTTGTACTTGGCATGGTCCGGATTATCCATCTGATTGATCGCGCGGACCAGCATTGGTCGGCCTGCCATCGCGTCCCGGACCTTTGTCTCGAAATCGATGGACAACAGCTTGGTGCGGGGCGCGTTGATGAACTTCTCGTTCTGCCGTTCGATCTCGATGACGTCCTGATGCTTGCTGATGGTCCAGAACGGACGGAAGCCCGGAGGTTCAGTCCAATGTACGGGATCCTGCTTGCGAAGGGTCGAGAACAGGGCATGCTGCCTGTCGAGAGCCCCGTAGGTTTCGTGGTCGACGATCGCTTGGTCTAAACTCGTTTCTTGCATCGCGTCCTCCCCTCGCTTCTTGTTCAGTTCATCCGCAGCACTGGCTTGACGGTTGCGCCGGCTTCCATGTCTTCGACCGCCTGGTTTATCTTTTCGAACGGATAGAAGCTGACGATCCTGTCGAGCGGCAGCCGCCCCTGGCGGAAAAAATCAACGAGCCTCGGCAGGAAGATCGTGGGCACGGCATCACCCTCGACGACGCCCCGGACCGTCAGACCTCCGCCGACCAGAACGCTTGCCTCCACGGGAAACCGCGTCCCGCGCGGCGGCGCGGCCACCTGGGCGGATGAGCCCCGCTGCCGCAGGCACGCGATCGAAGCGGCGACCACCTCGGGCACGCCCGTGGTGTCGAGCGAGTGATCGACGCCGCGGCCACGGCCGAGCGCGGCAACGGCCTTGGCCAGATCGGGTGTCCGGCCATCCACGATGTGGGTTGCTCCGATGTCACGCGCACGGGCAAGACGTTCATCGCGGATGTCGACGGCAACGATCGTGCCGCAGCCCGCCAGCTTGGCGGCCATGATCGCCGCCATCCCGACCGCGCCGACGCCGAACACGGCGATCGACGCACCAGCCCGAGGGGTCAGCACGTTCATTACCGCACCCGCGCCGGTCTGGATCCCGCAGCCCATCGGCGCGAGCAGCGCGAGCGGCAGATCGTTGCCGACCTTCACCACGTTTCGGGCCGTGGCAATGGCATGGGTTGCGAACGCCGATTGCGCAAAGAAGTAGCCGCTAAGCTCAGCGCCGCGGTAGCGGAGGCCTGAGCCACCGCGCCGCTGACCGAACAGGTTGATCATCCCGAACTCATCACAATAGCCGGGCGCGCCGAGTTGGCACTGTCCGCATGCGCCGCACGAGCCAAAGCTCATCAGCACGTGATCGCCCTCGGCCAGCCCGACCACGCCCGGACCGACGCGTTCGATCACGCCCGCGCCCTCATGACCGAGAATTTTGGGGAGCGGCACGGGGAGGTGCTGCAGTTTCACCGCGAGATCGGTATGGCAGATGCCGCAAGCCTCGACCCGTACGAGCAGCTCTCCGGGCGCAAGATCATCCGACAGATCGCAGCTGATCAGTTCGAACGGTCGCTCCGGCGCAACTGCAACTGCGGCTGTGATCTTCATGCTCGTCTTCTCCGTTACAGATTGCGCAGTGCCGTCAAATCATGCGGAAGCGAGATGTAGGGGATGGATCAACGGAGTTGGAAGCGGATCGGGAGGCGCTTGGGCCCGTTGACGAACCAGGACACGGTCGTTGCTCCTTCGCCGTCGAGCTCAACGCAGGAAATCCGCTGCAACAATTCTTCGAAGAGGATCCGCATCTCGAGCTTGGCAAGATATTGCCCCAGACACAGATGGGCTCCGTAGCCGAAGGCGAGATGGCGGTTCGGCGAGCGATCGATCCGAAACGTGTCGGGATCCTGGAAGACGGCCTCGTCGCGATTCGCAGAGGCGTAGCACAGCATGAGCCAATCGCCGCGCCTGATGGAGCGGCCGTCCAGTTCGGTGTCCTCGGCGGCCGTGCGCATGAAATGCTTGACCGGCGTGGTCCAGCGGATCGCCTCGTCGACGAAGCCGGGGATCAGGCCAGGATCGGCTTTCAGCCTTTCGAACTGCTGCGGATGTTCGCAAAGCGCCCACATCCCGCCTGCACTCGAGGACGATGTGGTGTCGTGGCCGGCGGTCGCGATGGTCACGAAATAGCTGAGCGCATCCAGGTCCGAGATCGATTCGCCGTCGATCTGCGCGTTGGCGATGACGCTTGCAAGATCATCGGACGGGTTGGCGCGCCGGTCCGCAACCACAGACGAGAAGAACTCGCCGAACTCCAATACGACATCCGATAGAGCCGTGGCACCGTCGTTTCGACCCTTGCGCGCGTTATCCGGGTCCTTGGTGCCGAAGAACTCCTGCGTCAAGCGCAACATCTTGGGCTCATGATCCGGATCGACGCCCAGAATCGCCATGACCACCCGCAGCGGAAACCCGAGCGCGATTTCGGACACGAAGTCGCAATGCTGGCCGGACGCGGTGAGGCGGTCCGCATAGCTTCTTGCGATGTCGCGAATCCTGCCTTCGATCGAACGCAGATTACCCGGCGTGAACCATTTCTGCGTCAATGCACGGAACTTGGGATGATCGGGAGCATCCATCTGCACCAGGGTGCGGAGGAGGCCGTTGCCCCCCGTCGCCGCCTCGATCTTGGCTTCGGCTTTGCTGCTCAGCAACGCCACCGGGCGATCACTGCTGCGAAACAGCTGGCTCTGCTGGCTAATGGTCTGAATGTCCGCGTGGCGCGTCACGACCCAGAAAGGGTTGAACCCGCGCGGACTGGCCTTCCCGAGCGGTTGATTGACGCGCAGCCAGCGATAGGCATCGAAGATGCGTTGAGTGCCGTAGGCTGAAGGGTCCGTCAGCACGGCGACGATGTTGTCGGGGATTGGAAAATTCGCAGCGCTCAACCCCGGTCCCTCCTTCATGTCGCAGTGCTCGCGGGTTCAGGAAGGAAGCCCAGCGGCAGGCGATCGACGACTTCGACATTCCTGATGCGCCGTCGCGGCTACTCGGCTGCCGCGACGATCCTCTCTTCCGCGCCTCGAAGAACTTTGCCCTCGCGCAGCGCCGCGATCTCCTGCGGGCTCAGTCCCAAAAGGCTCTGCAACAACCTTGGCCCATCCTCGCCGAGCGCAGGCACCTTGTTCCGGACATTGGCCGCGCTCTGCGCGAACCGGAATGCGGGGTTTGGAATGAGCAGCGGCCCGGCGCCGTCATCGATCTCCTCAAAGACGCCGCGCTCCTGGATAGGCGGCAGCGCCATCGTCTCACGGATGGTCCGGTATTGAGAACACGGCACGCCGGCTTCGGTTAGGGTCGCCTCGCATTCCGCTGAAGCTCGCGATGCCGCCCAGCCGTCGAGCAGGTTCATCAATTCGGACCAGTGATGCTCGCGGGCGCTGCTGGTTGCGAAGCGCGCATCGGTGATCCATTCCGGATGACCGACGCCGCGCGCCAAAGCCTCGAAGTTGTTCTGGCTCACGGGGGCGACGAGCAGGAAGCCATCGCTCGCCTGCGTGGGTCGATAGACCGGCCGGCGGCGCTCGGCCGGGAATTGCGCTTCCTGGCACTCGTACACCAGCATGCCGACCATGGCGTCGAGCAGCGATACGTCGATATAGTCGCCCTGCCCGGTCTTGAGCGTCCGAAACAGTGCGGCTTGAATGGCTCCGAATGCCGTCGAGCCACCGAGAACATCAGCGATGAAGATTCCGTTCTTCAGCGGACGCTCGACATTCCCCTCCTGATAGTCGAGGTTCGCCATGTCGTAGCCCGAGGTTGCGTGCAGCACCGGCGCATACGCGCTCCGTCCGGACCACGAGCCCTCCTGGCCGAACCCCGAGATCGAGCAGTACACGAGCTTGGGATTGATCTTCGCAAGGGTTTCGTAGTCCAGCGCGAGCCGCTGCATGACGCCGGGGCGGTAGTTCTCCACGAGCACATCGCACCGGGGCACCAGATCGTAGATCAGCTTGCGGGCCGCGGGCTGCTTGAGATCCAGGGCGATGCTGCTCTTGCCGGCATTGAGCTGGGAGAAATAGGCGCTTCGCCCATCCCGCAGCGGCGGACGCAACCGGATGTGATCGCCCTCCGGGGGCTCCACCTTGATTACTTCTGCGCCCATGTCCGCCATCAACCGCGTGCAATAAGGGCCGGACATCATCGCGGTGAAGTCGAGGACGCGGATTCCGTCGAGGATTCCTGGCCGGGCCGGTCCGATTGCCATATCGACGCTCATTTCAGATTGGTTTCTGATACGGCAAGCGCCGCCAGCCGGCTGCCACCGATCGTATCGAGATAAACGCTGGACGAGGCGCTCCGCACGTAGCGATCGAGATAGGCGCTGAATGTCTCGGCACTGGCGCTGCTCTTCACATAGTCCTTCAGATGCGCTTCATCGGAGCGATAGAGCGAAGGTGAAGCGGTCGGATGCGCGCCGAATGGCGCCTCGACGACCGCGTCGACCATGGCGCTCGGCAGCTTGGTCAGATGATTGCTGCGCCTGATCGTGTCGGTCGACACGATGCGATCGACCGAGACGATGACCCGCCGGGACGCCTGGGCGATCATCGCGTCGAAGAACGGCGGCCCAAGGTGCTGAACGTTGCCGTGCTCGTCGGCTTGCTGCGCGTGCAGCAGGCAGACATCCGGCTTGACGGCCGCGACGGCGAGCATCCTGCGCTCGCCAGGCTTGGACGGGAGCGGCCAATAATGCTCCGGCGCAAATTTCGGCAGGTCGGTGCAGAGGTCCGGCACGGGCATGTAGGGCAAATCGCAAATTCCCGCGCGCAATCCGCCCGCAATAGCAGGACCGTCCAGATCGTAGACCTTGAGCGTGCCGTTCTCCGATTGACGACGGAAATGCGGCGCCAGACCGAACTGCTCAAAGCTGATGAAGACGCAGACGGTGGAGGCAACACATCCCGCACCGATCAGCATGTCCGGCGCGATCGAGCCGGGCGCAGGGATCAAATGCAGGTCGCGAGCTCCTTTGCGGATCAACGCGCGTACGAGCGCCATCGGCTGCGAATTGAATATCCAACCGCCAAGGGCAACTTTGGCTCCGTCCGGGATCTCGGCTACGGCCTCATCGACGGAAACGATCTTGCTCTTTGTCATGGGACTTCGGCTTGCCTGTCAGTCTGATGGAAGGAGATCCGCCGCACGGTCAGGGAAACTTGCGCCGGAGATCGCCGCGCCGATCGACATGTTCGCGCAGCAGCGCGAGCTCCTGATCGGTGGGCATGGTCGTCACAGGGGGCATGCCCTCGACGACGATGTCGAAGGCCGTGGAGTCGCGGATCTGCTCGAGCGTCACGCCGGGGCTGATCGACCTCACGCGCATGGCCTTGCTGTCCGGCACGAAATCGAAAACTCCAAGCGGGGACAGCACCAGTCTGGGGCCGCCAGGCGGCAATCCCGTGCGCTCGCGGGAATCACCGCCTTCCATGTGACCGGCTCCGCACAGGAAATCGACCCGCGGCACGAACGCGCTGCGGTCGTGACGCGTCAGGCACACATAGAACCGCTTGGCGAGACCGCAAAGCGCACTGATGCCGACGGTTCCCGGCCCGCGTACGCGCGGCTTACGCTGATCACCGACCACCACCGTGTTGATGTTGCCGAAGCGGTCGACCTGCAGCGCCGACAGGATGGCGAAATCGAAGAAGTGGATCTTCCAGTCGATGAAGTCGATCATGACCGGCAGATCCATCCAGGACTCCGCCGACTCGAGGTTCTCGTAGTCGGCCGTCGACAGCAGATGATCGCGCGTCGGATTGACCATTCCGCCCGGACCGGAGATCCACCACAAGCGCGGCGCCTGCAGGCGGCGCGCGAGATTGCAGGCGGCAAGCTGAATGTCGGAATTGGTTCCGATGATGACCTTCTCGCCATCGGCGATATCGCGCGCCAGCAACACCGCCAGCGTCTCTCCGAGGGAGGGATTTGCAGCCATTTGTCCGCGACCTATTGGTTGAACCATTGGCAATTTAGCGAGGGTCGGATGCCGTGTCAACGGACCCACGGCCGGCGGCGACGAGACCGCGCGGATTCGTGCCGGACAATTCGGACGTGATCGGGGGTCGGCCAGCCACGCGTGTCCGCATGCCATCCGGAGTGGACGCATCGGCTGCTCGACAGACGAGGGTCGCGTTGCGCAGTAAGTGGATTTAGCGCTGGGCGGCCGGCGGAGACCGGCGGGCGCGTGGAGCGGCCTTGGTAGCCGACACACCTGACACACCTTCCGCGGCCTGAATGCGCGACATATAGCTTCGCTGCAGCCGCTTCAGGCAGGATTCCATCTCGGCCACGGCAGCTTCAGCGTCGCCTGCAGCAAAATGATCCATGAAGCGGCGCCGCGACGGCAACACGAAGCTGTTGTCATACTCGCCGATCCGCTGCACGAAATGAGTGAGCACATCGAGCACCCCGTTCATGACGATGACCATGATCGGATTGTCCGTGAGACGCGCTAGCATTCTGTGGAATTCGATGTGCCTCTCCGCGCGGCCTGCGAAGTCGCCCCGGCGGCGCGCTTCCTGCGCTTCATCGATATTACGGTTCAGCATCTCGATGTCTGCGGCCGTTGCGCGCCGGCACGCTTCTCGGACAACGACCGATTCGAGCCAGATGCGGGCCTCGGTCAACTGTGCGGGCTGGATGGTACCGACGTGGTACATGTCCATCAACCCGGTCGCGATGGCTTCGCCGCTGTGCTGGCTGATGAATGCGCCCCCGCGGGCGCCCTTCTGCAGGCGGATGAGACCGGCATGCTCGAGCGAACGCAAGGCCTCACGAAGGGTATTGCGAGAGACGCCAAATTGCTCCGACAGCGCACGCTCGGAAGGCAGACGGTTGCCGACCGTAAGTCTGCCGGAGGAAAGCTCCGTTCGGATCTGAGCGGCAATCTCATCGAACGCGCGGGACGATTTAATTCGTTGGAACTGCGCAATCGGCGCAGCCTCTGCGTTGGATTTGGCCGGCAATTGTGAAGCGCTCATATCCACCCGATGGTTCGAAGCTGCAAGGAAATATAGGCGAAGCTGACGATTCTCGCCATAGCGCGTTGGCGTTGACCCAGACTTCTCACAAATGTAGAATGGTAGGACCAAACGGGGAGTAGCCACCAGAATGCTGCGGGAGTTGCCGTCGGACGAGGATCGCCGGATCCTGCAAGAAGCCGTCCGGGGATTCTTCGAGGACTTGTGGGACAAGGCTGCTCAGGTGCCCCCAAGGCTCTGGAAGCAACTGGCCGCTCAGGGCTTGACCCAGATTGCGGCCTCTCCCGCCGAAGGCGGCTTGCGCGAGATCGTGCTGGTCCAGGAAGAGGCCGGCCGTGCCAGCTGCCGTGCACCGCTCGCGGATGCAGCCTTGATCAACCTCATGCAGCTTCGAGCCCGCGGCGATGCCCACGCTCTCAGTTCGCTTGTAGATGACCTCCGTAGCGGTGACGCGGTAGTCGCCGTGTCTTTCGCAGGCTTCGATCATGAGGGAGCCGCAGGTTGGGCGAAAATGGAAGCAGGCCGCCTGATTGCGGACTTGGGCTTCGTCGAATCCGCCGACATCGTTACGCATCTGGCCATATTCGTGCCCGGCCCAGCTCTGGCCATCATCAACACCAGCGAAGGTGTCGCCGCTGAGCCGAGCCCGATGATGGGAAAGGCTGGTTGGTGGCGGGTACGGATCGATGCGGTTCCAGTCGTCCTGGTGCCGTCCACGGCTGCCGAGGTCCGAGACCTGCTCACAGTCGCGGCCGTGGCGGAGACCGCGCGGGCGTTCGGTGCAGCCCAGCGCGCATTCGAGCAGGCCGTTGCCTATGCCGGCGAACGTCGGCAGTTCGGGCAACCCATCGGGCGCTTCCAGGCCATTCAGCACAAGCTCGCGAACTGCCACATCGCCTTGCGCGCGGTTCAGCTCACGATCGCGAATGCCGCAGCTCAATATGACTTGGAAGCCGCGCAATGGCGCTGGTTCGCAGCCGCAGCCCTGGCGACGGCTAGCGGTTCTCTTCGCCAGGTGTCGCTCGAGACCCAGCACGCCTTCGGCGCGATTGGCTATAGCGAGGAGCATGAGGCTCCGCGGCACTTCCGACAGGTCCATGTCAGCATGCTTCGCCATGGCGGCCAACGCCCGCCGGCCGAACGACTCGCGAGCCATTTTCTCGACGGGGACGGGAAAATCCGGTTTCCGGACTACGATCTGGGACCGGCCGGCAATGCCTTCCGCCGTGAGGTGCGAGCCTGGCTCGACGCGTATTGGTCGGGCGAGCGCCGTGCGCGGCACGAGCAGCTCTCCTTTCGCGAACGCGAATATGACCGCGAGTTCGCCAGGGCGCTCGGCATGACCGGCTGGATCGGACTGAATTGGCCGAAGCGGTTCGGCGGACAGGAGCGTGGCGCCTTCGAGCAGATCGCCTTCATGGAGGAGATGGAGCACGCCGAAGCCCCGCGTGCCGGCGCGCCCGTGCAGGCGGCCATGCTTCAGGTCTACGGCACGCCGGAGCAGCAGCAGCGCTACCTGCCGGAAATCCTGCGCGGGGAGGCCATCTACGGCATGGGCTACAGCGAGCCCCAGGCTGGCTCCGATCTCGCGTCGCTGAAGACGCGCGCGGTCCGCGACGGCGAGCACTATGTGATCAACGGACAGAAGATCTGGACCACGACCTATTGGGGCGAGTATATGCTGCTCGCGACCCGGACCGATCCGAACGCGACCCCGCCTCATGCGGGCATCACGATGTTCATCGTTCCGATGACGACGCCCGGGATTGCGATCCGCCCCTCAGAGACGATGTATGGCGGCACCTTCGCCAACATCTTCTATGACGACGTGCGGGTACCTGCCGAAAATCGGATCGGTGCCGAGGGGGAAGGATGGAAGGTCCTGACCGGGGCATTGGCGACCGAACGCGGCTTCATCGGCGGCGGCATCGTCTTGAAGGTCGCCCACATGTTCGAACTGCTGTGCGAGCATCTCCGGACCGCCAAGCGCCACGGCATCCCGATGCGGCACGATCCGCTCGTGCGCGCCAGGATCGGCGCGCTCGCGGCCGAGATCGAAGCCGGGCGGCGCATGATGGTCTATTGTGCCGAGCAGGTGGACAAGGGCGAGACGCCCCCGGACGAGGCTGCCGTTAGCAAGGTCTATTCCGGCGAACTGATGGAGCGTTTCGGCGAGACCGCGCTGGACCTGCTGGGGCCGGAGGCGCTGCTCAGCGAACACAGCCCAGGCGCGGTCCTGCGCGGGCGCATTGAACAGATGCTCCGGCATTCGCTGATGTGGGTCATCAGCATCGGCACCAACGAAATCCAGCGCAGCCTGATCGCCCAACGCGGGCTGGGACTGCCGCGATAGCTGTTTGCCCCGGGAGGTGACATGACCACGACAGGCCGTCCGCAGCTTCCGCCGCCGCGCCCGAGAACGCCTGGCGCGCCCTCCGCGCTTCAAGGATTGCGTGTCATCGACTTCTCGCACTTCATCGCGGGACCCATGTGCACGCTCTTTCTAGCGGATATGGGCGCCGACGTGATCAAGATCGAGAACGCGGCGAACGGGGACGATTTTCGTCGTTTCCAACCTCACCTCGGCGGTGAAGGCGTGCCGTTCCTCTGGGTCAATCGGAACAAGAAAGGCATTGCGCTCGATCTTGCGAGCCAAGCTGCGCAAAAAATCGCAATTGAACTCGTCGCATCAGCCGATATCCTGGTGGAGAATTTCTCGTGCGGGGTGATGGAACGGTTCGGCCTCGGCTACGATGCGATGCATCAGCTCAACCCTCGCCTGATTTATTGCAGCGTCTCGGCCTATGGCCGCGACGGCGCAATGGCTGATCGTCTGGGCTTCGATCCGGTGATCCAGGCCGAGACCGGCTTCATGTCGATGAACGGTTTTTCGGACCAGCCAGGTGTCCGCACCGGCCCCGCGATCATGGACATCTCCACTGGCATGACGGCCGCGATTGCCGTGCTCGGCGCCTTGACCGCACGCCAGAACACTGGGCTGGGGCAGCGTGTCGAGACAGCGTTGTTCGATACCGCTGCGCTGATGCTGGGCTTTCACGCGATGAACTATCTTGCGACGGGTCGCAATCCGACTCGCGCCGGCAACCGCAGCGCCGATAGCACGCCGACGGGCACCTTCCAGACGGCAGACGGCCCGCTCTATGTCACCTGCGCGAATGATCGAACCTTTCGTCGCCTTGTCACGAACGTGCTGGAGCGGCCTGACCTGGCCGAGGATCCTCGCTTCGTAAGCAACCGCGACCGGATGGCGCATCGCGACGAGTTGACCGCCATCATCGAAGGGATTCTTGCCGGCCACTCCAGCGAACGGTGGGCTGCCAAGATGCAGGCCGCGGGCGTGCCGGCCGGCGTCGTCAGAACGATCGAAGACGCTTTCAGCTCTTTCGAAATGGCCGAGCGTGCGCTCGCGTCGTCCATTCCGCATCCGACAGCAGGCGACATACCGAACATCGGATCCCCATTGCGTTTCAGCGAAACGCCTGTTCTCGACCCGATCGCTGCCCCGACTCTCGGGCAGCATACGACCGAGGTGCTGGAGCACGTTCTCGGTTATGGGCCCGAACGCATTGCTGAACTGAGAACGGCGGGCGCATTCGGATCGTCAGGCTGACCCGCTCTCGCCGACGCGCGATGACGTCCGCTCACATCCGGCCGAAACGTCAATATCCAAGAAAGGGATTGCCGCCGCAGCGTGCTGCGCCCCCGCGCGCGACGGAAAAATAGCGGTCAGATGCGCCGGCCCGTGTCCTTCCAGAAGGGCTCCTTGAGCCGACGCTTGAAGATCTTCCCGCTTTCCTCGCGCGGAAGCGCTCCATGGAAATCGATCCGGCGCGGCACCTTGTATTTCGCGATACGTTCGGCCAAATAGGCGCGAACCTGCTCGGTCGTGAGTTCGCTTCCCGGTTCAGGCTCGATCGCGGCAGCCAGCGACTCGCCGAACTCATCGTCGGGAATGCCGAACACAGCACAATCGCGCACTCCAGGACATTGAATCAGAGCCGATTCGATCTCCGCCGGATAGATATTGACGCCCGCCGAAATCACCATGTCCGACCGCCGATCGCACAGATACAGCCGATCGTTCTTGAGATAGCCGACGTCGCCGACACTGATCAGCCCGTCGCGCTCGACCGATTTTCGCTTGGCCTCGTCGTTGAGGTAGACGAAATCCGCCAGCGAGTCCTGACGAACGTAGATCTCGCCCACCTCGCCCGGCGCGACCGGCTTACCGTTTTCTCCGTACAGCGCAATCCGGGCGCCCGGCGTGAGCCGCCCGACGCTGCCGGGGTGAGCCAGCCAATCGTCCGGCGTGCTCAGCATCACCGCTCCGACCTCCGTTCCGCCATAGGTCTCGTAGATGACCGGCCCCCACCAGTCCATCAGGGCCTGCTTGATCTCCGGCGCACAGGGCGCGCCCGTGTGGATCACCCATCGCAGAGAGCTCACATCGTATCGGCGGCGGGTCTGTTCCGGCAGACGCATCAGGCGGACGAACATGGTGGGAACCATCACCGCATGCGTGATCCTTTCCCGCTCGATCAGCGCCAGCGTTTCTTCCGGCTCGAATTTGGATTGGAACGCGATGATCTCGGCCTGTGCGATGGCCTGACGCAAACAGGCGTTCGGTGACGCATGGTAGAGTGGACCCCCGATCAACACGCGCACGCCGGGCGCGATGCCGTAGACGGCGCGCATCAGCTCTCCATACGCCTTGGCCTGCTCAACCGTCGCAGGCTCGCGCTTCACGCCTTTCGGGTTCCCCGTCGTACCGGACGTGTAGATCAGCGTCGCGCGGCTGCGCGGCGGGGCACCGCTCCAGGGCTGGAAATCCGCCAGCCAAGCCGGCCAGCAGCGGTCCGATCCCACCGGCTCCTCGGCACCTGGTGGAACGCCGAATTGCCGAACGAGCTCGGGCGGCGTCGGTACGCTCAGCACCAGAATGCCGCGCAAGGCCTCCCCGAGTTCGCTGCGCACCGCCGCGAGCAGATCGGCATGAGCCACCAGGACCTTGGGCTTCGCATCCCTGAGGATATAACCGACCTCCTGCGCCCGGCCGTGCCAATTGATCGGCACGCAATAGGCGCCGATCAACGCAGCGGCGTGGGTCGCCTCGACAAAAGCGAAGTCGTTGCGCAGCAGGACCGCAACAGTGTCGCCCTCGGAGACTCCGCAAGCATGCAGCCCGCTGGCCGCACGTGCGGCATTGCTCAGCACCTCTTCGCGCGCGCGAGCCGTTCCATCGAGAAAAATCAGTGGCGATGTCATCATCCCTCTAACAATGTTCTGTCCGGGGCGTGGGAGCACGTTTGGTGAAGCGCTCGACTTCTCGCGGCCGCCTGCCCGATCGTTCTGGAAACCGATCGGCTACTGCGTTGCCAGTTTGCAGTCCGGATTGGGCGCCTCCGGCATCAACTCTTCGGCTTTCATGCGCCGGACGATCTTGAAATAGTCCCACGGGGCCTTTGATTCCTCCGGCGATTTGACCTGGACCAGCAGCATGTCGCGCATCACGCGGCCATCTGCCCGGATCCTGGCCGAAGGGGTCGTGAGGTCCGAGATCGGCAGCTCGTGCATCTTCTTTGCGACCTCCGGTCCGGATGTCGAGCCCGCAGCCTTGACGGCCTTCAGGTAGTGCGTGACCGAGCTATAGACTCCGGCCTGAAGGGCGGACGGCGGTCGTCCCATTTTCTCGCTGAACCGCTTCGCAAAGCTGCGGGTGTTGTCGTCCGTATCCCAGTAAAATGCTGTCGTCGTATAGATGCCTTTCATGCGGTCCAAGCCGAGGCTGTGCACGTCGGAGTCGAACAACATCAGGCTCGCTATGCGCATTCCCTTCTGCAGCAGGCCGAATTCAACAGCGTTCTCGATGAGAAGGACGCCGTCGTGGCCGGCAAAGGACGAGGCAATCGCGTCCGGTCGCGCTTCCTGCGCCGCCAGGAGGAGCGAGGCATAATCCGACGTACCTATCGCCGCGCGCCGCGTGCCGACCAGTTGTCCCCCGGTCTCCTTCACGACGTCGGCAACCGCCCGCTCCATCTGGTGTCCGAAGGAATAGTCGGGCCCGACTACGAACCACTTCTTCACGCCGGACTCGGCTGCGCTCAGAACGGTGGCGCGCGGCAAAACGCTGGTATCGAATGTCCACACGAAGCCTGTCGGCGAGCACGATTTGCCATAGAGATCGATTGTCCCGGCGCCCGAGATGAGGGCGATCTTTCCCTTCGCATGGGCGAGATTCTGGATTCCGAGAGCGATGGTGGACACGGGAACGTCGGCAATCGCGTCAACATGCTCCTCGTCGAACCACCGTCGGGCGATGGTCAGGCCAACGTCCGGCTTCAATTGGTGGTCGGCCGAAACGATCTCGATCGGTCGGCCAAGGACGGTGCCGCCGGCGTCGCTGACCGCCAGCTCCGCGGCAAGGACCGAGCCGCGACCGACCGTATCGGCGATGACGCCCGACATGTCAGTCAAGACACCGATCTTCAGCGGCTCGCCAACCGCCAAACCGCTGCACAGGAACAAGCCCAGTACCGCGGCGACAACTCGTCCTGCCATGACCACTGCCCTCCCCTTTATTGGTTGGACCATTGATACATTGTGACTGTGATGGCCGCAAGCCCTGTTCGGTCCAACGAGTCCTTTGCCAGCCTCCGCCGGACGAGAAGGGAAGAGAGACTCGCTCGCAATCGGCCTATTCCCGGCCTTTGGGCAGGCCGCACCCACAATCGATACGACGCAAGGTTCTCCGCTCCCGGCCCGCCCTCGTCAGGCGCAGAATCGGCGGTCACCGTCGGCCATCTGAACCAGCATGCGCGGTGGAAGAAAGCGGTCGCCGTATTTCGTAGCGAGTTCGGAGGCACGTAGAGCGAACGCCTTCGGGCCAATCATGTCGATGTATTGAAGAGGTCCGCCGGTCCACCGTGGATAACCGATGCCTAGCACCGCACCGATGTTTGCGTCCCGGGAAGATTCGATGACGTTTTCCTCGAGGCAGCGCACGGCTTCGACGGCTTGGATAAAGAGAAAACGGTCGGACAACTCTTCGAGAGGAATTTGTGCCGAACGCGGCGGAAAGTGGTCACGCAAGCCGGGCCAGATTCGTTTCTTGCCACCGGCGGGATATTCATAGAAGCCGCCGCCACCGGCTCGACCGGGCCGCTTCAACCCGTTGACCATTCTGTCGACAACGGCCCAATGTGGATGGGCAGGCGCAGACTTACCCGCGGCCTGGAGGTCAGCGACGGTCTGGAGGCGAACACTCCAAGCCAGCGCAAGAGAGGTTTCATCCATGACGGCGAGAGGGCCGACGGGCATTCCGGCCCAGATCGCCGCGTTTTCGATTGCTGCAGGATCCACGCCCTCGGCCAGCATCGCGCCTGCCTCGCGTGTGAAGGTTCCGAACACGCGGCTCGTGAAGAAGCCGCGGCTGTCATTCACCACGATCGGCGTCTTGTTGATCTGCCGCACGAAGTCGTAGGCCCGGGCCAAGGTCTCCGCCGAGGTCGCTGCTCCCTTGATGATCTCGACGAGCGGCATCCGATCGACCGGCGAGAAGAAATGCAATCCGACGTAGTTCGCCGGTCTAGCCGAGGCTTGTGCGAGCCCCGTGATCGGAAGCGTCGACGTGTTGGACGCAAAAATTCCCCCGTGCGCCAAATATGGCTCGGCCTCCTGAGTGACGCTTCGCTTGAGGTCACGATCTTCTAACACCGCCTCGATGATCAATTCCGATCCTGCGAGATCGCTCGGGCTCCCGGTCGGCTTGATCAAGGCCAGCGCAGCGCTCATGCGATCCGCGGACAGTCGGCCTTTCTCGACCTGTCTCTCAAGTCCGCTCTGGATCTGCGATTTTGCCTTTTCCGCCTGCTCCCGGGTAACGTCCTTCAACACGACGGAGATGTCCCGTTGAGCGGCGACCTGGGCGATGCCACGGCCCATCAGTCCGGCACCCAACACTCCGATTCGCGCGAAACTGGCGTCGGGAATGCCTTCCGGCCGGCTCTTCCTGGCCTTGATTTCGTTCATCTGGAAGAAGGACGTCCGGATCATGTTCTTGGCAACGCTACCAACCGCGACGTTCGCGAGGTAACGGCTCTCGATCCGAGATGCCGTGTCAAAATCGAGGGCAGCCCCTTCGACCGCCGCAGACATCGCGGCTTCCAGGGCCGGGTAACGCAGGCGGTGCTTCTTCATCAGCAGCGTGGGCGCGGTTCGCAGCCAAGCCAGCGGCGCCGCGGCATTGGGCGTCGATCCTGGAATGCGAAAGCCTTTGCTATCCCACGGCTGGCTCGCCTCGGGATTGTCCAAGATCCAACTGCGCGCCTGCGCGAGCAACTCGTCTTTGTCCCGCGCGAGCCCATTCAGCAATTTCAGTTCAAGGGCGCGTTCCGCACCGAAGACTACGCCGTCGAGGACGAGCGGCATCGCAGCTTCGAGCCCCAGCATGCAGACCAGGCGCACGATACCTCCGGCACCCGGAATGAGCCCGAGAGTGGTCTCCGGAAGACCGAGTTGAAGGCCTCCGTCGTTGATGGCGAACCGCGCATGACAGGCGAGGCCGAGCTCGAAACCGCCGCCGAGCGCAGCACCATTGATGGCCGCGACCACGGGCTTTCCCAGCTTCTCCAGCCGACGCATCGTCGCCTTGGTGGCTTCGGCACGGGCAAAGAGCGCCGCGGCGTCATCGGCGGCGAGCAGCCCCTTGAGATCTCCGCCGGCAAAGAACGTCGGCTTGTTCGAGGTGAGGATGACCCCGATGATCATCTCGCGTTCCTGCTCGATCCGCTCAACCGTCCCGCGGTAAGCATCACGGAACGCCTGGGTCATGGTGTTCACGGCCTGACCTGGCATGTCCATGGTCAGCGTGACGATGCCCTGATCATCCCTGGCATAATCGATGGCGGTCATTCCGAATCCCCAATCAAACACGTTCAATGACAGTTGCGACGCCCATGCCGTCAGCTGCGCACAATGTGACAAGGCCCCGCTTCAGCTCGCGCCGCTCCAACTCGTCGAGCAACGTCCCAACCAGCACGCATCCGCTTGCGCCCAACGGATGCCCAAGCGCGATCGCGCCGCCGTTGACGTTGACTTTCGCCAGCGGCACCTTCGTTTCATCCAGGAAGCGCAACACTACGCTCGCAAACGCCTCGTTGACCTCGTAGAGATCAATGTCTTCGAAGCTCAACCCCGCCTTGCGGAGCGCCGCTTCCGCGACCGGTGCAGGCCCAGTGAGCATGATCGTCGGTTCGACGCCGAGCGCGGCCGTCGCGATGATCCGCGCGCGTTGCCTCAGGCCGAGTTCGCTCCCCTTTTCGGCGCTGCCGATCAGCATGAGCGCAGCGCCGTCGACGATGCCCGAGGAATTCCCGGCCGTATGAACGTGCCTGATCTCCTCGACCTGAGGATATTTCGACATTGCGATGGCGTCGAAACCGCCGAACTCGCCCATCTCGGCAAAGGACGGCATGAGCTTCGCCAGCCCCTCCACGGTCGCATCTGCCCTGATTGCCTCGTCCGCCGCAAGCAGGACGACGCCATTGATATCGCGCACCGGCACAAGAGATCCATCGAAGCGGCCTTCGGCGCGCGCTTGCGCCGCCAGTTGTTGCGAGCGCAGCGCGTAGGCATCGACATCCTCGCGCGTCCGACCATCGAGCGTGGCCAGCAAGTCCGCGCTCACACCCTGCGGAATCATCTTTAGCTCGAACGACAACCGCGGCTGATGATCACGCACACTCGGTGCTGCGCCGATGCCCATGCGCGACATCGATTCGACGCCACCGGCGACGATCAAGTCGTCCCACCCGGAACGGATCTTCTGCGCTGCCAGATTCACAGCATCGAGGCCCGAGCCGCAATAACGGTTGAGCTGAAGGCCCGGCCCCGTCCAGGACCATCCAGCGGCGAGCGCGGCGGTCTTGGCGATCACGCCACCCTGCTCGCCATACGGCTGCACGCAGCCGATCAGAACATCGTTGATCAGCGCGGTGTCGATTTCAGTCCGCCGCTCCAGCTCTTGCATCAGCCCGGCCAGGAGTTGAACCGGCCCCACTTCGTACAGCGCGCCGTCCCTCCTTCCCTTGCCTCGCGGCGTGCGGATCGCATCGAAGATAATCGCTTCACTCATTTCTGATTCCTGAAGTCGGTCTGAAAGATGATGTCGGAGCGCCCCCGCGGCAACGCACGGCACCTCGACCATCCGGCACGCGATGGCTTGATCACTGCACCGGGCAGCTCTTCATACGGTACGTGATCGGCAACCGCTTCGGGCCACTGACCAGATTGGCCTCAATCCACGCGGGCTCCCCCGCCAGTTCGATCGAGTCCACCCGAGCAACAATTTCCGTGAACAGCGCTTTCATCTCCATCCGCGCAAGGTTGAGGCCAAGGCACTGGTGCACGCCGTGCCCGAAAGCGATATGGCGGTTGGGCGTCCGATCGACACGGAACGCGAAAGGATCGACGAAAACCTCCTCGTCGCGATTGCCGGATGGAAAGCACATCATGAGCGAATCGCCGGCACGGATCTGCTTGCCCCGAAGCTGATAGTCCTGAGTCGCCGTGCGGAAGAAGTGCTTCACCGGCGAGGTCCAGCGCAACATCTCTTCGACTGCGGAATTCAGCAGCTCCGGCGACTCGCGCAACCGACGGAACTCCGCCGGATGCTCGATCAACGCATGCAATCCACCGGCCATCGCCGAACTTGTCGTATCATGGCCCGCGGTCGCAATGACCAGGTAGTACGAGAGGCTCTCGAAGACTCCGGCCGGATTGCCGCCGACCGACGCATTGGCGATTACCGAGGCGAGATCGTCCTTCGGGTTCCTGCGACGGTCCTCCGCGATAGCGCCGAAGTAAGCAAAAAACTCCTGAGCCGCGACTTGGCGGCTTTGGAAGTTGTTGCTTCCTCCCGACAAATCCTTGTCAGACGAAGCGAGCAGAGCTTGCGTGAACTTGAGCATCTTGGCGTCGTCTTCGCGCGGAACGCCGAGGATCGTCATGATGATCCGCAGCGGGTACCAAAGCGCGACGTCGTTGACGAAATCGCACCGGCCACCGCGCTCGTCCATCAAAGCGACAAACTCTCCGGCAAGATTCTTGATCTCCCCCTCGATCTTGCGCAGGTTCACCGGCATGAACCACGCCTGTGTGATGCCGCGGTAAGCACGATGGTCGGGCTCGTCCATGGTGATGAGCGTCCTGACTAATTTCGCGTTCCCCGCGCGGACTCGTCTTTCTTCCTCCTCGATCGGCACGAGGCTATTACGCGGATCGTTGATGAATTTGTCGTTCTGCCGCTCGATTTCGAGGATGTCGCTGTGCTTCGCGATGGTCCAGAATGGCCGATAGCCGGCAGGTTCTGTCCATCGCACGGGGTCGCTTCGCCGCAGTTCGGCGAAGATTTCGTCGTACTTGCGGGGCGTTCCGTATGTGACAGGGTCTACGACCTGGTCATCGATCCGTTCGACCATCGGTCTCCTCCAGATGTTTGATTATTTTCTGACACCCTAACATCGGCACGAAAATCAAACCTGCCTCACAGCGCCAGGCACGTGACGCACGGTGCCAAGTTTATCTCGCAGCGGCCTGCCCGTCGGTGCGGGACGACGACCATTGCCTGGGCGATTGACCGTACCGTGCCCGAAACACCCGGCTGAAATGCGCGGGGTCGACGAAGCCGACGAGGTACGACACGTCGGTGATGCTCTGAGGTTCCTCCGCGCGATCTCGCAACAATCGCGCAGCTCGCGCGAGACGTAGCTCTTGGACCAACCCCATAGGCGTCTGATTGATCCGGCGGACGAGCCGGTACAGCGAGCGGCGGGACAGGCCGACAGATCGGCCGATGCCGTCGGGGCTGAGATCGGGATTACTCAACTGAACCTCAATGGCCTGTCTCACTTGGTCGATTTTCGCAGCGTTCGGGATGAAGGCGCTCCGTTTGGCAGCGCTCGCAGGCAGACTTGCTTCCACAGCATCCATAAACAGAACTTCCATCGAAGCCTGAACCCGCAAATTCGGCCATTCGGGAGACCCCAGGGCCTCGGAAATCATTGAGAGTGCAACCCGGCTCTCAGCCGACCTCGCGAGGCGGGTTCCGCCAAGCTGAGAGCGCGGCCAATGTTCGCAGTATCGATGACTAACGGTCACCCCGATCGTTCGACTGCCGTCCGGAATCAGAAATGAAGTCGGCACGGAAGCGTCAAAGATGGCCCATTCGCCGGCCCGGAGTTCCGTCGCACGATCAGACTGCTTCACGAATGCGCTTCCGAATCGCTGCAGCAAAATAAAGCAGCTTCCCGTCTCGGTCGGATCGATCGAAAATCCGTACGTGTCGTTGGCGCGGCCCAGTCCAGATGCGGCAACATAGTTGTCAACCAGCAGTGCATCGCCCAGTCGCTCAAGTCGTCCCCACACAGAGAACGAATGCGCCCGCCTCGTGTAGCAGCTTCCCGCGAAGTGCGGCTCGATAGCGGAGTGCCATTCGTCCGGCGACGTGAAGCGCCGGTGCATCGCGGAAATCGAATGGACGGGGCCGTAGGGCATTCTGCTCTCCAGGTCCCAATTATGAATGGTTGAACCTTTGCGTCAAGAGTGTTAGGTAGATGCCAATCAAAAGATCTGGCTGTCATCTGGATGGCCGGCAACAAGTCTGCTTGGCGGCAGGGAGGATCTGGTGGCTGGCGTGTTCCAGGGTCTGAAAGTCATTGACAGCGCCACCTTTGTCGCCGGCCCGGCGGCGGCCGTGATCCTCGCGGACTTCGGTGCGGACGTCGTCAAGATCGAGCCGGTCGGCGCCGGCGATCCGCAGCGGGTCCTCGGTCGTCTTCCTAACCTGCCAAAAGCCGACCATAACTACGCGTGGACAGTTGCCGCGCGCAACAAGCGTACGCTGGGGTTGGACCTCAAGACCGAGACTGGTCGAACCATCCTGGGGCAGCTCGTGCGTTCCGCCGATGTTTTCGTTACCAACCAGTCTCCGGCTTCACGCACTCGGCTCGGGATCAGCTATGAGCAGCTTTCGGAAATCAATCCGCGTCTCGTCTATGCGGCGCTCACCGGCTACGGGGAGACAGGCCCCGAAGCTGAAAGACCGGGCTTCGATGCCCATGCCTATTGGGCTCGATCGGGATTGGCCGATAGCGTACGCCCCGACCCCGAGAGCTCTCCTGCGGCACCCACTATGGGGATGGGCGATCAGCCGACAGCGGTCACCCTCTACGCCGGGATTGTCACGGCGCTCCTTTACCGGGAGCGCACGGGCCGGGGGAGCTGCGTCACGTCATCGCTGCTCGCCAACGGAGTCTGGTCGAATGCGGCATCGATCCAGGCGGTCCTGTGCGGTGGCGAGATCCAGTACCGCCTCCCCCGAAAGGCCACCCGGAACGCTTTGACGTGCTTCTATCGGTGCGCTGACGACCGCTGGTTCATGATCAGTCTGGTGCAGGAGGAACGCGATTGGCCGCGCTTCTGCCACGCAATCGGCCGCTCCGCCTTAATCGAGGACTCACGCTTTTCGGCGCTTGCAACACGGCGCGCCAATGCGGCCGAGCTTGTGGCACTTCTCGACGACCTGTTTGCGAGCCGCATCTCGTCCGATTGGCAACGCATCTTTCAGGCGGCTGACCTGACCGCGGCGATCGTGGCCAAGGCCGGAGATCTGGTCGGCGACGACCAGATGTATCATGCCGGTGCGCTTGTCAGAGCCGAGTGGATGCCGGGGCATGGCGCAATCGTGGACAGCCCGTTCCGAATAAGCGGTATCACGAAGAGGCCCCCAAACCCCGCACCGGAATTGGGCCAGCACAGTGGGGAAATCCTGGAGGAGCTTGGATATTCCGACGAGGACATTGCTCGCCTGAAAGTATCTGGCGTTGTCGGCTGATTGACGGCCGAAGTCCCGGCCCACTGTTCCAAATCGGTCGTAACCGAGCTGAGTTATGTCGATGGGAGGATCAACCATGCCACGAAGATACCTGCCCTATTTCGCCGCCGTTGGGTTGGCGGCGAGCCTCGCGGCTCTACCGGCCAATGCAACCGAAAAGAAGTACGATCCGGGCGCCACAGACCAAGAGATCAAAATCGGAAATCTCGCTCCCTATAGCGGGCCCGCATCAGCCTACGGCATCATCGGTCGCGTCGCTGCAGCGTTTTTCCGCAAGGTCAACGATGAAGGCGGCATCAACGGGCGGAAGATCACTTTCGTCAGCTACGATGACGCGTTCAGTCCGCCGAAGGCCGTGGAGCAGGCGAGAAAGCTGGTCGAGAGCGACGAGGTGCTCATGATCTACCAGTCGGTTGGAACGCCCTCGAACGCGGCGATCCAGAAATTCTTGAATGCCCGGAAGGTGCCGCAGCTCTTTGTCGCAAGCAATGCCACCCGCTGGGGCGATCCGGACCATTTTCCATGGACCATGGGCTGGCAGCCAAATTTCCAGAGCGAAGGGCGCGCCTACGCAAAATACATCCTGCAGAACTATCCGAACGCGAAGATTGCCATGCTCTGGCAGAATGACGACGGAGGGCGCGACGAGGCGAAGGGTTTGCGCGATGGGCTGGGAGAAAGGGCCTCGATGATCGTCGCCGAATCGTCATTTGAATTGTCGGAACCGACGATCGACGCTCACATCGCGCGGCTGAGAAACTCCGGCGCGGACATCTTCGTGTCCTGGACCACGCCGAAAGCAAGCGCTCAGGCCATCCGCAAGCTTGCAGAACTCGAGTGGAGGCCGGTCGTCTTCCTCGCAGGCGTCTCCACCTCCGTGGCGAGTGTGCTCCGTCCTGCAGGTCTGGAGAACGCCAAGGGGATCATCTCGAATGCCTATTTAAAGGACCCCAGCGATCCCGCCTGGAGCAACGACGCGGCCACGAGAGGTTGGAATGCGTTCATGGACAGGTATCTTCCAGATGGGGACAAGGCAGACCGCGTCACCGTCTATGGCTACGCCGTTGCGCACACGCTGCTCGAAGTCCTCAAGCGATGCGGCGACAACCCCACGCGCGACAACATCATGCGGCAGGCCGCGAACTTAAGGGACCTGGACGTTCCGATGCTCTTGCCCGGCATCAAGATCAATACGTCTGCTAAGGATTATTTTCCAGTCGAACAGATGCAACTCATTCGCTTCGACGGTCAGAGGTGGCAGCCTCTCGGAGAGCTGATCGACGGCGAAGTCGGAAGCGCCGGGACCAACTGAGGTGAGCTCGGTCCTGTGCTTTCCCAACGCAAATGCGAGAAGCAGATCCCATGCCTCGGCTCACGCCATCGTCGCGCGTGCGTCTGCGAGCCCTGGGAATCGGTTTCGTCGATGGCCTCAAGGTGCAGGACCTCTATCTCATGAAGCGTCGGAGAGGGGGTGACCGAGTATGCCCCGGGGGCATGCAGGTCATGGGAATTTATCGCTCGGGCGCACTCGCCGAGTACGTCGCCGTTCCAGCGGAAGCAGCACTAATCCTGCTGGATGGCACTTCCGCCGAGGCAGGGCCTCATTTTGCGCAGATATCTCACGGCCCATTCTGCGCTGACAGAGGGCGCAAGCTACAAGCTGGCGACCAGATGCTCGTCCCGCGCCCAGCCGGAGGCGTCGGAACCGCCGCGATACATTTGCGGATGATATTCGCAGGCCCGTCATTGCGGCGCCTCGACCGAAAAGAAACGAAAATCTTGCGTTCGATCAATTATACGCACTCCAATTCCGTAAGAGGCTATCATGAAAGCAGTCGTCGTCGAGAACTACGAAGCCATCGACAATGTCGCTCTAAAGGATGTGGCTCAACCGGACATAACGCCTGGGATGGTTCGTGTCCGGATACAGGCTGCAAGCGTTGGCTTTGTGGACGGCTTGAAGGTCCGGGGCCTATATCAGACCAGGGATCCCCTGCCCTTCACACCGGGCACAGAGTTTGCCGGCACAGTCGATGCAGTCGCCCCGGACGTGGAAGGCTTTGCACCAGGGACGCCGGTTATCGGTATGGCCAGATCGGGTGGGCTTGCTGAGTATATTTGCCTCCCAGCTTCAGCGCTTTTCGTCAGGCCGGAAGACGTGGCACCGGAAGTTGGCGCTTCGTTTTTTGCGAATTATCTTACAGCGCTCTATTCGCTGAAGGTGCGGGGAACGCTTCGTCAGGGCGAAACGCTGCTGGTGCTTGGCGCAGCCGGCGGGGTTGGCATCGCCGCGGTACAAGTCGCAAAGCTACTGGGCGCCTCGGTCATAGCAGCCGCATCGACTGAGGCGAAACGGCAGTTTGCGACGGCGTACGGCGCCGACGCAGTGGTGAACTACACCGTCGACGGCTGGCGTGACGAGATAAAGACTCTCACCAGTGGCCGCGGCGTCGACGTGATCTTTGACCCGGTGGGCGGTGACCTGAGTCTGCAGGCATTCCGTTCGATCGCCTGGAATGGGCGTCATCTTGTCGTCGGGTTTGCGGCCGGCAGCATTCCCGCGCTGCCGTTCAATTTACCACTTCTGAAAGGAGGCGCATTGCTGGGCGTCGACCTCGCTCAGATCGGCCGCCGCGAACCGGACGTGCGCGACCAACTGATTGCCCAGCTATTCGCCTGGTTGAGCGAAAAGACACTCCTTCCGGTCGTAGGGAAGATCTTCGCCTTTCGGGATTTCCGCGATGCCTTCAAGGCAATGACCACGCGTTCCGCACTGGGAAAGATGGTTGTTCGGATCGATTGACGATCGCCTTCGACGCTTTGCATGAGGACAACCTATGAAAGTTTCCGACGCCCTAAACTCACGAATGTCGGTCCGCGCGTTTCTGGATAAGCCGGTCCAGGGAGAGATCGTGAAGGATATCCTGCTGGCGGCCGGTCGTTCGCCTTCGGGCGGCAACCTTCAGCCCTGGCATGTCTGGGCGCTGGCTGGTCAAGAGCTCGAACGGTTCAGGTCGCTCGTCGCCGAGCGGATGAAGATCAACCCAATGGGCGAAAAAGCAGAATACAACATCTATCCACCCGAGCTGAAGGAGCCGTACAGGACCCGACGCTTCAAGAACGGCGAAGATCTTTATCGCACAATTGAAATTCCACGCGAGGACAAGGCCGCGCGCCTGAAGCAGCTCGCGAAGAATTTTGGATTTTTCGGCGCTCCGGTCGGCTTGTTCTTTGCCATCGATCGCGAGATGGAGCCGGGACAGTGGGCTGATCTTGGCATGTACTTGCAATCCGTCATGTTGCTGGCCTTCGAAAAGGGATTGGCCACTTGCCCGCAGGAAGCGTGGGCAATCTGGCACAGGACGATAGCCGAATTCATCGCTTTGCCGCCTCATCTCATGATCTTTTGCGGCATGGCTCTCGGCTACGCGGATGCTGAGCATCCCATCAACAGCCTTCGCACGGAGCGCGCCGACTTATCGGAATTTGCGACGCTTCGAGGCTTCTGACTTGCGGGGCACGATGAAATCATCGACACGACCACCTTCATGTTGGGTCTGAAGGGGCTTCGCTATCATGGCGGCACCATCCCTTCGCGAATGACCCTTGGAGCAAGGTGCTCCAAGGGTCCTGTCGTGTGCAGCGCTGGCGCTTAGACTCCAATGACAGAGCTCGGCGCAAGCGCAGGATAGCTCTTCCAAGAGCAACTTAAGGCGACATGACTCTCACGAACCGAACCGGCCTGCCCTCGAAGATCGCATCGCGGTTGCGCCTGCCTTTGGTGGCCGCTCCGATGCTCCGGGTATCGGGCGTCAACCTCGTCACGGCGGTTTGCCGGTCGGGGGCGATCGGCGCCTTTCCCACTGCCAACGCTGGATCGGTCGAAGAACTCGATCACTGGCTGAGAGCGATCGAGCATGGCGTTGCAGACTTGGGTCATCAGGCTGCACCACACTGCCCCAATTTGATCGTGCGGCAGCCGCGCTTCCAGGAAGACCTTGCTTGTCTCGTCCGCCACAAGGTGGAGATCGTCATCACCAGCGTCGGGTCTCCTGCAGCGGCCGTTGGACCGCTGCAGGATGTAGGCTGTCTCGTATTCGCCGATATCGCGTCTCTGAATCACGCAGAGAAAGCAATCAAGGCCGGGGCGGATGGGCTGATCCTGTTGAGTGCCGGGGCGGGCGGCCAGACCGGCTGGGCAAATCCATTTTCCTTCGTCCGAGCCGTCCGAGCAATCTTCGACGGACCGATCGTTCTTGCGGGCGGCGATGGCGTCGCGTTGGCTGCTGCGCAGCTGCTCGGTTGCGACCTTGCTTATATGGGAACGCGCTTCATCGCCACGCGGGAAAAGCATGGCGAGTGACGCCTATCGTCAAATGCTCATCGACAGCACCATGGATGACGTGATCTTGACGAAGGCCTTCACCGGACTCGAGGCGAGCATGCTGCGTCCTTCGATCGTCGACGCCGGTCTCGATCCCGCTCATTTGGATGAGTCCGTTTCGCAAGAGCGTGCCAAGGAGGTGTTTGGGACCAAGTCGGGCGGCCCGCGTCGTTGGGCCGAGGTCTGGAGCGCAGGCCACTCCGTGTCCGGCGTGCGCTCCGTGATGGGAGCGGCGGAATTGATCGACGAGATCGCCAGAGAATATGTAGCGTCGGTCAATTCGGATCTAGTCCGAAGCAGCAAGCAACTGCGAACGTGACGAACTGGTCCGCCGCGCGACAGTCAACGCATGATCAGCAGGCGAACCGTGTCGCAGGAAATCGTAGTTTGGCGCACGACGTCGTGCAAATGGCGGAGAGGGAGTCCGCGAGACGGCGCAAAATATCTCTTTTATTCAACTGGTTGGGAGATTCACGGACCAGCGGTTCCACAAAATTACCCTCACCCACTTAGTGGATTGGAATGGAAAAAGACGGACAAACGCGGCCAAGTCTCACAAGGCGCGAACTGTTACCAAATCTTTCTCATACCTCCAGGCTCCGACGGGTTCACGTCGAGCAGTGCTTGGAGCGAGCTCACGAGTTCCAACCGCCGACGTCCTACGGTTGTAGTAATGAGATCCCCTGTCCCAATCAACTCGTAAAGCTTCGTGCGTCCCAAGCCAGTGATCTCGCATGCTTCGTTAATCGTGCAGGTGAGCCGTAGAACGAACGGAATCGACCTCGGTTCTCCAAATGGCTTGGATGAAGCAATCGACACCCCTTCGCCTCTGTCTCCTGACCTTGCCCCCAAGTTTTATCCAGATCTGAGTTCGTTCGGGCGGTTGGATGTGCCCATCCGGGCGGTCGTAGCGGCGGGAGCTGGCGCGACCTCATATTTCTTGACGATTTACGCCTTCGCCATTGCTTATCGCCTCGTTGAGGCTCTTCAGCATAGCGCGTTTGAACAGCACCTGGATGGGCTATGAACAGCGCTCTATTTCAGCACCATCACAATAGCGACAGTTGGCTATGGCGATATCGTGCCGAAGACCGCCGCGGCGCGGTCGCTTGTGATGGGCCATTGGGCTCCTTTTTTTAATGCTACTGGGCTCGTCGGCCGAAGATCCACCGAAGTTAAGCGCCGCCTTCAGTATTCGACCACCGATTGACCACCGCTACACCGTGAACGAACGTGGAAGCTCGTGAGCCGACGCCACGAAAAACGTCAATGTTTTTCAAGACCTTCGAGCAAGCAGGCCCGCTCATAACGGCCTGGTTTCAGGTTCTCGCTGATTGCTGATCAGGGCTAGCGATTCTGGCCGCAAGATCGGCAAGATCGAGAACAATCTCCCCCCGCGGCCGACTATGCGTTGTTTCAGATCGGCAGTTGGGTGACGGGACGGCGCGGAGATCGACCGCTCGATGAAACGATTCCGAGATTTCGCGGCGTGGCCTTGTCCGTGGCGGAAAGTCACGGCCGACGACGATGCGACGTCCTCCGCCGCCCGACTATAATCCGCTGTCTTTCACAGACTGCATGACGACAAATGTCGACGTATTCGACACATGCGGAAGGCTCGAAATCTTTTCGCCCAATACCTGCCGATACCTTTTGATATCAGCGGTTCGAACCTTCAGCAGGTAGTCAAATGAACCTGCGATCATGTGGCACTCTTCCACCTCCTTGATCTTCATGACCGCCGAGTTGAACTCGGTCAACGCCTTCTCCCGTGTGTCCGAAAGCCGGACTTCCGCGAAAGCAACGTGCTCCAGTCCGAGCCGTCGTGGATCCAGCACGGCCCTGAAACCAACGATGTAGCCGTCGTCCATCAGGCGCTTCAATCGCACCTGACACGGCGTTTTGGATAGGCCGACCTGCTTGGCCAGGTCGGTTACCGACATCCGGCCATCTTCGGCCAAGGCCTGCAGAATTCGCCCATCGAACTGGTCTATTTCACTATTTTCCTGCGTTTTCGCCATGCGATTGGACCGACTTGCTCCAGATGAAAGGTCGATAATACCATATTTCGGCAGAAACAAAGTCTGAAAGCCGGAGCCGCCAATGCTATTTCTAACTCGGTTCGATCAAGCGTCAGATGAAGGCTGAGGTGATGTCCAACTCCACCATGACTGTTCTTCCGCAAAGCGACTCCGAGGCGGACCGGCATGCAGTCTTCTCCAACTTCGCTCCGCCGATCCATCCGCAGCGCGCATTGCGTCAAGCGATCACGGCGGCCTACCGGCGTCCGGAAACGGAGTGCCTGCCCCCACTCGTGGCGGCCGCAACACTCCCGGCGAGACTCCAGTCGGCGGCGACGGAGACCGCACGACGTCTCATTGAAAAGCTGCGCGCCAAGCAAACACGTTCCGGAGTCGAGGCGCTCGTTCAGGAGTACGCGTTGTCGAGCCAGGAAGGTGTGGCTCTGATGTGCCTTGCCGAGGCGCTGCTTCGCATCCCCGATACGCCGACGCGCGATGCACTGATCCGCGACAAGATCGCCACCGGTGACTGGACGTCGCACCTTGGCGGCGGACGGTCGCTGTTCATCAATGCCGCGACATGGGGACTCGTCGTCACCGGCAAATTGAGTTCGACCGTCAGCGACGGCAGTCTGGCTTCCGCACTGGCTCGCCTGATCGCGCGCTGCGGCGAGCCGGTCATACGTCGCGGCCTCGACATGGCGATGCGCATGATGGGAGAACAATTCGTCCGAGGCCAGACGATCGAGGAGGCGCTCCGCCATTCGAGCTCTCTAGAGCAACAAGGCTTTCGCTACTCGTATGACATGCTCGGCGAAGCGGCAATGACCGCCGCCGACGCCGAACGCTACTACAAGGACTACGAACACGCGATTTTCGCGATCGGACAAGCGTCCGCAGGACGCGGCGTCTATCAGGGCCCGGGCATCTCGATCAAGCTGTCCGCACTGCATCCACGCTACTCCCGGGCGCAGTCCACGCGCGTCATGGATGAACTCCTACCCAGGGTGAAGGCGCTGGCACTCCTGGCCAAGCGATTCGACATCGGCCTCAATATCGACGCCGAGGAGGCAGAACGGCTCGAATTGTCGCTCGATCTTCTCGAACAGCTCTGCCTGGATACGGACCTCTCAGGCTGGCATGGAATGGGGTTTGTCGTACAAGCCTACGGCAAGCGCTGCCCATTCGTACTCGACTACATCGTCGATCTTGCGCGCCGCGCCGGCCGCCGCATCATGGTCCGCCTCGTCAAGGGCGCCTATTGGGACGCTGAGATCAAGCGCGCCCAGGTTGATGGGCTGAACGGGTTTCCCGTCTACACGCGCAAGGTCTACACGGACGTCTCCTACATTGCTTGCGCCAGAAAATTGCTCGCAGCACCCGACGCGATCTTCCCCCAGTTTGCGACCCACAATGCCCAGACCCTCGCCACGATCTACTATATGGCCGGTCAGAATTTTCAGCCCCGGCAATACGAGTTCCAGTGTCTGCACGGCATGGGCGAACCGCTCTATGAAGAGGTCGTCGGTGACGCCAAGCTCAACCGCCCTGTGCGGATCTACGCACCGGTTGGCACGCATGAGACCCTTCTCGCATACCTCGTTCGGCGCCTGCTCGAAAACGGGGCGAACTCCTCCTTCGTCAACCGCATCGTAGACCCGAACATATCGGTCGACGACCTCGTGAGCGATCCCGTGGAAGCCGTCAAGGCGATGGCGACGATGGGCGCACAGCACAGCAAGATCAAACTGCCGGCCGAGCTGTTTGGAAGCAGTCGAACGAATTCGGCAGCCCTTGATCTGACCGATGAAGCCATCCTCGCGTCGCTCACACGCGCGTTGAAGGCGAGCACCGGCATCGAATGGAAGGCGACACCTCGACTCACGACCAACGAGGCGAGCGCTCCAGCACGTCCGATCTGCAATCCCGGAGATCGCCGCGACATCGTCGGCTGGGTGACTGACGCATCGGACGACGATGTGCTGCGGGCGACTGAGCAGGCTTCCGCTGCAGCCGCGAGTTGGGCGTCCGTACCACCGCCGGAGCGCGCCGAATGCCTCACCCGGGCTGCCGATTTCATGCAAGATCGGATGCCCACCCTTCTCGGCCTGATTTCGCGTGAAGCCGGCAAGTCGTTGCCGAATGCGATCTCCGAGGTGCGCGAGGCGATCGATTTCCTGCGCTATTATGCAGCGGAAGCACGCCGCACCCTCGGCCCGGCTCAAAAGCCGCTTGGTCCGGTCGTTTGCATCAGCCCGTGGAATTTCCCGCTGGCGATTTTCATCGGACAGATCTCAGCCGCACTGGTCGCCGGCAATCCGGTGTTGGCAAAACCTGCCGAAGAAACCCCGCTGATCGCGGCCCAAGGCGTTCGCATCCTGCATGAAGCGGGTATTCCGGCCGACGTCCTGCAACTGGTGCCGGGTGATGGCCGCGTCGGCGCCCTTCTGGTCGCCTCGCCGGCGATCTCGGCCGTGATGTTCACTGGATCGACCGAGGTCGCGCGTCTGATCCAGTCGGAGCTTGCAAACCGACTTTCGATGGAAGGTCGGCCGATCCCATTGATCGCAGAGACCGGCGGGCAGAATGCGATGATTGTCGACTCTTCGGCGCTTGCAGAACAGGTCGTCGGTGACGTGATTGCATCGGCCTTCGATAGCGCTGGCCAACGCTGTTCGGCTCTTCGGGTCCTTTGTCTCCAGGAAGATGTTGCGGATCGCATTCTGAACATGCTGAAAGGCGCAACGCGTGAGCTGACCATGGGGCGCACAGACCGCCTGTCGGTCGATGTCGGTCCGGTCATCACGTCGGAAGCAAAGAAGACGATCGAGGAGCACATTGAGACGATGCGCGGCTTGGGTTGCGCGGTCGAACGGATCGGCCAGAGCGCGGACACCACCAATGGCACGTTCGTATCTCCAACGATTATTGAACTCGATAGGCTCTCTGATCTGACACGGGAAGTCTTCGGACCTGTTCTTCACGTTCTGAGATACCGCCGTGAAGATCTCGATGCCCTGATCGACGACATCAATGCAACGGGCTATGGCCTCACCTTTGGCCTGCATACACGTCTGGACGCAACGATCGCGCACGTCACACATCGCGTCAAAGCAGGAAACATCTACGTGAACCGCAATGTGATTGGCGCTGTCGTCGGTGTCCAGCCATTTGGCGGCCGCGGACTGTCCGGTACGGGCCCCAAGGCCGGCGGCCCGCAATATCTGGGGCGACTTGTCACGCCCTCCCCGATCGCGCTGCAGCCCAGCTCCAACAACACCAACACGGCGCTTCTCGATTGGGCGAAGTGGCTTGAGGACAAGGGGGCGAACGCGGCCGCCGACGCGGCTCGTTATTTCGGTCAAGTCTCCGCGCTCTGGCATGAGGTCGAGCTCCCCGGGCCCGTCGGTGAACGCAACGTCTACGCGTTGCATCCGAGAGGCCTCATCCTTTTGGCACCCGAAACGGTGACCGGCCTCTATCATCAGCTTGGCGCAGTCATCGCCACCGGCAATCACGCGATAATCGACGCTGCATCGGGATTGCAGAGCTCGCTGGCGGGGCTACCGCCACACTTGGCCGGCCGCGTGTCCTGGTCGACCGACTGGGACGCTCACGGTCTCTTCGGGGGCGCCCTGGTCGAGCGCGGGGTCGAGCGCGTCCAGTCCGTCTGCAAGCGGATCGCCGCCATCCCGGGACCACTCGTGCCGGTTCAGGCAGCTTCAGCAAACGAAATTGCCCGAAATCAGAATGCTTACAATATCCAATGGCTGCTGGAGGAGGTGTCGACGTCGATCAACATGGCCGCGGCCGGCGGCAATGCGAGCCTGATGACGATCGGGTAGGACGTCGAGCGCACGCGCTTCCCGCGCGTGCACTTCGAGATGCGATCGCAGCAGACGTACGTCCTGGCCAAGCAGCCTGAAGATCGACGCCGCTACACAGCCTTGTACTTGCGGGCGAGCGCAGCGCTTCCGACGATGGTCATCATCAGCGTGACGGCGAGCAGGATGAAGGCGAGAGCGGCGCCGAAAGGCCAGTTGCTGACACGGTTGAACTGATCGTAGACCGCCGGGGCCATCATCTGGAACTGTGGCCCTCCCAGCAGGACGGGGGTGGCATAGGCGTTCATGCTCAGGATGAACACCATGACCCCACCTGCAATGACGCCGGGCATCGCCAGCGGCAGGACCACGCGCCGAAACACGGTGAACGGCCGCGCCCCGAGATTGGCTGCGACCTCCTCTGTCTGGCGCGGAATGCCCTCGATCACCGCGGAGAGGGTCAGAACCATGTAGGGCAGGACGATGCCGATGATGCCGATGACCACGGCACCGGGGGTATAGAGCAGTTTCAGGGGAGCCGTGCCGAGGCCTGCGCCCTGCAGCGTGGCATTGATCAACCCGTCATTTCCCAGCAGGGCAATCCAGCCTGCCGAACGAACCACGTTGCCGACCAGCAGCGGGAACATCGTGAGGATGGTCACGAGGCTCTTGAGCTTGCTATCCATCCGCGACAGCCAGTAGGCCGCAGGAAACGCGAGGATCACCGTGACCAGGGTGCAGAGGACGGCGACGCCCAACGTCATCAGCAGGACGCGCTGATAGTAGGGGTCGGCCACCGCGCGCAGATAGTTCTCACCGGTCAGGGCCTCGATCATCAGCGAGGCCGCGTCAAAATGGTTCAGAGAGATGCGGGCCATCATGACCATCGGCGCGACAAGGAGCACACAGACGAGAAGACCGGCAGGCAGGATGAAGATCGCCATATCGCGCCTCAGCCCTTGAAATCTTTGTTCCAGAAATCGAGAAAGGCGGCCTGCTGCTCCACGAGATAGGTGAAGTTCGGCGTCCAGAGGCGCGCCCGCTCGGCCTCGGAGAAGTTGATCTGCTTGTCGAGCTCGGGCGGCAGCGGTGCGTCCGTGACGGTCGGGACGTATCCCATCTTGGTGGCAAAGGCGATTTGCGACGAGGGCTCGAGCATGGAGTTCAGATATTTGAAAGCATCTTCCTTGTTGCGTGCGTTCTTGGGAACCGCAGCCTCATAGATCGTCGGGAAAGCCCCCTCTTCGGCGATCACATGGCCCAGCGGGATCCCGGCCTGTTTCCACATGAAGCCCCGCGCGGCCGCGATGATGGTGAACCAGATGTCCTCGGATTTCAGGGCCGCGGCGACGGCTTCCGTGGAGGCCAATACCTTCACGTCCAGGGACCGCCATTCCATCAATTTCTTCTTGGCGGGCTCGAAGTCGTTCATTGAGCCGCCGCCGGCGATCGCGGCAAACGCCATATTGGTGGTGAAGAGGAAATCGGAGAGGCCGACCCTGCCCCGATATTTCGGATCCCAGAGATCGTTGATCGACCTGGGCGGCGTGGGCACGCGGTTCGTGTTGTAGACGATGGTATGGGCCGAATAGATATGAGGAATGGAGTTCGGCTTGCGCAGGAACGGCAGCACTTTGGCGGTCCGCGGCACGACCTGCTCCGAGACGCCTTCGAGCACGTCGCGCTGAGCGGCGGCGAACATGTCGAAATCTGCGAGACAGGCGACATCCATGCTCCCGCGCCGGCTCTGACGCTCGGCGAGCAGCTTGGTCCGGCGCGGAACAGGGCTGGATACGTCCTGAAGAACGTCGATACCCGTCGGCTTCATGATGGCGATGTCAACGCTTTCGCGCAGCAGATCGCCGAAGTCTCCGCCCCAGGTCCCAACGGTGACCTGGCGGCTTTGGGCCGATGCCATGCCTGGCAGCAGAGCGGCGGCTGAGGCAGCGCCGAGAAATCCACGACGGGTGAGTGCGGTCATTGTCGTAACCTTCTGGATTGGATTTTCTATTTTCAGGCGAGGATCAGCCGTGCAGCAGCCGGCTCCCAGTTCACGCGAACCACGTCTCCGGTCTTGAGCTGACGCATGGCATCGCCGGCGGCCGGCGTCGCTCGAATGGCGGTGAGCGCTACGCCGTCGAGTTCGAGCCGGTACTCGGTTTGAGCACCGAGATAGAAGATGCCGGAGATCCGCGCGGGAAGTCCGACAGCGTCGGGAGCGGCGTGGACCGCGACGCGCTCCGGCCGCAGAGCCAGCACACTGGCATTGCTGGGAGCCGCCGCGACATCGCAGGGCAGCAGGCTGCCGCCTGCGCTTCGCAGCGCCTGGCCCTCGATGGTGCCGGTGATGATGTTGCAGCGTCCGACGAAATCCGCGACGAAGGCATCCGCGGGCTGCTCGTAGAGCTCTTCAGCGGTCCCGATCTGCCGCACGCGCCCGCTTTCCATCACCACCAGACGGTCGGACATGGTCAGCGCCTCCTCCTGATCGTGCGTCACCATCAGGGTAGTGAGACCGAGACGCTGCTGCAGGGCGCGGATCTCAGTACGCACATCGGCGCGCAGCTTGGCGTCGAGATTGGACAAGGGCTCGTCCAGTAGAAAGACGGCGGGATTGATGACCAGCGCTCGCGCAAGCGCTACGCGCTGTTGCTGGCCGCCCGACAATTGGCGTGGCATGCGATCCGCCAGATGGTCGAGCCGAACCAGCTTCAGCGCCTCGGCGATGCGCCGATCGCGGTCGGCGCGATTGACCTTGCGCATTTCGAGGCCGAACCCGACGTTGTCGGCGACGCTCATGTGCGGAAAAAGCGCGTAGGATTGGAAGACCATGCCGGTCTGGCGAGCGTAGGGCGCGGTGCGCGTGACGTCCTGCCCCGCGATGACGACGCGGCCGGCGGTCGGCTCGATGAAGCCGGCGACCATCCGCAGCGTAGTGGTCTTGCCGCAGCCGGAGGGGCCGAGCAGCGAAACCAGTTCACCTTCGGCGATCGCGATGTCCGCGCGCTCGACGGCGACGGATAGTCCGTATTCCTTGCGCAGTCCCTCGAGACGGAGCGTGCCCACGGTGTATCCTCCTCAAAGGGTCAGACGACCCGGGACAATTTCACGAAACGGTCGGTGACGAGCATCAGCGCCGCGACGACCAGGATCTGCACCGTCGCGACCGCGGCAAGGGTCGGATCCATGCGGAATTCGAGATAGTTGAGCATCGCGACGGGCAGCGTGGTCTTGCCAGCGCCCACCAGGAGCAGGGTCAGCTCGAGGCTCTCGAAGCTCTGGATGAAGGAGAACATGGTCGCCGCAACGATCCCCGGCCGCAGCATCGGCAAAGTCACGCGGCGAAACACGGTCCAGGGGCGCGCGCCGAGATTGGCGGCCGCTTCTTCGGCGATGGTGTCCAAGCCCTGCAGGCTGGCGGTCACCACCCGCACCGTCCAGGGGATGGTGAGCAGGACGTGGGCCGCGATCAGGCCCGGCAGGGTGCCGACGATGTCGAGGTCGAGCCTGTTCTCCAGCTTGAGATAGAACAGATACAACGCCGTTCCGGCGACGATGCCGGGCACCGCCAGCGGACCGAGCAGAAGCGTATTGATGGCCGACTTCGCCGCGATGGTGCTGCGCGACAGCGCAAGCGCCGCTGCCGTGCCGAACGCGACGCCAATTGCGGTTGCGATCAGCGCCACTTGCAGGCTGAGCAGAAAGCCATTGGCGAATTCGCGCCGGGTCCAGGCATTGAAGTACCAGCGAAAGGTCAGGCCGCTCGGTGGAAACGACACGATCTCGTCGCGGAAGAAGCTGGTCATGATCACCATGACCACTGGCGCAAGCATCAGCACATAGGCGATCGCCACCAATGTGCGATGAGCGAGACGGCTCGACGTCATGGCCCGCCCCTCCGTGCCTGCTGAGCTGCGAGGAGAAATGCCGGGACGACCATTTGCGCCAGCATTTCAACGATGGGCAAATGCCCGTCGTGAAAATGCCCCGCCTCGTGCAGCAGGTTGATCTGGCCGATGACTTCGCTGTTCCAGCGCACGGGCATGTTCAGGATGCTTGCGCATCCGAGCGCGAGGATTTTCTCATGATCAGGAAAGTCGCGTGCAATGTCGCTGGCGTTTCGACCAATATAGGGCACGCCCGACATGAGCACGCGGCGCATGGTGGGGGCTTCTTCCAAGGCCTTTGAACCCTGGGCCGGAAACCGATCCGGCGCGCTGCTATAGAGCCGATCGGCGACACCGTCCGCCGGCCGGTAGAGCAGAGCCGTAAACAGCTTGTGGCCGACGGCCGCGGCGAGCAGGCGGTCCAGCACGCGCAGGCTCGCGCCGGGCTGGTCCCGCTCGGCCAGCGCAGTCGCCAATGCCGCGAGCGGCGCCATGGAGCTACTATACTGAAGCGCGTCGCGGGTGCTCATGCGCCAGGTCCCCGGCTTGCAACAAGCGGAAGATGCAGTGCCGATGGGCGCTCGCCGCCAAACGCCACCGTGAGGAGCGGAGGCCTGCCGTGCGGCACCTGCGCGAAATGATCGGCGTCAGCGCCGGCAATCGACAGACGGATGCGGCTGCCGGCTGCGAAACGCCAGGCGGTCGGCAGCAATGGAATGCGGATGCACTCCCAGGCGCCGGGGACCAGCGGTGCCGCATCGGCCCGCGAGAAGCTCCGGAATGGCCAGGTGGTGCTATAGCTGTCCGGCGCCGGGGTTTCCTTGCGGTGCAGAGCCCGCAGCAGTCCCTCGGTCACGTAGCGCTCGGTGCCATCCGCTTCGATTTCGCTCACATAGACGAACAGCGCCGCATCGGGCTCGCTGGAGGATAGCCAGATATCCGCAACGCCATGACCGGCGAGCTCCATGGCCTCGACCAGGGGCGCCGAGGTGTAGCTCAGCATCCGATCGGTGCGTCCTTGCCAGTCGGTGTAGTAGCTCCGGCTATCGACGCCCGCGATGCGCTCAAAGCGCGTCTGCTGCCCCGTGCCGAGGGTGAAGTCGACCTTGTAGGACTCCGCGCCGCCATGGGTGGCGGTGTCGCCGAGACCGTGGCCGGACGTGAGGAACAGTGTCCGCTGCGCTTCAATCGGCGGCCAGGCGCGAGACGCTCGCCATGCCTGCGCATGGAGGGAAAAATAGTGGATCGGGGCCTCGTTCTTAAGGCCTGTGTCCCACCCGAGAAGATAGGTATCGAAGAATCGCAAGACTTCGCCGAGAAGCGGGAAATCCACGACCTCGGAGGTCCGCCAGGGCGAGATGTCGATCCGGGCGCCATGGTCCCAGGGGCCGAGCAGGAGATGGCGCGGATTGTCCTTCATGGTCAGGAAGCGCGAGATCGCACCATTCATGTAGCCGGCCCCGTCGCACCAGCCGGAGACCGACAGGATCGCCACGTCGCGCCGCACGCCCGCAGACAACGCATAGGGACTGAACGAGGCAGAGCTGAAGCCGGGATCGTAGACAAGCGCTTCTTCGCGGAATTTGAACTCCGCCATGAAATCGGTCTGGCGGAAGTTCGCCAGATGCTCACGGACCGCTTCCCGCACCAGAACGCCGTCGGTATCCGCATCGACCGGCTGCGGGCCTTCGAAATCCGGATTGCTGTAGTAGGAGAACTTCTGGAGCACGTCGCGCCGATCATGATCCAGGCCGATGAGCAGCTCATCATAGATCTGCGTCAGCGACGTGACCTGAAGGCCGCCCGGGAAGTAGTTGTCGGTGTAGGTGTCCCACACCGAAAACAGCGGCGCGATGGCCTTGACGGCCGGATGACCCGTGCTGGCCAGGAAGTCCGACGCCGCGCCGAGATAGGACACGCCGGTGGCGCCGATGCTGCCGTTGGACCAGGGCTGGGCCACGATCCAATCGGCAATCTCGCGGCTGTCCTCGCGCTCCTTGGGGGAGCGGAAGCTGTCGCGGGTGCCGAAGCTGGCGCCCGTGCCACGGACATCGACCACCACCACCGCATACCCGCGTGGCACGAAGAAATCGCGGAACTTACCGGTGTTGGGATTGACCTCGCCACTCCCGCCCGGCCGCAGCTTGAAGCGGCGATAATACGGGGTGAACAGAGCGATCGTTGCGAACGATTTGTCGGGTGCCGCGCCGTCGATGGCTTCGGGCAAATAGACGTCCACGGCAATGCGGCAACCATCGCGCATCGTGACGTAGCACGAGACAGGCTCCGTCAAGCGGGACGTCACTGGTCGACGCTCAACATAGTCGCCCGGGGCCATCTGCCAGGCGCGATCGGTTTCGGCACACACGGTCATTGCGGCTCTCACATGCCCATCATTTGGGCTTCCACTTGAGCTGCAAAGAAACATTGCAAATTTCATGCGTCAAATGCGTAATATGTCGTATTATATGCGGAATGCGCATTCAGGAGCTGGATTTGCCCAATCACCGTGGTCTGGAAGCCCTCCGGGCGTTTGTGGAAACAGGGTCCGTGTCGCGGGCGGCCGAGCGGCTGGGGCGCACGCAGCCCCAGGTCGGGCGGCTGCTCAGCGCGCTGGAGAAGGAGGTGGGCTTTCCTCTGTTCGGACGCGACAGCCGTCCTTTGACGCTGACGCGCGAGGGGCGGGAGTTTTACGCCCATGCGGAGCGCGTTCTCCTTGGCCATGATGGACTGCAACGTTTTGCGGTGCAGATGAGCCGCGGAACGCGCCATCATCTGCGAATCCTCACTGCTCCCTTCATTGCTCACGCCATGGTTGCCGATGCCGTAGCCACCGTGGCCAAGCGCTCTCCGAACTTCACGGCTTCGATCGAATCCCGGGTGCGCCTGGATATCGAGACCTGGGTCGGCCAGGAAACCTTCGATCTCGGGGTCACCATCCTGCCGCTCTCGCATGCGGCTTTCGGGACCGAGGAGTTCCTGCGCGTCGAAGCCATGGTCGCAATGCGCCCGGATCATCCGCTCGCGGCGCAGCAGATCGTGACCTTCGATCAGTTCGCCGCCGAGGACGTCATCGTCACGCATCCGCGCTCGATCCTGCGACAACATCTCGAACGCCTGAGCCGTGAAGCCCGCAAGCCGTTAAAGGTGCGATTTGAAGCCACCAATGGCGTGATCGCCTGTCAGCTCACCGGGAGAGGACTCGGATGTTGCCTGTCCGACCCCTTCGTCGCCCGCTCCAGCGGTGTGCCGGATCTGGTTCTCAGGCCATTTCGTCCGGCCTTTCCGCTCCAATACGGCTTCCTGCATCCCATCTGGCAATCCCGTTCGCCGATGGTCGTCGAGCTGGCTGCGGAAATCAGCGGGGTCGCCAAGTCTCAGTCCGAAGCATTCCTCCAGGCCCCTCGTTGAGCCGCCCAATCAGGCTGTTCTGACGCCGGTGCTTGTAAGGTGCCGGCCGTATTCTGGCTTCTTTTCTCGAGACCCCAGCGGCGAAATGCCTGCTCCACTGAGAGAAACTATCTAAGAAAGACGCCATGGTCCGCGAACCTGTTTCGCACCAGAACCAGGCGCAAAAAGCACGATCAACCTGAACGAAAGCTAGCAAGAGCAAGGAAGCTGATCGCTCGGTCGCCGGCTCGCAGCATAGAGAAGCTTGCCGCTCAAATGGTAGTTGATTGGTCATCGGCTTCTTGCGTCCGCTAAGCGGATCTGACGAAGTTTCAATTTGATCCTTCAGACTTCATCGCAAACCCTGGTTGAAACTCGCTAAGCGAGTCGAGACGTGCGTTGCCCGGCTGTTGACGATGATTTCCGCGCTCGCTTGCTCGATCTGGTGAACGAAGTAGAGCGTAACTCCTCGAAATCGAATGAAATTTCTGCGGAACCAACGAACCTCATCAATACCCTGCCGCTCATAACGGTCTGGTTGCAGGTTCGAGTCCTGCCGGGCCCACCACGCTTCGTCCTTCGGGCTACGCGTGGCGCAGCCATGCGGAGACCGAGGAGCGAGAGAAAGCGAAGACGGACTGTCGCCGAAGTCGGCTTCCGCGCCAGAAATGCCGACGCAAGCGTTCGTCACTTCCAGCCGCGCACAATATCGAGGAGGGCCGGAGCCGACAGTGCAGCGAAGGCACCGATCGCGGCGACCTTGTGCTCGTCATACCATCCGGCCTGGTGAAGTAAATTGAGCGATCCGATTGTCTTTCCGTTCCAGCGCACGGGATAGTTGACGGCACTTTCGCAGCCGAGCGACCGGATAAGCTCATGATCGAAGAATGCGCGCTTCATGTCTTCGTAGTCGTAGCAGATGCGCGGCTTACCGGTCAGCACGATCTCCTTGTAGAATGCGCTTGATCGATCGATGGGCTTGCTTCCGCCGACGGGATAGGCCCCTGGCTGGTTGGAATAGTAGCGCTGGTTCTGCCCGACATCCTCGTTGAGCACCAGAACGGTGAACAGCTTGTGTCCAACCGTTTGCGCCAACGCGAGGTTGAGGCTGGCCAGAATGACATTGGGCTGCCCCGGCTCTGTCCCCGCCCGCGCAACCTCGTCTATCGCAGCCAGACGAACCTTCGAATCAGGCGCGATGCTCGCCTCCGTCGCGGCCCGAGCTGAACCGCATATCGGCGTCGCAAGAACCGTCCCCAGTCCTCCTGTCAATAGGCCACGGCGCGCGAAGACCGGTGAGCTGATCGACAGCATTGCGTATCTCCTTTCCATCAAAAATTGACAATAGAAGCTTCTCTCCCGAGAGGCGCCAACGACCGCGGAGCGGAATCCAGATTGAAACATTCACGCCGGCGCAAGTCGCTCCGGCGGAGCACGAGACAGCTTGCCGTAGCGCCGAGCGAAACCAACGCTCCCGAGCACGGTGAAGGCCATGGTGAAGATCAGAAGCAAGAACGCCAACGCCGCTCCCATCGGCCAGTTGTTGCTCCTTATGAACTGGTCGTACACGGCAGGCGCCATCATCTTGAACCTGGGACCGCCCAGGAGAACCGCAGTCGCGTAGGTGTTCATGCACAGAACGAACACAAGCGTGCATCCAGCTGCGACGCCCGGCAGCGCGAGCGGAAGAACGATGCGCCGAAAGACCACGACCGGGGACGCTCCGAGGTTGGCGGCCGCTTCTTCCAATTGGAGGGGAATACTCTCGATCACCGACGAAATGGTTATGATCATGTACGGCAACACCACCGCAATGATGCCGAATACGACCGCTTTCGGCGTATATATGAGTTGCATAGGCTGTGCGATCAGACCCAGCCGCGCAAGTCCCCAGTTGATGAGACCGTCGCGATCGAGCAATGCCATCCAGCCCGCGGACCGGACCACGTTGCCCACAAGCAGGGGAAACAGAGTAGCGATCAGAACGATGCTCTTCCACCGGCTCTCGATGCGTCCCAGCCAATAGGCTGCCGGAAATGCGATGATGAGCGTGACCATCGTACACAGCAGCGCAATGCCAAGCGTCGTGAGAACGATCTGCTGATAGTACGGATCGGTCGCTGCGCGTAGGTAGTTGCCGGCGGTCAGCGCCTCTACCATCATCTGCGTCGGACCTAGCTCGTTCAACGAGATCCTGAACATCAGAACGAGCGGACCGACGAGCAAGCCGAGAATGAGAAGACATGCGGGAACGAGCAGGATCGCCATGATCAGGCCTTGAACTGCTTGTTCCAGAAATCGAGGGTACGTTGCGAGCGCCCCGTCGAGTAGGCGTAGTCGAGCTTCAATAGCCTGGTCCGCTCCTCCTCGGTGAGAAGCACCTCCCGGGCAAGATCTTCCGGGAGCACCGCATCGCGCACCGTCGGGGCATATCCCATCCTTTCGGCGAAGCCCGTTTGCGCCTTGGCGTCCAGCATCGCATCGAGATAAGCGAAGGCTCCCGCCTTGTTCCTGGCGTTCCGGGGAATACCCGCCTCGAACACAACGGAAGGAGTTCCTTCCTTCGGCACCACATGGGCGAGGGGGATTCCGGCTTTCTTCCACATGAAGCCACGCGCCAGCCACATGATCGTGATCCAGACTTCCTCCGATTTGAGGCCCGCTGCCAGCGCTTCGTTGGACGGATATATCCTCGCGTCCAGTGACCGCAGCTCCAGGAGCTTCTTGTCGGCCGGCTCGAAATCGTTGACGCTTCCGCCGCCCGCGAGCGCTGCAGCAAGCGTGTTCGCCCCATAAAGAATATCGGAAAGCCCGACACGACCACGCCATTTCGGATCCCATAGATCCGCATATGACTGCGGCGGAACGGTCACCTTGGTCGGATTGTAGAGGATGACCTGCGCCGAGTAGATGTGCGGAATCGAATATCGCTTGCGCAACTCCGGAAACACGGCGTCAAGTCTGGACAGTTGCTCGGGCCGGATCTCCTCCAGGACCTCCGATTGCGACATCAGGTAGGCGTCCGTATCGGACAGGCAGGCTATCTCCATCGAGCCACGGCGGCTGCCTCGCTCGGCCAGCAACTTGGTCTTCCTGGGATCGACATTGGCGACGTCCTGAACGACCTCGACGCCCTTGACCGAAGCCAGCGGCTTGTCCAGGAGATCACCCAACAGCTGGCCGTAGTCGCCTCCCCATGTTCCTACCACGATGGGTCCATTCGCCGCTGCGACCGATCGGGGGTTGCCGAAGAGAAAGGTGGCTCCGGTGCCGCAGCCCAGCGATAGAAAGTTACGCCGTGAGTATCTCATCTTGCCTAATCCTTCGCGGTTTCGGGAATCAGCCGAGGAGCATCCATGTCCCAGCTCAGCGAGACCGGATCGTGCGGGCGCACTGAGAGCATCGGGTCGTCCCGGACCGGCGTTGAACGGGTAACGACCACCCGTTCCGCCTCGCCCAGCAGCACCTGGTACTCCGTCTGCGCGCCGAGATAAGTCACAGCCTCGAGCCGCCCCTGGATCGCCGCGCGATGGCCGGGCTCGATCGCGATGCGCTCGGGGCGGATGGCAATCGTGTCTGCCGTGGAACGTTCGTCCTGTCGTTTCCTGGACGGCAGCAGAAGACCGCCGCGCGTTCTGACGCGCTCATCGTCTTCCCGCCTCGCCGGCAACAGATTACAGCGTCCGACGAATTCGGCGACGAATGCATCGCAAGGTTCTTCATAGAGCTCGCGCGCGGAGCCCACCTGCCGAACCCGCCCTCCTTCCATCACGACCAGCCGATCGGCCATCGTCAGCGCTTCCTCTCTGTCGTGCGTGACGATCAAGGTCGTCAGGCCGAGCCGCTGCTGAAGCGCGCGGATCTCGGTACGGACCTCCGCCCGGAGCTTGGCATCGAGGTTGGAGAGTGGCTCGTCCAGCAGGAACAGCTTCGGGCTGATCGCGAGTGCGCGGGCAAGAGCGACACGTTGCTGCTGTCCTCCAGACATCTGTTTCGGGAAACGGTCGGCCAGATGTGACAGCCTGACGAGGTTCAACGCGTCCGCAATGCGCGGTGCGCGCTCCGCACGGCCAAGGCCGCGCATCTCCAGACCGAAGCCGACGTTCTCGGCAACGGTCATGTGCGGAAACAGCGCATAGGATTGAAACACGAGACCCGTTTCACGCGCATGCGGCGGGCTTCGTGTGATGTCGGTTTCCGCCAACAGCATTCGGCCGCTCGTCGGCGTCACGAAACCCGCGATCATGCGCAACGTGGTGGTCTTGCCGCAGCCCGATGGCCCGAGCAGCGCCACCATCTCCCCCTGAGCAATCTCTAGATTGAGATCATTCACCGCGACCGAGGCTCCAAACTGCTTCGTGAGCCGCTCGACTGTCAGCCTGGCCATCAAACAATCCTCGAAAGCTTCACGAATCGATCGGTTGCGAGCATGAGCGCGCCGACCAGCACAATCTGAGCCGTCGCCACGGCCGCGAGCGTCGGGTCCATGCGAAATTCCAAATAATTCAGCATGGCCACGGGCAACGTGATGCGTCCGGGCGCGACCAGGAGAAGCGTAAGATCCAGATTCTCGAAGCTCTGGATGAACGAGAACATGGCGGCGGCGACAATGCCCGGCCTCATCACCGGCAGCGTGATCCGCCGGAAGACCGTGAATGGTCCGGCTCCGAGATTTGCCGCAGCTTCCTCGATGGCTTGGTCGATACCTTGAAGGCTGGCGACGACCAGCCGCACCGTCCACGGGATGGTGAGCATAGTGTGGGCAGCCACCAGACCGGCCATCGTCCCCTTGATATCGGTGTCGAGGGCATCTTCGACGGCAACGTACGTCATATAGATTCCCGCACCGGTGACGACACCGGGCAAGGCCAAAGGGGCCAGCAGGAGCGCATTGATGCCACCCTTTGCCGGAAACTTCGAACGCACGAGCGGCAATGCAGCCGCAACCCCGATGGGAACCCCAACCGCGGTCGTCGCCAGCGCAATCTGGAGACTGGTCAGAAGCCCACGCGAAAACTCCGGCCTGGACCACGCGTTTTCGTACCAGCCCAGCGTCAAGCCATCCGCAGGAAAACTCACGATCTCCTGGGCGAAGAAACTTATCAGCACGATCATCGCCACCGGAGCGAACACCAAGAGGTATGCGCCGGCGACGCTCGCCGCGAAGACCAGGCGCCCAAGTCTCGGGTATCCCCGACCTGTCGAGGGTGACGATGCCAGACTTCGGAGTGCATCCTCGGACATCAATTGACGATCTGGCTCTTGATGTCTCTTGGCGCCTTGGTCAAGATCTCCGGCTGGCGCCCCACGACGACGGTGTCATCCATGCGGAAGCCCCCGAGACCATAGACATAGATGCCGGGCTCCGCCGAATACACTTCATTGTCCAGAAGGGGCCGATGGTTGAAGGCCATATCATGCGGGTACTCGTGACCGAGCAACCCCATTCCGTGGCCCGTTCGGTGACGAATGAAGCTGCCGCATCCAGCCTCTTCGATGATCTTCTGCGCGGCTGCATCGATCGATGACACCGGCGCACCCGTCACGGCCGCTGCTGATGCGGCTTCATTGGCCGCGCGAGCGACCTCGTAGTACTTGCGCTGATCCGGCGAAGGCTCGCCTGCAAACCAGGTGCGCTCGTTTTCGATCACGACGCCGTTCAGGCGCGGAATGACGATGTTGACCAGAACGTCGCTCTTGCCGATCTTCGCTCCGCATGAAGCACCGTCGCCATGCGGAGACGCCGATGCGGGACCGCTCAGCGTCCAGCACCTCAGCACTTCGAGATTTGCACCGGGAAAGCGCCGCGCCCCCTCCTCGACCATGCTGACCGCCATCTGACAGTCCAGCTCCTGGACCAGGCGGCCGGGCCTTATGTTTTCCCGGTAGCGATCCTGGATGTAGTCCGACAGCGAGGCTGCCTGCCGCATGATCTCGAGCTCCTCGGCATGCTTGACCCAGCGCATTGCCCGCATGTCCTCCAGACACGGGATCAGCTTGACCTCGGGCGACATTCCGGCGGCGCGGGCAAGACTAGGCTGGCTCGCATCAATACCGATGCGAGATGCCCTCAATCCGCAGCGACTCAACAGATCGTGGATCATCTCGGGAAGCTGAGGCAGCGAGAAGCCGCGCTCCGTCAGCTTCGGATGCTCGAAATAGAATTGCACGTCGTCGACCCAGAATTGCTCCCGCTCGCGCGCCATGCGGACGTGGTGCGTCGACAGTTCGTTCATGATCGCGCGCGGCTCGCCATCGAACGGCACGCAAACCAAGATCGGGCGCTCCCATGTCTGCACATCGACGTTGAAATTGGTCGCAAACTGAAAGAAGTCGGCGGTGGAGAACAGAAGCGCGTCGAGGCGATTTCGGGCCATGACGTCACGCATCAGTTTTCGTCGATAGTCCCAGACCGAACGGCTCAGAAACTTCATGATTCTCCAACTCTCCCAGTCGCGCGATCGATTGTCCCGGCTCATCGCCCAATCGACGCGGCCCGAACGCGGGGCCCCGCCCGCACCCGCGAACCTGCCTTCAAATGACGTTGGCATAATGGGTGTGAAGGGGCGAAAGCATCCGGCAGATTCCTGCTGAGACCGGCCAATTCCTGCTTTTTTCACCCAAGGGATCGTCGCGTTCTTCCCTGCAATATGCTTCCGCCGAAGGCGCACGCGCCGGTCGAATGGCCGTTTCGTGCGGAATGTTGCCCGATCCTGCCAATTTATTTTCGACCGCGTCACTTTACGGTCATCGTCAATTCCTGTTCGGTGCCCCGCACGAATTCGGCGGTCGCAGCGGTTTTGCAACCATGCACCACGACGGATGAATGCCGACCGTCGAGCCGGCAATGCCGCCCTTTGGATGGACTCTCCAATGATCTCGAAATCGGAATACGCTCACCGGCTGAAGCGTCTGCAAGACAGAATTCGCGACCTAGATGTATTCATCGTTACTTCACGCGAGAGCATCTACTACCTGACCGGCGCAGGTTTCGAGCCGTTGGAACGGCCGTTCTTCCTTCTCGTACCGAGCAGCGGCTCTCCCACGCTGCTGACGCCGATGCTCGACCTCGATCACCTCGGTAAGGCGCACAATATCAGGCCGGCGAACCTGAAGGCCTATTGGGACTACCCGGCGCCCCATGGCAGAGGTTGGCGCGAGACATTGCTGGAGTTGATCGGCTCGCATTCGGCCATCGGCGTCGAAGCGAGCCTCCGCATGGAGATCCGGGCCGCACTTCCTCACGAGGTACAGGTGCTGCCGCTCGTCGAGGAATTACGGCTGATCAAATCGCCGGCCGAGATCGAAATGATCCGCCGCGCAGCGCGATATGCCGATACTGCCGTGCAGCAGCTCATCGCAGCGGCCTATTTCGGTTCAACAGTCGCCGAAGGGATCGCCCGCACCCGACACGTGACCGCCGCGATGATCCGCGAAACATCCGATTTCGAACTGGCCGACTCCAACGTTCTCATGGCGACCTGGGCAGCTCCCCAAAGCGCTCAGCCCCATTCCATCCCCGCGCTATCGGACAGAACCCTCGAGGGTCCGCACGTAGCGCTCGCGCTGACGCGCTGCAACGGCTACGCTGCCGAGTGCGAGCGGACTTTCTTCACCTCAAGACCGCAAGGCTGGTCGGTTGGCGCCTTCAAGGCGATGATGGCTGCGCGCGAGCTCGCAATTTCCCTCGTGCGTCCTGGCATTCCATGCGCGGAAGTCGACAAGCGCGTAACGGATTTCCTGAAAACCGAGGGGTATTCCGGCGACGAGGCTCGCCTGCACCGGGTCGGTCACGGGTTTGGCCTGGGTAACCACGAGGGCCCGTGGATCTCGGAAGGAAGCCAGGAGACTCTGCAGGAGAACATGGTGATCAGCATCGAGCCCGGCATCTACGACAAGCGAGAGGGCGGCGTTCGTCACTCGGACACGATACTGGTCACCCGAGACGGCGCGGAAATGCTGACAAAATTCCCTGACGGACTGGATGATCTCATTGTAGGTGGAGCGAGGCTTAGCGCCCGCATCCAGGGGGCGCTCGTCAAGCGCGCCCTGAACGTGCAGCAGAGGGCCGCGATCAGTTGAGGCGACGATAATCCCGTGGAGACTGGCCAACGACGGATTTGAAGGATCGGCTGAAATGCGAGGGATCCTTGAATCCGCAGTCGAGCGCAACTTCCAAGATGTCGGCACGACGATCCAGCAGCTGTTCCTTGGCCCACTCGATCCTCTTGACGAGCGCATATCGAGCAGGAGATAGGCCCGTCGACGAACGGAATTGGCGCGAGAAGTGAAACGGACTCATTCCGGCTTCCCTGGCCATCTCGTGCAGCGATACGCCGCTCGCGATTCTGGAGGCGATGAGATCCATCACCCGTCTGAGCTGCGCTGGACGCAAGCCGGACGCCGAATGCGGCAGGCTATTCCGCGTGTATTGTTGCAGCAGATAGGCCAGCAGGGCATGTGTGAGCCCGTTGGCAAACTCAACGCCAAAGCGGCCGTCCTGCTGCATGGCCCACAGCAGTTGATTTCCGATCTGAAGAATCCTGTCGTCGCGCGAGTAGAGCGGATCGACGAAACGGATCCTCTCCTCACTATCGATCATTTCCGCGATAGCGGTCCTTGGGATCATGCAGTGGAGCAAATCGAAGCCGTCGTCGGTGGACCATTCCCGTTCACAATCCGGATCGACAATTCGCACCGAATTTGCGGGGATCGGTCCAGCCCAGATCTGACGTCGGTCGACGAACGATCGGGCCTTCATAGGCTTCAAGACGAGCGACAGGAGATAGTGGTTCGCTCGCGGAGCCTTCTGACTGAATGGACTGCCCGCCTCCGTTCGCCGCCAACGAGCGAGGCTGATGCCGGATTTCGGCAAGGGCTCAAGAAATGCCGCCGGAGGCATACCCCATCTGGCTGCGATCTTGGCCTCAGTCACGGATGTCATTTCCGAAACTCCATATTTGCCCTCGGCGATCTCTGAACGTCGTTGAGTGAGGGAGACATTGCGCATCCCTACTCTACGTTCAGGGCGGGAGAACCCCGGGGGCAAAACAAGACGAAAATTACGTGCTCCGAGACGGTCTACTACGTAGATTTCAAAAGACAAAGTGGAATGTTCCGCACGTTCTGCGCCATAGCCGAGACCGCCCTACCGTCCCAGTTTCGCACCAGAAACGACGACACCGAAACGCAACGAAAGCGATCGAAAGCAAGCAAAATTATAGCAAGACCAACGAACCCGACCAATATACCGCCGCTCATAACGATCTGGTTGCAAGTTCAATTCCCCGGGCTTCCCGTGTGTACAATCGGTTGCGGGTGAGTGGAGGCCCGGCGGATGGGGTGCGACACCAGGAACGCACCAATTTGCGGTAAGTCGGGTTGCTTCGAGATCGGACTGGTGCCGCGCCTCTTCGTGCATCGGATAGGTGTTCTGCTTCCCCTCTCGGGGCTCTTAGTCAGAATTGCCCGTCCTTTGCGCGCGAAAATCTGCGACAAGCTTCGACCTGGCAAGTTCGTCTCTGATTTGGGAAGTCTGGCGATGATAGATGTAGGTCGCTTGTGACCGGACAAGTCCCACGAACTGCGCTTGGAATCCATACGACTGCCGCGGCTGTCGAGATTGAGGCCCTTAATGTCGAAACGAGTCATGCAGCCTACGGCTGACACGATCGACCCATCTGCGCCGCTACGTCTAGATGTTGCCGCCAAAATAGCCTTCCCGGATGGATCTATGACCGCTTCTGGCCTGCGAAGAGAAGGCGCTAGAGGTCGACTGACTCTCGAACGGATCGCGAATAGAGACTATACTACCCTTGAAGCTATCAAGGCCATGAGGGAGTTATGTCGCGTCCAAGCAAAGGGATCAGACTCTACAAGAGAAAGGCCCGATACCGAGACGGAAAACTTGTTCACCAGGCGGTCTGGATTATCAAAGATGGAGATCGCCACATCGCCACGGGATGCGTTGCAAGCCCGACTGAAACGAAACCGCCTCGAGAGGCAGAGCAGGCCCTAGCGGATTACATCGCCGAAAAGTATCAACCCGAACGCCGCCGGCAGGATATCGAGGATATCGACTGTGCTGACGTACTGTCGATCTATCTGACCGATATTGGCGAACCGAGCGACCAGTTCGAGATCGGAGCTAGGATTGACCGCCTCAATGAATTCTGGGGCGGCAAGAGACTGTCCGCGGTCAATGCCCAGACCTGCGCCGCATATGTCAGGCATCGTGGCAACCGCGGTGGTGCACGCCGGGACCTGGAGACATTTCGTGCTGCCATCAACCATCATGCGAAAGAAGGCTTTCACCGGGGCTTAGTGCGCGTATCACTTCCGCCGAAGGGAGTTCCGCGCGACCGATGGCTTACGCGACAGGAAGCTGCGGCGCTTATTTGGCATTGCTGGCGGCATCGAGAGAAGCAGACGATCCATTCAGGAGCGTCGAAAGGTGATCCGGTCAGCACGAACCGTCGGCCACTGAGACATGTGGCCAGATTTATTCTGATCGGCCTTTACACTGGCACTCGGGCTGGGGCTATTGCGTCAGCCTCGCCGTATACGGAGCGGGACCGCTCTTACGTCGACCTTGAGCACGGGATATTCTACCGAAAGCCGATCGGGAAGCGTGCAACCAAGAAGCGCCAGACTCCAGCGCCCATACCCCCGCGGCTGCTCGCCCACCTGCGGCGGTGGAAAGATCGCAAGCTGATCGCCACGTGCTTCGTCGAGTTCAACGGCAAGCCAGTCGCATCGGTAAAGAAGGGGTTCAGCAGAGCCGTCGGGCTGGCTGGCCTGCCCGGCAAAGTCACCCCGCATACCTTGCGCCATACCGCCGCGACCTGGCTGATGCAGCGGGGCGTATCAATCTGGGAAGCAGCCGGGTTCCTAGGAATGTCCCCGGAGATCTTGCAAGACACCTATGGCCACCATCACCCCGACTACCTGCAAGGTGCGGCGGTTGCGATCGGTCAAAAGGGCTTCAATGTTTCGGTGGCCAAAACGGTGGCCAGCCCCATCGAAGATCGTACGCAGGAGAGAAACTCTGGGAAAAAATGGTCGGAGCGGCAGGATTCGAACCTGCGACCCCTGCGTCCCGAACATAGGGTCACCCCTATCCACCATTGAAATCATTGGGCTTTTTGGTCGTTTTGAACGGTAATCTTCCTCGTTTGTTCACGTTCAATCTGTACCCAATCTGTACCCTAACCCAATCGTCCACCGTCCGTTCTTTGGAGCAAATCATGACCAAGATCGCCTTGGCAATCGCCCTTCTATGCGCCACTGCAGCACAGGCCGAGAGCCCCTACCCCACACCCACCCGCGACGGCCGCGAGCGCATCCTACGGACCGGCACCTGCCCTACGGGGTATGTTGGAAAGGGGGACTTCTGTGAAGCCCTCCACCAGGACACGCCCAGGGCCTACCCTGTGATCCCTGGCAAGCCCTGCCCATCCGGCACCTTCAGGAGCGGCGATGCATGCAAGGGGTTTCGGTGATGGCAGAATTGTCAGCTGACTCGTCTGTATGCCCGGCCCGAGGCGCTCAGGAACATTCCACGTGTGTTAAAGTCGCCCCGTTCACGGAGCCAAGCCGAAGCCACAATCCGAGCGGGGTAGACTATGATCTTCCAGCACGTACCAGACGCTGACGCACTTCTGGCCATGTCGCCAGCTGATGTAGGTCGCCTCATGCTGATGATCGCAAAAGACGTACGGCAAGGAGCCGGCTTCACCTATGAAGCGATAACGACAGAGACGTTTGGCACCGGAATGACATCCGAACGACGGAGTGCATACCCGTTCCACAAGAAGCAACAGGTCGACGAGCATCTGAACAGAGCCTGGCGGTTATTGGAGCGTGAAGGCTATATTGAAGCCGCTCCGGGCTTGAACGGCACGAATGGATGGAGAACATTCACCGAAGCTGGCCTGAGTATCGCCAATGGACAAGACTGGGAAGCAACGCGCGCGGCGATGCTCTTCCCAAAAGAACTGATACACCCCGCCATCCGAAACAAGGTTTGGGCAGCACTGGCAAGAGGAGATCTCGACGACGCGGTGTTCGCCGCCTTCAAAGCGGTTGAGGTCTCAGTGCGCGAAGCAGGTGGTTACGAGGCGACAGACCTTGGGGCAGACCTAATGCGGAAGGCTTTCGATCCAAGCGACGCACCTAAAGACAACCGCGGTAGACTGACGAATCGCACTCATCCTTTGGGAGAGCGAGAGGCGCTCTCGCACCTTTTCGCAGGTGCTATCGGTTCTTATAAGAATCCCCATTCTCATCGAACAGTAAATCTCAATGATCCAGCCGAGGCTCGCGAGCAAGTGATGCTTGCCAGTCATCTGCTGCGCATCGTCGATGCGCGACGGGCCAGTTAAGGCCTGAAGCGGATACTTTTCCTTTGATCAAGGAAGCCATACCCGCGCGCCTACCCCAAGATCAAGGACGCCGCGTGCCCGTCTGGCACCTTCGCCAGCGGGGACTACTGCAAGGCATTCCGATGACGAGGAATTGGAGCCTCACCAATGGGAGGCGCTCTAGTTCTGCCCTCCTAGCGCTTCCACCAGCGACCGGGCGCAATCTTGACGATGTGCGATGTCTCAGCTTGGACCCACCCATCCTTCACGATGCGGCAGATCATGCGGTGGGAGCCCTTGAAGGCCGTGTTTGTCCACCTCTCGAAGCTCTCGGACGGCGGCGTCTCCCAGGTCAGCTGCTTGTGCTCGGCCGCCTCGTCGCCGTGGTTGTCCACATGCCAGACGATCTTGTAGGGAGCGGGCACATTCGTGGATTCGACGGTGAATTTAAGGGCAACGTTCTTCGGCAGCACGGACGAACCGCTCTCGTAGCGCTTGTACGTATTCGCACCCTGGCTCCGGGCCAGATCGCAGCGGATCTTGACGAAGTAAGGTGCCGGCAGAGCGGTGGCCGTAAGCGCCTCGTCCAAGGCCACCTTGGCCACTTCCTTGTCGCCCCAGAAGTGGTGAACGAAGACCCAGTCCCAAGCGCTACGGCCCCTCGCCCGATCGCAGTCTCTCTCGAACAAGGCCGCGAGCTTTCCGACCGCCATGTCCAACTGCGCCTTAAACCGCTTCACTTGGCTCGCAATTTCCGAGCTGGCCGTAAATTCCGATCGATCGACAGGATTGTAGACCGTCGTGTCGGAAGCCAGACGATTCCTCAGCGCGACGATCGTATCGTACAGGGCGACGTCGTCGCGCTCGAAACTCGGCCTGTAGCATTCGACGACGAGCGTCGAGACGATCAGGCCTCCGGGCAGGCTCCACGACGGTCGCGAGCGCGTGAACCATTTCAGAAAGCGCACGATCCGTCGGAGCTGCCCCTCCGGCACCTTGGTCAGTAGACCTAAAGCGGGGCTCTTCGTGCTGACGGCCCTTCTGAACCACTCATTTACCTCCTGAGGATTGCGCTCCTTCCAATCGGTGCTGGCGTGCTCGATCTTCTCCCGACCGAAATCGTCCGTATAGGTGCGGAAGACGGCGAAGTCGATATGATAGCCCTCCGCGTACCAGACCGTAACGGCGTTGGTTCGTGCGGTCGGCTCCTGAGTGAAGTTGGTGCATCGCTTGCACAGTGCGTCCGCGACGCGCTGCCGGGCCGCGCGCGGGTCCTCCGGAAGCGCGGATCGTTCGAACAGCAGTGCCACGTCGATATCGTAGTCGTTGTCGTCTCGCGGATCCTGATTCAGGGTGTGCATCGCGTAGCCCCCCTGATTCTGCCAACTGTAGGGATGCGGCCGTGGACGCTTCGATTCTTGGGCGAGATCGTCCAGCCCGTTCTTCAATCGAACGATGTTGAGGTCCCGGTGGTCGGCAAGCTTCTTCCGTCGGTCGCTGCCGAGTCGGACGTACTTGTCGTAAAAGGCCTGGAGATCCGCGGACAGGTCGAACATGATCATATGTGGATCGCCACCATTTCTTCCGGCCGGCCTTCCTTCGTTACCTCGACGCTCCAGGCGTAGGCGGGCTTCGTGCTTGCGGTGTAGTTGTAGACGACTACCGGATTGTGGATCGTCCTGCTGATGCGGCGGCCGAGTGTGAAACCTAGCCCCACTGGACCGGAGTAGAAGACGTGTACGACGAGGTTGCTCGGGAGTTCGGCGTGGATCTCGTCGAGGATTTTGCGGAATGCGGAGCTAATCTCTTCGACCTGACCGTAGTGAGTGATCTTGTCAATGCCCGGCTTCCCGATCGAAATGGAATAGTCGCGATAGGGGCTGCCGACGACCTCGGACACGTCTTCGGCCCGCACTGCATAGCTCACCTCCACGCGAATCGCGCAGGCGATAGGATGGGCAGGATCGATCGTCCGCACCGTTTTCACGAAAAGATCCGGTCCGCTCCCCCCCTGAAGCTCGCGCCAGGTGCCCGTCTCGCGGTGAAGGTCGAAAAGAGAAACCTGCGGAAACGACGACACACCGCATCCTGCAAGAAATTGAAGCGGAATGTGCACGATTCCATAGTAGCCGAGGGCCGCCGAGGCGTCGGCCTTTAGGATGCCGGCGATCTCAGTGATCATCCGCTGCTGCTGTCTCACCGCTCCTACGGGATCGAAGACGCCAAGGCTGAGGAAGTTCGATTGGTCGCAGTCATAAGTGACGACCCTTCGGCCTCGCATTTTGAGCGGCAGGGCCTCAGCAGGGAGAGGCGAGGTGAGCGGTTGAAATGACTGATGTCGGATAGCGACGAATTGCCCGGCGGGCTTCCGGGACGTCGTCAGGTGTCCAACTAGGAAGACGGCGACAGCGAGGAAAACGCAGCCAGCGCCGACCCACCAAGGAGTGTCAAGCGAGAGACCTAGACCGTTTGTCTTATTCACATACGCGAGCGCGGCGTCCTTCCATCCCGGTGAGAGAAGGGCCACTCCGACCAGGAGAAGCGGTAGCGCGATTTTGCCGTACAGCGGCACGCCTTCGTCGCCGCCGAAAAGGCTAGTGATAAATCTCTGAAGATTTTTCATACATCCCTATGTAGGGAACCCGCCCGCGATCAACCATATCGTGAGCCACCGAATCAATGCAACTTCGGGAAGATTTTCTTGTGGACAATGGACGAGTCTTGTTGCGGCCGGCGCCCCTTACCTGATTCGGCTGTGAGTAGGACTACGCATGGAGGCTCCCCAAATCAGCATGCGATCGCGCTATCAGACATTTGTCGACAAACACCTGTTAGGGTATTTCTGGGTCGTTGAAGTTCCGATGTTCGGACTGACGATGGGCCGGCAGATGAGTTGGCTCGCTGGGAGGATTTAAGATGTCGAAGATGATGTTGTTGCTTGCAGCGGCTGCTGTTCTTACCACCTCCCCGGCCAGCGCGTTCTACACCGAATGCACGGCCATCAAGGAACTCGAACTGCTCAACCGGCCGGAAGGCAAAACCGATCCCAGGTTCGAGCCTGTGGCGAAGGGCGACAAGGTTGCCTTCCGCGACGAGTATCAGGGCTGGTGGTTTGTCATTCACGACGGCACCTATGGTTGGGTCCAGAAGAGCGACTTGACGAAGTGCAAGAAGATGGACGGAACCCCGTAATGCGAGTCCTGGTCTACGGCGGTCGGGACTTCGCTGATAGAAGATGGCTCTATCGCGTCCTGTACGAGCTGGATGCGCGTTCAACCATCAGCTGCATCATTGAGGGTGAGGCGTCAGGAGCCGATAGGATGGCCCGGGAATGGGCCAAAAGCCGAGGTATTCTATTCGACCCATACCCGGCTGCATGGAACGACATCACCCGTCCCGGCGCCGTGGTCCGACGCAACAAGGCCGGCAAGCTGTATGATGCAGCTGCCGGCCCATTCCGGAACGAGAAGATGCTTCGCGAGGGTAAGCCGGACTATGCGGTAGGCTTCCCTGGCGGGACCGGCACCCGGGACATGACGATCAGGTGTTGGGAATACGGACTCGCCCCTCTGCTTCCGAAGCCCACCTGATCAAGCTTGGCGCTGAGACAGCAACGATGACGTTGAGAGCGATATAGATGAACCCCGCGGCGGTCGGCGCGCTCACCCCGTTGATTGGCAGGACGATGCACCAGTTGTAGCAGACGGCACCGAGCATGGTCACGACGATCGCCGCCCATAAGCCCCAGACAATCCCGAAGCGGCTGTGCAATCGCCGTTGCTGCTGGCAGGGCCGGACTTGACGGTAAAGCGGCTGCGGAATGCGACAACTCCGGCCGGGCTGCTTACTGGCGCGGCACCATCAGCGAGATCGAGATCCATACGGCACATGGGCTTTTCGAGCAGGTCGCGGATCCACGACGGCTGTTCATTTTTTGAGACATGCTGATCAAGGACTTCCTCTGCTGCGACCCAGAGCGCATCCACGCTTCTCAGGACCCGCAAGAGGTGGTTGGACGTCATCAAAAAATCGTCCCCATCCAAGGACTTCGCCTGGTAACGGCCGTCTTCAGCCGAAATTTCGTAACCCCGATAACAAAAAGAACGCTTCATGGTGTTCCGCCGCCAGACCATAGCCGAGACCCCAACGTCCCGGCTCCGTCGTTTGCATTATCTAGACTTGCGTCAAAATGCAAGTTTTCGCCACGGCTACAATGCTGTTCGACAGGAAGTGAAAACAGCAAAAGCCCAGCATTTCCAGCTTGAGTCCCCTTCATTTTGCTCCAATCCGAAATTTGCTTATTTGCATTTATTGTTGTATTGCGAATACACCACGCAAATGGAGAGGCAAGGTGTTGAGCCGGTTGATGCTGGGTTGCTGTTCCGCCGTAAGTCCCTGCTCCCATCAGCAGCGCGATCCAAATTCGATCTGTGACATCTGCTGCCAGACGTCCGGAATCGCTCCGGTCGCTGCGCCAGTTAGGACCGAGATCAAGCGCAACAACCTCGACTGGGATCGCTACCACCTGCGCGTGGCTCGCGAGATCGCCAGCGGATCGAAGGACCCGAGCACGCAAGTCGGCGCTGTGATCGTGCGACCGGACAGGACGATCGCGGGAACGGGATACAACGGCTTCCCGCGTGGGATCGCCGACACCTTCGAGCGCTTGCATGACCGTGACACCAAGATCTCCCTGGTCATCCACGCTGAGATCAACGCAGTGTTGACCGCTCGCGAGCCGCTCCACGGCTACACGCTCTACACTTGGCCGTTCCTCACGTGCGACCGCTGCGCCCTCCATATGGTGCAGGCAGGCATCAAGCGCGTCGTCGCGCCTGAGCTGCCGGAAGACAAGCGCGAACGGTGGAAGGACTCGATGGCAAAGTCTCGCTCGATCTACGACGAATGCGGCATCCAGTGCGATGTTGTCGACCTGCAGGAGGACGAAGATGTCGCATGATCGCGGCTGCCCGTGCGGCAACGAGCGATGGGACTTTCGTGAGTGCGCCATCCGCAAGGGCGATGACTGCTACCGTTACCATCTCGTCCAGAACTGGGGGCCTACCAAAACGAAGCCCCGCATCCGAGTGAAGGCAGCTACGGAGCGCGTCGATGCGACTTGAAGATTGGCCATTGGCGCATGTCCGCGTGAAATGCGCGCAGTGCGACCGCGAAGGTCGTGTGAGCAAGGTCAAGCTGCTGGAGCGTTTCGGTCATGACCGCGAGATGTTCGTGGTCAGGGCCAAGCTGACGGAGCCGACTTGCGATCGCAAGGATAAGAAGCAGCCCTGCATGTCGATCCTACCGGATGCCATGCTCGTCCAGGCAATCCTCGCTGAGCGCAAGGAAGACGTGCTCAAGCCGGAGCTGATCGAGGAAGCGATGCAATACCAGCCGCGGTGGCTGAAGGAGGATGACTGATGAAGTTGACGGTCAGGGAGAAATTGGCCTTGAAGGACGCGGTTGAACACCCCGAGGGCTGGGGCCTGTTCAACCCAAAGACCACAGCCGCGCTCGCGGCCCGTGGCTACTTCGCGAAGCAGAAACATCAATCCTACGGCATGCAGTGGCGCATCACCGAGGCCGGCCGTGAGGCCTACTCAGAGGCCAGCCAATGAGCCAGCAAGTCCACGAGCTGATCGCAGAGATGCAGAAGAGTGGTCGCCTGATGGAGCACTGCGCTGCCTTCATCAAGACGCAGCGGATCGAATGCACCGAGGATGTCTACCAGTCTGACCACGTGATCGTGAACGCTTACGAGTTCATTGCAGGCATCTGCGAAATCGTCGGCTATGCCAAGCCGGAAGAGGAGGACGAGGGTTGAACGTCGGAGACAAGGTCGAGAAGGTCAAGGGCTACAAGTGGCCCGGCGTCATCGTTGCGGACTTCGAAACGAGCAAGGGCGAGCGGCGCCTGGTCGTCGAATGCACGGTTCCTGAGGTCGCTGGCGCGCTGCACATCTACAATCCTGAGCAGCTACAACAGGTCACCGATTAAAAACTAAAAGTTGACAGGACTCGCTCGCTCTGTCATTTGCATGAATGCAAAGAAAGCAAATGCAAATGACAGAGTTCCTTCTAAGCCCGCTCCACAGACTGCACTACGGCCTGGTCATGATAGACCCGCCGTGGAAGTTCGCGACCTACTCCGACAAGGGTCGCGGCAAGAGCGCCGAGCAGCACTATGAGACGATGTCCATAGAGGACATCCTCGCGCTGCCGATCAAGGATCTCGCACATCCCGATGGAATGTACGTTTGGCTGTGGGCTACCGCGCCGATGTACGACCAGGCCCGCATGTGCTTCGAGTTTTGGGAGGTGAAGTACGTCACCCAGGGCGTCTGGGTGAAGATGACCAAGAACGGTCAGAAGCCGACATTCGGCACAGGCTACGCCCTCCGCAACTGCCATGAGCCTTTCCTGATCGGGAAGGTCGGTAAGCCTTCCATCCACAGCCGCTCCATCCGCTCGGCAATCCTGTCGCCGCGCCGCGAGCACTCGCGCAAGCCGGACGAAGCCTACGCCATGGCTGACGAGATGGCCGGCATCTACCCGAAGGCGGACATCTTCAGTCGTCAGGCGCGGCCGGGCTGGGATGCTTGGGGCCATGAGACAGAGAAGTTCACTCCGGCCGCTGAGCCTGAGCTGAAGCCTGCGGGCGATCAGATCGCAATCCTCCCCGCATAACCCGGAGTTCAACGTGAAGAGAGCTATTTCGGCGCTGCTCTGCGCCGCTGCCTTGGCCGCGACAGTCAGTGCGGCTGAAGCCCGTCCTCATCATCGCCATCACCACCATCGCCTGCATCATGCCGCTGCCGTGCAGGAGGAGCATCCGAGCCTGTTCGGCGGCATCCAGAACGATTTCCAGCAAGGCTTCAACGCCGGCACGGGCTTCGTCGAGCGCGCTCGCCAGTTCGTTGGTGAGACCGCTCACCAGGTTGGCGTCCGCAGCACCCTGTGGTGCTCCGCCTTCCTGCGAAGAATCACGGGCGCCACGGGCGTCGATGATCGCGCCCTGTCTTGGGAGAGTCATCGCCGCGTCGCGCCGCAGGTTGGCGCCGTCGTGACCATGGGTCGCCGTGGCGGCGGGCATGTCGGCATCGTCTCAGGTTTCACCCCGAAGGGTGACCCGATTGTCATCAGCGGCAACCACGGCCATCGCGTGGCGGAGAGCGTCTATCCGCGCTCGCGCATCCGGGCCTGGGTCTCGCCGACGTGACAGAGTCTCGCGAAGAGCGATTGCGGATTGTGGCCACCGGCAAATGCCGTGCTGCGGTCCGCCACTTCGAGAACAGGACCAAATACGTGCCCACCGTGGCCGGGATGGTCTGCCAGATCTCGGAGTACGAGGAGGATTGCTACCGCACCAGCAAGGAGGCGGTGGCCGCAGCAGAAGCGTTCCGCGATGAAGCGCGGGAGAAGTTGGTTGAAGAATTTGGACGGTGAAAGACGATGCCTGCCGAGAGAAAATACACCTCTGAGGTCTTCAAGCAGAAGCTGCCAAAGCGTCACAGCAAGGGCCACATCGCTATTCCTGAGTTGCGCGTCGGATGCGGCTATGCCGGGGGTGCTGAGCGCTCGATCGACCTGTGGGTGATCGAACCGAATGCGACCAAGGGCTGCTCGGCGACGAGCTACGAGATCAAGATTTCGCGCTCCGACTTCCTGAAGGACGTGCAGCAGCCACTGAAGCAGCGCGGCGCCCGCCTGTTCTCGGATCAGTTCTTCTTCGTGACTCCGCCTGGCCTGCTCAAGCCGGAAGAGATTCCGGACTGGGCCGGGCTGCTGGAGCCGGACGAGAGATACTTCTGGGGTCCGTACGGCACCTTCAAAACCATAGTGCCGGCACCGATCAGGTCGAAGGACGGTCCGTCCTGGCCGCTCGTTGTCAGCCTGCTCCGCCGAGAGCCGATCATCGTGCCCGACGTGCCCGAGTACGAGACCGAAGAAGCATCTGAGACCGACGTTTTCTGACAGGGAATCCCATGTGTTACGTCACTGAGCAGGTCAACAAACTCAACAAGGTCGAGATCAAGAACTGGGACGGTGACAAGAGACCCAAGCTGCACGGCTGGGCACCAGGCGATTACATCTCGCGCTGCTTCTCCTGCGACGAGCAGTTTATCGGCGACAAGCGGGCGATCCACTGCGCCGACTGCGCCTACGGAACGAAGGAGCATCCCTGATGTCAATCGTGCGGCAGAAATGGATCACCCGTAAAGACCTCCGGGACAATCCCAACCAGTTCTACGTCTTCGGCGACAACGTCCAACGCTCTGGCTTTGGCGGCCAGGCAAAGGAGATGCGCGGCGAGCCGAACGCGATCGGCGTCGCTACCAAGTGGTCTCCCAGCATGGATTCTCGCGCCTTTTTCGATGACACCCTGGCCTGCAGGGCCATCGTCGAGCGCGATCTGCTGACGATCGACGACCGGCTGCGAGCCGGCAAGACCGTCGTGGTGCCGACAGATGGCATCGGCACAGGCCTATCGCAGCTGCCGCAGCGTGCTCCGAATCTCCACCATTTCATCGAGGGGTGGTTCACGGTCCGCGAGAAGAAGATCGGACTCGGTCGCTGTCCGACCTGCGGAGAGCCAGGCCACATGATGGAGAAGCGGCCGAACGGCTACACGTTCTGCATCGAGGGGCACAGCCATCCATCAACGGAGTTCCGTTGATGCGGCACCCGTATTGGCTCAACCCATACTACACCAAACAATACGCGAACCATGTTCTGCTCTGGGCTGGACGGAAGCGAGAGAAGCGGTTCTGGAACGTTTGGTACCGAGGAAAGGTGACCCGAACCTACCAACTCAACCAGCTGCGGGCTCACGGAGACGACCAAGGCTATCGCTGGATTAAGGACTTTTGGCGCAGGGAGCTGACCGAATGCCGCTAAGGCCACGACCGACGCCGACACCCGAACAGCTCGTTCGTATCGAGTCACACGACTGGAACAGGGCCAGCGGTGACTGTGTCTGCGAGGGCTGCGGGAAGCTCTACTACGACCACCCGTACTTCGCCGAGCCCTACGAATGGATCGCCATCATCTGCGATGGTGATTTGGTGAAGCTTTGAGCTGGGAGGTCGAGAAATATCACGTCGTTCCGATCGATGATTACCGCCCACATAGCACGGACTCCCACAATCCGTGCTGGTGCAATCCAACAGAGATGACGACGTCTTCATCCACAACAGCATGGACAGACGTGAGCTGTACGAGATGGGAATAAGGAGGCCGAGCTGAAATGAGCTATCCCTATGAGCTGATGTTTCACAGCGACGCGAACCTGATCAAGGAACTCGAACGGCGAGCATACAGGGTGTTCCCGAAGAGCCGGTCACGTACGATTCTCTCCTGGAATCGCATTGAGCCATTCCCTCCCTGCACAGACTTCCGGAAAGAGGCTGTCATGAGCATCCGCCGACAGCTCACGGAGGAGCACCTCGACTTCATCACCCGGCCTGGACAGAATTTCGAGGGCGACAAGCTGGTTGAGAAGCCCATCCATACCGCCCTGCTCCGGGTGTTCCGATGAGCATCGGGCTCAGCCGAACTTGTAGCTCGCTTTAGCCTGAACCCTGACGAGATGGTTGCCAAGGACGGATGAACAGACGCAATCGTCGTGCATACCTTTCAGAAAAGCCATGCGCCGCATGCATGGCAGCGCGGCGGGACTGCATATTAGGAAGCCGATTTCCCTGCAACATCAGCGACATGCTTTATCGCGCTGGAACCGCGAACGCATGGAACCAATTCTACTGCCCCATTCACGCTTCAATTACACATCAAACGCTGGCTCGGCACCCCGCCACAGATACGGCGAGAATGTGTCGTCAACCAGATAAAGGAACTTGAATGAGGAGCAAGAGCAGAGAACGTCCTGAAATCTCTATCGAAATCGGCCCGTCAGGACTCCGGTTCACCGGTGCCGAGAATACCGGCACCGGTGCTGTGGTGTTGGTCGTCGTGATCATCTTCATCATTTGGGCGGTGGTTGGCGCCCCCGTGCCCCATATGTGAAGAATATGATCTGATCCAAACAATACCCCGGCACCAGCTTCATTAGAAGCCGGCGCCGGGGCTTTTGTTCGCTCCGCTCTCGCAGCTTTGCAAGAGCAATTTTCAAGTCAACGCCAGAGCATCTTGATGTCGAGCGCGATCGACAGGACAGCGACGATCGCCAGAATGATGCACAAGAACTTTGGATCAAGCTCGACGTCGTCCCGGCGGTCTCGCGTGAGCAGCCAGTAGATCAGGAACGGGTTCATCCCAGGATCCCCGTCGCTCGCATCAGGATCAGGGCCATGGAAATCCCGAGGCCCAACATGAGGATCAGGATCCCGAGCCAGATGAAGAAGCTCTTGATCAGTTCCTTTAGATCTATTGCCATCACGCCTCTTCCTTGAATTTCGCTGTCCGTTGCCACTCACCGAGCGGGCCGCGAGGCGCCGTGGTGACCCTCTCATGGACGATCCCGCACCGCTTGCAGGTGCGGTAGGAGACCTGAGCCCAGGCACCATCCCTGTCCTCGAAGGCGGCGTCAGGCGTCCAGGCGAAGTCGTGGTTGCAACGCTCGATCGCGACATTGAGAGCCTCCAGCTCACGTCGGAGGTCAGTCCGGCGCCTATAGAGGTCTCTAATTTCCACCTGCTCAGCCATCAGGTCATCATCCCCAGACTGCGCATGTCATCGTGGAAATCCTGACACCAGTGAGCGAACCTCTTGATGTAGACCGCGAAGAATCTGCGAACCAGGTATGAGCGCACGACCGAGACGACCGTGAATGCCAACGTGATCCCCATGGACGCCCCCAGCTTTACCGGAGCGCCAAACAGCGGGAGGATCGCGAAGTTCACCGGAACGGAGGTGACGAAGCCGACCATGGCATTCGTGACGACCTCCACCATAGACATCACCCGGGATTGCTCCATCAGGCCGCCGCCCTGAGCTTCAGGGCTCCGCGCATGAGCGAAGCGATGTTCCGCTTCAGCTCATCCTGAGTCCCGTTGTTGTCGATCACGAAGTCGCACATCCAGGGCTCGATCGTCAGCGATGTGCGTGGCTCGCGATATTCCAGACGCTCGCATGCGTCGATCCAAATCGAGACGTCGAACACCCCAGCGTTCTTCAGCGCGTGAAATTCACGGGCGTTGCGGTTGCCGACATAGAGGTCGTATTCGTTGAAGATCGCGCGCCCCAGCGTGGTGAGGTCTGCCTTGTTGGACTCGGCGATTAGATCGAACCACGTCGACCGATGGTTCGCCCTGTCGTCGTAGCATTCCTGCACCGATGCGTACTTGCCTGGGAACTTCTCCTTGAACCACGGGGATACGACCCGCTCGGCCATGAACCAGCTCGACGACACGAACGTCGCGCCGAAATCGTCACGCAGGATCTCGGCTGCGGTGTCCTTGCCATGCCGGCCGTGGCCGACAACCATCATACGATACGGGAAATTCATCTGATCAACTCTCTCCATTTGCATTCGCGCAAATCTCTAGGCGGCAAAAGTCGCCGGCATGCGGATGACAGGCTTCTCCGGACGCCACTTGCCCTTCTGCAGCGTGATCAGAGCGCGCTTGCCGTCCTGGTATTGGACGACGTGCGAGACAGCCCAGCCGGAAGGCCCCTTGTTGTAGCCGTGCCGCAGGTTCATCGCGCCGGCCACGTACACGCCCTCGTTGATCTCGGGGCTGTGCTTGTCGCCGATGGTCATCTTGCGGCCCATGCGAGCGAAGCCAGCCACAGTGCCCTTGGCACCGTTCGCGCCGCGGAAGCCGTGGTTTCCGACCTCGATGCCGTCGATCAGCTTGCTGTAGCCGTCGTGGCACCACTCGATCTTGTCGCCGATCTGCGGGAATTTCTGACGGATCGCATATTCGAGCAAAGAGAAGCGCGGAATCGGCAGGCCGTTGTCGATTGCGCGGGATCGCTCTTCGACATGCGCCATGTAGGCGTCTTCGAGTTGCAGGCCGAAGCGCAGGTTGGTGCCGTGCCCGCGATAGCGAGCCTCTCGGACGTACTTCTCCAGCGCGATGTCGTGGTTACCCTCGGCAACGATGCCCTGGCTGTCGTCACCGATCGTGCGGTGCAGGAAGTCGCCACACTGGTCGACCTCATCCTCCACCTTGTCACGGCCCCGGAATGCCATCTCGTAATGATACGCGACGTCGTGGACGTGGTGATGGTTGCCCGGCTCGTTGTCGAAGATGTCGTGGTAGATCCGGTACTGCGGATTGAGCACGTCGGTCAGGCTGTTGCGATACCGAGCGACGTTGCCGCGCATGTCCCAGCCGAAGGTCGCCATGGTGTTGGCGGCGTCGAGCTTGCGGACGTGGATGTCGGCATAGGTGATCGCCCGAGCACGGTGCCCGGTCGTGACCTCGCCATCCGCCACATGGGCGTCGAGGTCATAGAACGAACCGTCCTCGTTCGCCGTGATCTGCCGGCAGAAGACGTCGCCGTCGCCGTCGAACTGGACCACGGTTGCGCCGATGACCTGATGGAAGATGGACTTCACGCCCGCCTTGCGCGGGATCACCTTCGGCCTGGTCACCGCGCCGGTCGTCATGACCTGGTGCGCCTGGATGTTCGGATCGGTGGACGGAACGCTCTTCAGCTGGCGCTTGGCGTGCGGGAACACGGCCCAGCGGCCTCGGCTATAGGTCACGAGATCCGAGATCGGCTGCGACGCGGTCGGCAGCGTGTTCATCTCACCGCAGAACATGAAGTTGTCGCCGATCTTCATCTGGCCGAAGCACAGATACTCAGTCAGCTCGCTCGAGTACGCGCGGGCGGTCGGGTTGTTCTCGGCCCACCACTGGGTCTCGTAGGTCCAGGGACCGACAACGATCTCGGCGTGGATATGCGCCGCATAGACCAGAAGGTTGGCCCAGAACTCCTCATGCAGCAGCGCATCGTTCTGCGCGCCCGTGAAGATGAAGTTCCGGTTGCGGGAGTCCTTGATGGGAGCGACACGCAGGGTGTCGGTCATCCAGGTTCGCGGAGTCCCCTCCTTGGTCAGGTAGCCGCGCAGATTGCGGTCGTACTTTCGGACCATGTAGGAGTCGATGATGATGGCGTCGGGATTGACGACGGGATAGCGGGATCTGGTGATGAGGCTGGTCACCTCCATCGACAGATCCTGGGCACGCATATGCGCGTGATCCTTGGCAGACAGTTCCTCGCCAGCCTCGTCCGAGCCGCGGGTCACGGTGGCGGCGGGCTGCGGCGCAACGTAGAGAGACCAGTCGACGGAGAAATGCGGCTTACGCTTCCGCTTCAAAGCCTCTTCGGAGCGAACCCAGTTCGGATAGTTGATGCCTTCGCGGCGCTCTGCGGTCTTCGTGGCAGAAGCCAGTCCACCGCGCGATCCCTGAGGGTGATAGCCGAGCCGCAGCAGGTCTTCGACGACCTTCTTCCTGCGCGCACGCTCTTCGTTCGAAAGTATCATGGAACCCCAATTCGGAGGGAATATCTGTGGATTTGCACTAGCACATCATTTGCATTCATGCAAATTTCAGTTGACAAACGGCCCACTTGGATGCGATGGCCGGGCGATGTTTTGGATCTTCGCTCTGATTATTGGCGCGCTTTTTGCGATCCTGGCGGGCTACCTCCTCATCCAGGGAACAGCGGCCCTTCTCTTCATCGTTTGGGTGCTGTCAAAGCCAATCGCGTATTTGGGAGGGAAGCTGCTCTCGCCTGTAGCGAACAATGCTTCAGGGAAAATTGAAGGGTTTGCAGCTTGGCTAGACGAGAAGATCTTTGGCATCTCCCGGGAGATCGAAATCGTCTCAGGGCCTCTGACCGAGGAATTTAAGGCCAACTCCCCAAAGCTTGCCCGGGACATCTGGCACGACGGGCGCCGGCTTTACTTCGAAGTTGAGGACCGCTCGTACTCGGTCAGGATGGATCTGGAGGGCGCACGGAAGCGGAAGAATGAGCTTTTGGCGCAATGCGGACCACCAGTAACGAAGGAAAGTGGAACCTGAATGGCTGATTTATACGCAATCATGAAGGGCAAAGTTCATCCGCTGGCGAGGATCGTCGTCAATAGCTCGGACGAACAGAAGAACGGCGGCGACCTGTTCGCGACACTCATGTCCGACAGCGACCACCCCCGGCAGCAGCACTTTCTGCGGCTGCTTCCTTCCTACCTCCCTGCGGAGGGGCATCGTCAAATCCTACTGGACGGCCTCGCACGCGAGTATGCTGGCGTAGCGGACTGGATGGCGTATGTTGACTTAGAAGGCGAATGAAAGGGGAGAACGGTGCCTAGCGAAGACGAGCTGAAGCAGGCTGCGGCTGAGCTGGAGGAGAAGATCAGACTCAACCCTAACCTGGATCTTCCTCCTGATGCTGAGGGATTGACGATAGCTCAGATCAATGAGTGGATCGGAAAGATTACGCGAGGAGAGGTGCCAGAGCGAGGCCACCAAGGCCCTCCGTAGACATCTATCGGGCACAAAAAAAGAGGCCCCAGCCAGCCACTGAGGACTGCGCTGGGGCCAAGTACCGGGTTCTTAGGTGCCCGGTTTAAAATTCAGGAACTTCATGATCCTATCGACCATGACATCGGGCAGCTTCATCACCTGATCGGAGATGTCGTCCATCCGGGCAGTCAGGCGACTCTCGATAGCCTGCACAGTCTCCCAGGATGCGTACTCTTCGGCGACCTTCAGCTTGAAAGCCGCAAGATCTCGCTCGTTCTGGAGGGCCTTCTTGGCCGCCTCGTCGATCTTCCCGTCCACGCGCCACCAGACGCCAAGGATGAGGCCAACGGCAGCGATGAAGGGGCCGGCAACGCTGACGATGCCTTCCATGGTGATAGCGTCAACCGGAGGGGGCGGCGCGACCATTATCGTGTTCCAATCTGTAGAGCATCGATCTCGGCCAGGCATTGAGCCACGCCGTCGATGCGGTTGTTTGCGGTGATGAGGGCAGCTCGGTAGCGAGCGATGACGGCAACCTTGTCCATGCCAGGAGCGATCGGCGGCAGCGCCACCTTGTGAGCGACCTTTTCGCACTCGGCCAGGGAGGGTGGAATGGCGCCGAAGTTATCGCTAACGGATGTCAGACAGCCACCCAGACTCAGCGGGAGTGAGGCGAGCGCCGCTGCGCGCAGGATGTTTCGCAGGTGCATGGGTCCTGACCTTGGGTTTGGTGACTTGGGCTGGCTTGACCGGCTCAGGCGCAGAGACGTCTGCGGGCGCAGTCTCGGGGCAGACCGGAACGGCACGTGGCCGGGCCTGCTCAGCGGCGAGCTGCAGTTTGATGACGCCGAGATCCCTGCGCAGTGACTCGATCGTGCCGCGCTGACTGGCGACGCCGATGGCATGCGCGGATCCAAGCGCCACGAGGGCGGCAATGGCGACGAGGCCGATCTTGCCTTCCTTGGAGGCGAGGAAGTCCAGGACAGCTTTCGCCTTCTCCCGGACCGTGGGGACGAGCCCCACGATCTTCTCGATGATGGACATGGTTACCTGTTGAGGTTCTGGCCGGTCTGGTGGTCCTTCAGACGGGCCTCGATGACATCGCCGTAGCAGCGCCACAGCACGAACCCGACGACGATTGCACCGACCCACCAGTACGGCAGGAGACCGACGATCACGTCGTGGGCTGAGTCCAAGATGCCCTTGGCTGCCTGCACCTGGCTGACCACGTCCTTCGCTTTATCGAGGACACCGGACATGTTGGCGCCTCCGATTGCGCCGGTACCGACGATGACCTTGGTCAGCGTGGAGCCCTTCCGAGCGGCCTGGATGGTCTTGGAGCCGGAGGCTGCCAGATCATCGGCCGTGGCGTTTGCGCGCTCAGGCGAGGCCGGGCGGGGCACTATGGCCTTGTCCAGCGCTTCCGTGGTCTCGGCATTCGGGTGACCGGTGATCTTGAGGCCCTCACGCTTCTGGAACGCCGCGCAGGCGCCTGTGGTGAGGTCTCCCCAGTCACCGTCGACCTTGCCGACGTTGTAATTCAAGCCCTTCAGCTTCTGCTGGTAGACCAGCGTGATCGACTTGCCGGGCTTGGCCTCGTAGTCGCCGCTCGCCAGGCGCCGCGCCCAGGCGGTGTCGGCAGCTTGCATGCGGGTGTCGTAGTGGTTCTGAGCATATCCGGAACCGTTGTAGCCACGGGCGAAGCTGGTGAAGTCCTTCGCGACCAGAAACCGGTCGAGCTTCGCGTGCCGGATCTCGCGGCAGAGCGCGTCGACTTGCTCGGCGACACCCTTCGACAGCTCGGCGACCATCGCCGTGGCGCTCTCGTATTTGAGGCCCTCGGCGTTGAAGCCCATGGTCTGGCCGAGGCCCCAGGATGCCGCCCGGTTGGCGACCTCCTCGTCGATCTGACGAGCCCTGGCGATCAGCGACAGGCGGCTGGCCGACTTGCCCTGATCCTTGTACTGGGTCTTCGGCGACCACTTCGCGATCGCGAGGCCGGCGGCGATCGCCGACTTCAGCTTGCTCGGCTGATGCGACTGCATCTCCGAATAGAACTTGTGGCGCTCGAACAGCAGCGTCGGGGTGTGGTTGTCCTCCTCGAAGGGCTTCCCGGAGGTCTCGCACTCGACGACGGCCAGCAGCGAAGATGCGGGCCAGCCGTGCGCGTTCGCCGCCGCCACGATGGCGTCGATGATCTCTTGACTGAACATTTGATGCTTTCGGTTAGAATGGGCCGTTGAAGGTGCCGTCAGGAATGACCGATCCCATCGGCTCGCCCGGGAGCGGTTTCAGGAACTCATCGTCAGCGCGGTCGCTGTAGTCGACGCCGTCTCCGGGCGCTCGGCACTGCAGGTTAGAGCGGATGCCGGTGCTCTTGATGTATGTGTGGGTAGCCTTCTCAACGACGTAGGAGCCGTTGATGCCGTCCCGCATATTGGTCACTAGGATCGTCTGCGCGTCTCGGATCCACGGGTCGCCTTTGGCAAGATCGAAGATCGCCTCGACGGACGCACGCTTGATCGCGCCAGCCTTGGCCGCAGCGGCAGCCTCAGCCTCCATCTGCGAGTTGAAGATCTGGCCGATGGTGAAGGGATCGCCATCGCCTCCAGGCAGAGCGGACGAGATCCATTTTCGGATGTGATTGTCCTTGTCCCAGTAGGCGGCCTTGACCTCGGAGGCTTCATTGCGACCCGAGTAGCGGACGCGCCACGTTCCGAAGTGCTCCGGATGGAGCACCAGCGTCGGCAATGCGACGCCGCTGACGCTCTCGGTCGAGTCGCGGGGGACGAAGACCAGATTGCCGTCAGCCACCTTGCCGATGGCGCCGAACATGCGCTCCAGCTCGTGGATCATGTGCAGGTTGCTGACCTGCTGGTTCTTGAACGGAATTTGCCGGCCAGCGAGGTCGCTCGGAATCGACAGCTGAAGTCCGGATTGTGAGGCCATTTCGCCGAGGATGTCGCCAACGGTCTTGTTGCTGAAATTGGCGATCTGCGGGGCCTTCTTAATGTCGTTGAAGCCGGTCGACGTGCCGGTGAGCTGGATGCTCCGCGGCATACCCTCGAAGATGACGTCGTCGATCGTATAGGTTCCGAGATAAGCGAGGCCGATTTCCTTGTAGCCGAGCCAGACCTGGATCATCTCGCCGCCGAATGGTCTGGCAATGCGCCAGTCACGGTCATCGACTGCGATCTCGCATCGGTCGCCCTCGCCCCCGCCGGACGTCAGCTCGACCTTGATCTTGGTGGTCCGATCGTTGAAGTGATCGGTAATATCGACCCCGCCTTTATAGATGCGGTAGATCGGGGTGTAGCCAGTGGGCACGCGCACCTCCAAAACGCAAAAGGCCACCCCGAGGGGCGGCCTATGCGCGAAAGCGTATAATTGGGCGCTATACGCGACTGCGTATGCGTCAGGTCCAAAGAAAGAGCTGCGGAAGGACAGGCACCTCGGTAACCCTCACCGGAGGCTCCGGGAGGTTGATGCTGATGCCCATCGGCAGAACGATGCCATGAAGCTCGATGCCGTCGTTCTGCTCGATGACCCACTCCACGAGCCGGTTGCTGGTCGAGCCGTATCGAGCGTAGACGACACGGTCGAGCCGGTCGAACATCTTGGTCACGTAAATCGACATCAGGTGGCCCAGAAATCTTGAACTGCTGCGGTGTTCAGGTCGTCGCCGTACCGCGACAGCTCCAGCTGGAAGTCGATCTTGTGCGCGATACCGACAGCACCGATCTTGGACTCCACTGTGCGGAGCCGCTTGATGACGAAGTTGCCGAGGTTCTCGCTGCCATAGGACAGTGAGCCGCCCGGCTGCGTCAGCGGATAGAAGCGCGCCAGGATGTGCGGCTTGCCGGACCGGCCAGCCTGATCAAGCAGCTTGATGGTTGAGAGACCGCCGAAGTGATACGGGTACATCCGGCCTTCGACAACGAACTGCTCTTCTCCAGGACCTGTGAACTGCATCGCAGGATCGCGCGACAGGCGGTCGTTCGAGACCCAGGTGTATTGGCGATCGCGCTGCAGCTGCTCGAAACCAGGGGTGTCGTTGTTCGGCAGCGGGACGTAGAAAAGGATCACGTTTTCGCTCGCAGTAGGTTCGAGCGAACCCAAACCCATGAGCACAGAAGCCATGGAATCCTCTCAAAATGAAAAGGCCCCGCCGGATGGCGAGGCCTCTATCGGTGGAAGTTGTGTCCCGGCCCCGTGGGGCCAGGTGCGTTAGGTGTATTCGGACTCGCTGTCGTGAGCGCGATAGTTCATCGACTCGTCGATGCGGCGCTGCACCAGCAGCGCGAGAGCCTCCGGATCATGCGAGCCACCATTGATGTGGATCGCGACCTGGCCACCTCCGCCCATGCGAACATCTCCTGCACCAGCACCGGGAGTTGCCGGCATCGGCACCTTGCTCGTTGCATCAGCAGGAGCAGGAACCTTGGAGGTCTCGCCTGCGATGCCCTTCTCGATCATCTGGCGATAATTGCGAGAGCGCTGGTTGCCGAGCCATTCAGTGAACTCGTTGCCGCCGTAGTTCACGGTCGGCAGCGCGGGCAATCCTTTACGACGCCGCGTGACGGTGCCGTTCGGATCTGTCGGCAGCCCCTGGTCGGTGAAGCCACCGATCTTGTGACTGCCTTCGAGCGCCTGCTGCGTGTAACGATCGAACTTCGCGAACAGCTTCGGATCGTTCTGAAGCTTCCGGATTGCCCCCGGCAGTTCGTGCCGCTTGATCGGCCCGTAGAACTGGAACTTCGTGTTCGGGAGACCGTCCTGGCCTGCACCGAGGCCGTGACGGAGCGATTGCCCCGTCATGTCCATGCGATTCATCAGAGCCTCAACCGTTCCGCCGCCACTCGCGCCTTCGGTCATCTGCATGGCCGCGAGGTGCATCCTTAGGGTCGGATCGTTCTTCAGCTCTTGGGCAAACCGAGCACGACGGGCTTTCAGGAACTCAGAACCAGCCAGACCAGCTCCGACACCATCGTTTGCCGATGAACCTCCCCCGCCGCTAAAGCTTGGGACGTTGCTCGGGCTGATGATGCGTCCGTTAGAGCCATTTCGAATGAGTCCGCCGCCACGATGCAATATCGAGCCGCTGGAGCTGACACCGAAGTCAGGCAGTGCGCCACCCGGCGTGCTGTTGAAAAGCGCGGTGGGACCGCTACCCGAACCAAGGGCCGCGATACGGCCGCCGGAGCCGCCGCCTCCGAACGAGGATGCGATGGCACTGCCAGTGGAGCTGATGCCGCCGCCGATGAAAGCGGCTCTCTCGACGTTGCCGCCGAGCTTCTTCAGCTGATCCGTCAGCTCATCGACTTCGCTGGTGCGACGACGACCGGAGAACTCAGTCGGGCCGCTGTAGCTCGACCGCTTCAGTAGCTCCAGGCGCTTGAGATACTCCTCGGTGCTCTCCCCGGACTTCATCGCCGGAGGCGGCATCCAGCCCTTACCCTTGAACTTGTCGCTCTTGGGCTGCCCCCTGCTCTTGCCTGCTTCCTTCTGGAGAGCATCCATATCCTCGGCGCTGTTGTCAGCACGGCCGTCGCCCATCATGAGACCGCCGAGCATGCCGCCAGTGAGGCCGCCAACTCCGAGCTTGGCAAGCAGCGCCAAGACGCTCTTGCTGATCACGCCCTTGCCGACGCCCTTGAGGGCAGCGCCGATGGCAACGATACCGACGACAAGCGACGAGAATACGCTCATGACCGGAGCGAGCATCGTCAGCGCGACCACTAGTGCGGTGATCCGGCCCGCAAACTTGCCGATCACCTCGGGATCAGACGAGTTCTCTCCGAAGATCGTGATGATCGCCTTGCCGGCAGAGCTAATCGCCGAAACGATTGAGGTAATGCCCTCGGCCAAGCCTTTGCCGAACTTGCCGATGTTCTCGGCACTCCAGCCGCTCTGGCTGCCGGGCTTCCCAAAGACCTGATCCAGGAGATCTCGGAGGGTTGCTCCATTCTTCCCGGTGAAGCCTTCGATCAGACCATTGATGAACGCCCTCAGGCGCTCCTTCAGGCCGCCGGTCTTCAGCGACTCGTACATGTCGCCGGCCCAGACGCTGATCTGCTCAATGAACGGCTTCAGCGTGTCGCCGATCTCTGCCTTCAGAACCTTCCAGACCGCGCCGAGGCGGTCCATCATGTTCTCAAGACCCTTCTGGTAATCTGCCCAGGCCCGAGTGATCCCGTTGTTCTCTGGGCTCTCGGCTGCCGCCCTGCGGGCGATCTTCAGGTTCTCCCACATGTTGCCCGGCGCATCGATCATGTTCTTGATGATCGGGCCGAACTCTGAGCCGAAGAAGGCATGCAGCGCCTGGCTGCGCTTTTCGAGATCCTTGATGTTGCGGAAGGACTCGATGATCTTGAACAAGCCCTCGTCGGGGTCGTTCTTGAGCATCGCTCGCATGTTGCCGAGCGATCCGAAGCCAAGTCTACTCGGGATCGACATGAAGAGGCGATCCTCTTCAGTACGATGACCCTTGCTGTTGATCATCTTTCGCTTCATCTCCAGCTCGGAGAACTGCTCGCCGAGATGGGACAGGAAGCGCGAGGCCTGACGAGCCTGAGCGCCGGCCAGGATTGCGGAGTTGCCGAACGCCATGGTGCCGACGTCGGACATGCCGACCGATGCACCAGCACCGAGACCAGATCGCAGGAACGACAGGGTTTCGGCGGGGTCGGTCGCGGTCTCCGCCGCCAGGGTGGATGCGATGTTGAACTTGCGGGTCAGGCCACTGATGTCGTTGCCCTGCATACGTCCGGAGCCGATCTCCTGGGCAACCGCACGACCGATGGCCGTCATCATCTCGCTGGGATCGATGCCGAACCGCTTCGCTGTCTTGAACGACATCTCTGCGGCAACCTTGGACAGGGCCTCGGGGACGCCGGCCTTTGCCGCCTCGACCGCGCCGCCCATCAGTGTGCCAGGGTCGATACCCATTTTCACGGCGGTGGGGAGAGCCCAGTTGTCACGGAGATCACGGGCATTGAGCTTGGACTGGTCCATGTTCATGCGCGCGGAGGTCTCTGCGGCGTCGACGTCAACACCTGCGCGTACCGCGGACCTGGTACCCATGGCGAGGCCGGCGGCAGATAGCGCTCCGCCGATTCCGATCGTACGGCCAGCGCGAGCCAGCTGACCAGGAGCTTCCCGGAAGCGATTGAACCCACGCCTCAGGCCGCGGCGGACGCGAGCCCGCTCTTCCAGCACCTGCTTCTCGGCGCGAGCCCTCTCACGGGCGGATCGCCTCTCTTCACGCTCAAGCTTTTCGAGGAACTGCTTGTTCTGCCGGATCTTTCGATCCAGATTCTTCTTTTCCTCGGCTGAAGCTCGATCGTCTGCCTGCTTCTTCCTCTTGGCAGCCAGCTCGTCTCGGCGCTGCTTTGCCAGCTCCAACCGGTTAAGAGCCTGATGGTGTCGCGAGACGGAGCGCTGATGCCGCTCGTGCTCCTGCATGTAGATGTATCGGAAGGCACGGGCATACCCGATTTGATCGCGGAGCTGACGCGCCATCTCGACGCGCTTCTTGCCGGTCGACTTCTGAAAAGCGCTGACCGAGTTGTTGATATCGTTAGTGATCTTGGTCCAGACCGTGGTGTTCATCCGGCCGACCATTCTCTGCTCGCGACCCCAACGCTTCTGCTCGTCGGTCAGGCGGTTGAAGCTCTTCTCGGTGACACCGAGTGCCTTCTGCGCTTTGGTCTGGATCTCGGGGTCGATGATGGACCCCTTGATCGGGGCGGCAGCGAAACTCTTCTTGAGCTGAGTCTCGAGCTGCTTGATCTGGGTGAGGAGCCGTTTGATATTGGCTGAGGCCTGGTCTTCGGCCGTAAGCCTGGCCCTGATGTCGAGAGTTTCGTCGGCCATCACCGCTCCTGAAAATGGAAAGGGTGACCCGGGGTTAACGCCCCCGGGCCTTTTGCGCTGCTTCCATCGCTTCCTGATCGCGCTTGTTCAGGAACTGAACGCCATCGGCGATTAGGAGGAAGTCGTCCCATTCGAGCGCCTCGACGGCGTCAAGCGTCCAGCCGAAGCGCTCGAAGATTGGGAACGAGTCCTCGATTATTCGTCCGATCCGTTCAGCATGGGCTTCAAAAAACCCTCGAACCACGCCTTCATCGGGCCGAAGTCTTCGATGTCGATCTCGGCGATGATCTTCTCATCGACCTCGCACAAGTCGGCGAGCGCCTTCTCGAAGGCCGCGACGCTGTCGCGATCGACGTTCTTCACGAAATTGCGGAGGTCGCGCACCTTCGGCCGGCGGGCCTTGAACTCGATGTAGTTCGCGCCGCGATACTCGAAGGGCTGGGTGAGGTTGAAGACTTTCTGGGTCATTGGTTTGCACACCTATGTGACTGGAAAAGAAAACGGCCCCGCCGGATGGCGAGGCCTGGAGTTCGGGAGATCAGGGCTTAGTAGGTGAAGCCAAGGATCTGCCGGGCATTGGCGGTCTTGTCGACGCCGCCGATGTTCGTGATCTTGTTGAAGACGTCGATCTCGGTGACGAGACTGTTGTCGATATAATGCGCGTAGTAGTTCGCACACAGATTGACGGTCATCTCGACCTTCTTGCCGGGCGTCGCTTTGCCGGGCTTGATCGACTTGATGAGTGAGCGGGTCTCGATGATGACGCCCTTCTCGGCGCCGGCCGCGGACAGCATGTAGCCGCGGAAGGTGACCGGAACATCGAGCGAACCGGGGCCGTAACCGAGGTTCTGCCAGATCTGCTCGTCCCAGGTGTGGAGCTGGAAGTCGAACTCGATCTTCTCGATGCCCATCGGGATCTCGACCGTGCCGTCCATACCGCCACCGCGGAACTGCTCGACCTCGATGTTGATCTCGGGCGGCTGGAACTCGGGCGACTCGCCGATCTTGCCGATATCCTGGATCCAGACCGTGAAGTCCTGGAGAATGTTGGAGTCGCGAAGGTTGTTGTTTGCCATTTAGCTCTCCGGCCATGCCAGAGCCGCCCGGCCCAGAAGGACCGAGCGGCTCGTGAATAGCTCTTGGTGTTGTGGTTGTTGCGGAGACGAAGCAGCGCTTAGCCGTTCGCAACCTGCCGAGCGAACTCCTCGATGAAGTTCGTGTAGTAGTTCGGGTTGCGGCGGGCGCGGAACTGCAGGTGCTCCAAGCAGGCCGGCGGCTCCAGATCGAAGTCCACCGTCAGCTCGCCGTTGGCGAAGGTCGCCGGGGTGTTGATGGACTGGTCGATCCAGCACTTTCCGCCGATCAGCGCGCCGCGCGAGCGGAGCAGTCGGAGGTAGGCGTTGACGTCGCCCTGGATGCCGGAGAGCAGCTGGTAGCTGAACGGCTTGTCGAGACGGACACGCTCGGCGCGCTCCAGGCTCTCGTAAACCATGTCCGCGGTGCGTCGGACCGACAGCTGCGCCCAGAGCGGGTCGGTGCCGGTGTTGCGCAGGCCCCAGAACCGGAAGCCATCATCGTGGATGATGGTCGTGATCTGGTTGGAGTTGAGCATGTTGGCTTCGCTGTCGCGGTCGTTCGGCATGAAGTCGACCGGACGTGCGGGGCCTCCGATGTTCTGGATCAGCTCGTTCGAGAACGAGTACCAGAAGCCCTTCTCCTCATCGACGCGAGCCTGGATGCCGGCCGCGTAAGCCGAAGCAGGCTTCTGCACGTAGACCGAGTTCTCGGTGTCCCAGGACAGGACGCCCGGGTCGATGATCGAGATGCGCTGGCTACCGAAGTCGCCGCGGTACTCGACCGCATCCTCGTAGGAGGTGCCGGGGCCGTCGAGGAAGGCGACAGCGCGGAGGCGATCGACGATCGAGGCAAACGCCACGCCGACCGGATTGGCCACATGACCGAGCGTCGCGGTGACGGTGGCGCCTGCGCCGGCACCGGTCACGGTCACGGCCGGAACGTCCGTGTAGCCGTAGCCCGGGTCGGTGATGATGGCGCCGGTCAGCTTGCCGCCGACCACCTGGGGCACCGCCTTCGCCTGCCGGCCACCGGCCGGGGGAGCCTCGATGGTGATCGAGGTCGTGTTGAGCACGTAGCTCCCGCCCGTGTTGCCGATGACCAGGTTCTTGACGCCGTTGGTGGGGCGACCGGAAGTGAGGCCAGGAGCGCAGAGCAGCTTGGGGATGACCTGCAGCAGCGGACGTGCCTTGAGCAGCGACCAGATGCCGGTCTTTCCGGTCGGCGAGCCAACCGCGTTCGACCAGGTCTCTTCCATGCTCTGACCTTCGGCCACGCGGGTCACCACGATCACAGCCGACTTCTGGCTGTAGATGGCGTCCACGGCGTCGAGCAGGGTGCCATCGCTCTTGAGCTGGCCTGCCTTCAGGGCGTCGGCGAACACCGGGACCGGAGTGTTGAGCGGGAAGAGATCCGGATCGGCGTTCGGGGCGGTGCCAACCAAGCCGATCACGTTCGACTTGACGGTCTCAACCGGACCCGAGGGGCTGTCGAGTTCGATCGTCTCGATGCCGTGGAGATATTGAACAGTCACGTAGGGTTCTCCCAACAAAAAAGCCGCCCGGTCAGGGGCGGCTGCATGGAGTGATGGTGTGGTGGTCGCAGATCAGGTGATCAGCGGCCCTTCTTGGTTTTCGATGTATCGATCGACGGCTCTCGAAACGATCTCGAAGGTTTTCCGCATCCTGATGTCGAGCGTCAGCATGATCGCGTAGCGATCATCGGCGGAGCGGTTGAAGACGTTGTGATAGTGGGCGCTGTTGAAGCACCACGCCTCGCCTTGCGGATATGTCTTCTGGTGGATCTCCAAGCCGCCTGCTGCGAAATCTGCCAACTCGTAAGCCTGAGTCGGGATCACCTCGTAGCTGACGCGATCGCTTGAGACGATCGGGACATGCACGATCAGCTCGTACCAGTTCGGCCGTCTCTGGCCTGCTGGGACGACACCGGCGATCATCGACAACTCGGTGCCGTGTCGATGCCAGGTCAGGCTCTTTCCTGCCCCGAGGCGATTGAGACGAACGCGCTGCCCTTCACCACCAAGCTCGGTGACGACCTGCTTGATGTATGGGGAGCTGTCTGCGACCGGCGTCCAGGTGCTGTCCGTCCGGCCGGCATAGTTCTCCTCTGTCAGATCGTCGTGGATCGATCCGTGCGGTGCGACCAATGACAGGCCGTGCCAGCATTCCGCGATCTTTTCCTTGTGCCGGCTCTTGGATCGGAATGGAACGAACAGAGCTTGATCGATCTTCGACAGCTCCCACTGTAAGAGATCAGTGTCGAATTTCTTACAGAGGTTGAGGTGCGGGATCGCTTCCAGCTTCGACGCCAGATCAGCGAACTTCGACATTGAGGTCCTTTTTCAGTTTCGGACGCACGATGTCGCCGCTGAACCCAACCAGCCAGCGGCCGGTGAGGATGAACAGCGCCGCCCTGAAGAAGGCCAGGTTGTAGAAGAACTCGGCGTTGCAGCTATGCGTCCAGTTGTCTCCGCCCTGGTACATGCAGGCGCCCTGGCAGAGCTGCAGCACGGGGCAGCTTTGGCATTCAGGCCGCTTGCTCCAGTGCCGGGAGGTGTTGAGGGCAATCTTATCAAAGTCGCTGACGTGCCCGATCTTGTGGTTGCCGTTGGCTCCCACGTTCTGGCAGGTCATGACGTTGCCCTTCAGGTCGACTGCCAGATACTCCGGCATGTCCATCCCGCATTTCTGGAACAGCACCTCCGAGGAGCGCTCGTTCACCATGGAAGAGACCGCTTGCCTCAGCTTGTGGTGCAACATGCCCGACCTGATCGCAGAGCCGTCGACCAACTGATACGACAGCCGCTCGCTAAACTCGTTGAGCTGCTCTTCCGAGAAGATCGACGATGGGTCGCTGGCATAGCTGTGAACGACGCCCTCGAACCCGACATTGCAGCCAGGGAAGTAATCCTGGAACCAGTCGATGATAGCGTTGACGTCGTTGCTTGCCGGCGTCAACACCGCGTTGAACGAGAAGCGCGGATGGAATGTTCTCTGCGCATACTGGATCATCGCGAACTTGTGCGGATCCTCAAACGGGTCGTCGCCGCGGATGTGCTGGCCGGGACCATCGTGACTGATCGCAATCGAGAAATCCCAGGACTTCAGCTTATCGACGATCTCCCGCGTGAGCAGCTCGCCGTTGGTGATCATCGAGAAGCGCGCATTCGGAAACTTCTCGATCAGCGCAGGCGCCAGGATCTCGATATGTTTCCAGTAGAGCAACGGCTCTCCGCCCCAAAGCTCGACCTTCTCCATCCCTTGCGGATTTTCGATCCAGCTGTCGATGTTCGCCAGAAACTCGCTGGCATCGCGGGTCGATGACAGCGCCGCCTTTTGAACTTGGGCCGCCTGCAAACAGTAGAGGCAGGACTTTTGGCACCCGAGACCGAGCTGGATCTTCAGCTTCTTGACTTCCCGCACCTTTCGGCCAGGTTGATCGTAATCGACTGCGATGAATGGGCGAGCTTGCACAGGCTCGCTCTCAAGCATCGGGTTTCCCGTGAAGTCGACAGCCCGGAAGCCATCGTTGTCGAGCAGACGTGAGGTGTGCTGATCGTAGAACAGAGGCACGACCTCTCCGTCCTTACCCAGCAATTCCAGTCGGATCATTTTCCGCTTTCAAGGTATGCCGCCAGAGGCAGCGGGTCCGAGAACCGATAGATCGCCGTGTCGTCATCGAACGGCGACCACGAGACTCTCCGGTATTCCTCCGGCGGCAGCTTGCCGCCCGGGATGTCAACGATCTTCTCCCGCTGGTATTCGATCAGCATGCAGTTGGGATGGACCGAGATGTGTCGATCTTCCTTGCCGGCGAACATCCTGCACCAGAAGGCCGAGACCCCCTCGGACCAGAAGTATCCTATGCCCCAATTCACGAGATCGACCGCTGCATTGGACCAGACCGCACCATCCTGGCGAGGCAGAGCTGCGTCTGGATCCTCGATCACAGAGCGAATCGTGATGTTCGTGTCGTCAGCCCAGCGGATGAAGTTGACCCAGGAGACGAGCCTTCCAGCGTAGTCGAAGTATCCCCAGAAGTTTGTCATCCCGTGCCCGAAGCATTGGTCAACATGGTCCTTTGCCAAGCGGCGGAAATACGCCCTGACGGGAGCAGTTGGATCGTTGCACCAGGCGCCCATTCCGCTGCTGTGCTTATCGATGATGTCGCACATGTCGCCGAAGTCAGCTGGCGTCAGGAAACGGATCGTGGGCATGAGTGTCCTTTCAGCGCCAGAGCTTGGCGCCCATGACCGGCTCGATGACGGTTGCAGTCAGCGGCCGAGTGATCTCCAGCATCGTGGGTCCGCGGAACTGATGGTGAGACAGCTCGATCGCGCCCTCTGCGAGGTAGACGAAATTTCCGGGCTGCACCTCGAATGTGTCTCCGGCGTTCCCGGACACGAAAGCGCGCTGCCAGAAGATTGGGGTCTGGCTCTTTGGCGTAATGCAGTGGTATTCGCTGCCATCAGCCGTAGCCCTGAGCCTGTAATTGTCGATGCCACGGACGAACTGGGTCGCGCCGCTGCCGGCCGGCCGAGGGTCTGGGGCGTGATCGCCGCCGAGAGCCTCAAAGCCGCCTTTGGTGTAAACCGGAATGGTGTGCAGCGGCCTTGCGTCGTCCTTGCCTTCGAGCAGGTGAGCGATAGCCGGAGCGTCCGCAGCAGTCAGTCCGCGCGTCAACTCTGAAGGAGGACATATCCGCTCCTGGCCTGCGTCGGCCGTGAAGATCGTGATCGTGAAATTCTCGAAACGGAGTCGCCTGAACTGCATCGTCACACCTTGTGAGTTTCCAGAGGCAGGCCGACAGGGTCTTCCATCGGCTTGTCGATGCGATATGTGAACCTCCCCTCCGGCGAGGCCGGCGTTAGGTGCTTTCCCTCTCGCGCCAATTGGGCGAGGTATCGCGAGTGGAATGCTTGTGCTGGGAACTGCATGACGATTGCGCCACGCTGTTCCTCAGCTGAATGGTTGAGTGGAATGAAGACGAGAGACTTGATCAGGCTCCCGAGTGTGTCGTGCGAGAACTCGACGCGCGCCCAGCCGTCCGGACTGCAATCCAGGACGTTGTAGCTGAACGTTGCACTCAGGGCCTGATCCATATTGTCCTCATTTGCCGCAGGCGCCCGTGCAATCGCTTGCGCAGGCGCAATTCCATTCGTTGGTAGGCGACGTCCCGTAGAACGCCGACATGTGGAAGTTGTTGGAAGGGAACGTAAACGCCCCAGATGATCTGTAAGCGACGCGGCCAGCATAGTTGCTTCCGCTATGCCCCCATCCGAACACGGAACTGACGGTCGAGAATGAGACCTGACCTGAGGAGGGCACAGCCATTATGCGCCCTCCAAAGCTTCGATCTTGTCAGCCAGCACCTTCGTCACCTCGACGAGGAGAGCGATGGTCTGGATGTAATCGACGTTCTTGAACTCGTAGCCCGACTTGCTCTTGCCGTTCTCATCGCGATCGAACGGAGCCAGTGAAAGGGCCTCCGGAAGTGCTTCGACAACGTCTTGAGCAAGCAGACCCGCCTTGCGCCGATCCTGCGGAGGAGCGCCAACAAGCTTCGCCAGCTCGCTCTGGATGTAGGTGACACCCTTGAGCTTCCTGACTCTTTCGATCGGCTTGTCGATGACCTTGATGTCATCCTTCAGACGAATATCCGAGTAACCCCAGGTGACGTCCCCCGTAGCGATGATCGAGCCGCCGCCGACCGGAGTCGCGCCAACGCCAAGAGAGGTCCGGAAGTATCCGTTTCCGCTCGCGTCGACACCGAACCGCCAGTTTGCACCATCAGACCATCCACCGATGCGGATCCAGTTGTCGCCATCGAGGCTGACCTGGACAGCATAGGCCTGTCGGTGGAATGACATGATCGCAGCGCCCTGGTCGGGAGCGTAGACCCTGATAGCTCCATCCACCGCCGTGTTGAAACCGTACGTCGTCCCAGAATTGTGCTGGAAGATGTGAGTCCCAGTCCATGTCGGCGACATCGCGGTGTCGATCGGGATGCTGGCATCGGAGCGCATATAGCTTGTTGCGCTGCCAGCGCTGGCGTTGACGGTCGCCTTGCCGGTCGGCATTGCACCAACCAGGCCGAGGCTCGTCCTCGCAGCCGCCTTGTCCGGAAGGTCGCCGAGATTCTGGTCCTTCTGCAGCTTGCCGGCCACCGTGGTGGTCAGTGCGCCAACAATGCCTTCATCGGCCGTCAGCTTGTCGGCGATCTCCTTCAGCGTATCCAGGGTACCTGGGGCACCGTTGATCAGCGCGTCGAGAGCATTCTTCACGAAGGCAGTCGATGCAACCTTCTGCGTGTTGTCGCCAGCCAGTGCTGTCGGAACGGTCGGGCTGACCGTGAAGTTGACAGAGGCAGTATAGGTGCCGCCCTCATCCTTCTTGATGTAAAAGGATGGATCGAAGATCTGGGCGTTCGCCGCATACGTCGCGCACTGATCGCGAGCCGCGAGGGCGTCCAACTTCATCTGAGCGACCGCTGACTTGTCCTGCCCGGTCTGCGTTGCGTTTGCCGACGCCGTGTCGCGGTAGCCCTTGGCAGCATCTCGTGCCGCCTGAGCATCCGTCACAGCCTGTGCCGCTACCTGCGGGATCGCGCTTCCGACATAGATCACCCAGTCGCTGAATGGACCTGCATTGCCGAAGATCTGGATCGGCTGCAGAGTCAGCTGGCCGGCATCACGGTCCCATGCGAGCACTTTGCAGAACGCATAGTCGGTATTGTTCGCCTGTCGGGTGACCGTCACGAACGGGGACGGAGCGAACAGCTCCCTCTCCGCGGCGTCGGGGATTGCGAAGGTCTGCGACGTGGTGACGTTGAGCGTCACCGTGTTGTTGGCGTGGGCGAGCAGGAAGCCCTGCTCGGAAACCAGGGCGATCTTGTCGAGCGCTGGCGCCAGAACGAGATCGAGACGGTTGAGGGCGAGTCCCTCGACGTAGGCGGTCAGGCCACCGATGGCAGCAAGACCGTCCTCGTTCGAGTTGATTCGGCGGTCGAGGTCTTCGAAGCGCTGGTTCCAATACTCGGGGTCACCGAGATTATCCCTCGCCTTGACCCGGTAGAATTGATCGTACCTGCGCGCCATCTGGTTTAGACCTCTTCGTAGCCGATGACGGCATCACCGAGATCAGCGATGAGGCTTCCCTTGACGACCGCCTCGTGGGCCGGACGCGCCCAGACCTTAGGGGCGATCTCGACGGCACGAGAGAGCTTGAGGCGATAGCTCTTCGAAGGGTCGATCGGTAGCTTCGGGGCAGCAGCCGGAGAAACGACGGGCGTAGCAGCCGCCGGAGCGGCTGCGTTATCAGTGTCGGCCATAAAGTTGGTTCCTTACTTGGTATAGAACGACCGCTCGGCGACGTGGTACGTGACCTGTGGCGAGTTGGTCGTTCCGGTCTGCTCGATCGTGAACTGCGTGGTTCCGGCCGGCAGACTGAAGGTGTAGGTCTTCTCGTAGCGCTTCGCCTCCGCGTCCTTCAGCACCGTGACGGTGGTGTCGGGCGAGTACTCCGTCGAGCCGACCCGAACCGTCATCGCGTAGGTGTGCGGAGTCGGATCGAACATTTCGAGCAGGTTGACGAAGGTCACGTTGTGCGTGACGTTGGACAGCGCCGGCACGGTCATCGTCTTCGAGACATGCTTGAAAGCCGTCTTCGGCCGGGAGACGCTAACGCGAGAACCCGTCAGATGCAGGATCGGCATCATATCCCGGGTACCGACGAAGCGAGCCCTGAACTGAGCCAGAGGCGGAGCTACAGCGAGGACCCCCGCATTGTCGTGGATCAGCGGCTGCCATTCGCCGGTGCCGTTCGGTCGCATCTCGAAAACGAGTTCGCACGAACCGGGCACCCATTGCTCAGCGAGGATGTCGATGTCGCGGAAGCCGCCGTCGAGGTTGATCGGAGCGAACTCGATCGCAACCTGGGATGAGGCGAACTGAGCGCCATAGACCTGGATCATCATGTCCTTGGTCAGGTCGCCCATGTAGTAGATGCCGTCCGTCGAGTAGAAGAACGTTCCGTCCAGATAGGACTGACCGTTGGTCATGCCGATCTGGTGGTTCGCGTTCGAGATGAACACGAAAGCGTAGCGCTTGCCCTTCTGGAGGAAGGTCGGCTGGATCGGGCACAGGTTCCAACCTGTGACGATGTTCTGCTGCGCATAGACCGTCTTGAGCACGACCTTTTCGAGGTCGGGCTGGCCGGCGGTCACCTCGCACAGAGCGATGTGGATATCCTCGTTCGCAGCCTTCTGGGTGATGTAGAAACCCAGCTGAGTCGCGATGATGTCGTTCGAGACCAGGAAGGTCTGCGCAACCTGAGCACCGGTCACGGCGAGGTTCGTCGTGACCTCGTACATGTACGGCTCTTCCCAGGTGTCGAGCCAGTAATAGTCCGTGCGCCAGGCGACGGTACCGTCACCATTTCCGTGTGGGTCTCGGATCGTGGTGACCGTCGAATACTCGATCGTGTTGAAGTCGTAGAGATTCGAGATGTCGGACGGGTTCCCGGGGGTGCTCCAGGCGTTGCCATTGGTGCAGACCGTGTAGCTTCCGCCGTACCTGATGCGGGTGCGGGACATGTACCCGACCTTCATCGAATGCACCTGGTAGCCGTACTGCGCGATGCCGAGCGACTCGGTGTAATTGCCGGTCTGGATCTTCAGCACATTGCTGTACTTCGGCATCAGGTAGCCGCCGGCCAGCGCCGCGTTCGGGTCGTTCGCAGAGAACAGCGAGATCTCGAACTGGTTCTTGTTGGCATCGGCGAAACGGATGCCCTCCTCGACCCTGGCGTCGAAGCCCAACAGCTTGCTGTTGGTCATGTCCGACTTTGTCTGATCGAGGAAGAAGTCGGTGTCGAAGCCGGATGCATCGGCTGGATAGCGGAGGCTTTCCTTGACGCGGGCCAGATCGAGATAGACGCGGGACAGGTCCGAGGCGCTGCTCAGGCCGCTCATGCGGTTCGCCAGGTCGGCGAGGTCAGATGCCAGCGAGGTAACGCGCGGCTCGATGATCGAGCGGAACGCTTCGAGCAGGTCCGTGCGGATATCAAGCGCGTCCGTGGAGACGACCTGGTTCTGATCCTGAATGTCGATCGAGACGATCTGCGTGGTGTCCAGCAGAACGTTGGCGATCACCACATGGGTGGCCGGCACAGCCGCCGGGACAGGGTCGGCAGCCTCGGCGCCGGCCGTGAACACGATCTGGACATTGCGCGAGCGGGTCATGGCGACCGAGCGCGGCTCGACCGTTCCGGTGTCGACGTCCGTCAGGTAATCGCGCTGCTCGACGTCGGTCTCGACTTCCTGGCCATAAGCCGAGATCGTCACGATGCGTCGGGCGGCAGCTGCCACGTAGGTGGCGAGCGACTGGGTCAGGACCGATCGGAGCGCATAGACGGCGCCCGTGTCGTAGACGCGACCTGCGCCAACCGTGACCTCGATCTGCCCGGTCTTGGTGACCATCAGTCCGGAGTATTTCCGGGTCCTCGAAACTGCGTCGGAGACGATGTGGTCCATCGCCGTCTGGACGTATTCCTGGATGTTGTTGTGATCGGTCGCGGTCTGTTCCTGATAGTCGCGAAAGATGACTTGCTGGTCCATCTAAGGGCCTCTTGCTGCGAACGCGAAAAGGCCCACCGTCCCCGCGGACGATGGGCTCAATGCATTCTGGTTGTTGTCAGATGATGATCGGGTCGCCCGCGAACCGCGGCAGGCCGGCGACGAAGCCAGGCTTGGTGTCGGTATCGAGCAGGATCTTGTCGGTCATGCGCTTGGCCGCGATGATGGCCTGTCGGTTCTTGGTCATCAGCGTGCCGTCATGCGGCGTGAAGAAGCGCGTCTTCGGAGCAAACGGCTGCGCAAGGCGTGCCTTGTACTTGCTCCACCGCGTCTGCATCTGAACCTTCAGTTCGGCCGAGTGCGGCTCGATGCCATACCGGCCGACACCCATGAACTGGATCGAGGGGCGCTTGGCCCCTGCTACGGATCCGTCATTGACAGCGTACCGCTCGTAGGTGTGGTACGGCGCCATTGATGGCACGAAGAACCGCTTGAAGATCGGACGGCCAGAATAGACGGCCTTGCCTTCCTTGCCAGGGATCGTGATCATCTCCGGCGTCGTCGACACCGGCTCAAGCTGAGGCCCAACCGCACGACGCCAGGGCGCGATGACAATCGGGGCGATCGTGACGATCCGGTTGTATGCCGTGGACGGGATCGGGAACTTCTTCTTCAGGCCGAGAGGCGTGTTGCAGAAGGTCGAATACGGCCGGACAGCCTTGATGTAGAGCCTGAAGTAGGCTCCCTCGTTGTCGATCTTGGTGTCGGTCTCGACACCGTTCACAACCCAGGATGCCCGCTTCGACAGCCGCGTGATCGCCTCGTTCGGCGTCGGGAACTTACTCTCCAGGAAGCTGCTGTAACGGCTGCCGCCCGAGAAAATGCGGCGCCGGGCAGCGCCACGCAGATAGTTCTGGTAGATCCGAACCTGCGGCAGCTTGGCAAGCCATGCCTCCCGCCGTTCCTTGTTGAGCGAGGGGCCTGAGAAGACTTTGGCCGGCGGCGTCGTGGCCTTCAGGACCTTGCTGTCGACGAGTTCGACGTAGGTCTCGATGGCCTTCAGCGTGCCCTTGATCTGGTGGTGCTTGATCGCATTCGCGACCACGCTCCGGCGCTTTGTCAGCGGCCACTCCGAATCCCACAGATCGACCGAGAGCGCCCAGGCCAGGTAAGGCAGCAGGTTCTCAGGGCAAGTCCACGGATTCCAGAGCTTCCGGATCGGGATGTCGATTTCGAGCAGGCGTTCGACCTGGGAGGCCAGCGTGCGCTCGTACTCCGTCGCATTCGTGGACAGGACGTGATCCATCCTGCGCGTCGGGAACGGGGCCATGGCTTACTCCAATCTGGTCGGGAGCGGCGTGACCTTCGCGGACTCGATGACGACGCACTGGTCGTTGCCGGCCACGATATCGGCCTCTGGAGAGATCAACTCGACGTTCTGAACCCCGTTCTGATTGAGCGCCGAGATGATTGCCGATCGGGTGAGATCTCGTCCGATCAGGGAGACGTTGGTGCGAACATTCGTCAGCGCCGTGCCGATGTCCTGCATGACCAGGGCCGCATCGGGCCCTGGATACAGCGTGATGTTGGCGACGATTTGAGTCCGGAGCGGCATGACCGGACAGACCGAAATGACGTCGGTGAGCGGCTTGATGCCTTTCTGGTTCAAGCGCTTCACGACGTTGGCGATGATGTCCTTGGTCGGAATCGGGTTGTTGCCGCTCTGCATGATGGCAACTTTGACGCCACCGAATTTGTTGACCTTGGTCGCCGTGGCGTCGCGGATGCGGACGTCGGCGCTCAGTGCCTGGAAGATGTAGGCTCCCTCGGAGCCGGCCGTCGAAAATGCCTCTGGGGCCATCTGCGCACGGCGCCGGAGGCTGTCGTCCAACTCGTCCGCGAGGCGTTCGACGCCGAAGAAGGCGGCCAGGTTGTCGAGGTCCGCACCCTTGGCGAAGGCAAGCATGACGGCGCGCGCAGCGGCGTTGACCCGCGCTCGCACCAGGACCTCGCCATAGGCCTGCGGCTCGAGGATGATGTTTGTCGGAGACTGTTCGAGGGCCAGCGCCGCCTTCAGCTTCGGGTTCTTTTCGAGAACCTCATCCTTGTAGCGCTGGAGCAGAACCTCGTAATCGATGGTCTCGATGACATCGGGTGGGGGGAGACGCGCAAAGTCGATATACAGCGCGGGCGACGTGTAATTGGGCATTCAACCCTCGCTAGATGGTGACCGAAGTTCTCCGCAGCACCTGTTCCACGAGGTCGATTCCATCGATGGTGATCGTAATCGCGCCGGATGCATCAGCCTCGTCGATGGCCACTCGCGTGACCTTGAACTCCGGCTCGTAGGTGTTGATCGCAGCGATCGCGGCCATCATGCCGGACATCATCGTCTCCTCGTTGGAGGGCTTGTCCTGCATGTTCTGGAACGCCGATCCCCACCACAGCCGCATCAGGCGAACCTTGAGGCGGGTGGTGAGGATGACGAAGATGCTCTGCTTGATCCGGGGCCAGCCCTGGATCAGCTCACCGGTCTCACGATCGATGTCGACCAGGTGTTCAGTTGGAATCGTTGCCATCGGCCGGCTTCTCCGAAGCAACGGCACCGAGCACCTTGGTCTCGACAGCCTTTGCCGCGGTCACCGCCTTGGTGACGGTCGCCTCGACCTTGGCCACGACGGCCTCAGCCTCCTCGACCTTCTCCTGCACGGCGTGCGCGAGATACTTGACCTCAGCCTCGACCGCGGTGATGACGGAGCCGGCCGGCACCAGGACGCCCTTGCGCCAGAAATCCTTGATAACTTCGTAGGTTTTCATTTTTCTTCTTTCTCGCTACGCGATCTTGGCCCAGACCACCTGAGATGGCCCAGCCTCTGTCATGACGCGCTGATCAGCCTGCTCATTGGGTCCGGAGACCCCGAGGTTGACGCGCTCTTTGGTGATGTTGACCCATCGGCCATCGACGCCGGCTGAGCAGCTGTTGGCGCCCTTCACCTCGACGTGGTCCTTGTGGAATGTGACCGTCGTTCCATCGCCGTGCTTCAGGACAATCGCATCCTGGTCCAGCTTGATGTTGGCCTGGTTCTCACCATAGGTGACGTTCAGGTCGTTCTCAGTCCACTTGACGCTGGCCTTCTTGTCCTTGAACTGGATCTTGACCTGGTTCTCGTCCATCAGGACGTCGCCCTTGGCTCCCTTTTCGCCATAGCGGACGTTGATCAGCTTTTCATCTTGCCGGTAGTAGGACTTGTTCTTGCCGACCGTCTTGAGGATCTTCTCCTTGTCGGCCAGCTGCCGCGTGACGCCGTCATCACCCTCTTCCGGCACTTCCGGAAGTTTGGGCGGCTGCGTCTGCTGTGACTGCTGCTGATCGGATGATGCGGCATCCGAGCCGCTCGTGTCCGAGCCGCCAGATCCAGAGCTACCGCCGCTACCTCCACCGCCGCCTCCTGCGAGGCTCGCTGGGATGCCGGCCGCTCCGCCCGCGCCGCCGCCGATCATCTGACCGACGACGCCCATCAGGTTTCCAGAAGAGACCTGATTGGCGATGCCGGCGAGATTGCCGAGCTGAGACAGGCCTGGGAGACCCGACAGATTGGCCATCGAGCCGATATTGGCGAGCTGTCCAAGGTTGATGCCCGACAGCTGCGAGATCCCAGCCATGTTGGCGATGTTCGAGATGTCGAGGTTGGCGAGATTGCCGAGGTTGCCGAGATTGCTGAGGCCGCCGAGCATGCTGGAGAAGTCCATGCCGCTCAGGCCGGCCATCTGGCTGATGCCTGCGAGATCTCCCAGACCAGAGATATCGCCGAGGCCCGTGGGGGCGCCCTGCTGCTTCTTCTTGGTCTTGATGATCAGGTGGTTCGAGTCTTTGGTCTGGTGCAGCCAGTGCTGCTGATCCTCTTTCTCGTGGATCAGGCCGACTGTCTCATCCTGCTTGCCATGCGGCGATGGCGTGTCGGGACCGTAATGAAACGGCTCGACTGTCCCCAGCTCGGGAATGCCGCCGACCGATCGCAGGATGCCATGCATCCCGACCTTCGGCGGAACCGAATACTTGATCGTCGCGTGCGAATGGCTTTGCCATGGCTGCCAGTCGCTCTTGAAGGTGTCCTGCTTCGAGTAGGTCTCATTCCCGCTCGGGGTCTGATCCTCGCCGTCGTTCATCTTGACGTACCAGCGATTCTTCTCGAACTTGACTGCGACGATCTTGCCGAGCCGCTCCTTGTTCTGGAACTTCCGCTCCAAATCCTGGAGCCGGCGCTCCATCGCATGAATTGCACGCACCATTACGGTACCTCGGGTGTGACATCGACCGTCTCGTCGCCAGTCAGACCCGCTTCTGTATGAACATGGCCCAGGATCGTTGCCCTGGTGCTCGGCACCTTGGTGACCATCTGGCCGTTGTTCCAGACGAAGTCTCGCTGCAGCACCTTGTTGGTGCCAATCATGAGATCACTCTGCCACTCGACCACGCCAACCGAGACGCCTTCGCGCCTCAAGACCGGCTGACTGATCCGCTTGAACTGAACGCTCTGCGCCGGAGCAGCGTCGGGATGTCCGAACTGGTTCTGATGAGCCCAGGTGGCTACGGTCTCGACCATGTCCCAGGCCCTGGCGTCGCCATCGAGGGCGACATTTCTGTTTTCGTCGATCAAGACCACGACGACACGGAGCAGAGCATTCAGCTCGCCCGTGAAGGTCGGCTCGCTCTTGGAGGCCATCACCGCGACGCGGGCGCATGGAGTCTTCAGCGTCCAGTCGGCGATGTCCTGCTCGTCGAACAGGCCGTCGTACCAGTCCACATCCATGTTCGGGTACAGCGCCTTGACGCCGTCGATGATCTTCTGCCGGAAGTCGACGACTTTTCCCATCATCAGCCTCCGTGCGCGAGATAGTCGCGGATCATTTTCGAGATGCGTTTGACGTTCTCTTCCGAGAAGCCCATGAACGGTCGCGCCGGCACCTTGTCGGATTTGCTGTAGCGCTTGCCGCCGCGCCGCGCCTTCCGGCCGGCATGGTTGAAGCCGTTCTGCATCCAGGATGCGTATTCGGTGTCCGCCGTCAGCTCGAATCCGTGATCGGCCACATCAGTCACATCGATGCTGCGAGACAGCTCTCCGCTGTCGAACAGCGGCCTGTCGTGCCCCTTCAGGGCGATAGTCACATCGGATAGCGCAGCCCATCGCTCCCCTTCCGGGGACATCTTTGTGCGCAGGATGCGATTGATTGTAGCGCGCTGCATGTACTCGGCAGCCTGCTCCATCACAGGATGGAGGTGCTCGGCGTCATGCAGCAGCTTGGTGAGGCGGGCGTTGAGGCGGGCGAGGTCGTCGGTATTGAGATCGACCGCAAAAGCGCCCATCAGGCCCTCCCGCAGTCGAACGATCGGCCACCTCGTGTGACGTTCGGGTTCGTGGTCGTGGTCACCGGGTTGCCGTTGGCATCGGTGCCGGTCGTGGTGACCGGCGGCAGGCCGAGGCCAACCTTGCCGGTGGAAATTTTCTCGAGGATTGCAAGCGCATCCTCATAGCGAACGCGCATCTCATCGGTCCGGCCTGTTCGGCCGAGGGCGATCTTGTAGACCGCGATGTCGATGGCGCAGTTCTTGACGATACCCGGCGTCGGGACAACCGGGACAGTGTACTGAGAAGAGAGGTAGGCGTCGCAGATCTCGTCTGCGCCGTCCAGACCGCGCTGAACAACGGCATCATCAGGAGTGCCGTCACGATCATAATCGGCTATGCGGACGAGGAGATCAGTGCCGTAAAGCTTGTCGATATCATCCTTGCTCGCGTAGCCCATCATGAACCTCTGTCAGGTTACTTCTTCTTGGTTTTGCTCGCTGCAGCAGCAGCTTCGGCAGCGGCCTTCTCGGCAGCTTCCTTCTCGGCAGCTTCCTTCTCGGCAGCTTCCTTGGCGGCAGCCTCAGCAGCCTGCTTCTCGGCAGCTTCCTTGGCGGCGGCTTCGGCAGCGGCCTTTGCAGCAGCCTCGGCTGCGGCATCTTCGGCCGACGCATTGCCGTGAAGGTTGGCGAAGCGCGCGGCGCGCACCTCAGGCGACACGATCCGCTGCTTGCGCAAGCGAATGTTCGCAGCCGCCTCACGGGCTCGGAAGCCAGTCGTTCCCATCATGGATGTCTCCAATAACGAAAAAGCCCTCCCCGGCTTTCACCGAGGAGGGTCGATTTCAGATCCTACCGTCTGATGTCAGACGATTAGGAGCCCAGCTTGTGCTTGAACGCGACGATCCGGATGATCTTCGGATCGTACACGCGCTGCCAGTTGCTGACGTTTGCCAGCTCGGAGTTCGCCGGGGTGACGCCGACCTGGGTGCCACCGAGCCACTTGATGCCGCGGGGATGCATGACCCACTGGCGGCGCTGCACGATGTACTCCTGGCCCATGCCCTTCAGAGCCTGGCGCTCGACCTCGACCGGGGTCTTCGGCGACTTCTCGCCGTAGCCGATCGCGCCGGGGCCAAAGATGTAGGTGGTGAACACGCGGTTCGCGCCGCTGCCCGACACCGGCATGCTGTCGTCGACGATGACGGTCTTGCCCATGTAGGTCGGGATCGTCAGCTTGCCCTCGGAGTCCGGCATGAACTCGATGAGGTCTGCCTTGACCATCGCCTTCAGGGTCAGCGAGTGGACGGCGACGGCGTTCAGACCGCCCTGCTCGTCACCGAGCAAGAACGCGGCGTCGATGAACGAGTCGGCGTCGAAGTTCTCGGCACCGCCGGTCAGGCCGGAGATGTCGTTGACGTTGGCTTCCATGCCGGCCGAACCCATCGCACCCGCGAGGGTCGCGAGCAGCGCGGTCTGCATGCGGCGGTTCCACCACTCGGCGAAGCGGTTGGCGATCAGCTGGATCGGGTCCGCACCGGAGAGGTCGGACGACAGGTCGGAGGCGCCGAACGCCTTACCGCGCAGCAGCTTCACCGCCACGTCCTGGCCGGTGGAGGTCTTGCTGACGGTCAGGTCGCTGTTGTCGTCGAGCACCTGCTCGGCGTCCGCAGCGTCCAGATCGTTGAAGAACGGCATGTTGACGGTCTTGCCGCTGATCTCCGCGTCGATGACGCTGGTCAGGTCGGTGATGATGCCCGACTGGAACAGGGCCGACTTCTGCGTCGACAGCACCTGCACGTAGTTGTTGAATTCGGTCGGGACGATCATGTCCGCGAGACGAGTCTCAGTCATTTCTCACTCTTGCTTTTGTTGAGACGGCGTTTGCGGCTGTTTGCATTCAAGCAAACGCCCGGACAGAATCCGGGCGCATGCACTGGTTCGGATGGGCGCGAAGGGTTACTTGACGCCGGCCGCTGCTTTCAGCTGCTTGGCCAGTTCGGGTTTGGTATTCGACAGCAGCATCTGCTGCGTCATGTTCCAGGTATCCTTCATCCAGGGGTTGGATTGACCACCACCTGCCGGAGGAGTGCCGTGGGTGCCGGGTTGCGTTCCCAGACCGCGCTTCTCTTCCGGCTTGAAGAGCGAGGCGCGGCTCTCGCGGATCTCGGTGACGAGATCGGCGACAGTGAAGGGGGTGCCATTCACGTCCTTGATGCGGGGGTTGCCGTTGGTGTCGAGCACCTGAACGATCACCTGGCCGTCCTTCATGGACGTCTTGACGAACTTGGACACCAGCAGTTCGACGGCATCCCGCGCGTCGTCCAGTGGGTTTGCTTTTGCGACTTCAGACTTGATCTGGCTGTCGGCCATGATCGTCTGCAGTTGCCCCGTGAGGCTCTCGACCGTGGCGTTGGCGTTCTTGACCTGGGTGGTCAGCTCGGTCTCACGCAGGTTCAACTGCGCGGTGAGCTGGCCCTTCAGGGTCTCCAACTTCTCGCTTGCGATCCGATCCGCCTCTTTCGCGGGATCGAGCTGCGACAGTCGTGCAGCGGTTTCAACAGCCGTCCTGGCTGCGTCAGGGGTGATGTCTCCGAAGGCGGCGACACGCTCCATCGCGGTGCGAGCCGCGGCGGCGTCCAGGCCTTCGTAGGGCTTCAGCTGCTCTTTGAGGATGGCAACGTTGTTGCGCTCCCCGCCGAGAGCCGTCTTGAGACCCTTGACGTCGTCGAGTTCGTAGCCTTCGGCCGGCGTCACGTTCAGGAAGAACTTCCCGTTCTTCTCGACGTAGAAGGCGCGATGGGCTTCATCGACGGTGTTGATATCGGTGACTACTGCTTTGAGCATTCCAATCCCTGGAAATGCGGGGCATCCCGCCCCTCGTGATAAAGACCGCTCAAGCATCCCGCCTGAGGGCCGGTGATATCCCCGAGGATCCGGGGAATCAGAGATGCCAGCAGCGATCGTTCCGAGGCCATCCCGGCGCTCGGTTGGTCATTGCTGGCGAATTGGGCTGGGGCCGCTGAACGGCCCCGTATGCTCGTCCTACGCATGGCAGGAGAGGCTGGCTGGCACGGCAGGTCTCGAACCTGCGACACCCTCGTTAACAGCGAGGCGCTCTACCGTCTGAGCTACATGCCAATGGGCCAGGGATCCGTTGCCGGCGAGCGGCCGGACTGCCGATCTGATCCAGGCTGAATTTGTTCAGCGGCGGCGCGGGCGTGCGGCACGCTCTTGGATATCTCTGCTCGTCTTGTGCGGGATGCGAGCTGAGACCGCTGAAAGCCGCGCTCGACCATTCAAGGGAGCGCGGAACGGAAAGAGGTGGCCCGCCGGGCCAAAAAAATGCCCGCCAGGCGTTAACCGGGCGGGCAAGTGTGAGTGAGTGACCGAATGCAGAAAAGCCGCCCAGGAGGTCCTGAGCGGCTTCTGGATGCCCTCTGAGGGAGAGCGTCGGATTACGCTGCGATCTGCAGCTCCGTGACGGGTTCGAGTTTGTCGAACTCCTCCGGCTTGGCGAACTGGATGGTGTCATCCTCGGTCAGGAGGATGACGTCGCCAGCGGCACAGGATTGCACGCCCCACGCCGACGACATGGTCAGCCCCCCGAGGGAGTTGACCTTCAGCTCACCACTCTGCAGACGGCGGACGAGCCATTGCGGCGCGACCTCTTCGGCAGCCTGCCCCCAGAGGGGCAATTTGAACGCTTGGACCAAGATCTTGCGGTGAAACAGGTTCATTTGCACACTATCTGCATTTCACCAGTGTTGAACCACAATATACGCCTTCTGTCAAGTCCAGAATGCAAAAATGCAAACGCTCGCGCAAACGGTAATATAGTAGGCCTTCTCAGCCGTAGATCCAGACGTGGATGATGATGTAGAGGATGAAAATCCCCATCACCGCCTTGAACGGATGCATCAGGACCGGCTGCATCATGAGCCAGAAGTTGGTCTTTTCCTGCTCCCGAACCAGTCGCTCCAGGGCGAGCTGCTCAGGACTCGGCTGCGGAGCCTGAGGTGGCAACGAGACGGGGGCCGGCCTTGGTGGAGGCAGAGCGCCTTCCTCGGGCAATCCCAGGAGCTTTTCCCACCACTTCAGCTTGACTGGTTCCATTGACCGGCTTCCTCCCCTTCACCGTGAACTTCGGCTCGAAGCAGATCGGGCAGCACCAGTATTCATCACCGATCAGCTTGCCGAAGGCCACGACCGAGCGCGGGATCATCCGCACTAGCTCGCGCACGAGCGTGCCCTGCCTCTTGGTGCAGGGCTCGCACACGTAGCCTTCGCATTTGAACAACAGCTTCTCGGTCATGGACTCGTTCGCCTACAACTTGCACGAATGCAAGTCAATCAGAACTGCGGCGTCGGGCGCGTCGAACCGGTCGGGAAGTTCGGCAGGGGCTGAGCTGGGTCGGCCTGGCCGGACGTTGATCCGCTCTGCTGAGCCGAACCGGTCGTGCCAGTGCTGGAGACTCCCGGCTGTTGACCCGATGCGTTGATCGCATCAACCGCGGCCCATAACTGCAGTTCCTTGGCGATATCGAAGTCGTCACCAACCAGATTGCGGGCGCGGATTTCCTGCAGCAGAACCTCGCGCGACAGACCGCGCTTCTCCCACAGGGCAGCAAGCTGGGCGACCTCAGCGAGACGGTCCTTCGTGTTCGAGAACTCGGTGTTCAGGACCACGTTGACGTTGGAGTAGTCGGACCCAGTCCAGTTGCCCATCATTCGGATCGCGCGTTCGAGCGCATCCTGGCAGTTGATTGCCATGTCATGGACAACCGAGTGAACTCGGGTCTCCTGGATGTCGCGCTCGTTCTGCGGGACATACTGGCGGTGCGTGCCCGTGACCGGGTTCAGGGCCATCATGTCCATCTGCATTTCGAGCTTCTCCAGGTCCTTCATGCCGGAGTCGATCGCGGTGCCTTTGGGTTCGACGTAATACCAACGGCCGTTGGCCTCGGGTGCGTAGAGCACCTTGTAGGGTCCGATGGCGAACTGTGCCTCATCCTCCGGGTCGATCTGGACGCCGGAGCAAGCCAGCATCGGGAACCGAGCCGCCGACAGGATTGACCGCTGATCCGAGCTGGAGATCCAGTGCTCGATCTGCTTGTAGGCTAGGTCGATGAAGACCGGACGGACCTGGTAGTCGGCTTCCTTCTCGCCGGCAAACAGGGTGACGAACGGCACCTCGGTCATGTTGGTGAGCGGGGTCTCCTCGACGAAGGTCCAGTTCGAGCCACCAGAGGTCGCGAGCTGTTCCCAGAGCTGCACGATGCCCTTGCCGTTCGACGTCGGGTCGATCTCAATGACCCGCATCTGGTTGTAGAGCACTTCCTTGAAGCCATCGCGATCGGCGCGCTGGCCGCGGATGCGGACATGGACTGTCTTGGTATCGCCGCCGACATACGCATCATAGGCTGCGGCCACATCGTCGACCTTGTACATCTTCATGAAGGGACGAGCACCGGATGCCTTCTGGTCCGCCAGGCTCTTCATGTTATAGGTGTCCGGATGGTCCACCAGGATGTGGCACATGCCGTCCAGCATGGCATTGTTGAAGAACTGGTGGGCAAAGACGTGCAGATGCGTGCCGATCAGGTCGATGTCCTCGACCCACAGATCAAGGTTGGGATCGCCGTTGATGACCTTCAGCAGGGTCCGGAAGGGCTTAGCCGATGCAGCATCCACCGCCTCGCGCAGCTTGTTGAGGGCAAACGTGGAGGCCAGACGCGACGCATAGCGAGAGTCGGATTCCTTCTCGTATTGCGGCAGAAAGGTCGCGCCCTGAGCACGCATGGTCTCGGTACCGCCATAGACGGCCCGGAGCATCCTCGTGCGCTGCTGCATGGTCGTCGCGGCGGACGACAGCAGTCCAGGGTTACCGTCCTTCGGAGACGGCGTATACTTGATCTGTTGGGTGGCGGTTGCCATGGTGGGGGGATGTCCTGACGTTACCAGTCAAGGACCGCCGCCTTCTTGGGACCGAGGAGCGAGTTGAATGCGTCAGCAGCAGCGTCGACCTGGTCGTCGTAGGTGCCGAGCGGGAATGTCTCCAGCTCGTCCGTGAAGACGGTGTTCCAGGCACCTGGGACGATCTTGACGTTGCCGGCTTCCGCCTGCGCAGCGAATGCGGCAGCGCGGACTTCTTTCGATCCTGTGGGGCGGGCAGTCTTAACGATGTAGCCGGCTAGCCGGCGAATGAAGCCCTGGACCTGGCTCTTGCCGGCCTGGCCTGGGTCTTGCGGGAGAAAGATCTGGACGGAGCGTCCGTCGTTCTTGGCGGTCTCCTGGATCTTCTTCTCGACTTCGAGCGGCGATCCACGGAAGCGGATGACGTGCTCGATGTAGAAGACGCCGTTGGAGTCCTTCGACATCAGGACGCCGACCGTGTAGTCGCCGTCAGCAGATGCCGCCAAATCCCAGGCACGGACCTTGGCCCGTCGCGGAGGCAGTTCGGCAAAGGCGATCGGAGCAAACCAATCACCGCGGAACATGCCGCCGTCGTCGGACATCGGCTGCTGCTGGTACAGGGCGGAGAACGAGCGCTCGCCGAGAACGTCGAGACGATCCTGCAGGGCTGCGTAGGAGAAGCGGTGCGGAGCGAGAGGCTCGTTCGGCCTGCGTCCGAGCGCGTCGCCCGGAACTGTTCCATCCTCGTTGAGGATCAGCTGACCATCTGGCGTCTTCTTCACCCATGGAAGCGCCGGCAGATACAGGATCTCCCAGGGGAGGCCCTTGCCATCTTCCATCGCCTCGATGATGCGGCCGGCAATGTCGTCGTAGTGCCAGCGGGTCAACGTCAGAATGATCGGCGCGTCTTCTTCCAGACGGGTGTAGACGACGTCGCGGTACCAGTCCCACTGGTCGTCACGGAACGTTGCCGACTTGACCTCTTTGCGGTCCTTGATCGGATCGTCGATCAGGAAGAGATGGGCACCCTTACCGGTAGTGCCGGTGCCGACGCCGACCGCGTAATACTGACCACCGCCAGACTCATCGGTGAGCTGCCATTCGTCAGCAGCGCGGATGTCTGGCCGGATCTTGACGTGCGGGAATAGTCGCTCGAACTCTTTTCCCTTGATGATATCACGGACGTTGCGACCGAAGCCGGTGGCGAAGTCGCCGTTGTATGACGCCGAGATGATGTTTTTCGACGGATTTCGGGCCATGAACCAGGCAGGGAAGCGCCTGGTCGACAGCTCCGATTTTCCGTGCCGCGGCGGCGCGAAGATCATCAGTCGCTTGCACTCGCCGCGTTCGACACGCTCAAGGGCTTCAGCGACCTTGTAGTGGAACGGATCGGCGTAATACTTCGGCAGCGTGTAGGTGGTGAAATCTATGAGGTGCTCGCGGCCCCTCCTACGACGCAGGATCTCGGCCGCTGCCTCCTCAGGGGAGACATCGGTGACCAAATTCACGATTGAGGCCTTTTAGAACTTGAAGCCCGGCGCCTGGATCGTGAGATCGTCCTTATTGGCGGAGCGCGACTGGACTTCAAACATCACGGTGGGGGCGCCGTTGGTGACCGGGTCGCCGTAGAAGCGGACGGTGCGGAGCCATTTCCCATCTACGGGGTCTTGAACCAAATCGGACACAGTGATTAGGCGGCCATCCTCAAGGTTCATTTTGCTATGTACGATGCTTAGCTCTGACATTTTCTTAGTTTCTCGGGAGGTTGATCTCAGGCTCTGTCTGAGCCGGTGGCGGACACGGCGTCCGTCTTGGATATTGCGCTAGTCGAACGAGCCACGGGTAAGCACAAAGACAATCTCAAGGCCAAAACTTGAGCTTGAAAACACCACGAGGGCAGTGCAAACATCGATCTGTCACTCATTCTTTTTTTGCCAACAATGCTCAGCAGATCTAAGATCGCCCGTCGCCGTGAATTGAGAGATCCAGGTTTCGCGTCCGGGACAAATCGATTTTGATGATTGGAGGGGTGCTTGGTCTTCCGAGGGGAAAAGAGCTTGCGACCGTTGCAGGGAGCAGTTGAACGGTTTTACCTACTCGTTAGTCGGGTAAATCCGCTTCTCTATATGCTTGGTTATTTGATCTGCGTTCCCACGTTTGCTGGCTTTTACTGTTCTTTGGATGACGGATTTTACGCCCCTTATGCTCAGCTAGAGCCAGCGGGACAGCGCGATCAGCGCGAGATCCTTGCAATGGTAGACGACAAGCTCTGGAACTATTTCAATTGCATTGATGAAGAGGTTGGCAGCGCGGGATTTGTAAGCGGCGCCTCGCGTTTTCATCCAAAGGAGCTGATTGCGTCAAAGCTCGAGATCGATAGGGGCTATCTAACGTTTGACGTCCACTTGCTCCTTTTCGCCCCGCGGACGCCTGACGAGTTCGAGCACCTAACCATTCCTATACGTCCCCCTGCTAAGAGCTTCACCATTCCGATGAGAATTGGTCCAGCAGGGATGAATCCGACCAGAATCGAACTCAATCGTTACAAGCTAGATTTGCTACAGCCTAATCCGCAGACTCTAGACCCGTCTATTCGCGACTTTATGGAAAGATCGTCTCCAGCGTGCGAGCGCAAGCTTTCCGATTTTGAGGAAGGGACTCCCGCTCAATTGATCAATTACATCGCGGGACGAAACAACAACCCCTTAAAAGTAAGTGGCGAAAAGGCACGCATGATCTATTTCAGCGTCGTTGTCATTACTACGCTTGGGTTTGGTGACATCGTTCCGATGACACCTTTTGCTCGCATGTTGGTGGCGATAGAAGCCATACTGGGTACAGTACTTCTTGGCCTAATGTTCAATGCCATCGCCTACAGAGCAAGCAACCGAGCGGCCAGCGCTGCGACCTTAGACGGCGCCAAGCTGTGACGGCGCACATCTTCTTCAAGCGGACGGCGGCTTCCCATCAGTGAACGCTCTCTGGCTTCTCCTCCGCCTTCGGCTTCTTCGCGCGGCTCGCAAGTTCGAGCAGCTCGTCCTCCGACATCTCGGAGGCCTCCTTGCGGACGTTGAGGCTGGTGTGGTTCTCGTCCTTCTGGCCAAGGTAGTTCTTGCCGAGGAAGATCGATGCTGGCGCGTTCTTGTCGGCCAGTGCCATCTGCTTGCGTCTCAGTGAGACCTTGGCGTGCTGCAGCCCGTCATCCCAAACCTCACGCGCCTCAGGATAGACGTTGAAGAAGTTTGTCAGGGTGCGAGGGCTTACGCCGAGGATTGCGGCAGCCTCGTCTTGTGTACCGAAAAGGCGGGCGATCTCAGCCAGAGCACGAAGCGTGTCCTCATCAGGTTGAAGTTTCGTCTTGCGACGACCGATCGGTCGAGCGAGAAGCTCATCGAGAAACTCGGTCTCCTTGGCGTCCTTCTCGGCTGCGGCTTTGGCTGCTGCCTCGCGGGCAGCCGCTTCCTCTTTCGTCGGCCGGCCGCGGCGACGTCTGGGCAGGTCGGTCATTTTTGTTCTTCTTGTTCAGTGGGACTTGTCGTCGACCACCGCCGTTACTTGGCTTACGATGTCCTCGATCGCGATCGTGGTCACGAGCCCCTCCCCTGGCCATTCGACCAGGATGTATTCGGCCTCGTTGTGATCGTCCGTCTCATCGTCGAAGCGGTCGAACATGGCGATGATCGGGACGGCGAACCCGCCGTCGTAGACGATCGACATCGTGTCGAAGTCGACCGTGGAGCCTATTCCTTGGCCCCGGGGATCGCCGTTCTGATCCATTGAAAAATCTCAGCCTTTGAGCCGGCGCCGACCCGGTTTGCGATCACGACACCCTTGTCGATCGCGACGAGGGCTGGGATCTGGTTGACGCGGTAGAGCTGAGCTGCATTCATGCACTGCTCGACGTCTGCGACGTAGAAATCCACCTTGCCGTCGAGCTGCTTCTCTATGTCATCCAGCATCGGCTTCATGGCCTTGCAGGGCTGACACCATCGCGCCTCGAACTTGATGACGATGGGACGAATGGCGCCGTGGATCTCTGCCAAGGCAGTGGAGTCTGTGATGGATTTCATTTCCGTTTGACGCTTGCGAAGATGTTTGCGACGTTTTCGAAGCCGCGCTTGCCGAAGTAGAACATGACGACGATATTGGCTGTCGTCGCAGCAAATCCGCCTGTTGGATCGTTCTTCATACCGAGAGGGTCGGTCCCACCAAGGCCAAGAACCTTGTCCCAGATCAGAAGCTTTCCAAAGTAGATTGCGACGGCGTAACCCATCAACTTGTCTGGCTCATACCAGTAGCCGAGAGCGGCGACCCGGTATCGGGTCTGCTCCTGGATCTCTACGGATTGTGCTGCGATCTCGCCGGCAGCAAGGTCGGAAGCAATCTTGTTGTCGACGTTGCCAGCCTTCAGCTTGGCGTTATAGGCATCGAGCAGACCGCGAATGACCGGCCCACCGAGGAAGCCGATGATGGCCTGCCACATGAGGTGTTGTTCCTATGATTTTCTGAATCGTCCGCGCTAAGCGAAAGCGCTATCGATCTGCGCAAGCGTCGAGATTTCTCCGGACAGGATCTTCTCGATCACCGGCTGGAGTTCCTCGAATGTCACCTGTACGAAGTCGGCAACCTCGACTGCGATCCGCTCAAAGTCCGCGGCTGCAATCGTGATGAAGCTGGTAGCCCCTGCCTGCCAAAGCACGGACGCAGGTGGGTTGGCCTGCTGAAGCCGCGCGTGTTTGCCGTTGATGAGAGATAGGCTCTCTGGCGAAGTCGGGAAGGCGACCTGCTCCCCGTTGATCGTCGTGACGTATCCACCTGTCGCCTTGGACCACTGGACGCTGTTCGCATGACCGATCAACTGCTCAATCGTGGGTGGCGGCACAGGTGGAGCTGATAGCGCCTCTCCATCCCAGATCCAGTCTCCGCCAGCTGTATCGTGCTGGATGGAGATAACGCCTTCACTGAAGCCAGGTATAGGATGCGGTAGCTCCGCCTCAGATTCGACAACGGTGATGAGTTTCATCGACACCGTGTCGACGATTGCATAACGCTTCATTAGTAGAACTCGTCGATGATGATGATGCCGGACCCTCCCGCACCTCCCAGGGAGACGCTCGAAGAACCACCGGATCCTCCTGTGCCGACCGCATAGGCGTAAGATGAGGCTGGCGAGACGATTAGTTTCTCACAGTATCCACCAGCTCCGCCGCCGCAGCCGCCTTGGCTTGCGGCGTTTGTGCCGCCTCCCCCACCGCCGCTTCCTGTGTTCGCCGCTCCTGCGCTTGCGTTCCCTCCATTCCATCCACCTGGGCCACCGCCTCCGAAGCAGCCAGGAATACCAGGCGTCCCACCAGACCCCGTTCCGACGTATCCGCCGGTCTGGAAACCAAGGTTCGAAAGTGACGCATTGATATTGATGTCGCCGCCGCTCGCCACTGTCGACGACGCGCCTGGAGCACTACCCGAGACACCACCGTTGGGCCCGCCAGGCGCTACCATCGACCCGAACGTCGTTGCTGCTCCAGATGATCCCGCGGTGCCGTTCGGCTGTCCTCCGGCACCTCCTCCTCCGCCACCGATGCAGATGACGTTGATGGCCAGGCATCCAGCCTTCGTGTTGTAGGTTCCTACGCCGCTGGTAATGACAGTGCGAGTCCGGTTCGGAGCTGCAGCATTGATGTTGCGGCGAGCCTGCGTTTGTTGGGTGTCAACCAGCGACTGAGCAACGTCATATCGAACGTTTGCATACGATGAGTTCGCCTTCACAAACTCGGTTGTTGCAATGCTTTTACTGTTGTCTCCTGCGGCCGGCGTCGGGGCAGTCGGGTTACCCGTGAATGCCGGAGATTCCACCGGAGCCCGTGTGGTATCGGTCGGATGCTTGTGATCCTCACGAGCCCACTTCGTGCCAGTGCCTACCGCCGCAACGCCATCCATAAGTGGCATTGCGGTGCCAGCCGCATTCGCGATGCGCGCATCGGCTGTCGCCGCGTCAGCGGGATGTACGTGATCCGCACGCGCCCATTTCGTGCTGGTCCCGATATTTCCGGTGCCGGAATCTACGAGAGGAACTGCCGAAGCCGCGAAGGTGGATGGATCTCCCGGATCACCTTTTGGACCCTGGATGCCCTGGATGCCTTGAATACCTTGGAGACCTTGCGGACCTTGATCGCCAGTGTCGCCCTTCAGTCCCTGGGGGCCTGGATCGCCCTTCAGGCCTTGTGCGCCAGTGTCGCCCTTAGGACCCTGAATACCTTGTAGGCCTTGGTCTCCCTTATCGCCCTGAATACCTGGAGGACCTTGGAAACCTCGAAGACCTTGCGGTCCAGTGTCTCCTACATCGCCTTTCTCGCCGCGCTGTCCTTGCGGACCAGGCGGGCCGGAGTCACCCTTCGGCCCCTTGAAGAGGCCGATACTGACCCAGTTGGAGTTGACCTGGTACCAGACCCATCCGATACCAGTGTCAGCGGCTACATAGGCCTCGCCGTCATCGCCATAACTCGGAAGATCAGATGCCGTAGCGACTTCTCCGTGAAACGAGAAGCCGCGACCAGGATCGCCTTTCGGGCCAACGGGACCGGGTGGGCCGGCAGGGCCATCAGGTCCAGCAGGGCCTTGATCACCCTTGATGCTCGGGAACATCGCTTGGAATTCGGTGAGCGAGACGTATTTCGCTGGGTCCTTGCCGATCTTCACATCGACGTATGCATCGTCTTCACTCGGGACCGGCGGAGGAACAACAGGCGGCTGCTGTGAAGCAAGCTGTATCTGACGACTGAGAAGGAGATATTTCGCGCCGCCCGCAGTGAGATTGAGGATCGTATTGTAGGGATAGAAATCCGTACCAATGTGGATGCCGGCCGGAGCCAATACCCGGTACCGTGACGTGCTCATTCTTCTTCTTTTTGATTGTTGGCACCGGAGGAGAGACTTGAACTCCCGCAGCACAGTTTTGGAGACCGGCCGCCTACGCCGGAGGACCCCGGTGCAAAGGGAATTGGAAATGGGCTGCGAGGAGCGTGGCGGCTATCCTCGCCTTCCGCAGATGAGCGGTGCGCTGGCTGAACCCTTGCGGCATCAGCAGCCCGTATTCGCCCTACGAGGCGAAGATGCTGTCGATCTGGGCGTACGTCGTGATAGTGCCAGCAGTTATGCCGGCAAATGCGACCTTCGCTTTCGCGATAGCGGCCTGAGAATTGTCGTAGATGCCTGATGCCAGATCCAAGAACTGGTCGACAGGAATCGTGACCACGGTCGTCCAGTCGAGCTGAAGAGTCACGGACGACGGGGGATTTGGCCGATTGAGGCGCAGCCACATCCCGTTGATCGTCGCCAGAATGTCTGCCGATGTCGGGATCGTTACCTCATTGCCATCGATGGTCACGGCATAGCCTGCAATCGCAGCGCTCTTGCCGTTCACGTACTGGTTCAGCTGCCACGTAGCGGGCGGCGGAGGAGCTGGCGGGACCAGCTGCGCCCCATCCCAGTGCCATGTCGGATCAGCCACATCAGACTGGACAGCGATCACGCCATCGCTGAAGCCGGGCGGAGGATTTCCTGGATCGGCGTCGTATTCGACGACGTTGATGACGTTTCCAGTGCTGGTATCGACGATCGCGTATCGCGCCATGCGCGCTTCCCCCGTGATGTTGTTGTGATGGTGCCAGGAGATGGGATCGAACCACCGCGCTCCGGGTTTCAACCGGAAGCTCTTCCGTCTGAGCTATCCTGACGAATGGCAAATGCCCGCCACGTACTTCCGGACCAGGGCCTATTGGAGTGGCTACCACGTCGGGCTTGTCTGGCACTCGGGTTCTAGTGGCGGGCTCGGCTCGCAGACGCGAGCGCTCGGCTTGGCGCATGGCCCCATTTGACCCACCACCCCTATGTCTTCAGGTGACAATCGGTGGGCACCGAGAATTTCAGGTGTCGTAGTGCTTGTCCCAGTCGAACCAGGAGTCGAAGATCTCATCTTCGTCTGGGACCAGTTCAGTCGCTGCCAAACGGGCGTCGTCGCGCTCTCTCAGCTTGCGGCGTACGTCTCCGGTGCAGAGATGGCACATGCAGCGCCACCGTGTTCTTCGTCCCATGGTGGGCCTCAAAATCCATGCCCATGAGCGACCCGACTCCTATCGTCTTTAGGGGCTTGTGGGTCAGCAACGCCACGGCGCGGTTCCCGCGCTGGATGCTTGATTGGCATCGTCGCTCGATGGGGCTTGTATGTCGGGATTTCCACCCGATGTCCCTGAGCGCTCAGGGTCTGCCGGCACGCAGCGGGGGCGACCCGAGCCGTGCCGGCGGTGCTCACTTGTCCTTGTGATCCTCGAAGTGGATCATGGGCTGCAGAAGTGCGATGTAGAACGGCAGCAGGCCGATCACCACTGCCGCAAGCTCTGCACTCATATACTGGGTCAGGAGCGGCTTCAGGTCGATAACCTGGAGCTGCTGCAGCAGAACCGGCGTGGCGCAGGTGAGAGCGGCGATGAAGGCATGCCAACGAATCCGCACTCGAGCCCGAAACTCTCGTACCTTGTCCATTGTTCTTCTTCTTGGTTGGCGTTATGGGGCTCCGAGGTTTTGCAGCCAGTGGGCGCCGGCTGATTTGTTCTCGGAGCGGCACAGGGCGGGTAAAGGAGGGAAACCCCGCAGCCGTGCGGCCGGGCTGGGTCAGACGGTTGGCGCTCTATGCGCCACTCCCTGTTACACAACAGCTCCGGGTATTCGTGTTATTCAGCCGGCGGCCTTGCGACGCGCCCGTGCTTTGCGCTCCAGGCGCAGATCAGTGATGATCCGCGCTCTGGAGACCTTCTTCTTTTTCTTCTTCTTGGCCATCAGGCAGTACGCTCCTGCGGGAGCCGCCAGTGTTGCGGCAGCGCGTCGATCGCCATGCTGGTGCTCGGGATCAATTGCTCCAGAACCCAGTCATAATGCTCTTCCGAAACGCCGCGAGCTGGGTAGACCAGCAGCGAGTTCGAATAGAGCTTGGCGATCTTCTGCCCGTACGTGACGGGCTCCCAGTCCTTGGGGTCAAGTTGCAGCCAGGTGATCATCACCTCAGCGTGCTTCTTGGTGTCGGCAACCATTGCGTTGCGCATGGTCAGTCTTTCTGGGCGATGGCGCGATCGATCCAGGCGTAGATCTCTGGATTGTCGCGGCGAGCCATGATCATGACCGGTGTCAGCCGGTTCACGACCGTCTCCTCCTGGGCGCGGGTCTTGAGAGCCGCAGCGTGCCAGCAGGCATGATTGATCTCGTGTTCGAGAACCTCTGCGAACGATGAGTCCGGAAGGTCATCTCGAACGTGGATGATGAAGTTGAAGCGGTCGCACAGGCCCATGAGGTCCTGTTCGTCCGCGATCTTTGGATCCCAGTGCTCCAACCGGTAGACGAAGATGCCGATCTTGATGGTCGATGGCAGCTTGCGACGATCTCGAACGGCGCCGCGCCTCATTTCAAGTCGTCCCCGGTGCAGCCGCGGGCGATGAGGCGGACGTTGGCGCCCTTGACCCAGACGACGTCGGGATGTGGGATCTCCGGCTGGTCGCCGTTCCAGCCCATCACCTTGACGAGCTTGCGCACTCGCGGCGGGTACATGTTCCACATCAGCGCCGACATCTCGACGGCATGCCCCTCCCTCATGGCGCCATCCTCATCGCGCCAGCGCGAGGTCGCGGTATGGAAGCCGAATGCTGCCGCCTTGGTGCCGCAGAACTGGCCCGTGGGAAGCATTCCGAGCAGCATGGTGCATGCGGAGGCACAATCGCCATCGATCACCACAGCCTCTCCTGAGGCCCGCAGGCGCGAGTATTTGTCGATGAAGTCGACGATCTTTCCGCCGGGGTCATTCTTGATGACGACAGTGGCATTGGCCTGGGTGATAACGAGCGCAAAGAGCCCGGCCAGAGCCAGGCGAACCAGGGCTTTCATGTCGGGAACTCCGGCTCGGATCAGCGAGCGGTCAGATGCTCGAACGCATCTCGACAGGGTTGAACGTGAAGGCGCGCTCGATCGAGGTCTTCCAGATCACGTAATTGAACAGGAACAGGGAGAACGGGAACGGCATCAGAACTCGACCATCTCGTCGCCGTCCTGCGCCAGCTCCAGCGCATTGGCGATGCTGATGCCGGCCTGCTCGATGCCGACCGCGACGTTGTCCATGGCATCGCCGATGGACTTCAGGCCGAAGAAGATCGCCGCGGCGATGATGACGGTCTCAAGAAAGGTCATGGAATGCTCTCGATGCAAAAGATGCTATTGAATTTGTCCGTCGCCTGATTTGCCTTGATGGCTGAGACCAGGTTCATGGCAGCTGCGATGGTGAGGAGCACCGCGATCGCGATGCCGGAGAGCTTGTCGGTGGCCATGTCAGAGGACCGTGATGTGGCCGTCGCTGTCGACGCGGCTGAACCAGCTGTGAACGCTGTCCTCGAACGCAGCGATCTGCTCTGGAGTGACGCGCCAGTGCGGGCGGATGATCACGAGCCGATCGAAGCAGCGGCCGGCTGGATTGTCGCTGTGCCGGAATACGCGCCAGTGCTTGGTGTCGAGGCCGAAGGCCGAGATGTACTGCTCCGCAACTGCGATAGTCGCGGCGACGATGGCGTTCCTCATCGTATCACCAGCGCTCGATTGCTTCGAAGAAGCGCAGCTCGGGAACGACCTGATTGCTGTACTGCCCCTGTGTCGCATGGGCTCCGAGCCGAATTGTAGCCCAGTAGATGACCTTGCGCGGGAGAAGCCAAGCAAGCTTCATCGCGATCTCGTCGAGCACCTGCGTCTTCAGCATTGCGATCTTGTGAAGCATCTTCGTTTTCCCTGATTGGAGCGAGGGGTGGGACTTGAACCCACAACCACCACGTTGGAAGCGTGGCGCTCTACCGTTGAGCTACCCCAGCAAATTTTACTGGCACAAACCCAGCCAGATGCCCCAGCCATGGATCACGCCGACGAACGGCAGCAGCACGCCGAGGATCATGAACCCAATTGATCCTGCCTTGATGCAAGTGATGATATGAGTTGCCATGGCGGCTACCGATGTCATCACGCTCGCGATGTAGAGCAGCACGAAATACGCTGCCGGATAGTGACCCGTCATTTACTGTTTCCTTTGATGCCGAATTTTGGGTTGCCGAAGGCTGGGATCGAACCAGCGCATCCCCCAGGCCGCACGCGGCCACGGGCATTCTCCCGCTGAACTACTTCGGCGAATTTGAGAGCACGGGCTCCTCGAAGATGCCCTTCTCGATGCAGACCGCCCACACCGCACGATGCAGGTCGCGGGTCCGGCGCTCCTTGATGGCGCTGACCGGCGTGATGCCTCCGAGCAGCTCGTTGCTGCGAAGCATCCATGACTGCGCTTCGGCCGGACCTACGATCCGGTCGAGATGCTTGATGATGTGGTAGGCCTGCAGCGCCAGCGGCGAGGTCGAGATCGAGTTACTCCCCGGCATGGGTCAGCACTGTGATGTCGCCACCCGTGACGGATCCAGCTCGAAGCAGGCCCGGACGGCCTTCTCGGCCGTGGCGCCCATCCACATCGCTCCGAGCGCGAACTCCTTGCCAGAGCCCATGGCGGCGAATGCCGGCTTGAACTTCAGCATTCCGCCCTGCTCGTACATCTCGACGGTCTTGTCCGGCCGCACGATCATGCCCTTGGCGTGGTCGTCGACTGTCGGGTGATCTCCCTGCTCGCCGTCCAGAAACCAGCGATGGAAACCCTGGACCCAGGCGCAGTCGCCAGCGCCGCCGGCCATGCAGCCATCGTCACGGCGGACGATCTTGATGACGTTGCCGATGATCGCGCTGCCCTGGATCATCCGGGTGTCCGCGGCGAGCACGCCGTTCCGATAAGCCAAAGTCGTCATGCATCGGCCTCGGCGATGGCGAGCATGAACGCAATGCCGATCGCAGTCGCGATCAGGAGCTGGGTGATCTCAGGAACCAAGATGCATCTCCGTGATGATGACGTCGATGCAGCGCAGGGTGTCGTCGACGTAGAAGCGGTTGAGGCGCTGTGACAGCCCAGCTTTCTGGGACATGCAGGAAAGCGTCCTGATCCTGGCGAGTTCATGCGGCCTTGCAGCTGCCGCCCGCGCAGCGGCGTTGGCCGCTGCGTAGATCGCTTCCATCAGGCAGCCTCCTCCGACAGAACCGCTCCGGCTGCTGCATTGAGGGCAGTCTCTGCCAGGTGGTTCTGTACGGCTTCGAGCGCCTTCTCCATCGCGCGGGTGAAGAGGTAATCGTGGACCATGTCGTCCGTGACCTCGTGTCGCTCGACGGTCATCGTCTCGGGTGGCAGGGCATCAGCGCCGACCGGCCACGAGATTTCACGTGACTCGTCCCGTTGCAGCATGGTGTGACCACGGCGCCAGGTGCCGTGGCGCGTCCACAGCTTTAGTTCATCCTGGAAAGCGAGTTGCGCCTTCGCAGTCAGATCAGCACTCACGCCCATGAGGTCTGCCTTCTCGCTTTGAATGGGTGAGCCGGGCTGCCGTAGGCAAGCACCGGTCTCTGGGAAACTGGTTCAGAACGGCCGACGCCGTTTGGGCTGGTCCGGCTTGGAGCGCCCGTTGGACTTCTCGACGAGGAGCATGCCGAGAGCGAGAATTGTGATGATGGCCATCGCGCCGATGCCGATCGTGACGAGTTTGAACATCAGCCGGCTGAGGGCGGCGAGGAACTCTATGTCGACGAACGTCACGACCACGCTCCCGGCGGCAACCCCATCCACTGGGCGAGCCAGAACAGTCCGAGCACGACTGCACACACAGCTGGCGTCAGGACGAGGGAAGCGAGGGGAGGCACAGGAGATCCTTTCCGCGCCGTGCCCCGGGCTCGCCAGCGATGGAGGCCGGCGTTCCCGGGTTCGGGGCGAACTGTCAGGTTTCTTGAATTTGCACGAATGCCAATCTAGCCGTTCTGTACCCCAATATACGCCTTTCGTCAAGTCCACTGCAAATGAAAATGCAAACCGCAGAACCCGGAGGTTCCATGGCCGACCTCTGGATGACACGGCCGGCGCCCGCCGCCAGGCGGCATGACATGGTTGGAGTGGGGGTTAAGTGAGGGTTCTAGTATACGGTTATTGGTGTCGGCCAGTTTGACAGGGGGTGTCGGCCAGTTTGACAGGGGGTGTCGGCGTATTTGACAGGGGGTGTCGGCCTGTTTGACACCCCCACCCTACGCGGCGCCCTGTTTCGGTTCAGATCTGGGCGCGATAGCGCCCTCGCCCCATGCCCGGCTTTGACCCGGGCATCGTCGAGGGCAAACTCAGACCATCTCGGACAGAACGTACATGGAACTTGCCCGCCGGCCCGATCGAAACCCTCAACATGAGGGTGGTTGGCACGTCTATTTCGGTGACGTTCGTGTCGGCCACATCGGCCGGCGATCTGGCGTTCCGACAGACCTCCCGCAGTGGGGATGGAGCTGCGGATTCTACCCGGGTTGCGGTCCCGGCCAGACCACCAACGGATCGGCATCGAGTTTCGAGGAAGCCAAGGCTGCGTTCGAGCAAGCCTGGCAGAAGCTACTGCCGACCTTGACCGAGGGAGACTTCGAGGCCTGGCGGAAAGACCGGGATTTCTCTGCCTGGAAGCAGCGCATGTGGGACGAGAAGTGCCGGCTGCCGACGCAGAACCCGAACGGGATCTCGCGCTGCTTCTGCGGAGAGACCATCACGAACGCCGACTACAGCCGGCACATCCACACATCTCACAAGGGGATTGGGACATGAAGCTCACCGAGGATCGTCTGTACGCCAATCCAGAGGCTGCTGCTCGCCGGCTGATGGAGATCGCGAGGACGGTTGTGCCAGTTCAGGACGGCCGCATCCATGTCGAGAAGATCAACGGGCCATTCCTGTTCGTCGATGGTGGCAAGCCTGCTGAGTACAAAGCCGGCCTCGACCTCTTGCTCGCCCGCGGCATCCTAGAAATCCATGAGAGCGGGACCTATGTGAGGATCCTGGATCATTCGGATGCAAATCTGCCTTCGCTGTAGCAATGCTCGCTGGGTCTGTGAGGCCCACCCCAATCTGCCGTGGGGCGGTGGAGAGGGCGTCTGCGGCTGTGGAGCACCTGGCGAGCCATGTCCGCTTTGCAATGTCAGAGAGGTCCCATTGATGCCGGACGGATTCGTTGCTGAGTCGGTCAGGGACGACCTACTCCTCGATCTTCAAGATATCGATGAAGTTGAGGAAGTTCTGGCTGCGCTTGTGGAGAAGTCAAAAAGCTCATCCAATCAATAAGATGGCGGCTCGGACGAATACTCTCATTATGGCAAACGAGATTTAAAGCTGTCTTTGAACAAGTTCTTAACGGATGCGGTGCAGGCTCGACGGTAAGCCGGGTAGGTAGTTCATTGGCCCGGTGAAACGGGAGAGAGTGCGTCAACACCCCCTCCCATTCCCGTCCACCTTATGGAGGCAAGGTGCCATGCCCACTCCACAAGATGACTACTACTGGAGCTTCATCGAGCTTGTACTCGACATCTTGAAGCTCATCCTGCTGTATTTACGCAGCAGGTAATCCACCAGCTTCACAAGCTGCTAGGAGGGCCCCGGACGTTTCCGGGGCCTTTTCCTTGATCGTCTCTGACCTTAACCTTCCCTGAGCCGCGTTAACGAGTGCTTAATTGAGCAGCGCTCACGCTCTTGCCAAGAGCCGATTGGGCAACCTTCGTTTCACAAATAGTTACCATGGAGCGCCACCCTGGCGTGGTCTGATCAGTTTGAAGACGAGATCGCTTTGCCGGATGGAGACGTGGCGAGGACGCTTCGCGAGGCTGCCAACTATATCCTCTCGCTGCCCAGCCATGTGCAGAAGCGGCGCGAGTGGCAGACGGCGATCGAAATTCTGATCGGAGCTGCCGAGGGACGCGATTTCATGCTGCACGCCTGGATCGCGATGAAGCAGGCTCTTGGCAAAGACAAGCCTGCTCCCGAGTCCCCGAAGAAAAGGGCGAAGAGCTATCGCATCATCCGGTAGCTCACACCGCTGACGGTGGATTTACAGCCGCGAGCTGAGGCCTAGAATGCCTCTGGCCACGACGACGATTTCCCCTGTGTCTTGCGCGGAACGCTTGCCGGCAACGGCGCTCCTGAAGCGGAGACCATGTCGGCCGCCCTGCAAGCAGATCGTCGAGCACGAAGCTGATCACCTCGACCAGTTCGACGTTGGTCATAAGGTCGATTTCGGCGTTGGCCTCAACGCGGTTGTGAATGCGCTCGTCGATCAGGTGGGTGCGAATGCGTTGGATCAGGCTAGACATTAATATCTCCAGTTCGGAATGTCAGAAATGTACCAGAGGAATTTCGTACCCGCAATGTTCTTTTTTGATCATAGGTAACATATTGCTGTTGGGACACATTTGCATTTCATTTGCATTTACGCCAACGGGACGGGATGCAGCTCCACAATGCGCAAAATCACGAGATCGAGATCATCGAAGTGAGCAAGGCTGATCGCCTGCGGGACAAGTTCCAAGGTGCTCAGGTCTGCCAGATGACCATTACGCACGCCGGAGCTTCAGCGATCGCTTTTATGCCGCGTAGTTGGTGTTCACCGGCCGTGCCGATGCCTTGAGTTGGGAATATTAGCGCGGAGCCCACGCGGCGGGTATTGAGACGCCAGGATGGCCTCGCTCCTTCCTGTCCGGGAACGAGCCGTAAAATCATCGGTTGATCTACCGCCGAAATCGCGCTCAAATGCGCTGCCGGCGCCGAGCGGTTCCAAAGCTCACTCGGCGCCGGGACTCTGTCAGCGTGTCGTCACATCACCCATTTCGGCCTCAGGGTGTCCGCCCTGAGTACCAGGATGAGGACGATCACGGTCACCACCAGGGTGTAGCTGGTCCCGAATACTCCGGTACCGGCTACCCCCAGGGGGCCGATCGTCACTTGAAGCATGTCCATCGGACATGTCTCCTTTCCCCTCCGCGTTGAGAACCTCAGGCATCGGAGGCATCCTGCCTAAGGCACCGGCTGGTTGATCCAGCTCGGATCTCAATCCTACCACCGTAGGAAACGGCTCGAACATTCGGGCAACCCCGGCCCCGTAGATCCACGGGCTGATATGACAAGCGACTGATTCCGCTTCTCTTTTCGACCAGCAATCTCGGTGCCCTGGAAAAATCCATACTTAACGGAGAATGCATCGCTCGGACCAATGTTTTATTAACTTTTCTTCAGGGCTCCCTGTTTCGTTACACGAACACAGCAATGATCAGGCGGATTTGGGAAATACGCAAGGGATCGTAGTGCTTATGGCAGGTTGCTGAAACATACTGTGAGAGGCTCGAATTCGCCTTTGTTGTCAACACGTTACGCTGCAAAGACTCACTTCGACAGTGTGACAATATTGAAACAAGCAAGCAAATTCACAGTTCATTGTTGCATCGAGTCCTCATCCGGAGTCGCAAAGAGAATCAGCGCTGAGCGCTCGCCGGCAGCAGGAATCGAGACTTGTAGCGCGGAGCGCTCGCCGGCCATTTTCGCGGTCGGTATTGGCGACCACGGACGCCCTGTCGATCTGCAGGGCGAACCGGCAAATCAACCGGCAATGGATCTGCGGCCGGCGGCGCTTCCCCTAGCGAGTTAGCGAGCAGCGTTCGCGCCGGACCGGCAATTTCGGGATAACACGCAAAAATTTCTTGCGGGTTCGGTTCAGGGGGCGGCGACGGTCATTTTGAGTTGTGGATTAAACCGCATACACTCACGACTTTCATGGAGAGCCTGATGAAGCTAACCGATGGCGAAAAGCTGATAGTGTTGATGCTTGCGGACTTGCAGAGGGGCCTCAAGCTGAAGGGAAACTTCGATCCAGACCTTGTCGCCAAAGCGGTGCTTTATGACAATCTATGGGCTCTGAAAATGGAGCACCAAGGGATCCCATGGGACGACAAAAACCTGCCGACTGCCGTAAGCGACACGATCGACATCCTGGACATGTGGAGCTTCATTGAAAGTGGCTACGGCGGCCTCGCCCCCATCGAGCGAGAGAGGGTTGAGGCCGAGGCCGCTCCGTTCGGGAAGAACGTTAAGTTTCCAGGCTTCGATGGCAATAACGAAGAGTACTATCACCTGGCGAAATTCCTCGTTGAGGATCTCGGTCGATTCTCGAAATTCAAGGGCCGCAGTCTCAACTCGCATTCGATAGCGATGCCCGGCTATCGCCGGATGTACGAGCTATTCGAACACATCAGGCCTGATCTCGGCGATCGCCCACTGATGGCTGAGGAGATCATCTCTCTCTTGAAGGCGCGGATGCATCCTTACTGATTCTGCGCGCAGCGCTCGCCGGGCATGAACTAAGATTGGACCAGGGCCTACCACGTGCTCGGACACTTCGAGCGGCAACGCGCCGACCACGGCGACAATCCCTGCCCCGGCTACTTGTTGCATCCTGAAGTACGCCGAGGCTCTCCATTGTCGCCAGCCTCTCTGTGTCTATGGTTGACAGCGAGGCGACCCCAGGGTCATTCTAAGACTGACCGGCAGGTCCGAAACTGCAATCTCAGCGCCAAGCTCTCGCATATTCAGTCTAGGCGCGCGTATTCACGGATCTCGCCCGGCTCCATCCCGTGGATGTCGATCTCACCGAGATTGTGGTCAATGTCGACATTGCGCCCCGGCCAGAGCATCTGGACGGCAGCTTTGCTCGCAATAGGATCCGGACCCCGGACCTTGAAGGAGCGATCGTGTGGGTCTGCATCCGTTCCATAGACCACGATCACGTAGGCTGGGGCTTTGATATCCCGCAGGTCAGTCATGACATACTCTCGCCGCTCGTTTGCTATCTATAGCGCGAAGCGCTCGCCGCCGAATGGCTCTTCTGGCACCGCCGCATGATGAGCCCCGCCCGATGGACGGTCTCTTGGGACGTGCCGTGGTTTAGCTCAGCTGCCTTTGGACCGATCTATTCCTCGATCCAAGCAATAACGGACGCCGCCATGTCTTGTGCAGTGAGCTGGCCGGGCGGAACACCTCTCCGCATCTCGTACGACACTTGAGTTTGTTGGCCGTAGCGAGATTCTTTCAGCAGAAAACTATCTGGGCCATTGCAGGTGATGCACAGCAACCGGAATGCTGCGGTCTTTCTCACTTCAACGATGTTGTTTGATACCAGGACTTCAATTCCCGGTTTCGGCCTGTTCTGCAGGTGCGCCAGCAGCTGATCTCCCACATCGACTGCTGCCTCACGTGCTGCCACAGTGACAGATCCGGACCTTTTCAGCATTGCATCATCGAAGATATTCACCGACAACCTCCTCATGATCGGGCCGGCAGATCACGGCGGCATCAGGCCAGTCTCACGGTCCTGCTGAACCGTAAAGACGAAGCACTCGCCGAGCAATCCTGAGGGCCAGACGTATCGGATAATTCCTTCAGGGCGCAGCCCTCGCCGCAAATGGGCTTTTAGGGCGCCGCGTGCTACAGTGAACCTCCAGAACGGGGTGGGGTCCTTTTTTTCAGGGCCACTCCTCCAGCGGCTGGATATCGAGCAGCATGAGTAAGAACGTCTGGGTCAGTCGCCAGTTCGGCAAGTACCGCCTCGGCATGTGGCTGCCGATCAAAAGGCTCCTCGGCCTGGGTTTCCTCGTCTATCTTGGCTTCGCCTTCGCCGGCCTGATCTCCGTAAGCAATACGATCGACGACGACAAGGAGTTCTACGCCCAGAAGCCGGTCGTCATCGTGAACAAATGGACCTGCACAGAGGACCGCGAACGCATGCCGGAAGGTCTTAAGCGAATGGGCATGGAGCAATGCTGGTCCACTGAGCGCAATTCTCGGGGCGACTACCGATACCAGGCAGTTGGCGCGACCTCCATTGTCAAGGCGCGCATCAAAGACTAAGCCGGCGCGAAGCGCTCGCTGCAATGGCCTTTTAGGCGTGGCGGCGCTGGGATGAACCTCCCTAAAGGGGTGGTCTTTTTCAAGGCTACCCCCATTTGCATTCCTGGGCCGCCGTGGCGCAGCGCGGGCCGCCCGTGAGCATACCAAGCCGGGGCACCCAGAGCCGCGGCCTGAGCCCATTGCGCTCTCCTGCCCCCGTTTCTGCAAGCCGACGAGCCCATTTGGCGAGGGAGGATCCTCGGCCAGTGAAAAGGCCCTTTTGGCGGTTCGAAGTATGAGGGGGACGGCCATGCCAGCCCCCATGTCTCATAAAAAAATTCTGATTTTCCGCACCCCGCACCTCGATCGAGGGAACCTACTGTTTGCATGCGAGGCATGCACATTTGCATAGAAGCAAAATGCAAAAGCTATTAGTTCTCTGCTTTTCTGCAACCAATTGATTTCAATGCGCTTTTTCGCACGAGCTACTTGTCGAGCGCGTTTTCTCCTGATTTCCAGAAGACTAAGTCATTGATTTCATTGAGAAACACTTTTCTTGCAACCATTTTCACGCTCAACTATTGTCTATTTGTCAGATGCAAACGAGCTAAACGGAGGCTTCGGAACGGACTAGGTTTCTCACGCGATACGAGTCGCTCGACTCGTCTGGAACTCAGGAAAGAGAGCTTTCCAGAGCACGGGAAACCTTTGCCCAAACCCCGAAATCTTCCGGCACCTCCCGGAAACGGCATCTAGAGCAAAGGAAAGGAACTGCAAATGACCACGACTCAGAATGCTACCCCTGCCCGCACGCTTGGCCAGATTGTTCTTGATGCGGCCGTCAAGGCTGTCAAGGCGGACGACGCCGCGGCCTTCACTGGAACCGTGTCGCTGGCCCTTGTCATGGCGAACAAGCAAGTGGAACTCGCCGAGTCCGACAAGGGAATCGACGACAAGGAAAACAAGAAGGTGTTCCGTGCCTTCCTGAAGTATTTCGCGAGCAAGGGAAACCCGGTCTGGCGCGACACGGATCATTTGGTTTCCGGTTTCATGGCGCTTCGCGACAAGAAGGCGCGTGAGGCGGCCGTGTCCGAATATATCGACGGCGGCAAGAGCGTGAAAACGCAGTTCGCCAAGCCGGAAGGCGCCAAGCTCAACGAAGGGCTGTCCAAGCTGCGGACGTGGTCATTCCGGCTCATGGCGGACGTCTGCACCAATCACGCGGACGTCATCCGGGACATGCTGGCAAAGCAGAAGGCCGGCGCTTCGGGCGATGCCTTGGTGCAGAATTTCACGGATTTCGTGAAGCGCACCTATGGCGGTTCCTTCGCCAAGCTGACGGCCGCACTCTCGCCCGACAAGCCGGCCAAGCCGGTTGACGCAATCGAGTCGATCGTCAAGCGGGCGGACGGCATGACGGACGGGGAACTTTCCGTTCTCATCCGGCGGCTCAACGAGATCGTCGCCAAGCGCGCCGCGACCGACGAAACCATCGAGTCGGTGTTCGGCGAAGCCCCGGCGGAAGCCCCGACCCTGATCCCGGCGGAGGTGAAAGAGGCCGCGTAAGCGCGGCACTCGACCAGCACCAAGCCTGCAACCCGCGGAGTAGACCAGGCCCTACCGGTTCCAACCGGTGGGGCTTCGGTGCTCCCTTTTTTTTGGATTTTTCCGGCAGGGGCCGGCGCTGACACACAGCGCGAGCTGGCCGGATTTGGAAATTCCAAGCCTCCGCGTGAGGCGACCTCCACCCTCAAATCACAGGACGTCAAGCGATGGCCAAGCGCTTCATCGAACGCCCCACTGCGCGCCAAATCGTCGACAGAGCCGAGCGTGAGGCTCAGCTCGAACGCAAGATGGACATGGCCAAGGATTGGCTGGCGGCGAACTACGCCCCGCCCCCGGCGCCTCGCCTGCCCACCAAGGCCGAGTTGAAGGCAGCCGAGGAGGTCGCAACCTTCAACCGCTTCTACGACGAGTGGGAGCACAACGAGATCCCGGACAGGCTCGGCAAGACCGGCCAGCACGAGCCGAAGTCGATCTACTCGCCAGCGCCGGCCTCACGCATCCGCCGCGAACCGCCCAGACCGAGACGTGCAGCCGAGCGCAACGAGCGCGATTGCGAGCTGCCGCAGGACATGCGCCGGCACCAGACGCTCACCGTGACCAACGGGCGCGGCAAGCCGACCGCGACCATCAAGGTCAACCCGTTCTCCAAGCGCATCGAGGTCAGCTTCGCATGACCCACCCGCGCTTCGAGGAGGCGAAGGGCCGGCTGTCCCGGCTCGGTCGCCACATCCGCTGTCGCCTGACCCGCAAACAGAAGCGGGGCTACGCGGCAATGTTCCAGCAAGCACTCGAGAAGGACGAGAGAGGGCACCAGTGCGTGCTCTTGGTCGACGACCTGATCGAGCAGAACCGCCCCCTGAAATGGTGAGACTCACCGCCCACCAGAAGGAATGACTATGGCCTACGCTTTTGATACACTCGGCTACTCGAAGCGTCTGCAGGAGGGAGGCGTACCCCGCCCCCAAGCTGACGCACACGCTGAAGCCGCACGGGACTTCGTCATGAGTGAGCTGGTGACAAAGACCGACCTGACCACCGCAATCGACAACGCGGTGCTGCGCTTGACCTTACGCATTGGTGGCATGGTTGCTGCCAGCGTCACGCTCCTGAGCGTCATAGACCGGCTGCTGCGCCCGTAAGCGCACTCTTCCCCCTCACCATCATCCGACCAGGTTAGCGCGTCGCAGGCTCTGCGGCGCGTTTTCCGTCGCGCCATCCCCAACCCTGGACTCCAACCATGACGATCGTCACCAACCTGGACTGGCTCAAGCTGGTCTCGCAGGACGACGTGCCCTTGCCCGGCCTCTACAACATTCGCGACATCTCCGGCCGGCTGATGCTGAGCCACGACGTCGAGCGCTTCGAGGCCGAGCAGTGGCTCGACTACTACCTGACCCGCTACGCCGCCGGCCGTCCCTTCGAGAATGGCAAGGGCTTCCACCCCGATTACGGGTTCCACATCGTCGAGGTCACCGCTGACGGGGCCTACGAAGAGTCCGTCCTGGAACCGTTTGCAGCGTGAGGGGCATCATGGGTCTGTTCTCGTACCGCGTCGACCCGTTCTGGAGCGCCATCATCATGCTCGGCGCCGCGATCGCCGGCTGGACCACCGGAGGAATTTGGTGGTGAACACAACATCTGGTGTCTGAGGCCTCGAAAATGGGGTCTCAGACCCGGTTTTGGGACCATTTTGACCCCTCAGCACACTAGATCTGGTGTTTCCAGGGTGTGTTGAGGCGTGGAAATGCAAATTTGCCTTTTATGGCGAGGGAAAGAGGCGATCGACGAACCCGGCGCTCTGCCTGCCATTTGCATCGATTTGCCGGCTGAATGTCACTGCTTCGATGGTGGGGTCCGATTGGGTGGTTAGCCTCCCCCCTCCTGGTCTCCCTGCCCCTTCTCCCTCTCCTGTCCCCTCTGCATCCCCTGTCTCTGCTCTCTCTTGAGGGTGTGCTTGTCCGGCGGCCCGCGAATGGGCGGCCCCTGGAATTTCGGCTGTTTCTTGGAAGTTTCGTCAACTCTAACGCACGGAGCCAATCATGCTCGACATGCTTCAGAAGCTCTACCAGGAGCTTCGCTTTGCCCCCTCGAAGACCCTGGAACAGTGCTACGCCCTGAACGAGGTAGCCTACCTTCTGGGGTCTGGTAACGCCTCGGCCGGCTTGGTCCGTATGGCGTTCGAGTACCTTCAGGCGGCCTTCGGAAAATGAGGCCGAAATTCCCTCGCGGGAATTTCTGACGGGGTTTTCTGGGAATTAATTGACCAATTTCCCGGACTGGAACTTCAGCTGTTCCCGCCCCTGATCTTGGCGCCAAATCCGTCGACTCCGTTTGCATTTTCTATCAGAAACGCAAAGGAAAGTCAAGGGCTTGCACCTTTTGGATGGTGTGATGGCCAGGCGTGAAGGCACGTCCCGGTAACGGGCTTAGGGGTCGCAAACGCCGGATGGCTACCATGCACGTTCGATCCGTGCCCTGGCCATCTCACCATCCAAAGTTCCACGCCAAGGGCACACATACGCCCTTGCGTTTGCTTTAGCCTTCGCGCAAATGCACATGCCAACGGAGACTCTGAGATGCACGGACACATCGGAGAATACATCATCACCGGCGGGATGATCCTCTCCGCCCTCGGCGCCTTTCTCTACATCTGGCGAGGCTGACATGGTCCGACGCAATCCGTCGCCGGGCTCCTACGCCCGCTTCCGCCAGCGCCGCGGGCAGGCCCGCATTCAGCTGCTGGTCGGCCTACTGCTCACCGTGGCGTTTGTCGGCGCGGTGACCATCGGCCCGCTGATCGGCATCCTCGCCACCTGTGCCGGCTTCACCAAGCTCGCTGCGTTCCTGTTCGTGGTGTTCGCATGAGATTCCCCGAAGGCTTCAAGCCACCGAGCCAAGAGACGATCGACCGGGTCAACAATCCCGCGACATTCGTCGTCGCCACCTGGAACGGCATCCCCGCCGACAACTCCGGAAAACGGCTCGTCCGCTACCTGACCAGCCGAGTCGCCCCGTGGAGCGAAGTCGAGCTGTGGAACACCTGGCGCAGCAATGCCCGCCAGTTCGCCACCATCGCCGAGGCTGAGGCCGCGATCTCCACGCTCAAGCTGGAGTGGCTGCGGACGCACGCCAAGGTCTACCCCAACTGCGAAGCCCACGTCATGACCGGCGGCATTGCCGGCAAGGAGCTGACATGAGCAACGACGACATCGCTTATCGCCGCGGCTATGCCGGTGGCTGGTACGACATGATGGCTAAGGCTGCCGACCTAGCGTTCGCTATGGGTCACGCCGACGTCGACGAGAAGATCCGCGCCATAGTGCGTCCCGAGATCGGCTCGGGCTGGAGCACCGATCTCTCGAAGGCGCCCACGGAGCCGCACGACTACTTCCTCGTGCGTCCTCAGGGCCATCACTCGGTCACGGGCAAGAAGTTCCTGCCTACGATGGTCCAGCGCATCGACGGCCAGCTCTACAGCACCGACAACGAGCTGGAGCCGCTCTATTTCGGCGAGCGTGAGCCGCACGATAGCGAGTTTCGCCGGACACTCGAATGGAAACCTCTCCCACCGGATTGGCTCTGACATGTCCAGCACAGACCATTTCCCCTGCCATTCGTGCGGCACGCTCACCCACATCGACGATCTCGACGGCAAGCCTGAGCCGCGGGTCGGAGGCCGCATTTACAACGCCACCCGCCGCATCTGGCTGAGCTGGACCGGCAGGCCGACCGCGGCATGGGACGACCCTGAAGGCCTGACCGACTGGACGCGCCTCGAATGCGGCCAGTGCTACGGCCCCGGCTACGTCAGCAACGCGAGGACCTCCCGATGAGCAGCCCGACCGTCAACCAGCTCCTCCGCGAGATCGAGCGTGCTCTTTCGCCAGGCCTCACCATTGAAGCCCGCTCCGCCGCCTACGAGGCCGAGCTGGTCCGCCGCTACCACGCCGGCCACCGCCTCTCCACTGCTGACAAGCGCGAGGCTCGCCGGATCATTCAACGCACCCGGCACTGAGGATCGATCATGCCAGCCCCAAAGCTCGTCATCATCGTCGATGTGCAGACGCCGGCCACCAGCGAGCTGGCCCGCCTGCCGCATGACTACGCCACCAGATCTGATCTCGTCGTAACCAGCGCCGGGAAGGTGCTCAAGCAGCGAGATCAGACTTCCATCGATCGCCGCAAAATCCGCCGCGCCGCCCGGCTGATCGGCGTCGAGTCCGGCCAACTTCACCACAGCTGGAAGCATGCCAAGCGAAACGTGCTCGCGTCTGACATCAACTGGTGAGGTCCCCGGTGTGCGGTAAAGCGGTCTGCACGCCAGTCTTACGGGGAGATCCGCAACGGTTCTCACTCAGAGCCCGAGCTAAAGGCGCGTGCAACCGTGCGCCTGGCTGTGACGGCACCCATGACCACGCAGGACGTTTGAGCGGAGAGACAGCACCGCTCTCATGAAGAGGCTCCGCGAGCCAAGATCGCGAACCGAGGCCGGCGGGATATCCGGCCACTCGCTCTTCTGCGAGCGCGGGCATCCTCACCCCATAGCAAGCGAGCCCGGCTGTATATGCCGGTAGCTGCCAAATCGGATGATCGCCGCGCTCCCAGAAGGGCGAGCACAGGATGATGTGCTCGCACTCAAGCCCAGGAGGATGATCATGAAGCTGTAATCAAGACTTTCTGACAACCTGATAGAGACATTCGCGAAACCAGAACGCCGGTATCAGCCGGGAGCGACCGGACCCACATCGTGACCAGCGGCACGCATCATCCGCTGGAGAAATTCGTGGTGACGGATGATGGACAACAACTTCAGTGAGCTGAGGCGCCTTCCACACAATACGGCTGCCTGCTCCTACGAAGCCACCATCATCCGTCACCACCTGGCCAGCGGCCAATCCACGCGAGAGACGATGCGGTTCATGTCGCGTCGCCACATGTTGGAGCTACTCGACCATTGGAACTGCGATGATCGCTGGAAATATCACAGCACGGCGCTGTGAGCGCCACCCACAGGAGGAAGTCGGATGAGCGTAGTCAAGATGTGTGGCGATAACCACCTTTATCGCAATCTCTACCTGAAGATCGATGGCCGGGAAGAGGCTCTTCAGGACATCGACACCGACGAGTGTGATGGGCTGACGCCGGCACAGCGCACGGTGATCGACAAGATCGCCTATGGTGACGCGGACATCATCATCGCCGAGGACGGCAGCATCTCGTTGCAGATGGAGTGATTTTGCCAGATGACAAATGCCAGGATCGAACTTCTCAAGGCCGGCATGAGAAAAGGGACTGTCACGATATCGCTCTACGGCGACATCAAGGGCTGGACCTTCTGGATCTGCGAGCGCTTCAAGTTCGACGATGTCACATGGTCGCTCGGACCATTTCCGACGCGCGAGGCAGCTGAAGCCAACGCGAGAATCAACGGCATCGAAGGCTACAGCGTCACCGACTTTCGGACGTGCCCGGGTAGCTCCGGGCTAGTGAGGCCGCCAACCTCATGAAGAGAAGCCGGGCGCTCCCGGCAGGGCCTGACAAGCTCAACGGCCTGGTCCTCAGCCGAGGACGCGATGGCGGTAGCGACAGCTGGACACGGTGGAGGCGGCCCCGCCGCCGATGAAGCACGCCCAGCCCACCAACTCATTTTCACGCCCGAGGTGTGCCTGGGGCTTTGCTTGCATGCAAACGAGGATCCTCACCATGGGAACCAACTACTATGTCGAGCCGCAGCCATGCTGCCCAACCTGCGGACGCAGCGACGATCGTGTTCACATTGGCAAGAGCAGCCTGGGATGGGCGTTCACATTCCACGGGTACGAGGCTGATGGCAATAGCCCTGCTCTCGCTTCGGCCAAGGATTGGTTCGCCTATCTCGAAGGCCGGAAGATCAAGACCGAGTACGGCGACAGCGTCACCCTCGAAGAGCTGAAGCGCATCGTCGAGAGGAAGAAGGGAGACCGCGTGCATCACGGCGACCGCAAGAAGCTGGATGCTGACGGCTACATCGTCGCCTTCTACGACTTCAGCTGAGGACTTCCACCATGAAGCTGCGACTTGAGCAGAGACGAGCCTATTTCGTCGAATGGCTGTCCAATCAGGCGATGTACAGCCAAGGACAGACCGGTCTCGGCGAGCACCTCGCGAGGATGGTCGGACGGGATGGCGAGATCGAGCTTCTAGAAGCATCGAATGATGCCGTCTACTCGGTCAACGCGACCCTCAATGACTCAGACAGGGCTGATCTTTGGGTCAAGTATCGCGCTGGACTGATTGAGCGCATGAAGGTCGAGGGCCGCGTCGAATGTTGGCAGATGCGCCGGCTTCTGCTTGCGGCCGTTGAGCGCAACTGGATGCCGAGCGGAAGATACGTCGTGGAGGTGTCGTGGTGAGCGACGATCACAAATTCAAACTCTGCGACTGGGTCCGATCGGCTCCGGTCGGCTCGAAAGGCGAGTTCGTAGGACAGGTCACCGGCTTCACCAACGACGGTTACATCGTGCGTTGCGCCGAGAATAAACGGTGGGGTCGCACAGATGATGATCTGGAGCCGGCCGACGCGGAACGCTTGGTCTACGGCTTCACGGGAGAAGCGTGATGGCCAAGATCGAGAACATTGAGGCAAACCGGAAGAGCGATCTCGCCTACCTGGCTCAAGCATACCTCACATTCGTGAGCTGCCCAGGCGGTCGCCCAATCGTTCATGGATACATCTGCCCGCATTGCGGCACAGACCCGAGTTACGGGGATTGCGGCGGCGTGCGGGGCTTCGCGAAGAGGGAATTGCGATGAGCCCATATGAACGCTGCCCCTGCCCAAAGACGTCACCCTGGGGTGCAATTCAGGGCAAGAAGGAGCTGGCGCCCGGCATCTGGCAGGTGTCGACAGCCGGCCACGGCGGCATCAAGCTGTCCCGCGAGCGCAACGCCGCTGTGCCGAAATACATGCGGCGCGAAGGCGGGTGGTACGAGGAGGATTGCGATTGGGCGCTGGCCGCCGTCGTGCATCCGATCGGCTTCCATCGCGTCATCAAGATAGAGGGCAAGCCGGACCGCACCGAGTTCGAGGTAGCGATGGAGACGTTCCGAAACTGGTATCCGAGCGAATACGAGCGCTTCAGCGGAATCATGCTGGAGCCAGGTCAGTCTCTCAAGCGAGATGAACAGCTGTTCGAGATCGAGACTCGCGACAAGTTTGTCGTGACCGCTGCATGGGGAGAATGGGCCGATTGGGTTCCTGCCGGCAAGGTCGGAGTCTGCGCTGTCAACCGAAGCCAGAGCCAGGTGATCAAGTATTTCCTGGTCGATGCGAAGCGATACGGCAAGCGCAGCAGGTTTGGTCACATCATCGACCCGACCATCGACACCGAGATCAAGAAGCCGGAGAAACTGTGATGGATCGCATGCTGTACCTGGTCGCCCCGACCAACGACCAATGCGAATGGGACGAAGACGGCGCAGTCAGCCGAGATCTGTTCGTCTGGGCCACTGACGCCAGCGAGGCCATCCAACTCTGGCGCAAGTACTACGAGCTGGACGGCCTGGACGACACGGTCCTCGGACTGTCGGAGAAGATCCGTGTGTTCGAGGTCCCGATAATGCCGTCCGGCGCAACATCGACCGCTGTCGGCTGGGGCGACATTCATTCCTTTGGCGCAACCATCAGCGAACGGAGCGAGCTGTGAGCTATACGCCACCCGATTTTATGGACGACCTCAATCGAGCGCTCAACATCTCGCTCGACACCGACGATTGCGAGCTACAGGCCACGGCTGCGATCAACGAGGTGGATAGGCTACGGGGCATCGAGACGCTGTTGCGCGACAATCTCGTCCACATCATCGCAGCCCTGGAGCAGAAGCGGGACAGCGATGCCAACAACGAGCGCGAGAGCGAAGCTGAAGAGGCTGGCACGTTGATATGCCTGCTGCGAAGCCTTCCCGATCAGGCACCTGCAGAGTCCTATGCCCAGGACGACGATGAAGAGGAAGAGGAAGAGGATGGGAACGCTTGAGCATGCGTCCGGCAACAGCTCAGGCTGGGCCTACGACAAGCCTGAGAACGATCGAGTCATCCTGTCGATCTACGGTCCGAAAGGAGCGACCAAGTTCTGCGGCGTTCTCAGCGCAATCGACGCCCGCAACCTGCGGGACCAACTCGATATGGCGCTCGACAGGATCGCCGACGCCCGGGCGAGGACTCCGATCTATGTCGTGGTCGAGAATGCCGGCTACGAGGGAGAGCGAGATGCACAGCAATGCGCCAGCTACGCTGACGCTGTCGAATGGATGACCAGCAATTACTCTCCAACGGAGATCGACGATAAGCGGATGGCGATCTGTCGCGAGATCGCAGGAGAGCGAAGCTACGATCTGTGAATTTTCTTGACTTTTTCTTTGCATGAATGCAAATCTGCTGCAAACGGAGGACGAAATGAAAATCTCACTGAAGCGAGCGCTGAAGCTCCGCAAGGAGCTGGAGGCGATGCTCGCCAAGATCGAGCTGCCGACCAACGTCAGCGTGTCGCTGCTGATCCAGCAGAACGTCGATCAGCCGGCGGACACGGTGATCGTCCCCGGCGTCCGGGCGCTGACGCAGCGCATCGACGAATACATGGCGCTCTCGCTGGTGCTGGCGAACCTGCGCCAGGCGATTGCGAAGGCCAACGTCGAGCAGGGCGTCGAGGCTGCCCTCGCCCAGGCGGCGCACCACAACCGCGTCATGGCGATCCTGAAGAAGCTGGCGTCCGCTGGGGTCACGCCGGCCGAGGAGCAGCTGAAGGCTGAGCTGTCTTTCAGCCTCAACGCCCTGCAGAGCGCGGAGCGCAGCTATGGCGTGACCCGCGCTGTGAACGTGTCAGTGGTGTTGCCCGAGCTGCGGGACAAGGCCGCCGCGGGCTACATCGAAGCCAAGCGGTCGCTCGAAGCGATCGAAGACAATCGCGCCGGGCTGAACGCCGCGGTGCATCTGGAACTCGCAGAAGGTGATGCCAACCTGCTCCGGCAGACAGGCCTCATCTGACGCAAGTGGGCGGGAGACTTACCGAAGGCACACCGATCGAAAGATCATCATTGGCAAACACATCGCCCTCACCCGAGGTCGCAACGCTCCTCGTTACCCGGCTGAACCCGCTCCCCATCGTGTGGAGCTTCGTCAATCGTCCGGTCCTATGAGCGCTCGTTGCTTGTGGTTTGTTCCTCGTTGATCGTCAATCGTTCGTGCTCTGACGTTCGTCTCCCGCTTCTGATCTGAGCAAGCTCCCGTCGTCTATCGGTAAGGACGCCATCCTCTCAAGGTGGAAAGGAAGGTTCGATTCCTTCCGGGAGCGCCAGAACGCTTAGCAAGCAGATTGCATCGGCCGAGGGACGGATCTGATCGTCGGAGATCAGGCGAGTCCAATTGGGCTCGGTAGCCAACAAGCGTGCGTGGGGACGTCACCCCTCGCCCGGTGCAATCCCTGCGATCCACTCGACATCGCTGACCTTCCGCACTGCGCTTCATCACGGAGCGCAGCACGGAGCGACATGCGTTGCTCTACCGGACAACCTCCGGTTTTATCACAAGGAGTCTACTACATGAAGAAGTTCGCCTTTCTTGCCGCTGCCACCATGCTCGCTGCGCTGTCCGTGATGTCGTCCCCGGCCGCTGCCGGCGACTACACCGTCTACAACTCGGCGACCGGCCAGGTCGGCACCGGCAACCTGCATCTCGAGTACACGGCGCCGTCGACGATCGTCGAGAGCGACATCAACACCTGGCCGAGCATCGGCGCTGGTTCGGTCGACAGCCGGCCCTCGCACAACTTCTCGAAGAAGGCCTACGCCAAGAGCACCGTCGTCCAGAGCGATCCGTCGACCTGGTACATCTTCAGCCCCTCGGCGCGCTGATCAGCTGATCGTGACTTTCGGGAGGGGAGCAATCTCCTCCCGGGTTGCGTTTGTTTTGTGTTGCGTTTGCACGAATTGCGATGCAAACTGAGGGCAGGAGAAGCTCATGTTCGCCTTCGTAACCGGTCCGGAGTACCGCCTGCCCTTCGGCACATTCACCATCTGTCGCTTCCGGAAGAACCATGTGCATCGCGACGTCCAGAGCCTCAGCTGGACCGAGCCGATGGACCTGAGCGTCAGCGTTCCGGCGCTGGACCTGGCCGCCATTCACCCCGCCAACAACGACAACGAGAGGGTCGCCTGATGGACCTGCACTGGATCCACAAAGCCAGAGACTTCGCCAAGCACGCTCACGGCGCGCAGCTCCGCAAGTATACCGGCGTGCCGTATTGGCACCATCTGGAAGAGGTGGCTGGGATCCTGTTGCGCCATTCGCAGAACCCGCAGGTCGTCGCCGCTGGCTGGCTGCACGACACGCTTGAAGACACCTCGACCACATACGAGCAGTTGGTTGCGGAGTTCGACGCCACGATCGCCGAACTGGTGCTGGAGGTGACGGACGTGAGCCGTCCCGAGCACGGCAAGCGCCCGGTGCGCAAGAGGCTCGATCGACAATATCTGGCCGGAGCCTCCGCCTTCGGCCAGATGATCAAGTGCGCCGACACTATCAGCAACACCCGCGACATCGCCGAACACGATCACAGGTTCGCTCGCGAGGTCTACATCCCGGAGAAGACAGCTTTGGTGCCGGTCCTCGTGAACGCCAGGAACTTCTGCTACCCGCTGTGGCGCGCAGCGTTCGATGAGGTCGAGAAGGCAAGGTTCGAGCTGCAGATCGCAGCACAAAGGAGACCTGCAGCATGTTCCGCACAATCCGCGCGCTCTTCCGCATCAGGCAGCTGATGCGGATTGAGCAGGCAGCAAGGGCTGTTACACTCGAGATCGACCAGTACGACTGTCGGCTTAACGGCAAACCGCCTCGCGGCGACGACTCCCGGCCACCGAACGGTGACGACTACAACCGCATCCTGTCCATCACGGACGACCTGAAGCAGGTTCTGTGATGCCATTCGATCACGACGTCAAGCAGCTGGCCTACACGCTCGATCCCGCGTGCTGGGTCAGCTACAGCGGCAAGGGACGATGGTTCAAGGCGGCCATGGATGATCGGCGCAACGCCGCATTGAGGCAGGCGCAAGCGCAGATCGATGCCGTGAAGGCGCGTCATGCTGCTCGGTAAGAGCAGAGGGATCACGAGCGGCGCACCGGAGCGCATGTGCTGGAGACCGCCAAGTCTCTGGGTTGGCCGGACGATGGCGAGGGAGCGCTGGAGTTCCTGCTTCGGCGCACCCGGGAAGTTGCGATCGAGGACTGCAAGGGTGAGAGCGAGCCGGTTTGCGTCGCTTGCGGACAACCCTGGACTGGTGAAGCCTGCGGTCAGAAGGACAATGGCTGGCCGTTCGAGGTTTGCGCGCCGGTCAAGCCCGAGCGATAGCTTCCTCGATCTTCCGCTTCCGCACCAACCGAACTTGCTCCAGCATCTCGCCATGCGACAGGAACCTGATCTGGGACTTGTCCGTGGAGAGACGCATGGCCTGCACGGCGAACTCCGCCGTGACATCGAACCAGCTGCCAGCGAGGCGGCGATTGCCCTTGTCGAACACGCTGCAGACGTCGCCAGCTATCCGGTTGGCGAGCAGTTCCCCATCCACCCAGATGATGTGATGGACCTGCAGCTCCTTCCAGCAGCCAAGCTGCATGGTCTTTAGGCTGCTCTGCAAGTTCGCTGAGACGCCGATCCGCAGCGGCCGGCCGCCATCAGGCCCCACCGCATAGACGGAGCAGAAGCCCAGCTTCGTGAAGATCTCGCGCTCCTGCTTCGTCGAGAACCAGGGCAGGCCGTTTACGATTTCAGATTTCCCCATTCCACCAGTATGGGGGTTTGTGCGCTTGAATGCAAATTTTGCTTGCGCCGGACGACAATGCAAATTACGCAAATCAAACCCACTCAGGAGGGATAGATGACCGATAGACCGCCCGTGCTTTCCGCTGACGCCCTTCAGATCATGCCGGCCGAGCACAAGGCGCTGCTCGAAGTCCGGGAACTGTTCGCCAACGGCGCCTTCCACCACGACCACGAGATGAATTTTGGTCAGCCGAACGGCTTCAACATGGAGTGCCTGTTCGACAAACGCGAGTGCGGGACGACCGCTTGCATCGGCGGCTGGATGTGGGCTGTCATGAAGCGAGATGGCGCCACCGAGAGCCTGAACGGATCACGGTACGTCAAGGATGATCGCAGCTATCGCCTTCAGTTCCTGTTCTATCCGCCGCTCGATGACCTCAACGGCATGACCTACGACTACATCACGCCAGGCGCGGCGCTGTCGGCGATCGACAATTTCCTCTCCACGGGCGAGCCGAATTGGCCGCAGGCTTGCGGCATCGATGTGTCCTTCGAGATCGAAGATGCTTGACTTCAGCAAGCCCATGCAGACCCGGGAGGGGCTCCCTGCCCGGCTCATCGGCCGTGGCTTCTGGAATGGCCCCGACTGCGGACCGCTGTTGTTCGCTGTCAATTACGACGGCATCGAGCGGCTCGCTTTCCGGGAGGAGGACGGCCGCTATCCGAAGTGCCACCGCGGCGGTGAAGAGCAGTCCATCTGGGACATCGTCAACGTCGGCCCTGACGTGGTCGTCATCGTGCTCGGCGGCAACGCCCATGTCGCGCAGATGAAGATCGGCATGTCGGTCGAGATCCGCGACTACGACGTCGAGGCCTTCTCCGAGGATCCTGAAAACGGAATCCTGAGGGACAACCACGGGCGGCTCTATCAGAGCAGCCACTACAGCTGCTCCTAACCAACACCCCCGTTGAGCAAAGCGCGCCGCCCTCTGACGGGGGTGGGAATGCACGGCACGCACCAACCACCACCAAGGAGAGACTGAATGGACCCCACCATGGGCGAGACCGCCTTCGACGTTTCCGAGTCCGCTTCCGCGCTCGCGAATGAAACCGCCGTCGTCACTACGGCGTCGCCGGCAACTGCTCCTGAGACCAATTATCCGGTCGGCCTCGTCGACTTCAATGAGCCGTTCGAGGTGTTCGACTCCAACGACGACGAAGATCGGCACAGCAACGCTCGCGTCCTGGCTGTTCTGGCCGGCAACAACTATCCGGTGGTCGTCGTCTCGAACGACGGCAGTGAGGAGGTCGTCACCCAGTTCGACACCGATGGGAACAGCCTCAACGGCGACCTGAGCGTCGAGAACGTCGGCCCCGCGGTCGAGCAGACGAAGTTCGTGATCATCTTCAAGGACCGTCGCGAGTTCTCGCTCGGCGCCGAGCTGTATGACACCGATCAGGCGGCGTTCGACGTGGCGCGCAACGAGAGCGATGTCTTCGCAGTCCTGCCGGTCACGATCCCTGCCCTCAAGCAGGAGATCCCGCCGGTCCAGGTCGCCGCCACGTCCAATGACGACGAGGAGGACGAGGGCGAGGCTGTCGATGCCGGCCCGAAGTACGTCGCCGGCATGACGCTGAAGGCCGGCGACAAGGTGCGTGCGTATCGCAAGAACCGCGGTTCGCGTACCTGCACCATCCTCAAGACCCGCCACTACCCGGCGCACAAGCAGCTCTACATCCAGGCGGATGGCGAGAACCCCTACTGGGCGCTGAACAAGAACATCAGCCGCAACTGGTGATGCGACCTGCCCGCTCTCTACGGAGGGCGGGCATCCACCATCTCTTCGACCATTCAACGAGGCCATAGCATGAAAGAGCCAGTCCGCGTCATCGACGAGCCGACCTTCGCAGCTCGCCTTCGCGAGGCGCTGTCGAGCACCGATCTTTCCCAGGTGAACGCCGTCACCGGCCCCGGGCGATCAGGCGCCGTCGCCGCCGTTTATGCCTCTCATATCCTGCACATCCCATACATTCCGTATGGCGCCCGTTGTCCGGCAGGCTTCAAGCTGCTGATCGTCGACACCGCACGTGAGAGCGGCCGGACGCTGCGAAAGGCGGCCCGACGCTACCAGGACTCAGATCCAACCGTCGTGGTCGCCTTCGAGGAGCCGCCCCGTGTGATGTTCTGGTACGAGGCACCCAAGCCGCAGTTCTACCGGCACGAGAGCAAGGTGGCGGCCTGAAGCGCGCCATCCGCGGAGACTGCTATGAAGGTGAAATACTGGTCTGATCACGAGCAGCAAATCCTGCGCGACAATCCGCAGATGCCAGTCAAAGAACTGAGGAAGAAGCTCCCCGGCAGATCAGTCGAGGCCATCAGGCGCAAGCGGAATGATCTGGGGCTCACGGCCATGCGTGAGTACAGGAATTGGTATCCGTCAGACGACCGTCAGCTGATGGAACATGCCAAGACCAAGGGCGCGATCGAGATCGCTCGCCTGATGGGGCGCGCTCAAGGATCGGTCAGGACGCGAGCGGAAACCCTCGGCATCAAGTTCAAGAGCGAGGTTTCGAAGTATGCGACGACCGGCAACGCGCTCGTTGATGCAATCCGGCGTCGCTGCGAGGAAGACGGCATTGCCGTCCGCGACCTCGATCGCGAGCTGAAGACAGGAGCGTATTTCTCGAGTCATTGCCTGGGATCGAAGGCCAAGCGCCGACTCCCTGTGATGAAGCACATCGCCAAGGCCGTCGACTTCTTCGGCGGTGAATTGTTCATCGACTGGAAGGACGAATAGAGGAGGAACAATGAACTCAAGCCGGCCGTGATCTTGGCGGCCGGTGACTGAAAAGCGCGGTAACGAAGGGACATAAGCAACAGTGAGAACTCTTCTAGGACGGGCGGAGAAGAGTAGAAAGTACAGGATATGCGTCACAACAGGACAGGCGGTCTCGCTCGGCGGGTCCGCCTTTTTCGTTCACGGGACAGACCGGATCGGACAACGACAACTCCAAATCCCGCACACAGGAGACGTTGCCCGTGACTACCATTCGATACCGATCTAGGGACAGACCATAAGAGGCGCTCGAAGCGCCCAAACTTTTCGCTTGCTCTTTTGTTTGCTTGAATGCAAAAAGCGAACGGGAGAGGACCCCTCGCCGGCAGACGTGTGTCAGCTCGTTTGCTTGAATGCAATTTGCATGCACACCGGAGAAATGCATGTCCTTCTACCTCGTCCGGCTTGAGCCGGATCCGAACCAGCCCGGCGTCTGCACCGATGTGCCGCTGCCGGATTACGGCCCCTACGAGAAGGGGAGTGAGGCCGCCAAGGAGGCCAAGCGCGTTGCGGAATATCTCGGCGTCCGCGTTCAACCGCGGCGCATGAGCCAGTCTGGAGACTGGCGCGAGCGCCATCGCAAGCGTCTCGCCGATGGCATCCAGCGCGGCATTCTCAAGGCGCTGCCGGCGAAATGGAATCTTCCGCCGATCGACGACCACTTCGCTCACATCCAGATGATGAGCGCCCCCAACATGATCACCTTCGTCGCAACCGAAGAGGACGCGATCCTCGACAAGTTCACCTCGATCACCCCTGGCCGGTACATCAGCAGGTACTACGATATCGGCGACAGCAAGATCCCCGACGACCAGCGGCGCAAGCTGATCGCGGCGATCGACCCCAGCGGCGAGATCCACTTCGCCTCCTCTCCTGAAGACATCGCCCACGTCTACGCGAATGGCCCCTCCTCGTGCATGGACGGCGACCACTCGTTCTCGACTCCGGTTCGTCCGGTCTCGGTGTACGGGGCCGGCGACCTGGCGGTTGCTTACACGGTGAATAGCCGTGGCAGCATCCAGTCCCGTGCCGTCTGCTGGCCGGCGAACAAGGTCTATGGCCGCTGCTACGGCGACGTGCAGCGTCTTGAGTCTGCTCTTCAAGCAGATGGCTTCGAGACGCCACGTGAGGATCACTCCGCCGATGGCAACGGCCCCACCTTCGTCGGCGCCAGGATGCTCAAGGTGTTCCTGCGCAACGACGAAAACTACGCGGTGATGCCCTACTTCGACGACCTCAAGGTCTGCATCGATGCGGGAAATCACTGGATCACCGCGGACAAGGAGCCGTCTGTCGACGCGGCCGATCATCCCGACATCGTCAAGAGCGGCGGGACGAACGGCTATGCGGAGATCCAACGCTGGTGCCCGAAGATGCTTCGGTACTTCAGCAAGCGGTCCTTCAAGCAGGTCCAAGGTGTCGAGCAGCAATGGTCGGCTGGAGCGATCGAGAGCTACGCCTTCAGGTGCGAAGTCACGCAGGAACTGTGGCCCGACGAGGCGCAATACAAGGTCGTCATCCCGGACGGCGGTCGCTACGGCGACGACATGCGCGTCTCCAAGAAGTGGTTCGAGGAGAACGGAGCGATTTGCGAGGCGTCAAATCGGCCTTGCAAAAAGTCCGATCTCGTCGAGCACGACGGCAAGAAGGTCTCTCGCCATTGGGTGCGGCGAGAGAAGGAGCGCGCTCGACGTGAATACGGTCTCAGTCCGTATCGCGGATTGCGTGCCTGGGTCGATGAGAACGAGCAGTTCCCGATCAGCCGCATGGCTCGTCCGGAATTCACCATCCGCGACTTGATGGAAAGCCACTTCGATCCTCCCGCTTCACCACCCCGCGAAGTTGAGTACGTGACGGCCCAAACGATCGATGGCCGTACGATCCGTCGACGCATCGCCTAATCAGAAAGCAGAGCAATGAGCAACAAAGACCTCGAAACCCTCACCGCGATGCTGACCTATCGGCGGCCGGCGGGATCGCCAACGGAAGCGGAGTTCATCGAACGCTTCCTGATGCCGCTCGGCGTCAAGAAGGACCAGTTCGGCAATCATTTCCTCATCGTCGGCGAGGAAAGCCCGACTGTCCTGTGGTCGTCGCACACCGACAGCGTCCACAATCGGACCGGCTACCAGAAGGTCCAATACGACGGCAAGTTCCTCCGCCTGCCGGAGAAATCGAAGTCGAACTGCCTCGGCGCCGACTGCGCCTCTGGCGTGTGGATCATGACGGAGATGATCAAGGCCAAGGTGCCTGGTCTCTACATCTTCCATGCTGCAGAGGAGATCGGCTGCATCGGCTCCAGCGCGATCGCCGAGAAGAACCCAAAGTTCCTGGAAGGCATCCAAGTCGCTGTGGCGTTCGATCGTCGGCGCACGCACTCTGTGATCACTCACCAGGGACCGCGCTGCTGCTCGGATACGTTCGGCAACTCGATCGCTGCTCAGCTGCCCGAGGGATACAAGCTCGACCCGACCGGCTTCCTGACCGACACTAAGAAATACATCAACCTGGTGCCGGAGTGCAGCAACCTGTCGGTCGGCTACTTCGAAGAGCACCATCCGACCGAGAAGCAGGATGTTGATCACCTGGTCAAACTGCGCGACCACATGATCAAGATCGACCAGAGCAAGTTCGTGGTCGAGCGTGATCCGAAGAAGCCCGAGCTGCCCAGCCAGATCCTGAGCAAGCTGTCCAACTACCGGAGCAAGCGACCGTCCACGGTCTATGACCTAGTCTATCACAATCCGGGTCCGATCGCTCGCTTTCTGCAGGATGAGGTCGGTCTCACCTTCAAGGAGGTGAGCACGATCATCGAATGCCAGAACCAAAAGCCAGACATCGATCAAGGCGGCAATCTCTCGATCTCCGACCGGTTCGATGACGACAACGATTTCGGCTTCGGCTTGGGCTCGAAGATCGCCTCCTGATCAACCCACACCAACACCACTGAAAACAGAGAGACCACGCCATGAAGCTTGGAATGCAGGATCACGTCGACGTTGCGTCCGGTGTGCAGTCGGAGATCAAGGTCACGTTCGACATGAACGCGGTCGCCTTCTACGCCCAGATGTCGGGCCTGGCGAAGGACAAGATCGGCTACCCCATCCGCGAGATCTCGACCAACGCCTGGGACGCCTCCCGCGGCAATTACGAGGTCTATCTGCCGACCGGTCTGAACCCGGTGTTCCGCGTCCGCGACTTCGGTCCTGGCATGACGCCTGAGCAGATGCAGGAGGTCTACGCCAAGATGTATGCGTCGACCAAGCGCGAGAGCAACAACGACGTTGGCGGCTGGGGTCTCGGTCGCTTCTCGCCCTTCGCCTATCTGATCGGCGAGAGCGGAGCTGGCTCTTACAACGTCGTCTCCTACACGGACGGCATGATGCGGGCCTACGTGATGTCGCTGGCCGCCGGCGGCTTTCCGGTGTTGCGCCTGCTCGCCGAGCTTCCGTCCGACGAGCCGTCAGGACTGGACGTGTCGTTCCCGGTCCGCCGTGAAGACATCCACGCCTTCAACAACCGGGCTCACCAGATCCTGTGGTCGTTCAATCCACGCCCCAGGATCACCCCGGCGCCGGAGTGGAACGAGGCTGAGGTGTCGTCCTCTGGCGAAGGCTGGACCTGGTACAAGGATGATACGGTGCCGTTCTACGGTCCGCAGGTCCGTATGGGCTGCGTCATGTACCCCATCGATCTGCGCCAGATCGAGACCACCGGCTTCCTGCATCACGACGACACCGTGCTATTCGACGCGCCGATCGGCTCGCTGAAGGTCACGCTGTCCCGCGAGGAACTGGCCTACGACGAGAACACCAAGGGGACGTTGAAGAGCCTGGTCGCGTCGTTCGAGCAGAACTTCATCAACCAGGTCCGCCGGAAGGTGAATGCGGCCAAGACGCTGTTCGAGGCCTGCCAGGTGTTCGAGACCGAGCAGGAAGAGCTGGGGATGACCCGGCTGGAGAAGCTGCGCAGCCAGATCGATTGGAACGGCCGCCGGCTCCACCAGCACATCCTGAAGCAGGACTTCAAGACGGCAAAGTTGGGCAAGGACTGGCGGACGTTCGACAAGTTCGAGGACGTCGAGGTTCGCTCTTCCTGGGCTGCTGACGCCACGATCGTCATCGAGCACAATCCGAACTACTCGCTCAGCCGCTTCATGATGGCGGAGCTGGTCGGCAAGAAGGTGCTCTGGGTCCGCTGCAAGCGGATCAACCGCGATGCCACGCTCGCTCGCCTCGGCAATCCCGAGAACGTTGTCGACCTCGACAGCTTCAAGGTTCCGGTCGAGAAGCGTCGCGGCAAGACGGTCCGCAAGCGCCGCACCCTCGTGGTCAGCACAAGCGGTCTGACCAAGATGACACAGGACGTCGATCTGGCCGATGGCGGCGAGTACATCGAGGAGTCGACCGCGGGTTACGGCCGGCGGCGGCGCCACGACAGCTGGTTCTATGTCAACGGTCGTTCGATCAGCCTCTACGATCTCGACGGCGTGGTTTCTGACTGCGTGCGACTCGGCATCCTGGAAGTTGGTCAGATGTTCCTGATCAAGGGTCAGGATGCGGTGACCCCGGAGAACTGGTCGGAGCTGGACATCGTCTCCGACCTGAAGGCGAAGGTCGATCCGGAGCATCTGACCGAGAAGGACAACCGTACATCGATGGACAACAACCTCTCGGTCTGGGCCAAAAGCCGTCAGATCGAGCGGATGCCGGACGATGTCGGTTCGTTCTGGGCCAAGCTGCGCCAGACCCAGTCCATGCTCGCGAACCGCGGCAGCCGGACGACGACGCCGTCCGACATCGCCCATGGCGCCCTCAAGAAGCTCGGCATCTCTGTCGAGGTGAAGAGGGCAGATGATCCCGTGGTTGTGGTGGAGCGGGAATACGCAGACCTGTGTCGCAAGTACCCGCTGCTCCGGACGATCGTCAATCGCGCCGGCTACTACACCTTCGATGCCGACACCTATCGCCAGCTCGACCACTATTTCGGCCTCCTCGTTGACAGCCAGGAGTTCGCGAAGGTCGCGCCGCCGAAGGACAAGAAGGTCGTGGTCGAAGACGACGAAGACCTCGATCTCGACCTCGACGAAGACCTCGACGAGGCGGCCTGAAACCAACGGAAACCGTCATGATCCCGAGCATCATCACTGACACTTCGATCACGTTCATCGCACAGGGCCGGCCGTGGGTCCTGGCGATGGACCATCCGAAGTTCTGCGAGGTCAAGGAGCTGTTGCAGGCCGGCGAGGCCGACGCGAACAAGCTCGTTTGTCTCGCTGACGTTCGGGTGGCGGTCGAAGCGGCCACCGATGGAGCGGCCGTCCTCAATGAGGACGGTCTTTTCCTGAACGGCGAGAAGCTTTCGGAGGCGTGGGAGCAAAAGGCTCAGGCGGCTCCGGATGCGATGAAAGTCCTGCTCGTGAGCCCGGGAGACCGGGTTCGCGTCCAGGGCGATCCCGATGCGCCTGATGGCATCTACACGGTCGGCGATGTCGACAATGCCGATGCCGACAAGCGCGTCTACGTCGAGAGCGACGAGGATTTCTTCGGCTTCGTCGCCAATACCTCCATCATCGAGATCATCAAGGAGTGAGAAACCACATGGACTTCTCTCTGTTCAAGCACGCCGTCTCGGCACAGTTCAAGAAGATGCGCGACAGCCATCTGTTCTGCACGGCGGTCGACAAGGACCAGCTGTGGGACGCCTATCTCGAAAGCTTCCCCGCCGGGTCCAATCCGGTATTTCGCGAGCGCAGGGAGCATGACTGCAGCTGCTGTCGTCAGTTCATCCGTGCAGTCGGCAACGTGGTCGCGATCGTCGACGGCAAGCTGGTCTCGATCTGGGACGGCAAGGTGTCCGACCCGGTTTACCAGACCGTCGCCGATGCGATGTCGCGGCTCGTGAAGTCCCGGGCGATCGCGGACGAGTTTTTCCACTACGAGGCGTCGGTCGGAACCGACAAGAACTTCGAGGACGTGCTCGGCAAGGTTCAGACCTGGGAGCACTTCCACCTGCACCTGCCGGCCGGCCGCGTCATGCGTGGCGACATGCTGGCGACCAAGCGTTCCGAGATCCGCTCGTCGCACGACGTGTTCCAGCGCGCCCTGACCACCCTCTCCATGGACTCGATCGACACCGTTCTGGAGCTGATCGGCCAGAACTCGCTCTATCGCGGCCACGAGCACAAGTTCGCCGTGGAGGCCTTCCGGAAGGCCAAGGTGGCGTTCGATCGGCTGCCGCAAGATCAGCGCGACCCGTTCGTCTGGCTCGCTGTGAAGGCCAATCCGGGGTCTGTGACGGGCATCCGCAACACCTCGATCGGCACCCTGCTCATCGATTTGTCCGAGGGCATGGACATGGACGGCGCGGTCCGCAAGTTCGAGGCCATGGTGGCACCGGCCAATTACAAGCGGCCGACTGCCCTGGTGACCAAGGCCATGATCGAGAAGGCCAAGGCCACGATCACCGAGCTGGGGCTGACGGGCGCCCTGGAGCGGCGCTACGCCCGCACGTCGGACATCTCGACGGCCAACATCCTGTTCGCAGACAATGCGACAAGGAAGGTGATCGACGGTGACGTGTTCGACTCCATCCAGGTCAAGCCAAGCACCCGGAAGATCGACAAAGTCGAAGAGCTGCCGATCGAGAAGTTCATCTCGCAGGTCGTTCCGAGCGCCCAGTCGATCGAGGTGATGTTCGAGAACAAGCACATCTCGAACCTGGTCAGCCTGATCGCGCCGGTCGATCCAGGTGCAGCCCGACTGTTCAAGTGGGACAACAACTTCTCCTGGTCCTACAACGGCGACATGGCGGACGGCGTTCGTGAGCGCGTCAAGCAGGCCGGCGGCAACGTCAGCGGTGACCTGTGTTGCCGTCTCGCATGGTCCAACTATGACGATCTCGATTTCCACATGCGCGAGCCGGATGGGAACGAGATCTATTTCGGCAACAAGGGTCAGCGATCCCGCTGCGGCGGCATGCTGGACGTCGATATGAATGCCGGCGGCGGGCAGAGCCGACATCCGGTCGAGAACATCTTCTACAGCTCGCAATCGACGATGCGGGAGGGCGTCTACGAGCTGATCGTGGAGAACTTCTGCAAGCGAGAGTCGGTTGATGTCGGCTTCGAGGTCGAGATCGACTGGCTCGGCCAGATCACGCGGTTCGCCTATCCCAAGGCGGTTCGCCACAAGGAGAAGATCTCCGTAGCGAAGCTCAAATACTCCCGAGCCAAGGGCATCGAGATCGTCTCTTCCATGCCATCCACGCAGTCGACGAAGACGGTCTGGAACATCGCAACCCAGACCTTCCACCCCGTCAACCTGATGATGCTGTCACCGAACTATTGGGACGGTCACGGCGTCGGCAACAAACACTACTTCTTCATGCTCGAAGGCTGCCTGAACGACGGACAGGCGCGCGGGTTCTTCAACGAGTTCCTCCGCGAAGATCTCTCCAAGCATCGGAAGGTCATCGAGATCGTCGGCTCGAAGATGAGGACGGCCGAGTCGGCCGACCAGATCAGCGGCCTCGGCTTCTCCAGCACACAGCGCAACGAGATCCTGGCCAAAGTGAAGGGCAATTTCACCCGGACCGTCAAGGTCGTATTCTGAAGGAGAACTGAATGTCAGATTTGTTCGAGAAGGCCTCTCGCCTGAAGCTCCGCTTCCCCTCCCCGCTCGGCGGTGGCGGCCTGACGGTCGAGCAGCTGTGGGACCTGCAGATCAGCAGCAGGGCCAAGAACAGCGCGGACTTGACCAGCATCGCCCGCGAGCTGAACCGCCGGCTCAAGGACAGCAGCACCGACGATGACCTGCCCTGGCTCAGCAGCTCATCCAAGGCCGACAACGAGCTGCAGCTCGCCTTCGACATCGTCAAGCACGTCGTCGAGACGAAGAAGGCCGAGGCCGAGAAGGCTGCCGAGACCGCGGCGAACCGCGAGAAGAAGCAGCAGATCCTGGCGCTGATCGCCGCCAAGGAGACCGAGGAGCTGGGCGGCAAGTCGCTCGACGACCTCCGCAAGCTCGCTGCGGAACTGTGATGCGATCGGCCGGGTGGCTTCGTGCTGCCCGGCCCCTTGCTTGAATGCAAACAAACAGAGGATCCGATGCCAGAGACGGCAAAATGCACCCTTTGCGCTGAGGTGGAGGTGCCAGGCTTTTATCACGGTTGCATGGTCGCCGATGGCCATGTGCTGGACTGGCGATGCGACGGCCATGGCAACCTGACGCGCCCGACGTTCCGCGAGGCGCTCGACAGCTTCTATGAGGGTTGCAAGAAGATCGCTGACGGCCAGCGTATGGCGCAATTCTCTTCGCTCGGCCCCTACCGATGGCACATCCAGGAGTTACGCAAGCGCTGGCGCATCATCCAGGACACTGGCGTGTTCTGCTTCGTCGACAAGGCAACCGGAGACGTCCTGAAGCCAGCTTCCTACGACAAGCCGGCAAAGCACGCCCGCGGCAACATCTTCGATGCCCAGAACGGCCTCGGGAAAATCACCCAGTATGGCCCAGCCTATCTCCGCTGAAGGAACTCGAGATGACTGAAGATGAACTCAAGGCTCTGTACCTAGATGGCGCCTCTCCCAAGATGGTCACACCGATCGGCTTCGAGGCCCGAACCCTGCTCTATGGCTACAACAAGGATCGCGAGAGTTGGCACGTCTATCAGAAGGACGGCGAACTGCATCTGCTGATCTATCGCGACGATTTCTCGCCTCCGGTGTTCCACGGACACGGCTCGGAGCTTCCGGCCGAAAACCTGGTGCCGAATAAGCGCCTCTATCCCGAGGCCTGCGACTTCGAGTTCTGCCTGCGACTGCGCCGACTCGGTGTCCTGATGACCTTCACCACCTTCGGCGGAATCGAAGACCCCGAGAGCCGTCGTCCATTCTTTGGAAGGGTTATGTGACATGCCAAAGTTTCGAGTTGCCCTGGAAGCATCCGCCGCGATCGGTATCGAGATCGAAGTTGACGCCGTCGACGCGGTGGCAGCTGAAAAGGTTGGAACGGCCTGGCTTTCCGAGAATAGGAGCACCTGCGATCGCATCGTGTCGGAACTGATCAGCGTCGATGATAATGCGACCCGGGGATATGCCGAAGCACTCATGCTTCCCGTCACCCACGTCAAGGTCTGCCAACCTGACGAAGAGGGTTTCGAAGTCGTCGACGTGTTCACGCCAGACTGCATCCGGGGATGACACCTCTCTTCAAAGGGTTTCTCTGATGACCTACTACACGGATAACCGGTTCGATACCCGTCAAGCGACGTCATACCACTATTCCGCGCCGATCGGGCCGCATGGCCGGGTCAGTCACCTGTCCATCAATACCAAGGCCTTGCCGGGATACCCGGGATGGCACCTGTTGAACATGTACGGCGACTACGCCTACAGCGTCGAGTGCTCGACCCGAGATGTTCTCGGAGCGATCGCTTTGCTGCAGGCGGAATGGATCGCCGAGGTCGCCGAGCGATGGCATAGGAGCTATTGATGTCCAAGATGTTCACTGATCTGCAACGCCGCATCATGGCACGAGCCATTTCGCAGAGCGTCAGCGAGACCATCTACCTGCGCAAAGGACACTTCCCGGCTACGCGCAGCCTGATCGAGAAGGGCTTCCTCGATCAACACGCCTACGGGATGATCCAGACTCAACACGTGACGCCGGAGGGCAAGGCCGCCTTCTTTACCGAGCATGGCGACGTGTTCGCAATCCAGGACATCTACGACAATTACTGGATCATCTTCGAGGATCGCAAGGTGATTGCGAAGCCGCGCAGCGAGGAGAACGCCAAGCGCATCGTCACCGCGCTGAAGGTGCTTCGCCAGCAGGAGCGCCTTGAGCAGAAAGCCGCCGCTTGATTTGTTTTTTCATTTGCGTGAATGCTAATCGATGCTAACGTGTCCGCACCCAACCAGACGAGGAACATATGTCTAGCACCGCGGCAGCGCCCGCCATCTACGTTCCGTCGCCGCAGCAGGCCGACTTCCAGAAAGAGGCCTGGAACGGGACCAGCTCGATCGTGCTGATCGCTGTGGCCGGCGCCGGCAAGTCCACCACCATCGTTCACACGGTCAGCCGTATGCGCGGCAGCAGCGTAATCCTGGCCTTCGGCAAGAAGATCGCCGTCGAGCTGAAGGACAAGCTCCAGAAGCTGGGCATCGACTGGAAGAAGGCCGAGGCCTCGACCTGTCATGCGATCGCACTCCGGAACCTCCGGAAGGACCGGCGCTTCTCCGGCGTGAGGATCGACGAGGAGAAGGTTGGCCGGATCACGGCCGGCTGGATCGATACCAACCGGATCGATGCCTCGCTCGCTCCTCATGTTGGCGTCGTGGTTCAGCTCGTGGGCCTTGCCAAGCAAGCAGGCATTGGCATCCCTGGCTGCGGCGATATCGAGGACACCTCGGTCTGGGAGGATCTCGCAGAGCACTTCGACCTCTTCGATGAAGAAGCCCTGGAGAAGAAGGCGGACGACCTGATCGATCTGGCGATCGAGGTGCTGAACGAGTCGAACAGCAACCCGCAGGTCATCGACTTCAACGACATGATCTATCTCGCCCTGCTCTATCGGGTGAAGATGTGGCAGTACGACACGGTCATCATCGACGAGGCGCAGGACACCAACACGGTGCGCCGGCTGCTGGCACGGGCGCTGATGAAGCCCAACACCGGCCGGCTGTTCGCGGTCGGCGACCCCCACCAGGCCATCTTCGGTTTCACCGGGGCCGACAATGACAGCCTGGACATCATCAAGCAGGAGTTTGGCGCCAAGGAGATGCCGCTCACGGTCACCTACCGGTGCCCGAAGAACGTGGTCAAGTTCGCCCAGACCTGGGTCAATCACATCCAGGCCCACCCCTCTGCTCCCGAAGGCAAGATTAGCCTTGAGACATTCGAGCAGATGATCCAGCAGCGCGACCGCCTGAACGGCGACTCGGCGATCCTGTGCCGCAACACCAGGCCGCTCGTGAACGCCGCCTTCGCCCTGATCCGGGAGAAGGTGCCGTGCCGCATCGAGGGCCGCGACATCGGCGAGCAGCTCAAGAAGCTGGCCACCCGCTGGAAGTCCATCAACACCATCCCGGAGTTGGAGGACAAGCTGGAGGACTGGCTGGAGAAAGAGAAGGAGCGCTGGCTGCCGAAGAAGAAGATGTCAAAAGTCCAGGAGGCCGAGGACAAGTTCGAGACCCTCAAGGTCATCATGGATGCATGCCGTGACGACAAGCACGACAGCATCTCCGCGGTCGTGGCCTACATCGACAACATCTTCGCCGACAACGTCGAGGGCATCCTGACGCTCGCAACGATCCACCGGTCCAAGGGCCGGGAATGGAAGCGGGTCTACTGGCTGGATCGGTTTGGCACCTGTCCGTCCAAATACGCCTCGATGCCCTGGGAGAAGGAGCAGGAGGTCAATCTGCAATACGTGGCCGCCACGCGCGCCATGGAAGAGCTGATCGACCTGATGCCGCCGCTGCCCAAGGTCAAACCTGTGAACGACAACCAGCAGCCTGCCCAGGGCCAGCTGCCGCTGACACAGAAGGTGGCTTGATGCTGCCGAAGCTCGTCTACCCCTACGGCCGGCCTCCTGAAGGGAGTTCAGTCCTCTGGCGGTGCGAAGCCCAGCGATATTCCGTGTGCATCGATCCTGACGCCGATCGCTACGGCGTCACGGATCCGCAGCTGGAAATGCGCTGGCATCGCATCATCAGTCGAACCCCGAAAGGGGCCTGGATCAGCGGACGCTTCGTCCTGTTGACAGCAACTAAGCGATGGGCCTGTCCAACCGAGGAAGAGGCCCTCGAATCCTTCATCGCAAGGAAGCGAAAGCAGATCAGCATCCTGAGCCACAAGCTCCATCGCGCGGAGCAGGACCTGGCGCTCGCTTTTCCCCATATGCACGTCCTCAGACTTGCTTGAATGCAAACAAAGGAGTTCCCATGAACGGATGTATCGTATGGAAGGGTCCGTCCGAGGTGGACGGCAGCCCCATTATGCTGATCGCTACCGGCCTTGAGGATGGCGGCAGCAACTCCAAGACCGGTGCGATGGCGCAGCTCTACATCCTGCGCCAGGACATGAACCCGCTGAAGGCGAGCCAGACCGGCGACGACAAGGCGATCTGCGGCAGCTGCATTCACATGGGCAAGGTGGTCACCGACCCCAAGACAGGTCTTCGCCGAAACGAGGGCCGCTCCTGCTACGTGATGCTGTGGCGCGGTCCGCACGTCGTCTTCGACGCCTACCAGCGTGGTGTCTATCACGAGGTCACGCTCGCCAAGGCCCGTAAGCTGCTCGCCGGCAAGCGCGTCCGTGCCGGCGCCTATGGCGATCCTGGTGCGATCCCGATGGCCGTCTGGGAAACGATCCTGGGCAAGGTCCAGGACGTGACGGGCTTCACGCACATGTGGCGCGAGAAGCCCGAGCTGGCGGCCTTCTGCATGGCCTCCTGCGACACCGAGATCGACCGCGTGCTCGCCAAGGCGCTCGGCTTCCGGACCTACAGGGTGCGTCCTGAGGGCGCTCCGAAGCTCGCTGGTGAGGGCCACTGCCCCGCGTCCAAGGAGATGGGCAAGGCCACGCAGTGCGCCCAGTGCCTGCTCTGCGGCGGCCACAAGTCCAAAGCCAAAGCTGACATCACCATCCAGGTCCACGGTCCTGGCCGCAACAACTTCCAACCAGTGCTGGAGGCTGCGTAATGGCAAAGAACGCTGAATATTTCGGCCGCGGCTCCGTTGGCCTGCTCGAATCGCTCGACGGCGACGAGGACATCGCGAGCCTCATCAGAACCACCCGCGGCAGCAGCCGCTCGACCCCACGCAGCACCGATCGCAGCCGGCGCTACGAGTCGGAAGACGGCTACGACGAGATGGACTTCGCATAGGAGCATCCATGCCGAAATTCAGCGTCTACGGCGTCGTCACCGGCACCAAGTATCTTGGGACATACGATGCCCCCACCAAGGAAGCCGCGATCAAGATGGCTGAGGGGGAAGCTCACTGCTCCCTCTGCCACCAATGCAGCCAAGAATGCGAAAGCCCTGAGGTCGATGAGATCAGGGCAGAAAAAGTGGAGGACTGATGGACAACGAAAAGATCGAGCGCCAGATCGCCGAGAAGGTGATCGATGACGCTCTTGCCGCCGGATACACGATCGATGTGTTCGACGGAGAAGAATTTCCCCTGAAGCAGAGCACCGACCGCGAAGCGATCCTCAAGGCGATGTTCTCGACCGAAGAGGATCGGCTGTACCTGACCAAGGACGGCAAGCGCGGCTGGGTGTGGTTTATTTACGGCAACGGCTACCACCTGATCAGCGACTACACGATCAACCTCGCAACGGTTCTGGCCGGCGCCGAGAAGCTCTCCGAAGAGCTGGAGGAAGAACATGGATAGGTACCGCGAGGATATGGCCGAGGCGTTTGGACTGAAAAAGGGCCAGAAGGTTCGAGTCCTCGAAGAGACTATGGGCGACGACCACGAGGGCATCGAGCATACGATGCCGGCGGGCTCGATCGGATGGATCGACCACATCGAGTTCATTCCGAAGCAAGGCACGGCATTCCATGTCGTGATCCCGGTCGATGAGACCAACGAACGCTGCATCGTCAACGTCTTCGACGAGAGCGATGGACCGATCACCAATTTCCTGGAGGCACTATGACGAAGCGTACTTTCCGATCACCGCCATTGTTTTATGTCGCGCAATGGAAGGACGGAAAATGGGTCCTGATGGCGAGCGAGCCTGTACTCAGGATGGCGGCCGTTCGTCTCGTCGCGTCGGCGTGGAAGGAAGGTAACATCGCCCGCATCAGGGACGCTGATTCGGTCAAGAAAGCGGCATAATCGTGGGCTCAGATTTGCACCAATGCAAGTGCATATGTCTAAAAAAACCAGGACCGGTGTTTACATGGCGATAGGAACATTCCTTTGTTCGTGGTGTATAGGCCTGTTGGCCTCCGCCGTGACACAATCGGGACCACAGCAACGAGGTGGGAAATGCCATCGCAGGCACCCGACAACGAGAAGTTTCTGACCGGAGAGGAGACCAAGCTGTGGCGTATTTCTCGCGGACTGAACCAGGCTGAAGTTGCCCAGTGGCTGGGCATCACCCCGCAGGCTGTCAGTAAGCAAGAGCGACGCGGCGTCTCGAAGATTGTGGCATTGGCGTTGGCGGCGCTCGACCGCGGTCTACCGCCGTTTCGTCCGTCCCAGGAGGACTATGACGCCGCCGAGAAGAAGGGAAAACGGGAATGACGTCTTTCATCATCGAGGATCCCCCTAACCCGGTTCGTAGGGAGATCAACCCGCGCTTCAAGAGCCGGCTGCCCGTCATCATTGGACGGGCATGCGACTGCCTGGTCAGGATCGAGCCAGAGATCAAGAAGCTCGAAGTCTTTCTGAGGGAGTTCGCAGAGTATCTCGACTTCGAGATCGAGAAGGTCAGTCTCGAGATCTCGAAGACGGAGTGGCAAGATCGAGTCGATCGAGCCCAGCTGGATGATGCGAGGGAGTGGCTCGCAAAGCTTCGTCAGCTTCGGAAGGACTTCGACATCGACCTGATGACAGCCCCTTCAGGCTACATCAGGTCAATGGTCGTCAGGGTCGAGACGCTGTTTGGAGCTATCGACGTAAGTCAGTGCTGACTTACAAGCGCACGATCACGGCGACGATGGCGATCTCAGCGACATCGTCAAATGCCATTCGCTCCTCATCTCCGGCCGGCATGGTCTTCGTCATGACGAGGCCCTGCTCATCGATACCGATCAACAGTCGAACCTTCGACTTCCCGTCCTTGCCGGTCACCAGTATCATGTCACCAGCGACTGGATCACGGCGCTTCGTGCCGTAGCAGAGCGATCCCGCCTTCAGCCACAGACCGAACGAATCATCCGGAATATGGAAGGCAAAGGCAGTCTCGTCTCCGTCCAGCTGTGGCGGAGCCGGGACGTAGCCATCACGTCGGCTGGAAGCCGCGGCCTGCAGCGATGCCGGCAGAGCCGACACGTGCTTGAACTCGACAGTCGCCGTCCTGGAGGCCATAGGCCTCAGACCAGCGCGCTTCGACATCCCTTCCGGGACTTCGGTGCCGTTCTCATCCGTCTCCGCCCCGAGCGCCTCCAAGACCTTCTTCGTGATCGGGATGCCCGAGGCGTCAGCGATCTTCGCAAGAGTCTTTTGAGTCGGAAGGAAGGGATGCTCGGGGTTGTTGAGCAGGCGTAGCAGAGTCGACGGAGCGAGTTCCGCCTTCCTTGCAAGCTCAGTCGCATTCCACCGCTTGCGATCGAGGATGTAGTCGATCCACTCGATCACAACCTGCTTCGGAGTTTGTGCTTTTGGTTTCGCTGCCACTTCGAGCGCCACGGTCATTGCAATGCGCCTTTTTCTATCAGTCTTTGAAAAATGAAACTAGGGTTGATCGGGATTTCCTCCCAGAATCGTTTTGAAGCTGCGATCTTCTGGTCGAAAATTCCGTTTGCATGCCCGCTCCATCCATTTGTTCGGATGCTAACATCCCTCCCCTAGTCTAGGTTTCAAGCGAATGCAACGAAATCTTTGTTCATGTTTCGTTCTTAAAAACGGCAGAATCGCCAGTAATTTCAGGCGATTGGCGTTTGCTTCGCAGGCGCGGCAATTTTGAGCATTGCTAACAACTGCTTGAACTCCTGCAAATGCAGTCCCGCATGTGCGATGGCGATCGCGTCTGCAACATGCTCATTGTCCAGATGTAGATCGCCCTTCCGGTTCAAAATCTTACCGCCCTTCCCCGTCGTATCGCGGTCGTAGAGCTTCCAGGGAGCCTCAGGATAGAGCTTGGCAGCCCAGGAGATGATCTCCGGCTTCTCTGCCTGTGGATTGCCTACGCTCCCCCTCTTCGTCTCAAGTGGCATCACCTGGAAGAGCGGGATCTCGATCGATGCGAGGACGCCAACCGCGGCTCCAAACCCGTAGGAAGCCCGTGCAGCCTGGGCGCCCGAGGGAATCTCAGCAAAGGCGACCGTGCAGCCGGCCAGCTCCTCATGGAGCCCGGCATGCAGCTCTCTCGCTCTGCGCAGATCATCTGAATTTTGCCGGATGACCTTCTTCTTACCGGCGAGCTTCTCGGTCGAAATCGTCCGGAACCGGTCGAAAGTCAGTTTGAGCGTTTCAAGGTCGAGCCACATTCGGACAATCCCGAAATTGGCAAAGGCCGGATCGAGGCCGGCTACGAGGATGGGGTTCATCGGTCCCTAGTGGGTGTCGGTGTTGCCGCATCACCACATCTCGTGGCTTGCATTTGCATTTGCATTCAGGCAAATACATCACCCCTCGCCGGCCGTCAAGCTGGCGACAGCCAACAGAAATCATCGCATGAGCCTCAGAGCACTCACCTGGGCGTTCGACCTGGTCGACGCTGATCTCACACCCACCCTCAAGCTGGTCCTCATCACGCTGGCGAACTACGCCAATGAAAAATTCGAGACCTATCCGAAGCAGAGCACCATCGCCGTCAAGTCCTGCTTGACCCGGCAGACGGTCTGCTCGGCACTGACCAAGCTTGAAGATCTCAACCTCATCACCTCCACCCAGCGCTACTACGACAACGGCGGATTCCGCTCGAAGGTCTACCGGCTGAACGTGCCGGCGGCACTGGAGGAGAGCATCAATGATGATGACCACCTGTCAAATCCGCCGACACCGGGGGTGTCAAATTCACGGACACCGGGTGTCAGCGACGATGACAGGGGGTGTCCGCCTCCCCGACGAGCCCTGTCAAATACGCCGACAAGGGGTGTCGGCGAGGCCGACAACAATAACCGTGTACTAGAACCAGACTCAGAACCGAAACCAGAACCACGTCGCAAGCCGCGCCGTACGGCGCCGTGGCCGGCCGATTATGAGGATCAGTTCTGGGCCGTCTGCCCGAAGAAGGTCGGCAAGGCAGCGACAATGGCGAAGCTCAAGCGCATCGAGCGAGACGATGAGGTGGAGTTCGTGACCATCCTCGAAGGAATGCGCCGGTACGCAGCCAGCCCGGACGTCAAAAAGGATCTCCGCGATCCTGAGCGTCGCCGGTTCATCGTCCATCCGGTCACCTGGCTCAACCAGGGCCGGTGGTCGGACGAAGACGGTATGCCGCCGGAGTCTTCCGATGATCGTCATCGCCGGGTGCTGGCACGACGCACGGTGGCGATCTGATGGCCAGCGTCGATGTCGGAAAGGTGCTGGCCGAGCACGGCATCAAGCTCAAGTCCCTGAAGTTCGGCAACCAATACACGCTCTGCCCGATGTGCTCGCACACGAGGAAGGGGGCTCACAAGAAGATCCGATGCCTCAGCGTCAAGATCGATAACCGAGGCGTCGTCTGGAACTGCCACCATTGCACATGGAGTGACGGAGAGAATGCTAAGCGAGAAGCACGCGAGAGGACTGGTGGACAGAGGCCTGTGCCCCGAACTGGCGGTGGATATGGGGCTCTACAGCGGGAGTCTCTCGCGCGATGGGCAGGACCAGGTCATCGTCGTTCCGGACCCGGACGGTAAGGTCCTCTGCTGGCCCTACTTCGAAGAGAGCGATCACGAGGTCAACTGCAAGTACCGCTGGGCTCAGGACGGCGAGCGTCGCTTCATGCAGAAGCGGAATGCGGCCAAGACCCTCTACAACGCCAAGATCTTCTGGGACGAAGCGATCATGAGCCGGCTCGAAGCCGGATCGGATTCGCTCATCTGGACAGAGGGCGAGCCTGACTGCCACGCCGTCATTCTCTCCGACCGCAACACCTGCGTCTCCGTGCCGGACGGAGCGCCGCCGGCTCGCGACAAGAACGGCAAGCTGATCCACGTGCCGGACAACGATCGGGACATCGATCCCGAGGATGACGACAAGTTCTCGTTCATGGGCCGGCTGATGGACGCGCTACAGCGGGTCAAGCACCACATCATCGCCGTGGATGGCGACGAGCCTGGCGGCCGACTTGCCAAGGAGCTGGTGCGGCGCCTCGGCGCGGCCAAGTGCTTTTGGGTCGAGTACCCGAAGGACGAGGTGGTCCCGGACAAGAAGCGCAGAGGCAAGAAGCGCGCCTGCAAGGATATGAACGAGGTCAAGCTGTACTTCGGACCCGAGAAGGTCCGGGAGCTGATCGACAACGCCAAGCCGTGGCCGGTCAAGGGCCTGTTCCGGCTGAGCGACTATCCCGAGGTTGAGATCCCGCCGATGGCTGAGGTTGGGATCTCGGACATCCTCGACAAGCACATGAAGTTCTACCCCGGCCAGTTCGTCGTTGCCACCGGCATCCCGAACGTCGGCAAATCAACCTTCATCAACCAGTGCGCCGTGCTGCTCGCCAAGCGGCACAAATGGCCGGTCGCAATCTTCTCAGGCGAGAAGGACGTCAAACCGTTCCTGGCACACGAGCTGATGACTGCCTTCCTCGACAAGGCTCGCGAGGACTGGTCGATGGAGGAGAAGCTGCGTGCGACTGCATTCGTCCAGCGCTACTTCCAGTTCATCGATTACGATGACTCGATGGAAGGCGATATCGACCTGAAGTTCGTGCTGGATACGGCGGCTGCCGCTGTGTTCCGGGACGGCGTCAAGCTTCTGATCATCGATCCCTGGAACGAGCTGGAACACACCAGACCGGCCAGCGTGTCGCTGACTGAATACGTTGGAAAGGCTATCAAGCAGATGAAGCGTTTCGCAAAGCAGTTCGGTGTCTGCGTCATCGTCGTGGCTCACCCGACGAAGCTGGATCCGAAGGTCACGCCAGGCCTCTACAACATCTCAGACTCGGCGCACTGGGCCAACAAGGCGGACCTGGGCATCGTCGTCAACGCTGATCCCGAGCGCGCGGCAGAGGCGCCGAACGAACGTCAGATCATCATCCCAAAGGTGAGGCTGAAGCGGATCGCCGGTATGACCGGCACCGTGGATCTGACCTTCGACGATCGAGCGAGCCTGTTTCGCAAGTTCGATTTTTGAAAAAGCGTTTGCATGAATGCAAACGCTATGGTAGTGCAAACTGGAAAAGGAGAGACCATAGATGTCAGGTTCAGTGAACATGGTGATCCTCGCCGGCAATCTCGGCAAGGATCCTGAGGTGAGGAATCTCAGCAACGGCAAGTCGGTGTGCAACTTCTCGATTGCCACTTCCGAGACCTGGAAGGATCGGGACGGCGAACGCCAGGAGAAGACCGAGTGGCACAACTGTCAGGTCTGGCAGGAAGGTCTGATCAAGGTCGTCGAGCAGTACCTGTCGAAGGGCGACAAGGTCCACGTCGTCGGCAAGATCCAGACCCGCAAATGGGAAGATCAGGACGGCAAGGATCGCTACTCGACCGAGATCGTGGTCGACAAGCTGACCATGCTGTCCACGAAGGGCAACGGCGGCGGACGTGACGACGACGACCGCGGCGGTCGCTCTCGCAGCCGCGACGATGATGGCGGTGGCCGCTCGCGCGGTGGTGACGAGGGCGGCCGAAGCCGCAGCCGATCCCGCGAAGATGACCGCGGTGGTGACGATCGCGGTGGCGGTCGTTCGGCGAGCCGCAGTTCGTCGCGAGACGATCGTGGTCGGGATGACGACAGGGGTTCTTCTCGCTCGTCGAGCCGCTCCTCGTCGCGCAACAACGACATGGACGACGACATCCCCTTTTGATCAGGGGGACATTCTCACCCTGATGCGGACTGGGTTTCTATAGAGCTTCCCCGTTGAGCGGGGAAAATGCGGGGGGCGCCTCCTACTTGGTTGGCGTGCAGGGGGCGCCCCTCTGTCTTTCGATTTGCATGAATGCCAACTGGAGCACTAAAAGCAAATGAGAATCTTCCAGGTTTCGCCGGATGGCATGGCTTCGCTGTTCGACGCACATCATGCCAAGGAAGCAGCCGAGCACGGCGAGTGCTCCTGCCCACCCGGCATCTGCCTCGATGGTGCCACGCCTGCCGAACCCGGCATGTCAGGCTTCCCCCCTCTCGAAGAGGTTCTCGGTGACCTCATGACGATCCTCGCCGAGGACGATCTCGACGACGAGGATGCGGACGATCTCGATTTCGACGTGATCTTCGAGCCGGAGTTCGATCTGAGCGATGAGCCCGCCTCGCGAGCCCAACAGCTCGACCAGCTCGGCTCCATCGTCGAGGATGTGACCTCGCTCGCTGGCCTCTATGCCACCATGGTCCATGAGGACCGCAGCCAGGACGAGGACTGAGCAATGGCTCGCACAGTCCTGGACGTCTCTCCCGGCGCCCTCTCGGACTATTACGACTGGCTCAAGGCCGCGCCTGCTGGCGATGTCCTGGTCTACTGGAGCGGCGACCTCCAGTACGACCGCCAGGTCGTGATCCCCGAGACCGACGTGCTGCGCGGAAACGAGCGGCTCCGTCTCGCAACCCTCAACGTTCTCGCTGACCGCATCCTGGAAGACGCCAAGAGCGGCGACCTCCTGCTCACGCAGAAGCGGGTCGGCACGAACATCTTCGAATACCGAGCAACTCGCCGCCGCCAGCTCGTCTGGGGTTCTGCCTCTCCAGGGATGAAATTCACTCCGCATGACCTCGTCCTCGCATGAGGATCGCACGAATGCTCTGAGCTGGCTGGCGCACGGTGCCCAGCTGGCTTTCGAGCTGAGGGGCGATCAAGCAAAGCACAGTGACGTCATCTGGCAGCTCCTGGTCGAGGCGATCGAAGTGATCGACAAGACGCCCGACCAGGAACGTCGTTGGCTGACTTCTGGCAATCGCTCAGGCGGTTGGAACATGGTCGGCATGTCGCGTGCCGAGCTGCTCGTGATCGAGCGTATCCGCCTCCTCAGTGCGATGAAGCCATATGACGGACAAGCCAAGTTCGCCCCCCAGAGAGACGATGTTGAACGATCTCTTGGCGTTCTGTCGTGGATGCGGTGGTGTAACGCCGCAAGGCTGGCAGATCGACTTGTTAAGGCAGCTGTCGCTCTGGCACGCGGCGGGGAAGCCGAGATTGTGCATCGACTTTACTGCCCGACGCGGAAGTCTCGCAACCGGCAGGCCTCCTACGAAATCAGACAACGCACGGTCGGCTTCATTCTGACCGGACTCAAGAACGATCTCGGCATCGTGCCGGGTCATGGCCTCTCATTCCAGGAGCTGAACCATGCTGCATGATCTGCCACTGCCGAAGAGAATCGACGTCGATCAGATCGTCGAGCATTCGTTCAAGGACTACCACGTCAAGGGCTTCGACTATCTCTGCCTGCAGCGCTCGCCGGAGGAGACGGTGAAGCTGTACTTCTTCGACGGCGATATCTCCAAGCTGCCGGAGGTCATTGCTCCACACAATCACCGCTACGACTTCGAGACCTACGTCGCGGCCGGCCTCAGCGAGAACGTCTGGTTCACGCGATCGGCGATCCGCCCTGAGCATCAGGGCAAGATCTTCAACTGGTTCGAGTATCGCACCCCACTCAACGGCGGAAACGGCTTCACCTTTGCTGGTGAAGAAGAGCTGTTCGAGGCGAAACGGGGCCGGTTCGGGGCAGGCGATTCCTACTTCATGCATGCCGAGGATCTGCACACGATCCGTATCGTCCAGAACGAGACGCTGCTGATGCTGGTGCAGTTCGAGGACATCGTGCCGCTCGACAAGCCGACGTGGACCTATTGCGAGAACAATGCGCCGTCTCTGGACGGCCTCTACACCAAGTTCACTGCCGATGAGGTCATCAGCCGGCTCCGCAAGTTCGAGGAGCGCACTGGACTGGTGTTCAGCTCGATCGGCGCTCGCAACGTCGCGTAGTCAACGGAGATTGCCTTGAAGCGTGAGATCATCCTCGATACGGAGACCACGGGACTCGATCGCAAGACCGATCGGATCGTCGAGATCGGCTGTGTCGAGGCGATCGACCTGATGCCGACCGGCAAGACCTTCCACAAATACATCAACCCGACGCATCCTGTTCACAAGGAAGCGTTCAAGGTCCACGGGCTCAGCAACGAGTTCCTGAAGAAATTCCCGACGTTCCGCCGGCAGGTCAACCAGTTCCTTACCTTCATCGAAGGTGCGACGCTGGTCGCCCACAATGCCGGCTTCGACGTCGGAATGATCAATGCCGAGCTGGATCGTCTCGATCTGCCACCGCTGCAGAATGAGATCGTCGACAGCCTAGCTCTTGCCCGCGAGAAGCGGCCTGGAGCCAGGCACACGCTCGACTCGCTGTGCAAGACGTTCGGCATCAACCTGACCAAGCGTGACAAGCACGGCGCGCTACTCGATGCCCAGCTGCTTGCGGAAGTTTACTGCGAGCTGCGCGGCGGCCGGCAGATGGGGATGTCACTGGACCTATTCGCAGAGTCCTCGGATGTCGCCCAACCCACCATCAGACCGCGGCCGACGCCGCTTGCACCGAGAGTCACCGACGAGGACCGCGCCCTGCACGCGCAGTTCATCAGCGAGATGAAGGACGCGATCTGGGGCGAGTATCGCGCCCCAAAACTCGAGAACGCAGCCTAAAGCCAACCAGGAGAGAACGATGAGCGCACCAGCCCTTTACAGGCGCACTGGCCACCTTGGCATGAGCGCCGAAGCCCGCGCCGCCCGCAAGACGTCGATCGGCGGATCCGATGCCAAGATTATCATGTCCGGCGACCAGAACGCGATCGAGCGTCTCTGGGCCGAGAAGCGCGGCGAGATGGCGCCTGACGACCTCAGCGAGGTGATCTTGATCAATCTCGGCAACCTGACCGAGCCGCTGAACGCCGACCTGTTCGAGAAGGACACCGGGCTGTGGGTGACCGACGAGCAGAAGAAGGTTTTCTACGAGGACTGGGAGAACGCCCACGCCACACTCGACGGACTGGTCCGCGAGACCGAGACCGGTCCGGCGATCGCGATGGTCGAGTTCAAGTTCATGTTCCCGTTCGGCTTCTCACTCGATGCGGCGATCAAGAAGTACTTCCCGCAGTGCCAGCACAACATGATGGTGACCGGCATGCCGGTCTCCTACCTGTCAATCCTGACTGGTGCGGCACAGTGGTACAAGGTCGAGATCGAGGCCGACATCTTCTACCAGGTCGAGCTGCTGAAGGCCGAGAAGGACTTCTGGGATTGCGTCCAGACCGGCCGCATCCCTGGCAATCCGTTGATCGAGGTCGAGATCAAGGATCGCATCAAGATCGTCGACATGAGCGAGAGCAACGAGTGGGCATCTCTGGCTCACGATCTGAAGCGAACGCTCACTGCCGCCAAGAAGCACGAGGCGGCGAAGAAGGCGATCAAGAAGCTGATGCCGGAGGATGCGCTGCAGGCAGCCGGCAAGGGCGTGACCATCAAGCTGTCGAAGGACGGCAAGCTCCTGATCGATTGCGACAAGGACGAAGTCGCCAAGATCGATACCGAGCAGGCCTGGTTCCCGCCTGAGACGAAGAAGAAGCGCACCCCGAAGAAGAAGGCCGACAACGACAACACCGAGGAAGCAGAGGCGGCCTAACCGCCCCTGCCCTCCCCTTTTCACTAAGAGGAAGACCATGAGCAATCCATCCGAAAACCTCGCGATCTGGAACGAGGTCGAGCAGACCGACCCCAACTTCACCAAGTCGTTCAATCGCGGCGGCGGCTTCAAGGGAACGGCAACCAACGCCACGTACCTGATCAAGAAGGCCACGAAGATGTTCGGCCCGATCGGCATCGGCTGGGGCTGGACCATCGTCGAGGACAAATTCCAGCCCGGCCAGGACAAGGATGTGGTCCACATCCTGCGTCTGAAGCTCTGGTACATCTGGGGCGACAAGAAGGGCGAGATCGAGCATTTCGGTCAGACCACCTTCGTCGGCAAGAACAAGAACGGCTGGTACACTGACGAGGAGGCTCCGAAGAAATCCCTCACGGACGCACTGTCGAAGGCGCTCAGCACGCTCGGCTTTGCTGCCGACATCCACCTCGGCATGTATGACGACAACCGCTACGTCAGCGATCTGAAGCAGGATTTCCGCGGCTCCGACGAGTTCGACAGCGCCAACGACAATCAGGATCGCGGCAGCAAGTCGTCTGACAAGGGCGGATCCTCGAAGGGCGGAAAGTCCAAGCGTGGACCGTCGGTCGACGAGAAGGAGCAGGACTCCATCCTCGACCACTGGGAGGATCAGATCGCCCAGGCCGGCTCCGTCAAGGAGATCATGGAGATCATCGCCGAGAAGGCGTTCGCCGACGACCTCGCGAAGCTCCACGAGGACGACGAGGCTCTCATCCGCAAGAAGGCCAGCGACCGCTCGCAGGAGCTGAAGTCGGCCAAGACCAAAGCGAATGCGGGCTAAGTCACGCGCATACGTCCAACTCGCCTTGCAGGTCATCCAGCTCGCCAAGAGCACGGATGATCTGCGGGCCTGGTGGGCGGCCGAGAGAGATCACCGCTACGACTACGGCCTGACGGACGATCAGATCGAGCGGCTCAAGGAGGCGTGCAAGGAGCAGGTCCTTCGCCTCGGTGGAGAGCTACGGGAATGAGCAGATGAGCAAGACATCGAGCAAGTCGAGCAACCCCTGGATCTATGCCGTCAAGAACGAGGACGGGCACCTTGTGCCCTATGCCAACTATGATCGCGATAAGTTCGACGAACTGCCGGTCAACAAGCTTCTGCGCGTCAACATCGTCCAGCAGCGTAATGCACCGCGGCACCGGCTGTATCGGGTAATCCTGCGCCTGGTCGTCCAGAACACCGATCTGTTTGTGTCGGAGGACAGTCTGCACAAGACCCTGCTAGTCGGCTGCGGCGTGGTCGAGCCCGTCATGACAGTCGCCGGCGAGATCATCATGGTCCCGTCGTCGACGGCCTACGACGCGATGACCGAGGAGACATTCAAGCCGTTCTTCGACAAAGCCATGAGTATCATCGAGACCAATATCCTTCCTGGTATCGACGTAGATGAGCTGCTGAAAGAGGCAAGGCAGCAGGCAAATTACAAGGAACCGGCGAATGACAACGAGGAACGCCGCAAGGATGAGGATGTAGCGTGATGGCAAACGTAGCTGAAGGCGAGCCGCGCAACAGCCAGGAATGGCATGGCTCTTATCTGGACGAAGACGGAATGGTCGCCGATATCGTCGCGAAAGTGAAGGCCGATCCGGTCGCGCTGCAGCGCTGGCTTGATCCGGTCAGCTGGAGTCCGCCGATCATGAGCCCGCACCTGGCCGCACTGAAGAAGCAGCCAGATCACGCGGGATGCCTTTGGCACGCCGGCAGGGCGATCAGGAACTTCTATGGACTCTGGCACGCCAGCAACCCGAATACAGCTTTTGATCTCCACGAGCATCTGGAGACCGATGATTTCGGCGTCGTGACCGATCCGCGTCATCCGGACAACTTCTCGGACCGCGTGATCGAGCGCGTGAAGGCCGAGCTGGCGACGCTGCCGGAGGAGGCATGAAGGCCTATCGGCCGATCATCAGCCTACTGACTGGTTTCTGGGGCGGGGAATGGGTGTTCCTCGCCCCTTCGGAGCGCGATGCCTTTCGGATGCTGAGGCGCAGGATCGCGTACGGCAAGGTGAAGTGGACACCGCATGAACAACGCTGACCAACTGGCGCTGCGATGCGTGGAGAACATCAATTTCCACACGACGAGCGGACTTCCAGCTGAGGAAGCCGGGATCATGATCACGACTCCGAAGGGGTGGATGGCTCCACCAAAATTTCCCCGGAGGCAGCTTACGACCGTCAATCCCAACACGGGTGATCGGGTCTACCGCATTTCCGCGGTACGTCTCCTCGCCTACCTGATCGGCAACAACCTCACCACCATCAAGATCGAGATGAAGGCACTCAAATGATCGCAATCAAGCTGGATGCCAGCGCCATGGAAGCGCTGTTCAAGGATCCTAACGCTAAGCTGGAGCTGCAGCAGGCCGTCATTGCCGAGATGTGTCGGCGGATGTTCGCAAAGTACCTGCCGAGCGACATCCGCAACGTCATCGACGCCATCTTCAAGGTGCAGCGAACCAGCCTGGTCGAGGTCGTCAAGGAGGATGCTGCGTTCCAGAAGAAGTTCGACGAACTGTTCCAGAAGGAGATCGCCAGCATCAAGTCCAGCTGGCGGGGCAAGACCATAGACCTGACTCCCGAGATGGCGGAGCAGGTCAAGCAGGTCATCAAAACCCAATCCGAGATGATCCTCTCTGACGCCAAGCTGCGTGGTTCTCAGCTGGTGAACGAGTTGGCCGATAAGTCGGTCGAGCGCCTCAAGCAACTCGCCGAGGACGAGATCGACAAGCTGGTCACCCGGAAGGTCCGCGCGCTCTTCGATGCCGATATCGAAAAGATGGTCGAGGATCGCGTCCAGGCAGCACTGAAGGTGGCTCGTGCATGACACCGGTCAGGCTCGATGATCAAAGCACATGGCCTCAGATCGGTAGCATCTGGAGCCACTACAACGGCAACCTCTATGAGGTCGTGTTGTTCACAAACGTCGATAGCACCCGGCCGGATCGATATCCAACGACGATCGTCCACCGCAACATCTTGAACGGCAAATACTACAGCCGAAAACTCACCGACTGGGATCGCTCCATGACCCAGCGGATTCCGCTTCCAGGGGCGACGCTATGAACCCGAAATACCTACCGACCACACTTCACGGCAAGGTCGATCGCATCACCGAGGAATCCGGCGAGGTGATCGAGGCGATCGGAAGATGCTTGCGCATCAATGGCAAGATCGGCCGCTTTGGCATCGAAAGCGTGCATCCGAATGGAGGGCCGAACAATGCGGCCCTGTTGCTTTCGGAACTCGCTGATCTGCGGGATGCCATCTCCCGGGTCGAGAACGCCATCACGGATCACGCCCGGATCAGGGTCGGGAACGGCGAGCTGGTCTGGACCAATGAGCTGGCCACGGCAGCCGAGCTGCGCGAGCTGTACGAGGATGAGGCTGAGACCGACGAGGACTTTCTGGCGGCACATAAGGTCATCGCCATCTGCGATGGTCAGTGGCATCGCGAGGGCACCGAGTACCGGCTCTACAAGGACATGGGGCGCGAAGATGGCTGAAGGTGAACTCGACGACTGGGCGAGCTGGAGATGCGGGCACGAGAAGCCAGGGGAGACGAAGTTCTGCCCTCCCGAAGGCTGCCCGAAGACCTTTGGCTGCGCCAGGGATCACGGCTGGAGGCCTGGACTGCCGACACCCGATGGATGCCTCGCACGTGTCCCGCTGCCCTTCCCTGACCTGCCAGGAGATGATCATGCAAGAGACCATTGAGCGAGCTGCTATCTTTTGTGACCATGTCACCTGGACCGTCGCACGGCCTGGACGGCATCACGACGTGATCGCCTACATCGCCCCGGAGCGCCCCTGGCTGGTATCGATCCGCGGACAGCAGGGCTTTGTGACGTCCACCGGACGCTTCGTCGGCCGTGAGGAGGCGCGCAAGATCGCCGAAGCTGCCAACCAGCTCATCCCGACATACGGCGAAGATGGCGTGCCGTTCATCCGTCAACACCCGCAGCTCTTCTCGGAAGACGTCTGGTAAGGATTTGCTTGACCGTTTGCTTGAATGCAAATATGAAGAGCGAATGCAAAGCGTCCTCGATCTTGCTCCCCCGAAGGGCTTCCGGAAGGCCATTCCGGACAGAGTGAAGGTGCAGGTGATCCTGCGGCAGGATGCTGCCTGCACGAAGTGCGGTGAACGCCTGGGCAAGATCGAGGACTGCGAGTTCGACCACGTCCCTGCCCTGCAGCTGCGGTGCTGGGACACTGAGGCCAAGGACACGACGCCGCGAGCGAACGATCCGGCGTTCATCGAGGGCAAGCACAAAGACTGTCACGCGAAGAAGACGTTCGGCTCGCACGGCGAGCTGGCGCGCGGAGATGTCACGGAGATCGCCCGCACCAAGCGGATCGCGAAAGAGACCGAGGATTTCAGGCGTCGAATGCTGGCGAAGGTCGACCCTGATGCGGAGGTCGATGCACCGCCGCGGCGCCCCAAGAAAGCGTGGCCGAAGCGGCCTTTTCCGAAGCGGGGCAAGAAGCATGAAGCGCGAGGTGAGAGAGGTCCAGCAGGCAGTCCAGATCCTGAAGGATAACGGAGAGATTGAGGACTTCAGGCTTGGTCACAGCGCTAAGCACCGGACGGTCAACTTCCAATTTCGTGGTGCCTGGTACTCGACCGTTTTCCCGTCAACGCCTCGCACGCCCTACGCCAACAATTTCGTTCGTCAGCAGATCAGACGCCAGATCCGGCGCCTGGAGACGCTTTGAGTTCACCAAAGAGAGGAAGACATGGACGCTTTACGAGTTGAAGACACGTCGATGGGGCTGATGAAGGCGCTCCACTTCATCACGACGCAGCAGCAGAGACGGAAGATCAAGCCGAAGTTTCAGTACGCCTCGGCCGGCTCCACCACCCGCGCCACGCGGTGTCTGACACGTTTCGAGCGCAGCCACGTCACGGAACTGGTCCAGCAGCTCGCTCCTCTCGATCCGAAGACGCAGCAGGATCAGATCAAGGAGATCATGCAGCAGCTGTCGCAGCTGCCGGTCACCTTCTTCCCGGTCAAGCGCGAGATGAGGATCGACTATTCGAAGATCTATCCCTACCGGTCGACGAAGCGCGGCGGATGACCGCGATCACTGCAAGCATCCGGAAGGCACAGCGTGTCGCGATCGACGCAGGCGGATTCAACCTGCGTGGCGTGATCTACGGCGACACCAAGGGCCGCTATCGCGATGGCTGGTTCTTCTACACCGCGAAGGTGGTGGCGGAGATCGAGCCGAACGTCTTCCGGACTGCAACGGGCAATGTCTACCAGGTTGAAACCTGGTCGGCGCCGTCAAAACCCACCAACGAGTATGACCCCCTCCCGGCCGATTGGCCGTACTGCGCGAGTGCCGAATGAGAATTGAACGACGATACACGACTGCCGGCCATGATCCCTATGGCCGGATCGAATGGCGCAAGGCAACCAGCGAGATCCGCAATCTGGATGGCTCCGTGGTCTTCCGTCAGGAGGGTATCGAGATCCCGGCTGCCTGGTCGCAGGTCGCAACCGACGTGCTGGCACAGAAGTACTTCCGCCGTGCCGGTGTGCCGAAGCAGCTCATGCGCGTCGAAGAGGACGGTATGCCGGAATGGCTCCAACGCCGCGTCTCCGTGCCGTACTTCGAGAGCGACGCGACCAACTGGCTGACCGAGGAGTCTTCGGCCAAGCAGGTGTTCGACCGCCTCGCCGGCTGCTGGACCTATTGGGGCTGGAAGGGCGGTTACTTCTCGCCCGGCACCATGAGCCAGTTCGTGTCGCCCGCGGACTATGAGGCGGCAAGGGAAGAGAATGCCCGCGCGTTCTTCGACGAGCTGCGCTTCATGCTCGCCACCCAGATGTTCGCACCCAACTCGCCGCAGTGGTTCAACACCGGCCTGCACTGGGCTTACGGCATCGACGGTCCGGCCCAGGGCCACAGCTACTTCGACGAGGAAGAAGGCGATATCCTGGACTCGCAGTCCGCTTACGAGCGTCCGCAGCCGCATGCCTGCTTCATCCAGGGTGTCAGCGACAACCTGATCCAGGATGGCGGCATCATGGACCTGTGGCTGCGCGAGGCTCGCCTGTTCAAGTATGGCTCGGGCACCGGTTCCAACTTCTCGAACCTCCGCGGTTCCGGCGAGCGTCTGTCGGGCGGCGGAAAGTCGTCGGGCATGATGTCGTTCCTCAAGATCGGCGATCGGTCGGCCGGCGCGATCAAGTCGGGAGGAACAACGCGGCGCGCAGCCAAGATGGTCGTGGTCGATGTGGATCATCCGGACATCGAGGAGTTCATCTCCTGGAAGGTCGAGGAGGAGCAGAAGGTCGCGGCGCTGGTGGCCGGCTCGAAGGCCTCCAAGCGGCTGCTGCAGGCCGTCTGGGAAGCCTGGGGCGATGGCGAGAGCCGTGATACCCCGTCGATGAAAGCGGCTGTCAGGGCAGCCCGGATGGCGTTTATCCCGGACACCTACATCAACCGGGTGATCCAGCTCGCCGAGCAGGGTGAGAACTTCTACGCCGAGGAGTTCGACGTCGACTGGCAATCGAAGGCCTACGAGACCGTGTCCGGCCAGAACGCCAACAACACGGTGTCGGTGACGAATGAGTTCCTCAATGCCGTTCAGCAGGACGGCAAGTGGAACCTCACGGCCCGGACCACTGGCAAGACGGTCAAGACCCTCGATGCATCTTACCTCTGGGACGCCATCGCTCGCGCGGCATGGGAGTCGGCCGATCCCGGCCTGCACTTCAACACCACGATGAACGAGTGGCATACGTGCCCGGCCGGCGGCGACATCCGGGCGTCGAACCCTTGTTCGGAATACATGTTCCTCGACGACACCGCCTGCAACCTGGCGTCGGCGAACCTGCTCAAGTTCACGTCGAGCCATGGCGATGGTCCGATCGTGTTCGAGACGGAGAGTTTCATCCACGCATGCCGTCTGATCCAGATCGTACTCGAGATCTCGGTCTACATGGCTCAGTTTCCGTCAAAGGAGATTGCCAAGCTCTCGTACGAGTACCGCACCACCGGCCTCGGCTACGCCAACATCGGCGGCATGCTGATGACCATGGGTCTCCCCTACGACTCCGACGAGGCTCGGGCTCTGGCTGGAGCTGTCGCCGCGATCATGACAGGGACCGCCTACCTGACCTCCGCCGAGATGGCGCGGGAACGGGGTCCGTTCGTCAAGTTCGAGGAGAACCGGCATTCCATGCTGCGCGTGATCCGCAACCACTATGCGGCGGCGGAGAATGGCGATGCGGAGTTCGAGGGGTTGACGATCAAACCGGTGCCGCTGGATTGGGACAACTGTCCCCAAACCGATCTGCCGGCGCGGGCTTCTGCCATCTGGGCTGAGGCAGTCGAGATGGGCGAGGCTTACGGCTTCCGCAACGCCCAGACCACGGTCATCGCGCCCACGGGCACGATCGGCCTGGTGATGGACTGCGACACCACGGGTGTAGAGCCCGACTTCGCTCTGGTGAAGTTCAAGAAGCTGGCCGGCGGCGGCTACTTCAAGATCATCAACCAGGCCGTAAAGCCGGCGTTGCAGCAGCTCGGCTACACGACGAAGCAGATCAGGGAGATCATCGAGTACGCCACCGGAACGGGCTATCTGCCGCAGGACTTCGTCGACGTCGCCGAGGCGGCCGGGGTGAAGATCCTCAACGAGCAGGTGAAGTCCGCTTTCACCATCCGCTTTCTGGCGGATTGGAAGGCGCTCGGCATCGAAGAGGCCTTGATCGACTTTGTCGACCAGCAGGTCTGCGGCACGATGACTCTGGAGGGCGCCCCGCACCTGAAGGAGGAGCATTACGCGATCTTCGACTGCGCTACCCCGTGTGGCAAGCTGGGAACGCGGTCGATCTCCACCGAGGGCCACATCCGCATGATGGCGGCAGTGCAGCCGTTCATCTCCGGTGCGATCAGCAAGACCATCAACATGCCTGCGACGGCGACGATCGTGGACGTGAAGGCGGCCTACATGCTGTCCTGGAAGCTGGGTCTGAAGGCCAACGCAATCTATCGCGATGGCTCGAAGCTGTCCCAGCCTCTGTCGTCGGCCCTGATCGAGGACGAATCGATCGAGGAGGAAGCTCCGAAGACGGTCATCCAGGTGATCGAGAAGATCGTCCGGAAGCGTGAGAAGCTGCCGCACAAGCGGTCAGGCTACACTCAGCGTTCGATCGTCGGTGGGCACAAGCTCTACCTCCGGACCGGTGAGTATCCGGACGGGCGGCTGGGCGAGATCTTCATCGACATGCACAAGGAAGGCGCTGCTTTCCGGTCGGTGATGAACGCCTTCGCCATCGCTGTGAGTCTCGGCCTGCAGTACGGCGTGCCCTTGGAGGAGTTCGTGGATGCCTTCACGTTCTTCCGGTTCGAGCCCTCCGGGTTCGTCCAGGAGCACGATCGCATCAAGAACGCCACCTCGATCATCGACTTCGTGTTCCGGGACATCGCGATCAACTACCTCGATCGTGATGATCTGGCGCACGTCACCCCCGAGGAGAGCGGCCACACCGCAATCGGAGATGGTGTTGGCCGAGTGTCGGAGTCTGCTCCCCCCGTCGAAGGCGTCATGATCGTCGGTGCATTGGTGGAAGCACCGCGGTACAGCGCAAAGCCGCTCGACAAACGCTCAGTCGCAAAACTGAGCGGATACACCGGGGACACCTGCGGATCGTGCGGGAACGTCACCATGGTCCGCAACGGCACCTGTCTCAAGTGTGACACGTGCGGCGAGACCACGGGGTGCTCATGACCTGGCTGAAGCGACTGCTCTGCCTGTTCATCGATCACAGGCGGGAAGCTGACGACGAAGGGGCTTACGGAAGCTACGGCTGGAAGTGCCCGCGCTGCGGGGAGACTGGCTTCGGCATTCACGACATGTGAGCCGTAGGCGACAAGAACGGAACGGATCTACGGGCCCGTTCGCTTTTTTGCTTGCTTGAATGCAAATCTTGCAGTAATGCAAACCCACGCAGGCGGTCAGCCTGCAATCGAACCAAAGGACTGAAACATGGGCTTCCTCTCCAATCTCCTGAAGCAGGCCGACAAGGCGATCAACAGCTACACGGGCGACAAGGCTTTCCTGGCCGGCGTCGCTGCAGCGGCTGCCAACGTCACCGCGGCGGACGGCTCGATCGACGACGCCGAGATCAACGCTGCGATCTCCGGCATGCTGGCGAACCCGATCGTGTCTGCTTCCTACTCCGCCTCGCAGATCGAGGAGGCTCTCAATGCCGCCCTCGCCCGCGCCAAGAGCCGCGCCGGCCGCATGGAGAACAAGCGCGCCATCGAGGCACTGATGACCCGCGACATCTCCGCTCGCCAGGACGTGTTCCTGATCGCCGCCGACGTGGCCGACCAGGACGGCATCGGTGACCAGGAGCGCGTCGTGCTCGCCGATATCGGCAAGGCGCTGAACGTCGACGACAACAAGCTGCTCGCTGCCTGATCTGGCGCTTCATCTGAACGGGGCGGTCCTTCGGGGCCGCCCTTTTTCTTGAACTGGAGATTTTCATGGACCACCTGTTCTGGGTCGCGCTTCTCGGTATCGTCTGGGTCGACCTCTTGCTCTCTGGCGACAACGCCCTCGTCATCGCCATGGTCAGCCGGCAGCTGCCGAAGGACCAGCAGAAGTGGGGAATCATCGGCGGCACGGCAGTGGCTATCCTGCTCCGCGTCGTGATGGCCACAATCGCCAACAGCCTGCTCGACGTTCCTGCACTCGGCATCCTCGGAGGCACCTATCTGCTCTGGGTCGCCATCAAGCTGATCATCATCAACGATGACGATGTCAGCGAGAAATCGGTCACAACCCTCTGGTCAGCGATCACGACCATCGCCATCGCCGATGCAACGATGAGCACCGACAACGTCATGGCGATCGCGGCACTCGCACATGGCCATGTGGGGTTGATGGCGATCGGTGTCCTCCTGTCGATCCCGCTCGTGATCGCCGGCAGCGCTATCATCTCGATGATGATCGAACGCTTCCCTGCCCTGAAGTGGGCAGGCGCAGCCCTGCTGGGATGGGTCGCTGGCGGCATCATCGGATCTGATCCGTGGTACCCGTGGCCCTGGGGTCCGAATGCCTTCACCGGCCTGATGATCGTCGTCACCGCAGGATGGATCGTCCATCTGTACCGTCAGATCGACAAGGCCAAGGAAGTGCCGACAGCCTGATGTTCACCGAGCTGGAGATCGTCGAGCGCTGTCTGCTGATGTTCTCCAAGCCTGGGCGCTGGACGCAGAAGACGCTTGCGAGGGACCGCAACGGAAATCCGGTTCCGGTATTCAGCGAGATGGCGCGGTCCTTTGACATCGAGGGCTGCATCAGAAGAGCCGCTGGCATCGAAGACCGAGGCGCGTATGCGCGCTTCGTGCCCCTCATCAAGAGCCAGGTTGGCAAGCAACCATTCGACTGGAATGACCAGCGAGGCCGCATCCAGAAGGAGGTGGTCCGGATGTTCGAAGACCTGGCGGACGAACTTAGATTCAAGGAGACATCATGAACGACAATTTCACCCAGGCCGACCTGGACGAGCTGAAGAGATCGGTCCAGTCAATCGTCGATATCTGCCACAAGATGAATGCCCATTGGTGGATCGACCCCAAGACCGGCGCCGATCTGCGCGACAACCCTCTGATCGTCCCCACCAAGATCGCACTGATCCACAGCGAGCTGTCCGAAGCTATGGAAGGTGACCGCAAGGACCTGATGGATGACAAGCTGCCCCACCGAAGCGCTATCGAAACCGAACTGGCCGACGTCGTTATCCGCGAGGGAGATCTGTCAGGCGGCATGAAGTATCGCCTCGCCGAAGCCATCGTTGCCATCGCCGGCTTCGACCGGAAAGAGATCGCCCTCGCACTCGCGCTGCGATCGACGGCAGATCTCAGCGGAGCGCTGGGCCTCGACCTCGCTGGCGCTGTAGCGGAGAAGAGTTCCTTCAACTTGGTTCGCCCGGACCACAAGTTCGAGAACCGGACCCAGAAGGGCGGCAAGAAATACTGATTTCGCTTGACGAAGCGTTTGCTTGAATGCAAATGAGGTAGCATGCAAACAGGAGAGAGAACTTTGGACGCGAAACAGGCAGAGGCCAAGGCCTACGAGCTGATCTTCGCCGAGATCAGCCGCCAGAACGAGATGTGGGGTCCGATCGATGCTCGCCGGGATGTGGGTAACGGCGAGCTATTCGAAGCCGGCGTCGGTCAGCTCGATGCTGTGTTCGATCGCCGCAACGGCGACGAGGCCGCCTTCGATGAACCGCCGCAGATCTATCCCGAAGGATGGAGCGGATTCCGCAGCTACGGCGGTGACATTCCGAACATCATCGTCGGTGTTGCCTTCCTCATTCAAGAGACCAAGCGTCTGCTGATGAACGGCGAAGATCCAACCCGGATCTCCCCCCGGCCCGACCAACCCTACAACGCGGAAACCGGCTTGCCGGCAAAAATCGAGGCCTGACATGCCGGTATTTGGTGTCTTTCTCGCCAATCACATTCTCGATGCGATCGGTCTGCTCACGATCATCGCAAGCGCCGTCAAGATCACCAAGGGCTATCCGATCAGCCGCTGGTTCTTTTGACGCCCAGGCGTTTGCTTGAATGCAATCGACGGCCGTCTACGGGCGGCTGTCCTCTTTCATTTTGTCCATTTTCAGAGCGCGGAGCGAGCCATGAGCAGGTCGGGATACAGCGAGGACTGCGACGATGATCAGTGGGGCTTCATCCGGTACCGCGGCATGGTTGCCAGCGCCACGCGCGGCAAGCGCGGTCAGTCCCTTTTCCGAGACATCCTGATCGGCATGAACGGGATGATCTGCAAGCGCCTGATCGCTGATGAGTTGGAGCAGGAAGGAGCGGTCTGCGCGATCGGCGCCGCCGGGAAGGTCCGCGGTGTCGACATGTCCAACATTGATCCCGAGGACGCGGACATGGTCGCCGGAAAATTCGACATCGCCGATTGTCTCGCTCGCGAGATCGTCTGGATGAACGACGAAAGCGGCATGACCGGCGAGTGGATCGAAAACGAGAAGCGCTGGCGCCCCGAGAGTCCGGACGAGCGCTTCATCCGCATGCGGAAGTGGATTCGATCGCAGATCACAGACCCGCTGTTCGACGTGGTCTGGTGCTGATTTTCATCATGGAGAGCAACTTGAACAAGGCAGTTGAGCCAGTGAGCGACCAGAAGAAGCTCGAGTTCGTGGCGGACGCCAGACGTTTTCTGGAGATGTTTCCCGGTCATGTCTGGGGGGCGACGAAAGAGCTGACCGACGAAGAGCACATCGAGGACTACAGAAATGTCCTAGCGAAGACGCGCGAGGCTTTTCCAGATCTGCCCGAGCGTACCGCGATGAACGCGGTCATGACCAGCGATGCACTCCTCTACGCCTTCACTGGCAATGCCCCACTCTCAGCTGATCGCGCCAAAGCTCTGAACGGGTTCCTCGCGTCGATGCCGGCGCTGTTGAACTCCGTCGAAGAGCTGATCGCGCTGAAGAGCCTCTTCTCCACCCGTGTGAGAGAGTTGCTCGATCACAATACGAAGCAGCTGATGGAGAACCGGGCGCAGCGAGCCATCATCGAGAACCAGAAGGCTCAGATCATGTGGCTACTGAACCAGATCCCAGGAGTCCAGCCATGAGCATCGAGGAGAGGTTTTGGGCATTCCACGAGTCCAACCCGAAGGTCTACCAGCTCTTCGACCGGTTCACCAAGCAGGTGATCAGCAGGGGCCACACGCGGTTCTCGTCTGACGCCATCCTGCACCGTATCCGCTGGGAGACCAACGTCGAGACGCACGGCGACAAGTTCAAGATCAACGACCACTACAGCGCCTACTACGCTCGCATGTGGATGGATCTCAACCCCGATCACGATGGCTTCTTCGCGACGCGCGAACTGCGGGAGGCGGCATGAGCAAGACGATCGTCAAGTTCTTGCCGCCAGAGGAGGTCGGCGAGGATCAGTCCGGGTGGTGGATCCTCAACCTGGATATGAACGAGGACGGCACCGAGGCCGGATGCTTCGATGCCTCCGGTCCCTATGACACGGAGGAAGAAGCTGTCCGCCTCGCAGGACCCGGGCTCTCATGCCAGGAGCAAGTTGCTCCAAACTTCGCGCAATAAAAACACACTAGCAGGAAAGCATATGCTCGAATACAAACTTTTGCTCGAACGCATTTTGCACGAAGGAGTGCAAAAGGGCGATCGAACCGGGACTGGAACCATTTCGATTTTTGGACACCAGATGCGCTTCGACTTGAGCGCCGGCTTCCCATTGCTGACCACAAAGCGGCTGCCGTTCAAGGCCATCGCTGTGGAGTTGCTGTGGTTTTTGCGCGGAGACACCAACATCAAATTCCTGCATGATCATGGCGTGACGATCTGGGACGAATGGGCAGACGAGAACGGCGATCTCGGCCCGGTCTATGGCAAGCAGTGGCGCAGCTGGCCAGGGAAGTTGGAGTATGCCGATATCGACCGGCAGACGGGATTTCCGTCATCGGTCAGGTACCAGGCAATCGACCAGATCGCCAATGTCATCGAGCAGATCAAGAAGAACCCCAACTCGCGACGGCTGATGGTCACGGCTTGGAATCCGGCAGAAGTTGACGAGATGGCGCTGCCACCATGCCACTGCCTATTCCAATTCTACGTGGCAAACGGCAAGCTGTCTTGCCAGCTCTACCAGCGCTCGGCGGACGTCTTCCTCGGCGTGCCATTCAACATCGCCTCCTATGCGCTACTGACTCTGATGATGGCCCAGGTCACCGGTCTGGAGCCGGGTGAATTTGTGCATTCGTTCGGCGACACGCACCTCTACCTGAATCACCTGGATCAGGCGAAGTTGCTGCTGACGCGCGAGCTACGGCCATTGCCGAAGGTTGGCCTCGATCCAGCGATCAAGAGCATCTTCGACTTCACCTACAAGGACATCGTGCTCCTCGGGTACGATCCGCACCCGGCGATCAAAGCAGAGGTTTCTGTATGACGAAGGTCTCGCAATCGTTCTATTCGGCCGCCGTTGGCCACCACGAGATCGACGGCGTCTATCTCTCATCATTCGCGATTCCCGGTGACCCAGCCCAATGGGTCACTGGAGACGATGGGAAGCCGAAGCTGTTTCGATCTGCCGAGGCCGCTGAGCTGGCCGGCTTTCGGGTGATGGCAGCGAAGCTCAACAAGGCGCGCGACATCCAATCCTTCCTGACCAAGGGCAGGAAGCAGACGATCAAGACCTACCATGCACCCGAAAGGAAGGGAGAGCCGACTGCAGAGTCGGTTTTTGGGAAGAAATGAAGGCCCTACCAAAAATCGACGGCATCGATAATGTCGATCTCATCGGTCCTCAGACTCCACTCAGACTCGAAGTGGCAGCTCGTCTGGCTTTCCCAGACGGTTCCATGAAACTGGCAGGACTGCGCCGAGAGATCGGCCGAGGCCGGCTCACCTATGAAGTGATCGCGGGCAAGCACTACACCACGCTCGCTGCCATCGAGGACATGAGAGAACTATGTCGCGTAACAGCAAAGGCCCCTACCTCTACAAGCGACCTGCCCGACGCGAGGGAGGCAAACTCAAGCCGGCCATGTGGGTCGTCCGAGACAAGCAAAAAGTCGTCTCCACAGGAGTTGCTGCGGGCGCAGCTGAAACTACACCGCCAATCGAAGCGGAACAATTCCTCGGCACGTACATAGCTGAGAAATTCGACCCGACGCGCCGCGCCAAGGACATCGCTGTCATCCTGATCGGCGACGTGCTGGCGATCTATTATCACGACAAGGGCGGCAAGGATTGCCCCGATCCGAACCTGCTCGGCCACGTCAATCGCCTCAACGAGTTCTGGGGCGACAAGACCCTGCTCCAGGTCAATCCGAAGACGTGCCGCGACTACGTCGCCAGCCGTCCAGGCCTTGGTGGCGCTCGCCGAGATCTCGAAGTGCTGCGCGCCGCCATCAACAACCACTCCGCCCAGAACCTCCACTTCGGTGAGGTCAACGTCACCCTACCGCCTAAGGGCGAGGCGCGGCAGGAGTGGATTACACGCGACCAGGCCGCCGCCATTATCTGGGCTGCCTGGCGCTACCGGGAGACGCAGACGATCCACCGCGGCGAGCGGAAGGGCGAGGTGGTGGTCACCGACAAGCGACCGCTGCGCCACGTCGCCCGTTTCCTTCTGATCGGCTGCTACACTGGAACTCGAGCCGGCGCCATCGCCTCTGCCTCGATCCGGAAGGAGGCCGGCAAGTCGTTCGTCGATCTGGAGGCCGGCCTGTTTCACCGGTTGGCGATCGGCAAGCGTAAGACCAAGAAGCAGCAGCCGACCGTGCCGCTGCCGCCGCGCCTGCTCGCTCACATGCGGCGCTGGGTCGCCAAGGGGACCGTGTCCGAGAACTTCGTCGAGTATCGCGGGCTTCCGGTGAAGCGGGTGAAGAAGGGCTTCGCCAGTGCCGTGCGCCTGGCCAAGGTCGACATCAAGGTCACGCCGCACACCCTGCGCCACACCGCGGCGACCTGGCTGATGCAGGCGGGCGTCGATGAGTGGCAGGCGGCCGGCTATCTCGGAATGTCAGTTGAAGTGCTGCGTGAGGTCTACGGACATCATCATCCGGACCACATGAAGGGTGCGATTGCGGGCATCACGGCAAAGAAGGCGAAGGCCCCGAAACAGGCTCAATCTGTACCCCAATCTGTACCCCAGAAGAAATCGAGGAAGACGGGATGATCAGAAGATGCCGTAATTGCAGGGGATTTTTGGTCGGAGCGGCAGGATTCGAACCTGCGACCCCTGCGTCCCGAACGCAGTGCTCTACCGGGCTGAGCCACGCTCCGACTTGGGAAGCCGGCTTATAGCGTCGGGTTTCCGTCTTCGCAAGGACACAAGGCAGGAAATCGCATCGAAATCGTCGATCGTCGGCGGAGCGGTTAACCGCTTGAGGCCGTGGGGCTTTGTCCGGCGGCCATGGCGCGAGCGCAAGGCGACAGGCGATTTGCGCGCTTCATTCGGACGTCCGCGCCCGCTATAGCCGAGCGCGGAAGCCACCGCCGTCCCGTACCATCGATGCCCGCCCCAGACATGCAAGCGATCGAGACCAGGATCCTGCCCGCCGACGCAGCTGGAATCGCGCAAGCCGCGGCGACGTTCGCGCGCGGCGGACTGGTCGCGTTCCCGACCGAGACCGTCTACGGCCTCGGCGCCGATGCGGCCAATGCCGCGGCCATCGCACGCCTCTATCAGGCCAAGGGCCGGCCCGCCTTCAATCCGTTGATCGCCCATGTCGCCGATATCGCAGCGGCGCAGCGTATCGGCCGCTTCAATGCCACCGCCGAGCGTCTGGCCGCTGCGTTCTGGCCGGGACCGCTGACCCTCGTGGTGCCGCAGAGCGACGGCTGTCCCGTCGCCGACCTCGCCACCGCCGGCCTCGATACGGTGGCGATCCGCGTGCCGGCGCATCCGACCGCACAAGCTCTGCTCATGGCGTTCGGCGGCGCCGTCGTGGCGCCCTCCGCCAACATCTCCGGCCACGTGTCGCCGACCACGGCGGCGCATGTCGCGGCCGATCTCACCGGGCGAATCGACCTCATCCTGGACGGCGGGCCGGTCGAGGTCGGCGTCGAATCGACCATCGTCGGCTGCTTCGATGCGCCGACGCTGCTGCGCCCGGGCGGAGTTCCGAGCGAGGCGATCGAGGCCGTGCTCGGCCATGTGCTGGCGCGGCCCGCCGCAGAGACCGGGACGTCCGAGCAGCCTCTGGCACCGGGCATGCTGGCCTCCCACTATGCCCCGCGCGCCCGCGTGCGCCTCGACGCCAGCAAGGTCGCGCCCGGCGAGGCGCTGCTCGCCTTCGGACCCACCACCTTGCCCGGAGCCCACGAGGCCGCCGCGATCCTGAACCTGTCGCCCTCTGGCGATCCGGCAGAGGCGGCGACGCATCTTTTCGGCTATCTTCGCAGCCTCGATGCCAAGGGAGCGCACAGCATCGCGGTGATGCCAATCCCGAACGACGGACTGGGCGAGGCCATCAACGACCGGCTGCGCCGCGCCGCCGCGCCGAGATAACACTGGAAGCGACCAACGATGAACATTAGCCCGCCTGCCCTGCCGCCGCTGCCGCCCGATTTGATCGCGCAATTCGCCGCCATCGTCGGCGAGCGCCAGGCGCTGACCGCGGAGACCGACGTCGCGCCTTACGTCACCGAGGAGCGCAACCTGTTCCACGGCCGCTCGCCGCTGGTGCTGCGCCCAGGCTCGACGGCCGAGGTCGCCGCAATCTGCAAGCTTGCCAGCCAGCATCGCATCGCGCTGGTGCCGCAGGGCGGCAACACCGGCCTCGTCGGCGGCCAGACGCCGCACAATGGCGAGGTGGTGGTGTCGCTCAGGCGCATGGACAAGATCCGCGACGTCGACACCGCTTCCAACACGATGATCGCCGAGGCCGGCGTCGTGCTGCAGGTGGCGCAGCAGAAGGCCGCCGAGGTCGACCGCCTGTTTCCGCTGTCGCTCGGCGCCGAGGGCACTTGCACCATCGGCGGCAATCTCTCGACCAACGCCGGCGGCACCGCCGCGCTCGCCTATGGCGTGGCGCGTGAGATGGCGTTGGGGGTCGAGGTGGTGCTGGCCGACGGGCGGGTGCTCAATGCGCTGTCCAAGCTCAAGAAAGACAACACCGGCTACGACCTGCGCAACCTGTTCATCGGCGCCGAGGGCACGCTCGGCATCATCACCGCGGCGAGCCTGAAGCTGTTCCCGAAACCGCGCGCGATCGAGACCGCCTTCGTCGGCCTCAAGTCGCCGGAGGACGCGCTCAAGCTGCTGGCGATCGCGCAGCGCGAGGCGGCCGGCAATCTCACGAGCTTCGAGCTGATCGCCGCGATCGCGCTCGATTTCTCGATCCGCCACGCCGCCGGCAACCGCGCGCCGCTCGCGGGCCAGCATCCCTGGTTCGTGCTGATGGAGCTGTCGTCGTCGCGCGACGATGCCCGCGCCACGCTCGAGACCATCCTGGAGCAGGGCCTCGAAGACGGCATCGTCGACGACGCCACGATCGCCGACAGCCTCGCCCAGCGCATGGCGTTCTGGAAACTGCGCGAGGACATCTCTGCGGCGCAGAAGCCGGAGGGCGGCTCGATCAAGCACGACATCTCGGTGCCGGTCGCCGCAGTGCCCGCCTTCATTGCCGAGGCCAATGCCGCCGTGGTGAAGCTGATGCCCGGCGCGCGTCCGGTGCCGTTCGGCCATCTCGGCGACGGCAACATCCACTACAACGTCAGCCAGCCGATCGGCGCCAACACCGCCGACTATCTCGCGCGCTGGCACGAGGTCAACGCGGTCGTGTTCGAGATCGTGCTGCGCATGGGCGGGTCGATCTCGGCCGAGCACGGCATCGGCGTGCTCAAGCGCGACGAGCTGCCCGACGTGAAGGACAAGACCGCCATCGCGCTGATGCGCGCGATCAAGGCGCAATTCGATCCGCTCGGGATCATGAATCCCGGCAAGGTGCTCTAGGCTTTCGACGCTCCCATGGACAGTGCCCCTGCTCTCGCCATCTCCGACATCACCGACGCCGACGTGCCCGCCATCATCGCGCTGTGGCAGCGCTGCGGCCTGACGCGGCCCTGGAACGATCCGGCCGCCGACATCGCGCTCGCCCGCCGTGGCGACAGCTCCACCGTGCTGGTCGGCCGCAGCGGCGCCGCGATCGCGGCGTCGGCGATGGTCGGCCATGACGGCCATCGCGGCTGGGTCTACTATGTCAGCGTCGATCCCGAGCATCGCGGCCGCGACCATGGCCGCGGCATCATGGCCGCCGCCGAAGACTGGCTGCGGGCGCGCGGCATCGCCAAGCTGATGCTGATGGTGCGCGGCGACAACACCAAGGTGCAGGAATTCTACCAGGCGCTCGACTATGCCGTGCAGGACAGCGTCGTGTTCTCGAAATGGCTCGACGGGCGCCCGCCGACGCCCGGCATGAAATAGAGGCGAGCGATGAGCATCTCCGACCGCATCCGCGTCCACGAGACGCGCGTGCTCTCCGACCATTACGGGACGCTGACCTCGACGAAGTTCGAGTGGCGGCGCGACGACGGCACGTGGCAGATGCAGAGCCGCGACGTGTTCGACCGCGGCAACGCGGCGGCGATCCTGCCCTACAACCTCGCCCAGCGCAGCGTCATCCTGGTCAAGCAGTTCCGCTATCCCGCGTTCGTCAACGGCCATGACGATCTGCTGATCGAGGCGGCGGCCGGCCTGCTCGACGACGCCTCGCCGGAGGAGCGCATCCGGCTCGAAGCCGAGGAGGAGACCGGGTTCCGGCTGCACGACGTCAAGTTCGTGTTCGAGGCGTTCATGAGCCCGGGCGTCGTCACCGAGAAGATCCATTTCTTCGCCGCCGAATACGAGCCTCACATGCGCGTCGGCGCCGGCGGCGGGCTCGCACATGAGGGCGAGGAGATCGAGGTGCTGGAACTCTCGATCGACGACGCGCTCGCGATGATCGCCGACGGCCGCATCCAGGACGCCAAGACCATCATGCTGCTGCAGCACGCCGCGCTGAGGATCTTTGCCTGAGCGCGGCCAACGCTCGGTCGCGGGTCTTGCTCCTCTGTCGTCCTTCGCGAAGGCGGGGGACCCAGTATTCCACCAGCAGCCGTTTCGGCACGAGAGGCCCCGGCGCACTGGATCCCGCTTTCGCGGGGGATGACGATCTTCTCTGTCGAGATATCCCGCCTCAGAACAAACTCCCCTGCCCGTCATCCGCAGGCGCGGGCGAAACTTTGCGGGATGCAACCTTCTTCGCCGGCTTGCGCTGCGCGTCCTCGGCGGCGCGCAGCTCCGCGGTCATCGGCAGCAGCAGCTGCTCGTCGTCGTTGGCCACCGTGTTGACGCGCGTGGACACCTCGTACCACGCGAACTCGCCCTCGCGAGGCGCGACCAGCAGCCTCATGGCCTCCTCAGGATCATCGGAACGGCAATCGAGCCACAGCGCGAAATCATCCGGCCTGATCGTCACGGGAACACGATGATGCAGCGTGGCGAGATCGCGGCTCGCAGCTGCGGTGACGATCGCCACCGTATCGACCTCCTCGCCGTTCGGCCCGCACCAGGTCTCGGCGAGGGCCGCGAAGCCGAGCGGCGCGCCGTCACTGCGGTGGATGAAGAACGGCCGCTTGCGACCATCGATCACCTGCCACTCGTAATATCCATCAGCGGGCACCAGCACGCGGCGCCGCCGGATCGCATTCTTGAACGCCGGCTTCTCGCGTACGGTCTCCGAACGCGCATTGATCAGCAGCGTGAAATTACGGGGATCCTTGACCCAGGCCGGAATGAATCCCCAGCGCATGAGCCGAAAATGCCTGATGTCCTGATCCAGAAGAACTACGGGAATCGGCTGGGTCGGAGCAATATTGTGCCGCGGCGGAAAGTTCGGCTGTTCCTCGTAGCCGAAAATCTGCCGGAGAGCCGCGGGTGGTGAAGTGATCACGAAGCGTCCACACATAATCTCACTCAAATCGTCGTGTGTTCAGCACCTTTTAACTTGGGTTGCCAACACTGCAGCGGATGACCGCAGCGGCGACCCATTCCGTGCCTACCGATCGCACGACCCAACGACCGGCGGGCAGCGCCATTGACCCGGCGCGGGCCGCGATGCTGCGCGCCGCCAACATCAATCCGCGCACCGGGCTCGCCACCGACTATCTGAATCATTTCAACGAAGCCGTGATGCTGCTCGAAATGATTCCCGATATTCCGGAATGCGCCGAGGATTTTCTGGCGTGGTCGCCGCTGACCTATCCAGAACATTTCACGCACACCAATTTCAAGGCCCGCGATCTCGTCATCGAGGCCTATGAGCAGGCCGACCCGGCGATTCGCGACAAGTTCGATCATCTCACGAAGACCATGACCGACATCCTGCTCGCGGTCGGCAGCGCGATGCGCGCTGCCAAGCAGGACGCCACCAAGGCCAAGCTCGCCGAGCAGGCTGCGGCGTGGGTCAAGCCGCTGGTGACGCAGGCCGGCGGCATCATCAATGGCGACATCGAGGTCGACCCTGACCCGGTCGACGAAGTCGACACCGTCGATGCCATCATGGCAAGCTTCTGAGCAGCACGGGCTACCGGCCCGGTCGTCTTCACGCTACGGCGCAGACCACGCCTGGAGCCATTGGCATGACCGCCTCGACGCCGCCCCGCCACCCCCAACTCGCCGTCAGCGCCGCCATCTTCCGCGACGGCAAGCTCCTGCTGGTGCGCCGGGCGCGTTCCCCTGCCAAGGGCGTCTACACGCTGCCCGGCGGCCGGGTGGAGCTCGGCGAGACCCTGCACGAGGCTCTCGCGCGCGAGGTCATGGAGGAAACGGCGCTCTCGATCACAATTGTCGGGCTGGCCGGCTGGCGCGAGGTGCTGCCGGCCCAGGGCGGCGGCGGCCACTACGTGATCCTTCCCTTTGCGGCGCGCTGGCGGGCCGGAGAGCCCCGGCTCGACCCGGAACTGGACGATTTTCAGTGGCGCCGCCCCGATGCGCTGGAGGGCCTGACGCTGACCGATGGGCTGCCGGAGATCATCGCCGCCGCACGGACCCTGGTGTAGGCGCCTTGCGTCCGCCACGGGGCAAAGGCATATGACGTCGGTGTTCCCCATGATCCCCAAGCGCCTCCTGGCCGCCCTCATGCTCGTTGCCGCCTGCGCCATTGTGCCCGCGCGCGCGCAGGATGCGGCCGCGCCGTTCGATGGCGATCTGCAGCGGCTGGCCGAGATCCTTGGAACCCTGCATTACCTCCGCGGCATCTGCGGCAGCAATGAAGGCGCCAAATGGCGCAACCAGATGCAGGCTCTGATCGATGCCGAGACGCCGTCGGGCGAACGCCGCGCCCGGATGATCGCCGGCTTCAACCGCGGCTATAACGGCTTTCAGCAGACCTACCGGACCTGCACGCCGGCGGCGATGGTGGCGATCCGCCGCTACATCGACGAGGGCTCGAAGATCTCGCGCGACCTCACGGCGCGCTACGCCAACTGATGGCCCATGGTTGACGGCGCGCGGGCGTTATCCACGTTTGCGTTAACCTTGTTAACCTTTCCTAAAGAACTGGCCTAGGCGTCCGCCGCCTGCGTGGTAAACCTCACTGGTCCGGCGCGTCCGCGTTCGGAATTCAACGCGCCTCGCGGCCCCGCCAGACTGAATTCAATGAGCTTTCCCGTCACTTTCAGCGCCCTCCCCGCCGTCCTGCCCGACCACGAGCAGAAGCAGGCCGCGCTCAGCTACCTCAACGAAGCCTGGGCGGAAGCGCGCCATGACGGCGTCGACGGCGACTGCCTGGCGCAGGCCAGCCTGTTCGCGGCGCTGGCCGAACTCGTCACCACCTATGGCGAGGACGCGGTGGCGACCTTCGTCGAAGGCCTGCCGGAGCGCGTCCGCAACGGCGAGTTCTCGCTGTCGCGCGCGACGCAGTAGGTTCTCCCGCTCCTCGCGCGTAGCCCGGATGCGCGCAGCGACATCCGGGGTCTCATCCGCAGCCTCGTTGCCCCCGGAAATCGCTGCGCTCATCCAGGCTACGACAACTACGTCGACAAGCTCCGCGTCATTGCGAGCGCAATGACGGAGCCAAAACGAAGAGCGCCCATCGGGGCCGAGATCCGTCTTCACATCTCAAACAGCATCGAGACACGCCTCATCGTCCTCGCGGCGCGATGCGTCCGAGCGATGACCGACGTTCGGCCCTCATTCAATCGAGGGCGCAGGGAAGGCTGGGCGTCGGCTGACGCCCATGGCCCCCGTGCGAACAAAAGTGCACGGGGCAGGAACCACAGGTGCAGCCGGATGAGCCCAGCCTTCCCTGCGCGATGGTTTTAACGCTTCTTTCGCGCTCTCCCTGGGGACCGGCTTGATTGCCCCCATCGCCTGCGCCGATGCTCTCGCATCACGCTCAGGCTTGACCTCGGCATCGGGAGGCCAGGACCACGCGACTTCACGTCCGCATCGGGATTGTTCGTCCGCGCAGCCAAAGCCACGCTGCAACCCGACGCGTCCACCGCCTTCCCGCCTCGCGTCTCGTGACGACCGCGCGTACGCCCCTCTCCTTGAGGCGGGATGGGTGGAGGATAGACACATATTCTGGAAAAACGAAAGTGAAATCTTTTGCCCGGAAGAGGCTACGGGCGCGATCACGTTGAGACAATACGCGAAATTGCCGTTTCGGCACAGGTGTTTCGTGTAGTTGCGGCGAGCGCGAACGACGGCGTTGCAGACAAGATCGCGCGACTGATTCGCCCGACGGGCTTTTTGCTTTGCATTTCTTGCGGCGCTTCAGTCCCAATCCATTCCGCCGATGACGCCAAGAAACCAGCCGCCGATAAAAGCGGCCGGAAGCGCCATGAGATGGATCGTCGCGGAGGGACCAAGTTCCTGGTTGTCTTGAACATGACTGAGTCCAATCAACCCAAGCTCAAAAATTGCCGCGCAGAATACAGGCCAAAGCGCCCGCCGCCGCGCTGCCAGCCGCTGGGCCGGGCCAGCCCCCCGAGCGTTCCGTGATAGAGTCATGGATCGGCGAAGCGACACCACGGCAGTCAAGACGACCACGATCATAAACGCGATGAAGTACGCCGGACATTATCCTTGGGGCCAACCTTACCGTCTTGAAGGTCACAGGCGAATAGCGCGAACCGGTTTCCTCAACCCTAAGAAGACAGCAAAATACAGCCGAGTCGGAGCGCTGTTCCCGGGCCCCTGCTTCCGGTTGAGCATCAGAAGCAGACCCTCACGCGAGCCGGCGACCAGATCCGTTATGGGCCCAGCAGGAGACATCGAAAGTGCGGAGTGTTATGTGAACGGGTCTTAACTGATGGACCGCGCTATGCACGATGAAACGTGGCCTAGTCTCCTTGAACAGTTTCTGGCCTATGAATGCACGCCTAGCGTGAAGGCGCTTTTGACGAGCGCAATGGCCGAACCCTCGGCATCTCAATTGCGCTTCGAGTTCAACCGCTTCGAGGTTTTCGTCGAGCCAGATGGAGATTCGGTTCTGATCGTGGACGTCTTGGACCCATCTGAGGCGGGCGAGCAGCGAGTCACAAGGTTGCAATTTTTGCAGGATTTGCCGCGCTGTTGCGCGACCTGAAGCCGGCTGGCGACGACTGCAGGAAATGGCTCAACATGAGGCTGACTTCCGCTAGGGATCGATTCCGTTGAAAAAGTCGGCAGTAGTTTCGTCGTGAACGCCATCTGTTTCGAGGACGAATTGGCGCGTTGTGGTTCACGCGGGCGTCAGCGCGGGCATCGGGATCAGCTTGGCCATCTTACGAAGGTTCTGAGCGGCTGCAGCGAGGGTGAACTCGTCGCGTGCGCCGTTCGGCCCTCTTAGTCGCAGCCGATCTAGCTTGAGGATGCGCTTGAGATGCGCGAACAGCATCTCAATCTTCTTGCGGAGCCGGCGTGAAGTGCGGCCTTCCCATGAGCTTGCGATCTCGCGTGCCATGTCGCGAGCGCCCTCGTAGATCGAGCGCGGCACTTTTCGAGCCGGGGTGTTGGGGCAACACCTGCTTCTTAGAGAGCATGCTTGACAATCGCGCTTGCTCGCACGGTAGAGGACCGTCGTGTCGTTGTTCACCAGCGTCCCTGTAGTGGTGAGGGGTTTGCCAGCGGGACAGCGATAGACGTCCCTGGTATGGTCGTAGGTGAAGGCCTCACGCGAGAAGGTCCCGTCGGTGCGGGCCGACTTGTCGAAGACGGTCACGTGCGGCTCGATCCCGTGCTCGTAGACCAGCCACCCGAGCATCTCAGCGGAGCCATAGGCGCTGTCGCCGAGAAGCCGGCTTGGATAAAGATCGAACCTTTCGATTGAACGCTCAATCATGCGCTTGGCGGCCAATACTTCTTCGACATCGACGATGATCGCATTCTCGACGTCGACCAGATAGTTCGTCGAGTAGGCGAAGAAGGCTTGGCCGCCGTGCGCTCCCGTCCAGCGCGCCGCCGGGTCGGAGGGCGATACAAACTTGGGCGTGACCTCCGTCGCGGCACCGAACGCGGCATCATCAAGAACGGCAAGATACTCGTCGATCGCTCGACCCGCAGCCTCCGGCGGAAGCCTCTTATCGCCTTCGATTCCCTTCTGCCGATTGGCATCCGCCTTGATCAGGCTCGCGTCGACTGCGAACCCTTCGCCGCCGATCAGGCGCTCCCGGATGCAGCGGCGCAAGACGGTCTCGAACACGCGACGGAAGAGATCGCTCTCACGGAAGCGGCCGTGCCTGTTCTTCGAGAACGTCGAGTGATCGGGGACGCCTCCATCTAGACCCAGCCGGCAAAACCAGCGGTATGCCAGATTGAGATGGACTTCATCGCAGAGGCGCCGTTCCGATCGGATGCCGAAGCAATAGCCGATCAAGAGCATCCTGATCATCAGCTCCGGATCGATCGAGGGCCGCCCGATGTTGCTGTAGAACGGCGCCAGCTCCCGCCGTAAGTCCTCAAGGTCGACGAACCTATCGATCGACCGCACGAGGTGGTCGGCTGGGATGTGCCTTTCCAGCGAGAACTCATAGAACAACGCAGCCTGTTCGACTTGCCGATGCCCCATCATGACCTTCAGTCCTGCCCACTAGACAGACTGAATCACCGATATCTCTGCGTCGCAACTGCTGACTTTTTCAACGAAATCGATCAAAAGCAGCCCTCCGCTCCCGCGAGTGCTTACTTCCGGTTGAGCCCCAGCAGCCGACGTCGGCCAGGGCCGATCGGAAGGTCCGAGATGGGGCCAGGAGCGGAAATGAAGAGGCGCGTCGAAGCTCGGACCTCCTTCTTGCTATATCGGCTCAATCTCGCCGGGACGCCAAGTTTTGTCGAACCACGGCTGAAGCGGGCCGTAGAGGCGCAGGAGCGTGTTCCATCCTTTGCCGGGGATGGTCTGCACCCAGTTGTTCTCCTTCCCAGCCGGAGCCTTGGGCCCGAAATAGACGTCCACTGACCCGTCCGCGTTGACCATGAGTTTCGGGTTCTGGCTGGTTGCGGCTGGCCAACGCTGGTCGGTCTGCAGCATGGAGCGGGTCTGATTGTCGTAGAGGATGACCGACCAGAACTGCTTGACTGGAATATTGGGCGGCAAGTGCAGCTTGTAGTTCTTTCCGCCGTCGAATGGCTTGTTTTGGCTGTCGACGAACGCGGCCATGTACTGCGATCCCTCGCCAACCGACTTGGAATCCATCGCCGGCGTCACGCCGGTCGCGTAGAAGAAGAATGCGGAGTAGGCATCGAGGATGCGCGCGCCGTTTTCCTCGAACTTGTAGCCGCCGAAGAAACCCGTGCGCCATGCGCTGTTGGGATAATAGTAGCTCTCCTTGATCCGCAACCGGCCATTGATTGCACGCGCGGTGGCGTCACCTACCAAGGCGGCTTCGGTCAGAATTTTTTTCATCCGTGTATCGGGCGCGAAGGGCTTACCCTTGCGGATGCCGACCGATGCGTAGAGGCCGAGTGTGACCGGGTCGACTGTATCGGTCGGCTCCTCCTGCACAACCTGATTCAGATACTCCCAGAAGGGATAATCTCCCGGAGCCAGCGTGCTAAATGCTTTGCCGGAAACATGCACGAAATTGAGTTTCGGCGGATTCGCAGCATCTTTCAGGTGATAGATTTTCGTGTGCTCTTCGACCGCGTCGACGCCGGGCTTCGGATCGCCATTGACCAAGAACGAGCGCCACGGAACCCAGACGCTGAACGTCGCCGGCTTCACGACAAAGAAGCCGGTCGGCACCTCGCCGTTGTAGCCGGGCGGCAAGATCAGGTACTTGCCGCCCTGACCCTTGTCCGGACCGACGAGTCCAACATCAGTGACAAAATTATACCACATGTCGTTGATGAGGCCGAGCACATTGGGTGGCACTTCGAGCACCAGAGGCCCGTCACGCAGGTCGAGCCAAAACCAAGTGTACGGCGTGTTGTTGTTCGGCGTGAGAAAAAGCGACTTCGAGTCCATCCTATCCTCGAAGATCGGCACCGTTAGATTGAACGGACCCAGTTCCGCGATGCCCTTCCGATTTGCCAACTGGTTCACTGGAGCCAGCGCCAACATGTAGGCCTGGACGGCGTGTTGGAAATCCAGATTGTCGTAGAGCTTTTCCACGGTCGCATCGTCGGGAAAACCGTCGAAGAAGTTCAGCGTCCCAAGGCGGGTCTCCACCTTGTCCGGGATTGCAACGCCCGGCGGTATCGGCGTTTGCATTTTGTATTGCTGAGCGTTGAGCGGAATTGCCGAGAGCGCCACAAGAGACAACGCAGAAACTACTGATGCCGCTAATTTCATGATACGGCCCTTCTTGTCAGATGTTGAATTCATAAAGCATCTCTTCGTAAGTCCCATGATTATCGGGACTTCGTGCAGGGCTACAAATCTCGCAGCTCGCAGAATGACCAATCAACGTCTGCCAGCGCGATTGACCGGGCCACCGCGATTTACCGTCCCAGCACCCACCACCGCCTGTCGTGCAACGGGTCGCGGCCTCAGAACTACGCCCGGCCGTACGACGCAATTGGCTGGATAGCCAACGTATGTGCAGTACACCACAGCGCTGGCTTTCTCAGTGCTCGCGGCTACGAACCCGGTTATCAGCAGCGTAGTCGCTATTGCGATTGAGAGCTTCATTTTCGCCTCCTCCGCCAAAGACGAATAGTTTCATTAGAAACGATCTTCGCGTTGATCCAGATCAACAGGCCAACTCAGAATAATTTGGATGAGAATGTTGCAGATGCTGTTTGCGAGAAGCCGAATCGTCCTTGGCAAACCGCCGTAATGCGGCCGGCTCAATTTTCGGCTGTCTCGCGGCATACGAAGGAGCGAAGCGCCATGGTCCTCGTGATGGTACTCTACATCGTCATGGTCTGGCTCCTGTTCTCGAAGCTGAAGCTTGTGAAGTGGGGATGGGGGGCCGGCACCATCACCGTTGTCATCGGCGCTTTCATCTTGATGGTCTTCCTTGGCCTGTTCAACTCGCTCACGCCCGCCGGCCGCTTTGTCGTGATCTCTAGGGTGGTCGAGGTCACACCCAACGTCTCGGGCCAGGTCGTAAGCATCCCCGTCCAAGTCAACGCCCCGGTGAAGGCCGGCGCCATCTTGTTCCAGATCGATCCGGCACCTTACAAATACAAGGTCAGCCAATTGGAGGCCTCGCTCGCTCAGGCGCAGCAGCAAGTCAAACAACTCAAGGCCAGCTATGATCAAGCCAAGGCGAACGCCGATGCCTTGAAGCAACAGCTCGTCTACCAGACCCAAAGGTTGGCCGACATTCGGAAGCTCGTCGCAACCGGCTCTCAGGCTGAGTTTCGTCTGCAGGACACGCAGGTGCAGTACGACACCGTGCAATACCAATTGCTCGCAGCGGAAGCCGCAGTAGAGAACGCCCGGCTCGCAATGGAATCCGAGATCGGAGGCGAGAATACCAACGTTGCACAACTCCAGGCTCAGCTCGAAAACGCCCGGTGGGAGCTGGATCAGACCACCATTCGGGCAACGGGCGACGGCTACGTCAGCAGCCTGGCACTGGCGGTTGGCGCTCGGGCATTGCAGACGCGTTCCGAGATGTCATTCATCCTCACCAACGACATCACCATTCTCGCGACGTTCAAGCCGAACGCCTTCCAAACAGTGAAGCCCGGAGCAACCGTAAAGCTGGTCTTCGACGATAATCCCGGCGAGATATTCGGGGCGCGAATACTCGAAATCCCTCGCGGCATCGGTCAGGGCCAGATCGCCGTTTCCGGCCAATTAGCACGCGTCGGTTCGATCGGTGGCGCTCAGGGCTACCCGGCGACGATCTCGTTGCCGGATAATTTTGACAAGACGCGGCTGCGCCTCGGGATGCCCGGCAGCGCATGGGCCATCGCCGCAAACGCCGGCCCAATCGGAATGATCACGTCGATTCTCGTCTGGATAAGTTCGTACCTCGCATACTTGTGAGACTCTGCGTAGCTCAAATACACCGACGGCTCCGACGAGGAATCAAGTCTCGGTCTAATGACCGCTTTGGAGCAGACATCTAGCTGTCTGAGCAGTCTTGGGTGCCACAGGAGTTGCGAATTTTCGCCAAGGGTCACACCTTGGCACGCATTTCAGCCAAGTGGGCGGTGTATGTTGATCCTGGTCAATATTGGAAACGCTGGGAGCGCGATCCTATTGTTACTCAAAAACAAGGGAGGCTTTCATGCGATGTTCGACAGCAGTTCTTTTAGCCCTCGTTGCCGCCGCGCCCATCTCGGCGTCACTCTCGCCAGCACGCGCAGCTTCGGAGTGTCCAGCTTCCGGAAGCTTATCGGACTGGGGTATCAATTCGACCGGCTACTTCAACGTCGCTTCTGGTGGAAGCTGCCTGTTTCCAATTCGGATAGCGGGCGTGATGAAAAGCTCGAGCATTTCACAGAAGCCGGCTCACGGCACCCTGAAGAAGCTAAATATTTCGACATTCCAGTACACGGCGAAAGCAGGCTACAAGGGCCCCGACAGCTTCGCCGTGACGGCAACTGGCAAGGGACCGACTGCCTCCGGAACGTCGGTGATCACCATGAACGCGACGGTTCAATAGGACTTCCTTTTTCGCCGATAGACAAAGGCCCACTTCCAACCGGAGTGGGCCGCTTTTGTTTAGCCGAGCACGCGCGAACGGAAACCGCCGAGCACGGCGGGCTGACTGAAATCATCGGTAGTCTGCTGGTAGGCGTAGCCGACGAAGCCGACAAAGACCTGCTTCGACAGGAATTGCGATACGCCCCAGTCGAAATGGAAGTCGATGCCGCTCTGGTACTGCGTAGCGGTAGCCTCGCAGACGTGCTGCCGCACCTGCCGTCCATCAAATCCCCATAGAGCCTGCCGCACCAGTCCTGCCCACCATGCGCGGTTTCCTCTCTTGGAGGCTTTCGGACGCCGGCCGCCCGAATATGCCGCGCCGTCAATCATGCGGCCGGCATCCGAAACCCTTCACAAAAGCAGACATAGGCGGAGGGCGACGGCACCACGTTCGTCCGTCAGCCCCCGGGGCCGTCCTTCATGATGTAGCCCATCAGGTCGTCGACGTTGTGCTCCAGATCCCGGATGATGTTCTTGACGACGTCTCCGATCGAGATCACGCCCACGACCTTGCCCGCGTCCAGCACCGGCAGATGGCGAAAACCACGCTGAGACATCATGGCCATGCAACTGTCCAGCCGGTGGTCCGGCTTGACCGTCACCGGGTTGCCCGTCATCACCTGGCCCACCGGCGTCTGCTTGGCGTCGAGCCCGGGCAGCAGCACTTTGATGGCGCAGTCCCCCTGCGTCACGATGCCGACCAGCGCGCCGTCGTCGATGACGAGCACCGACCGGACCCGGTTCTCGCGCATCTGGCGCAAGGCTTCGACGACCATGTCGTCGGAACGAACATGGATCACGGCGCCACTCTTCTGCGCCAGCGCGCTTCTTACTGTGCTCATCGATGTCCCCTCCTGGACCCTGTTCTGCCCCGCCTTGATGGTCCACATGGCAGGATAGTCGAAATATCCGGCTTCGTCAGCGGCGCGCCGATGCCGTGCGCCTGGCCGTGAACCGAACGATGACCGGGGTCACAGGCGGCCTATCGAATCCTGGGATTGCAGACATCAGGTCGTCCCCGAGAGCGGAACCATCGGGTGCCGGCAAGAATGTTGCTCGGCAAAACGCAAGTCGGTCGACTGATGGCGGTCAGGTAGAGAGCTCTGGGTCAAGAGGCGGCGTACTGGAATTCCTCCCCCACGTCCGCGTCGTCCCTGGCAGCGGACATTCGCATTCATTTTGGCCGGCCGACGCCGCCTGCCTCCTGTCGTGACGCCCGCGCGCTCATCCAGGCTCCAAGCGCTGTCCCCGCGTCGCGGAAACCGACAGCAGACCGAGCTCTGCCCAATGGCCTCCCCCGGCAGCCACGTCGGCTCGGAAACTCTTCACGAAGCAATTTGAAGGCTTTGACGTGAATGAACATGCGCCCTTAACGAAAACGGGCAAAAATAGGTCGCTGATCTTCACCTACCTGACCACAGTACCGTTTCGAGCTGACGTGAAATCTCGATAGCCGCGTCGCGAGCCGGTCACCGCCGAAGCGAAATCCGAAATGCCTTCACAGAAGAGCAGGCCGGGGTTTGCAACTGCCGCGTGAAGAATTGGTAAGGAAACGTTAAGGAAAATTCGGGGATTTCTGATGATTGCGCCGGAAGAAGAGAGATTGCTGAAGACGTACCTGGTCGAGATGTTCGGCCAGATCAGCAGCATGCGGCGCGAACTCGCCGCTCTTCAAGGCGACGGCAAGGGCAGTTTCGCGACGATGACCGACACCCTCGACGCGATCGTCGAGAATACGGAGACGGCCGGGAACGCGATCCTCGAAAGCATGGAGGCGATCTGCGCCAGCGTCGCGAAGTTGCAGAAAGTCAAGGACCCGACGGCCGCAGCGGTCTGCGACGAGATCGTCGACAGCACGAACAAGGTGTTCGAGGCGTGCGCGTTTCAGGACCTCACAGGGCAGCGGATCACGCGCGTGGTCAAGTCGCTGCAGTTCATGGAGGACCACATCAACAAGCTCGTCCGCATCTGGGGAAAAGAGGAGCTGGCGCGGCTGGCCACCGAGCTTGCTGCCCCCTCGAGCGTCCCAGACTTGCTGGAGGGCCCGAAGCGGCCCGGCGTGGCGATTTCCCAGGACGACATCGACAAGCTGTTCGCGTGAACGACGGCGAGGTGTGATGCCCGCTCCGCGTCATTGCGAGGAGCAGGGCGACGAAGCAATCCAGGGCCGCGCTAAGGACTCTGGATTGCGTCGCTGCGCTCGCAATGACGGAGCAAACCAACGCGCAGCGCCGTTACGGCCGCAGCGTCTCCATGAACCGCACCGGCTCGCCGGTCGCTGGCGTCAGCAGCTCGCCCTGCCACATCACGCGCTGGCCGCGGACGAACGTGCCGACCGGCCAGCCGGTGACGCGCAGGCCATCATAGGGCGTCCAGCCGGCTTTCGAGGCGACCCATTCGTTGGTGATGGTCTCGCTGCGCTTGAGGTCCACGATGGTGAGGTCGGCGTCGTAGCCGGCGGCGATGCGGCCCTTGCGGGCGATGTTGTAGATGCGGGCGGGGCCAGCGCTGGTGAGGTCGACGAAACGTTGCAGCGACAGCCGGCCGGCATTGACGTGGTCGAGCATGATCGGCACCAGCGTCTGCACGCCGGTCATGCCGGAGGGCGAGGCCGGATAGGTCTTGGACTTTTCCTCCGCGGTGTGCGGCGCGTGGTCGGAGCCTAAGATGTCGACGATGCCCTGGTGGACGCCCCACCAGATGACGTCGCGATGATCGACTGATCGCACCGGCGGATTCATCTGCGCGTAGGTGCCGAGCCGCTCGTAGCACTCCGGCGCCGCCAAGGTGAGATGATGCGGCGTCGCCTCGACGGTGGCGACGTCCTTGTGGTCGCGCAGATACACGATCTCCTCCTTGGTGGAGATGTGCAGCACGTGGATGCGCTTGCCGGTCTCGTGCGCGAGGGTGACGAGACGTTGCGTGGCGCGCAGCGCCGCCTCCTCGTCGCGCCACACCGGGTGCGAGCGCGGATCGTTCTCGACGCGCAGGTCCTTGCGCTCGTTGAGGCGGTACTCGTCCTCGGCGTGGAACGCGGCACGGCGGCGGATCACCTGGAAGATGCGGCGCAGGCTGTCGTCGTCCTCGACCAGCAGCGAGCCGGTGGAGGAGCCGACGAACACCTTCACGCCGGCGCAGCCTTCGGCGCGCTCCAGCACTGGGAGCTGCTCGACGTTCTCGCGGGTGCCGCCGATGAAGAAGGCGAAGTCGCAATGCATGCGATGGCGGCCGGCAGCGACCTTGGCGGTGAACGCCTCCTCGGTCACCGTCAGCGGATTGGTGTTGGGCATCTCGAACACGGCGGTGACGCCGCCTATCACGGCGCTGCGCGAGCCGGTTTCGAGGTCCTCCTTGTGAGTGAGACCAGGCTCGCGGAAATGCACCTGGGTGTCGATCACGCCGGGCAGCACGTGCAGTCCCTTGCAGTCGATGATCTCGGCGGCCGAGGCGGCGCCGAGATCGCCGATCTCGACAATGCGTCCGCCTGACATGCCGATGTCGCGGACGCCCTCGCCGTCCTGATTGACCACGGTGCCGGATTTCAGAATGACGTCGAAGCGCGCGCTCATGAAGCCCTCATAGGATTTCATTCTCCTGACCGCCCCAAGACAGATCGATCATGCCGCGCGCCTGCCCATTTGCTGGCCTCCGGTGGCACGCGAGTCTCGATCTTTAGAATGAAGCCACCGCGCGGCGGCGTTTCAGCCTTGTGGTTTATGCCAGGGCGGCTTACGTTTCAGTGCGGCCTGTCGCAAGAGGTTTTTCGGATGAAGGCGACGTTTCTCGACGACCGGGGCGTGGTCCAGGTCAGCGGCGACGATGCACGCAAGTTCCTCAACGGTCTCTTCACCACCGACGTCACCAAGCTCACGCCTGGCGAGGCCCGGTTCGGCGCGCTGCTGACGCCGCAAGGCAAGATCATCGTTGATTTCCTGGTGGCGCAGGTGCCGGCGACGGACGCCGGCGAGCGCTTGCTGCTCGACTGTCCGCGCGCGCTGGCGCAGGCGCTCACCGACAAGCTCAACCTCTACAAGCTCAGGGCCAAGGTCGCGGTCAGCAATCGCTCCGGAGAGCTCGGCGTGATCGCGGTCTGGGATGGCGCCATCGGCGCCACGCCGGAGCCGAGCTTCGTCGATCCGCGTCATGAGCGCCTCGGCGCGCGCGTCATTGCGCCGCAGGAGGCGCTCGCGGAGATCGCCGCACGGCTCGGCGCCGAGATCGTCGATTCCGACGCCTATGAGGCGCATCGTATCGACTGCAGCGTGCCGCGCGGCGGGCTCGACTTCATGTATGGCGACGCCTTCCCGCACGAGACCAACATGGACCGGCTGCACGGCGTCGACGTCGGCAAGGGCTGCTATGTCGGCCAGGAGGTCGTGAGCCGCATGCATCATCGCGGCACCACGCGCACGCGCGCGGCGAAGGTGCTGCTCGACGGGCCGAGTCCCGAGCCGGGCACGCCGATTCTGGCCGGCGACAAGTCGGTCGGCACCATGGGCTCGGCCGCCGCGCAGAAGGGCATGGCGCTGCTGCGCATCGACCGCGCCGCCGAGGCGTTGGAGGCGGGAACGCCGCTCACCGCCGGCGGCCTCGTTCTGCGCATCGCTGATCCCGACGCGCTGCAGGGCGCGCCGAAACAGACGGTCGCCTGAGCCGGTCTCATGGGTCGCGCTGCTGTCGTCCATCCCGATGGCCTGACGCGCTGCCCCTGGCCGGGCAGCGATCCGCTCTATGTCGCCTATCACGACACCGAGTGGGGCGTGCCGGAATATGACGACCGCGCGCTGTTCGAGAAGCTGATCCTCGACGGCTTCCAGGCCGGGCTGTCGTGGATCACGATCCTGCGCAAGCGTGACAATTTCCGCCGCGCCTTCGATGATTTCCAGCCGGAGAAGGTTGCGCGCTATTCCGACAAGAAGATCCACGCGCTGATGAACGATGCCGGCATCGTGCGCAACCGCGCCAAGATCGAAGGGACGATTCTCAGCGCGAAATCCTGGCTCGACATCCAGGACAAGGGTCCCGGCTTCTCCAAGCTGCTGTGGGACTTCATGGACGGCGCGCCCAAGGTCAATCAGTTCAAGACCACCGCGAGCGTGCCGGCCTCGACGCCGCTGTCGATCAAGATCTCGAAAGAGCTGGCCTCCCGCGGCTTCAAGTTCGTCGGTCCCACGATCGTCTACGCCTTCATGCAGGCGACCGGCATGGTCAACGACCATCTCGTCACCTGCTTCTGCCACGAGACCTGCAGCGGCAAGCGCCGCGCCCCGCGCCTCAAGCCTCCCAAATGACGACTGACAAGGCCCCGAGCGGGCACGACCGCGTCTGGCAGCGCATGCTGTCCGGCCGGCGGCTCAACCTCATCGATCCCTCGCCGCTCGATGTCGAGATCGCCGACATCGCCCATGGGCTCGCGCGTGTCGCGCGCTGGAATGGCCAGACCACCGGCGCGCACATCTTCTCGGTCGCGCAGCACACGCTGCTGGTCGAGACGGTGATGCGCGCGCGCAAGCCGAACATCGATGCGAAGCTGCGGCTCGCCGCGCTGCTGCACGATGCACCGGAATACGTCATCGGCGACATGATCTCGCCGTTCAAGGCAGTGCTCGGCGACGGCTACAAATCAGTCGAGAAGCGGCTGCTCGGGGCGATCCACATCCGCTTCGGGCTGCCGGCGGAGATTGCTCCGGAGATCGAGCGCCAGATCAAGGCGGCCGACCGCGGCGCCGCTTTTCTGGAGGCGACCCGGCTGGCCGGCTTCTCGGAGAGCGAGGCGAAGAAGCTGTTCGGTCGCGACCCCGGCCTGCCGGACGCCACCGTGACGGATTATCTGACGCCCTGGAGTGCGGCCAAGGCCGAGAAGCAGTTCCTGACCCGCTTCAACGCGGTGCTGGGGGCGTGCTGAGATGCCGCTGACGCCGGACGAGCGCCGCAACGAACGGCTGAAGCTGGCCGCCAACTGGGTCAACACGCTGGCGACGGCCATCGTCACTGCCGGGACGTTCGTGCCGCTTGCCCAGTTCGTCTATGGGGTGCTGCCGCCCAGCACCCCCGCGGGCCTGATCTACGGGTCGGGGGTCGTTTGCATTATCACCGGAGTGCTCATACATTTGCTCGGTCAGTGGATCCTGGGAGGTCTTCGATGACCACGCACCAGTTCGTTGCCCTGAGCTTTCCGCTCCTGACCGCCTTGGCCGTCGCCATCGTGGCCCTGTTCGTGCGCCGTCCCTGGTCCGAGAAACCGGTCGAGATCGCCCCCCAGAACCGTGAGCGGGTGCTCGATCATCTCGAGCGGCTCAACGCGGAGATCGAGGGCAAGGCCCATCTGGTCCGCCAGGAGTTGCGGCAGCTCAAGAACACGCGCTGAGGGCCGTCGGCGCACACATGCGCCAGCCCGACGGCTGACATCCAAAACGCGCTTTTGCCCTTGTGCCCCCATTCGTATAATCGGGCGTTCAAAGGCTCGCCATGATCCACGTCTGCTCACTCGCCGCCCTGCCCGAGACCGTGCGCCTGACCGGCGCCAGCCACGTGCTGACCATCATGGCCAATGTCGAGCAGGTGCGGCGACCGGAGACGATCCGCCCCGAGAACCATCTGCGGGTCTCGGTCGACGACATCACCGAGCAGCTTCCTGGCTTCATGGCGCCGAGCGAGGATCACGTCGCCCAGGTGCTGCAGTTCGTGCGCGGCTGGGATCGTGCGGCGCCACTGGTGATCCACTGCTATGCCGGCATCAGCCGCTCCACCGCGAGCGCCTTCGCCGCGGCCTGCGCGCTCAACCCCAATCGCGACGAGCTCGATATCGCCTGGGCGATCCGCCAGGCCTCGCCGATCGCCTCGCCGAACCGGCTGATCGTCAGCCTGGCCGACAGGGCACTGGGCCGCCAGGGGCGCATGGTGCGCGCGCTGGACGCGATCGGGCCCGGCGCCATGATGGTCGACAGCGCGCCGTTCCGGATTGATCTGGACTGAGTTGCGGCGCTGCGTAGCCGCGTACCGGTGCGCTTTGAACTTATGTTCCACGGTTTGACACAGAGGGAACGACGGCCATCGTGCGGCACGCCGGAGCGGTTGGCCGATTCGCCGGGGTCCGCAAGGGCTCGCAGCTTCCCTCCACCCGTGACGCCTCCCGGCGGCATCGATTTCAGGATTCCCGCGTGATGTTCGATTGGCCCCTGGATTGGATCGCCCTGCTGGTGGCGTTCGCGGCGCTCGCCTTCGCGCGCCGAACCTCCGACCGATTGGCCGAGGTGCAGGCACGGCTGGCCAAGCTCGAGGCGGCACGCCCGATCGCGGCCGCGCCGGTGGTCGCGCCGCCGCTCAGCCCGCTTCAGGAGCCCGCTGAAGCCCCGCCAATGCCGCCCCCATTGCCGGAGCTGACCGAGGCTGCCCTGCAGCCGGCGGCGATGGCGAGCGATGCAGCGGCCGAACAGCCGCCGCTCGCGTCGCCGCCACCCGTGCCGCAGCCCGCGGCCGGCTTCGAGGAGCGCATCGGCACCCGCTGGGTGGTGTGGATCGGCGGGCTGACCCTGGCGCTCGGCGGCTTCTTCATGGTGCGCTACTCGATCGAGGCCGGCCTCGTCGGCCCCGAGGTGCGCGTCGCGCTCGGCGCGCTGTTCGCCGCCGCGCTGCTCGCGGCCGGCGAATGGACACGGCGCAAGGAGAGCATCTCGCAGATCGCGGCGCTGCCGATCGCCAACATTCCGGCGATGCTCACCGCGGCCGGCACGGCGGTCGCCTTCGCCACCATCTATGCGGCCTACGCGCTGTACGACTTCCTGCCGCCCGCGATCGCCTTCGTGCTGCTCGGCATCGTCGCGCTGGGCACGCTGGCGGCTGCGCTGCTGCACGGCCCGGCGCTCGCCGGGCTCGGCATCGTCGCGGCGTTCACGACGCCGGTGCTGGTGTCGACCGGCGAGCCGAACTACTGGGCGCTGTACATCTACCTCGCCATCGTCACCGCCGCCGCGTTCGCGCTGGCACGCGTGCGGCTGTGGCGCTGGCTCGCGATGACCACGATCGGGCTGTCGTTCCTGTGGACCTTGCCCGGACTCGACGCGGGCGTCGAGACGGTGGCGCCGCATGTTTTCCACGTCGCGGTTGGTTTCGCGCTGGCCGCACTGATCGTGGTCTGCGGCTTCATGTTCGGACCCGCCGCCGAGAACGACGAGGTCGAGCCGATCTCATCCGCCGGCCTGGCGGCTTATCTGCTCGGCGCCATGCTGGTCGTGCTGGCGAGCTTCCATGACGGCCTGGCGCTGATCGGCTTCACGGTGCTGGTCGCGGCGACGCTGGCGGTCGCCTGGCGCGCGCCGAGCGCCGTCGGCGCGGTGGCCGCCGCCGCTGCGACCGTGTTCCTCGTGTTCGCCGAATGGGCGCTGCGCGACAATCCGGACCTGCTGGTGCTGCCCGGCGGCGCGCTGCCCGGGATGGGGCCGAACCCGCTCGGCGCGTCGGTCACGTCGCATCTGGTGACGGCCGCGATCTTCGCGCTGGGCTTCGGCGGCGCCGGCTTCCTGGCGCAGGGGCGCGCGCACAACGCCGTCGTGCCGGTGGTGTGGTCGGCGGCCGGCGTGTTCACGCCGCTGGCACTGCTGGTCGCGCTCTATGCGCGCATCGCCCATCTCGACCGCTCGATCCCGTTCGCGATCCTCGCCGTCGTGCTCGCCGCCGGCCTTGCCGTCGCCACCGAGGCGCTGACGCGGCGCGAGGAACGTCCCGGCCTCAGTGCCTCGATCGCGCTGTTCGCGACCGGCACGCTGGCCGCGCTGGCGCTGGCCCTGACCTTCGCGCTTGAGAAGGGCTGGCTGACGATCGCGCTGGCGCTGATGTCGCTCGGCACCGCCTGGATCTTCGAGAGCCGGCCGATCCCGTTCCTGCGCACGCTCGCGGCCGTCTTTGCCGGGCTCGTGGTGCTGCGCATCGGCCATGATCCGCGCATCGTCGGCGCCGATGTCGGCACCACGCCGATCGTCAACTGGCTGCTGTGGGGCTATGGCGTGCCGGCGGCGTCGTTCTGGGGCGCGAGCTATCTGATGCGCCGCCATGGCGACGACGCGCCGCTGCGCGCGGTGGAGGCCGCCGCGATCCTGTTCACGACCCTGCTCGCCTTCCTGGAGATCCGCCACGCCGTCAACGACGGCGACATGCTGGCGGTGCCGTCGCTCGCCGAAGTGGGACTCGACGTCTGCGTGGCCCTGGCGCTGGCGATCGGGCTGGAGCGGCTGCGGGAGCGCAGCGGCAGCATCGTGCACAACATCAGCGCCGTGATCCTCACCGGATTCGCCGGCGGCGCCACCGTGCTCGGCCTGCTGCTGTTCGAAAACCCGATGATCTCGGACGTCGCGATCAAGGGCGGCCTGCTCAACATCCTGATCCTGGCCTATGCGTTCCCGGCGGTACTGATGCTGCTGTTGTCCTACGCGGTCGCAGGCCGCCGTCCGCCAGCCTATGGCAATACGCTGGCCGCGGGCGCACTGATCCTGGCGCTGTCCTATGTCAGCCTCGAGATCCGCCGGATCTATCACGGCCCCGATCTGACGGCAGGACCGACCAGCGCCGCCGAGCAGTACACCTATTCGATCGCCTGGCTCGCCTTCGGCGTGGTGCTGCTCGGGATCGGAATCATCGTGCAGTCGCAGCGCGCGCGCCTGGCATCCGCGATCGTGATCGCGCTGACGATCCTGAAGGCCTTCCTGGTCGACATGTCGGCGCTGACCGGCGTGTGGCGCGCCCTGTCGTTCATCGGGCTCGGCCTGGTGCTGGTCGCCATCGGCTGGCTGTACCAGAAGGTGCTGTTCCGACGGCAGCAGCAGGCGCCGCCGGCTCAGCCGGCGGCATAGCGCCATGTCGGATTAGGCCGCGCGCACCGACTCCAGGAACGACGCCACCTCACGCTTCAGCCGGTCGCTGTCCGAGGCCAGCGACTGCGCCGCGGCCAGCACGTGCGTGGAAGCCGTACCAGTCTCGGTCGCGCCGCGCTGCACGTCGACGACGTTCACGGAAACCTGCTGCGTGCCCTCCGATGCCTGCTGGACGTTGCGCGAGATCTCCTGCGTGGCGGCGCCCTGCTCCTCCACGGCCGCCGCGATCGCCGACGAGATTTCCGACAGCCGCTCGATGGTCGTGGAGATCGCCCGGATGGCGCCGACCGATTCCTGCGTCGCGGCCTGGATGCCGGACACCTGCTGGCCGATCTCGTCGGTCGCCTTGGCGGTCTGCTCGGCCAGCGCCTTCACCTCGGAGGCGACGACCGCGAAGCCGCGACCGGCTTCGCCGGCGCGCGCCGCCTCGATGGTCGCATTCAGCGCCAGCAGGTTGGTCTGGCCGGCGATCGTGTTGATCAGCTCGACCACGTCGCCGATGCGCGCCGCCGCCTTGCTCAGCTCGCTCACCCGATCATTGGTCATGCGCGCCTGGTCGACGGCCTCGGTGGCCATGCGGGCGGATTCCTGCACCTGGCGGCTGATCTCGGTGATCGACGACGATAGCTCCTCCGTCGCGGACGCGACCGACTGTACGTTGGTCGAAGCCTCCTCCGAAGCAGCCGCAACCGCGGTCGAGATCTCCTGCGAGCGCGTCGCGGTGGATGACAGCGCGCCGGCGGAATGCTCGAGCTCGGTCGAGGCCGACGACACCGTCTGCACGATCTCGCCGATCGTCGCCTCGAACTGGCGGGTGATGTTGTCGACGCGCCGGCCGCGTTCGATCTTGGCCTCGGCATCGTGGGCCGCGAGCTCGTCGGCCTCCTTCTTGGCGATCAGCGCCTCCTTGAACACCTGCAGCGTATCGGCCATGGCGCCGATCTCGGTCGGCTCGCCGCGATGCGTCACCTCCGCGCCGAGATCGCCCTTGGCGAGCTCCTGCATCGGCTTGATGATCGACGCAATGCCGGACGAGACGTTCTGCACGAGATAGAAACCGACGGCGACGCCGGCAATGACGGCCGCGGCAATGATCGACATCACCAGCCAGATCGCACGCGTGAAGCTCTCCGCGGCCTGCCGCGTCGCGTTGTCGGCACCCTTGTTGTTGAACTCGATGTCCTGGATGAAATACTTGTCGGCGTCGCGCGCGATCGCCGCGGCCGATTTTTCCAGCATTTCGGTGGCTTCGCGCGGGATCTTTCCGACGCTCTTGTTGGATTCGTCCATCACCTGCTTGACCGCGACGACGTACTTCTCCCAGGACTGCACCCAGTTGTTGTAGATCGCCCGTTCCTCGGCCGAGGTGATCATCGGCTCGTAGGTCTTGCGGTCCTTGTTGATCGTCTCGAGGATTCCGTTGACGCGCTTCTCCGCGCCCTGCTTGGCCTCGGCCGTCTCCGACATCACATGCGCGCGCAAGGCGATGCGCAGCAGATTGATGTCGGCGCGCAGCTCGCCGATCGCGCGCACGCTCGGCAGCCAATTGGTGGCGATGTCGACCGTGTTGGCATTGATCGACTGCATGCTGGTGACGGCGAGCACGCCGAGCCCGCACATGGTGACGAGCATGAAGGCGATGACCGATATGATCTTCGTACGGATGGACATCTTTGACACGGAGGACCCCAGCTGACTGCATGGTTCGGCCGCGTTCTGCCAGCGCCAAAGACGGCCCGAAGATCCAAGTCTACGCTGCGCTGCGCGGTCGAGGTCAGAGGATCAGAGGGCTCCGAAAATTCCGAACCCGCATGTCGTCTCTGCCGACCTCATTGGGCGCGAAACAGGCTTATCAGAGGTTAATGCTGGAACCGTAAGATTACTGACAATGCCCATAAAATGATGGCGCTCAGGGATGACACGGTACCCTGAAACCGGCCGCCGCTACACCTGGTCTCCCGATACCGCTAAAGGATCGCGTCGAAGCAAGACCTTTGGAGCGCGCACGGGGCAAAGGACGATTGCCGCCACGACCTGCGCCGGCAGGCGGCAGCAACCGGAAGACGCTGATCACAGCGCGGATGAATCCTGAGATGAGGTGGCCGGGCCAGGACCGACGTCCGGCAGCATCACAAGCGACTGAGCACGAGAGCGTGACGGAGATCGGCGGCGCCGGGGCACGACGCGGAGCCTAGGCCGAACTCCATCAATCCCGGCTGACGCGCCCGAGGTGGACGCGGACTTCATCAAAAGGCGCCTGCGCGCAGACGATTGCCGCCACGGCAAACCGGACTCGAATCCGACGGCCAGCGGCGCAATCACCCCGGACAACCGGACCTCAGCCGACCGCTTCGGACACCAGGCGAATCCGGAACACCGGCTGCTTGGCTTCGTCGAGCAGCTCCATCTGCCACTCGGCCCCCTGCTGCAACGACCTCGAGATCCCGCCGATCAGGTCGGAGCAGACAGCCGTCAGCTCGTTCCAGGCGGTTTCCCGGTTGGCGAATTCATAAGGCTGATCAGCCGCGCCAGAATAGCGGCCCTGGCTGATCCGGAAGAAATAAAGCGACATAACGACCCTTTCTCGTGGGCCACCCCCCTGGTCGCAAACTGCACACGAGTCGCTACCGAGGCATGAATTTAAGATTCCGTACGACTACGGCGCAATGACCACTAACGTGCGGTCAGCTTAAAAAATTACTCTATGATAATAGGGAACCGGTTTTTCAATGATCGGTGAACTAACAACTAATCGGTCGAGCGACGCAGCTCCGGCGCCGCATCCGACTTCGCGTTATCGGATTTGGTAATTTCAGTCTTCGCGTTTTCGGCCTTCATGTTCTCAGTCTTGGAACTTTCCGCCTTGGCGGACTTCGCGGCATCTGCCTTCAAGGGTTCCACCTTGCTGCGTTCCACCCGCGGGGTCTCGACCCGCGCCGCTACTTCGGTGTGGGAGCCGTCAGCCGCGGGTCCAGCAGCGCGTGCGGCGCGCGGCCGCGCCACGGCGCGCGCCATCAGCATGGTGGCTCCGCCCTGGTGCTGGAAGTCGCAATAGGCGAAGGCGCCGAGCCCGGAGACCGAACCGCGGAAGCTGCGATCGTCCTTCTTGTCGAGGTTGAAGCACGGTTCGAACGGCATGCCCTTGATGGCAGCGCAGACATTCTGGCCGCGAATCTGCAGGGTATTGCCCGGCAGGCGGATGTGACGCACCGGCCCCGAGCCGGAGAACTGCACCGCACCGGCCGCGCCCATGTCGTCGAGGATGCGGCCCGCGCCACGGGTGCCGTCGACGCAGGTGAAGGCGAACACCTTTCCGGCGACGAATTTGCGGGCCTCGTCGGCTGTCATCGAACCCGCCATCGCAGGAGCAATCACGGCACCGGCAGTCACGGTCCCCAGCAATATACGCGCGAGCATGCATCAAACTCCCACTTAACCCCACGCAGCGGGTAAGGCGGTATCTTTACCCCATGCTTACCATACCAACCATGGCAACAATGGAGCAGCATGGTTTGAAAAGTCTGAACGTCCTCAGGATATTCTTACCACCGTACGGCCGCGGACCTGGCCGGCGAGGATCTGCGGCCCCAGCGACGCCACCTGGTCCAAGGCGATTTCGTGAGTGATTTCAGCTAGTTTTGCGCGATCCAGATCGGTCGCGAGGCGCTGCCAGGCCGCCTTGCGCGCCGGCAGCGGGCACATCACCGAATCGACGCCGAGGAGGCACACGCCGCGCAAAATGAACGGCGCCACCGACGTTGGCAAATCCATGCCGGCAGCGAGGCCGCAGGCGGCGATGGCGCCGCCATATTTGGTCATCGCCAGCAGGTTGGCGAGCGTATTGGAGCCGACGCTGTCGATGCCGCCCGCCCAGCGCTCCTTCGCCAGCGGCTTGGCCGGTCCGGACAGCTCGTTGCGGTCGATGATCTCGGCGGCACCGAGCGACTTGAGATAGTCAGCCTCGGCCAAGCGGCCGGTCGAGGCGATCACATGGTAGCCGAGCTTGGCGAGCACAGCCGTCGCCACCGAGCCGACGCCCCCGGCCGCGCCCGTCACCACCACCGGCCCGCTCGCCGGCGTCAGCCCGTGCTTCTCCAGGGCGAGCACCGCAAGCATCGCGGTGAAGCCGGCGGTGCCGATCGCCATCGCGTCCCGGGCTGACAGCCCCTGCGGCAGGCCGACCAGCCAGTCGCCCTTGACCCGCGCCCTCTCGGCATAGGCGCCGAGATGGGTCTCGCCCATGCCCCAGCCGGTGCAGATCACGGCATCTCCCGGCTTCCAGTCGGGATGGCTGGACTGCTCGACCATGCCGGTGAAATCGATCCCCGCGATCATCGGGAAGCGGCGCACCACCGGCGCCTTGCCGGTCAGCGCCAGCCCATCCTTGTAATTCAGCGCCGACCACTCGACCTTCACGGTGACGTCGCCGTCCATCAGTTCGGCTTCATCGAACTGCGTCAGCGTCGCGGTCGTTCCCTTGTCCGCCTTGTCGATCCGGATCGCCTTGAACGTTCCCACAGCCGCACTCCCTGCACTTTCTTCGTCTCACGCCATGTTTAGCCGATCGGATCGGCCGCGCAACTCACGTCGCGGGAACGGCGCGCGCCACCGGCTTCTCGACGATCGGCAGGTTGATCAGCGCCGACAGCACGCCGAACAGGATGGAGAGCCACCAGATCGGGGTATATGAGCCATAGCGCTCGAACACGAGGCCGCCGAGCCAGACGCCGAGGAAGCCACCCACCTGGTGGCTGACGAAGGCGAAGCCATAGAGCGTGGCGAGCCAGCGGGTGCCGAACATGATCGCGACCAGCGACGAGGTCGGCGGCACCGTGGAGAGCCAGGCGAGCCCGGAAACCGCGCCGAAGGCGATCGCGGAAGCCGCCGTGACCGGGAACGAGATGAAGGCGAGCGTCGCCAGCGCACGGGTGAAATAGATGAAGGACAGGATGTAGCGCTTCGGCAGCCGGCTCTGCAGCCAGCCGACACTGAGCGAGCCGATGATGTTGAACAGGCCGATCGCCGCGATCACCCAGCCGCCAACCTGCGCCGAAAGGCCGCGATCGACCAGGAACGCCGGCAGGTGCACGGTGATGAAAGCGAGCTGGAAGCCGCAGGTGAAGAATCCGAGCACCAGCAGCACGTAGGAGCGGTGGCCGAACGCCTCCATCAGCGCGGTCGTGAACGACTGCTGCTCGGCCTCCGACGGCTTGGCCTCGGCTGCCGGCGGCGTCGCCACGGCGAGCGACAGCGGCACGATGAACAGCATCAGCGTTGCGAACACCATCAGCGCGCTCTGCCAGCCGAACTGGTCGATCAGCGCGACGCCGAACGGAGCGAACAGGAACTGGCCGAGCGAGCCGGCCGCGGTGCCGGCGCCGAGCGCGACGCCGCGGCGCTCCGGCGGCAGCAGCTTGCTGAAGGCCGACAGGATGAGATTGAACGAGCAGCCCGACAGGCCGAAGCCGACCAGCACGCCGGCGCCGATGTTCAGCGACAGCGGCGAGCTGGAATAGCGCATCATCAGCAGGCCGCCGGCATAGAGCAGCGCGCCGACACAGATGACGCGCATCACGCCGAAACGATCGGCGATCGCGCCGGCGAGCGGCTGACCGAGTCCCCACAACAGGTTCTGCACCGCCACCGCGAGGGCGAACACGTCGCGTCCCCAGGCGAATTCACGGCTCATCGGCTGCACGAAGAAGCCGAGGCTGGAGCGCGGACCGAAGCTCAGCAGCGCAATGGCGCAGCCGCACACGATGATGACCACCGGCGTGCGCCAGCCCTGATTGCGGGACACCGTACCGAGATCGCCTGCCTGTACCGACATCAGTGTCCTCCCTGCCGCGGTCGCTGTCCGCCGCGCCTCTCCGGTTAATGCATTTGCATTGAACTCCCAAGCTCAAAAGCGGAACCCAGTCATGAAAAATTTCGATGCGGGGGCCAGCCATGAGCAGGTGTCATCCGAAGCGAGTTCCGGCACCGGAACTCGCTCATGCGTCTTTGTCCCCGCGCGAAAACGTCCTGATGCGCGAGTCGCAAACGACGATTCATCCTGTGCGGGAGCGACCTTCAGAACGGCCGCTATTTGTCGCCAAACACCGATAAACAGCGAAGGAAGTCTCTGAAGAAGAACTAACAGGTACCGCGGTACACATGCGCACGGAATGTGGAATTTGGACAGCACATGGACCACGATCAGATCGAGACATCCGGCCACGTCGTGATCGTCGGTGCCGGAGTTGCCGGACTGTTCTGCGCGCTGAAGCTCGCCCCGCAGCCGGTCACGTTGATCTCCGCGACCTCATTGGGTGAGGCCTCGTTCGGCACGACGATGCAGGCCGACATCGCGGCAGCGGTGTCATCCGGCGACAGCCCCGATACCCATGCCGCCGACATGATCGCCGCGGGTGGCGGCCTCGTCGACGCGACGGCGGCGCTGGCGCTCGCGCGCGATGCCTCGGCTGCAATCGAGGACCTGGTCCGTCTCGGCGTGGCATTCGATCGTGATCACGGCGGCAGGCTCGCGACGTCTCGTGCGGCTGCGCACGCCGCGCGACGGATTCTCAGCGTTCGCGGGGACTTCACCGGACAGGCGATCATCACCGCGCTGTCGCAAGCCGTGCGCGCGACGCCCTCGATCCGCATCATCGAGGGCCATGTCGCCGACGCGCTGCTGACGGAAGACGGCGCGGTGCGTGGCCTGCAACTGCGGCCGACCGATGACGACGCGGCCGCGCCGATGCTGATCGCCGCGCCGGCAATCGTGCTGGCCACCGGCGGCATCGGCCGGCTGTTCGCGGCGACCACGAATCCGCCGCACGCCACCGGCATCGGCCTCGCCATCGCTGCGCGCGCTGGCGCGGTGATTGCCGATCCGGAGTTCGTGCAGTTTCATCCGACCGCGATGATGGCCGGTCACGATCCGGCGCCGGTTGTGAGCGAGAGTCTGCGCGGCGCCGGCGCGATCCTGATCAACCGGCGCGGCCAGCGTTTCATGCTGCCGCGCCATCCGCTGGTCGATCTTGCCCCGCGCGACACGGTGGCCCGCGGCGTCATGGCCGAGATCATCGCTGGACGCGGCGCCTTTCTCGATGCGCGCGACGTGCTCGATGACGACGTCGCCGAGCGCTATCCGATGCTGCACCGGGCCTGCGTCGCCGCGGGGCTCGATCCGACCCGCCAGCCGATTCCAGTGGCGCCGGCGGCGCATTTCCACATGGGCGGGATCGCGGTCGACGCGCAGGGCCGCAGCTCGATCGAGGGGCTCTGGGCGGCAGGTGAAGTCGCCGCGACGGCAACGGATGGCGCCAACCACATCGCCGGCAACGCGCTGCTCGCGGCGCTGGTGTTCGCCCGGCGGATTGCCGACGACATCTCCGGCCGGACGTTGACCGCGTCCTCCACCCTGCAGCACGTTGCATTCGCCGATCCGGCCGGATCCTGCGCGGGCGCAGCGCAGGTGTCGCTGCGCGAGATGATGACGAGCCAGCTCGGTGTCATCCGCGACGAGGAGAGGCTCGCCGAGGCCATCGCCGCGATTGCCAGGATGGAGCGCGACGCCGGCAGCCCGAGGCTGCGCAACATGGCGAGCGCCGCGCTGCTGATCGCCACCGCGGCCTGGAGCCGGCGCGAGAGCCGCGGCGCGCATTGCCGCGCCGACTGCCCCGCGGAGAATCCGAGTTTCGCGCAGCGGACGATGACCACATTGGCCGCTGCCCGCGAGATCGCCGACGAGCTCGCGGCACGGCCGACGGCGCGGCAGTCGCGGCCGTTGAGCGCGTAGCAAGAGCTGATCCGACTGCGTCACGACGGAGCTCGGCAGTCGCGTTTTCACCGTCATTCGTGATCACCGTCATTCCGGGTTCAGGGCCTGCGGCCTTGTCCCGGAATGACGGTGCTCATGACGAAGCAGCCATCGTCGTCCAATACAGATATTACGACTCGTTGTTATTTGCTGCCTCGCCGGTATTTGGGGGCAGGCACGATGTAATTAGTGCGTGCCGTGTCGGCCGCGTGCATCCATTGATCCGCGGGCGCTGGACGAACAAATCGGCCGTACCGTTGCGCTAGTGCTCGTAGTCATCACGCGCACGATCTGAGCGGCCCTCGCCAATGAGTTGGACGAGGCCTTTCGTCGAAGCAGCTGCGACTCGCCGCACGGATCGAGCACATCCTCTACGCGCGCGGCTAATTCGCATCGATCTGTGGGGATACGCCACTTGCCCCTGCGCCATGGCTTCAGATCGTTCTCAGCCAGACGCCGCCGCACTATCTCGTGCGCCCCGGCGCCGACGGCATTTACCAGCACCAACTAAATGGCTGGACAGGTTCGCCATGATTTCGGCAAAAGAACCGCGGAACCTGTACAAATAAGAAAAAGAGATGGTCGAAATTTAGCGGTGCTCAAGTAGTAGCGCGCGTTTTGTCCGTCCTGCTGACGAGGAAATGGGAATTCACGGCTGCCAGATCGCCGATTCACCGCTTGGCATGGCCATAGATTCGGTCATCGGTCTCGCCGCCGGTTTGGAAGCTGAGTCGCCGAGCAGAAAGGCGCCAAACGGTCCAGGGAGTGTTGCGGGGCGACGCGATGGCGCGTGTCCGCAGGAGTAGTTGAGGATGAGTTCCTTATTGCGGAGTAGCGGATCGCGGATCACCGTGGGTGATGCGCAGAGCGAACGTTGGCGCCCGGCAAAGCCTGCCGCTTTGTCCAACAGCCTCGCGCATGCGACGTCTGAGCCTGATGAGGATGCGGCCACCGATCTCTCCCGGCCGTGGTGGCAAACCGCTTCAGCGGTTGACGATGCGCCGATGCCAATGGCGCCAGCAGAAGCGGACCGATCCTGGCAGATCCCTTCACTCGATCCCGTCGTGATGCCTCCACCTCCGCCCGAACGGCTCGAATTCGATTCTGTTTTCCGGTTCGGTGCCGCAGCGGCCGCGCTTGCGTGCCTCGCGTTCTTTGCGGTGCGCATCATGCAGGCTCCGGACATTGAAACAGTTACGAAGTCTGAAGCGACCGCTTCATCGTCTCCCCGAAACTTCGGGACAGCGGGGAAATCGAAATCCGATGACGGCCAAGCATCGCTGGACGCCGCGGCGCACACGATCGGACGGGCCGATTCGATCGTGGCGTCGGTCCCGATCGTCAAGCCGGCTCCGGGCGGAGGCGAGACCCCGCAGTCAATTCCGCCGAAAGCATCTCGGACCACCGCGACCAGGAGCCCTGCACCGGCGGCCGCGTCTGCGCTGACCAAGAACGAGATCAGCGAAATGCTGAAGCGCGGACGCGACCTCATCGGCGCGGGCGACGTTGCGAGTGCCCGCCTGATCCTGGCGCATGTCGCGGAAGCGGACGCCGAAGCATCACTGACGCTGGCCGGCACCTATGACCCCGCGATCTTGTCCAACCTGAAAGCCGTTGGCGTCGCGCCCGATCCGGCCAAGGCCCGCGCCTGGTACGCGAGAGCCGCCGAACTCGGGTCACTCGAGGCTCGACGGCGGCTCGAGTGACCCGAGCTTCGAAACCGGGTGATCCAGCGCGGTCTCACGCCGGTCGCTGCGCAGGAATTGCGGCGGGGCGCGGACCGCCGGATCCTGGTCGATGGTGTCGTGCGGGCGACGCGCGTCCCCGCAAAGTGTTGTGTTGCGTGATGAGGTCCATGATGGGAATGTTTGATCGTCTGTTGCAGCCGGCCTTGTCGTCGGCGCCCCGTGGTCCTCGGCTGCTTGGCGCGCCGGTTTCTCCGACCGTGGCGTTGCTCCTCGTGCTTGCCGCCGTGCCAGGCCTGGCGCGTGCTGCCGAGGGCGAGATCCGGATCGGCAATACGACGCCCTACAGCGGGCCGGCGGCCGCCTACGGCAGCGTGAGCAAGGTCATCTCCGCCTATTTCCAGAAGGTGAATGACGAGGGCGGGATCAGGGGCCGCAAGATCACCTACATCTCCTATGACGACGGCTATAATCCGCAGAAGACGATGGAGCTGACACGACGGCTGGTGGAGGAAGACAAGGTCGACGTCATCTTTGCGAGCGTTGGAACAGCGACCAGCGCGGCGGTGCGGCCTTATCTCAACGCGAACAGGATACCGCAATTGTTCGTCGGCTCCGGCGCCTCGATCTGGGATCAGCCTCGCGACTATCCTTGGACCATGGGAGCGCAACCCAGCTACCAGATTGAAGCTCATATTCACGCGCAATATCTGCTCGAGCAACATGCCGGTGGCGCGCGCATCGGTGTGCTTTATCAAGACGACGAGTTCGGCAAGGACTATCTGAAGGGTTTGAAGGACGGGCTCGGCGGCAAGCTGCCGATCGTCGCGGAAGCGGCTTACGCGGTCACCGATGCCGACATCAATCAGCAGATCGCGAAGCTGAAGACCGCCGGAGCCAACATCCTGGTCGACGTCAGCACCCCGAAATTCACGGTGCTCGCGATCCGCCGCCTCGCCGAGCTCGGCTGGAGACCCGAGCACATCATCCCCACGGTTTCGGATTCGGTTGCCACCGTGCTGCAGCCTGCAGGCCTGCAGAACGCGGAAGGACTGCTTTCCGCCACCATCCTGTACGAGGGCGGTGTGCAGGGCGGCGATCCCGGCTTCGCCGAGTGGTCCGCGTTCATGGATCGCTACGCGCCTGCAATCAGCAAGAACAACAGCTTGGGAATCGTGGGCTACGCGCTTGCCAACCTGATGGTTGCGGTCCTGCGCAATTGCGGCGACGACTTCTCCCGCGACAACATCATGAGGCAGGCGCGTTCCTTGAAGGGGACGCCAATTCCCATGTTGATTCCCGGGATCGTCGCCAATACCAGCGCCAGCGACCACGCGCCGATCGAGCAGATGCAGATGAAGCGTTTCGTCGATGGCCATTGGGAACGGTTTGGGCCGGTGCGCAGCGGAATCGACCCGGGTGCGGTCAGCGATTCCTTCAAGGCGATCTTCCGCTATGCCTCGGCCAAGCGCGATCTCGCGAGCCAGCTCAACGCCAATACGGTGAGCCTGATGACGGGCTCGTATGGCAGCACCTATTCCCAGATGGGCGCCGACGTCGCCTCGGTCCTCAATGACGGCATCAACCTGCGGGTCATGCCGGTCCTCGGCAGCGGCTCGGTTCAGGCGGTGGCCGACATCCTCATGCTCAAGGGCGTCGACGTGGGAATCGTGCGCAAGGACACGCTGTCCTATCTCGAACGCAAGGACTTCGCGAGCAACATCCGCAATCAGCTCGTCTACGTCACCAAGATGTTCAACGAGGAAATGCATGTTCTGGCACCGCGATCGATCCGCACCATGCGGGAGCTCGACGGCAAGACCGTTGCGGTCGACCTGCCGGACGGCAGCACCTTCGTGACCGCGATCAACGTGTTCGAGCGGCTCGCGATCAAGCCGCATCTGCTCTATATCGAGCCGCGCATCGCGCTCGAAATGTTGCGCAAGGGGGAGATCGACGCGATGATTGCGGTCGACGGCAAGCCGGTGCCCTGGCTCAGCCAGATCACGGATGCCAATCTGCATCTCGTCCCGGTCGGCTACGACAAGACCTTGCGCGAGGATTACCTTCCATCCAAGCTCACCGCGGACGACTACCCCAACCTGATCTCCAATTCCGAGTCGGTGGAAACGATCGCAGCAGAGGCAATCCTGGCGTCGTATAATTGGCAGCCGGGAAGCGACCGCGATCGCCGGCTGTCGCTGCTGGTCGAGTCGCTGTTCTCGCGCATGTCGCAGCTGCAGCGGCCTCCCTTCCATCCGAAATGGCAGGAGATGGCGCCGCGCGCGCCGGTCGCCGGCTGGACCAGGTTCCGGGCCGCGCAGGAATGGCTCGATGGGACGACACGGATTCCGGCGGCCACTACGGCCACCGTTAGACCGTCGAAGCCGGTCGCGGCCGCCGCACCGTCCCCGCGCATTCCTGTCACGGCAAAGCCGGCGGCCGCAACGCCGCCGGACCAGGCGCGCCAGACCGAGTTGTATCGCCGCTTTCTCGAGTGGAATGCGACGCGTCGCTAGATGATTAGCGCCGCATCCAGTTCGGATTGCTCTCGGCCTCGCTCTTGGCGGCCTCGGTGAGCTCGGCCGAAATGGCCGCGGTCTGCTGCGGCGTGCCCCAGCTCGGCGCGTCGCTGCCGTCGCCCCATTTCTTCGGCCGGTAGAAGGTGTGAACGCCGAACTTGTACATGCGCTTCATCTCGGCGACCCAGGACGGCCGCACCCAATAGGCATGATAGTGGGTCGACTTACCCACCTCCGGCAGCCAGATCAGCCCGTCCAGCATGGCCTTCGCGATCTTCCTGGCGCGATCCCACATCTCGGGCTCGCGGATCACATCCGGATTGTTGTCACAGGCGAAGGTGAACTGGCAGGCGAAGTGGCGGTATTTGTTCTGGTAGACGACGCCGCACACCGTCGTCGGATAATAGCCGGAGAACGCTCGGTTCAGCACGACCTGCGCCACAGCCATCTGGCCGCGCACCGCCTCGCCGCGGGATTCGAAATAGACTGCTTCGGCAAGACACTTCTCGGACTTGAAGCGCGCCTTCTCGTCCGTGAGCCCCAACCGTTCGGCCGGAGTCCTGTCGCGCTGATTGTCGGCATTGACCTCGCCCTTCGGCGCGATGCTCTCGCCGCCATCACCGGCCTTGGCAGCATCGTCGGCCGGATGCGACAGCACCGCCATCGGCTTGAGGTCCGGATCCGGCATCACGATCAGTGGCGCCTCGCCCGGCAGCCATGTCTCCATGGTGCCGGCAGCACCGCCCAGCGACGACGTGCCGAAATAGAGGTTGGACGTCTTGATGGTGAGGCCGTCATAGCTGACGGCGCCGTCCACCCGGATTTGATCGGCTGCAGGCTTCAGTTCGCCCGATGGCTGGATCTCGGACTTCGCCGCGTCGTACTGCACGAGCGGCGGCGCGCTCAGCGCCTCCTGCAATTCGGGATCGAGTGCAGAACGCTGCGGGAGCCGCGCCTGCGCCGGCGCTTCCGTCGTCTTGGCGCCGAACACCGAGGAATTCGAATCCGGTTGTGTCGATGGCGTGGGTGCGGGCTCGGAGGGCGCGGGCTCGACGGGCGCGGCCGATTCGGTCGGCTGCGCCGACGGCGTCGGGGGACGCACGACGAGACGATCGCCCTTCAGCGTGCGATCGACCTTGGGAAAATCGGAGGCCTGATAGCGCGGCGGAACCTGCAGCGCCGGATTGCGCGGCGTCGATCCGGTGATGTCGAGATCGCGCCCATCGAGGCTTGCGAGGCGGATGCTCACCGCCTGCGGCGCCGAGGTTCCGATCGGACGACCGAAACTATAGGTGGCGAGCTGAATGGAGGCCGCAGCCGAGAACACACGCTTCTGCCAGCGTTCGGCGACGCCCGGCTGGCGGGCGAGCAGAGAAGCGATGTCTTGATACCCGGTCTCTGTCGGCATCAGAGCGAAGACGCAGAGACCGAGTCCGAAGGACGCAAATCGCGCGCCCTTCGGATCGGGACGCAGAACTAACATCGATACGCTCAACGCAACGCTTACTGGATCGACCGAACGACAGTGCTTCCGTGCAATTCGATCTTCTCTCTTCGTATCGGGTTTAGGTTGCCGAGGAGTTAATCCGCGTTGCAATTGTGAAACAGGCAAGCGGGGAAGTTGCAGAGCGCCGAGCGATCGATATGCGTGGTAAACGGCGCACCGACGAGAACGGGTGAACATTCAGTCAACAGATGCGGTGAATGAAAATCATCTGCACATCATGAGGCGGAGTGTTCCATCGGCCTGCGACGTTCGCTCTCTCCACTCGTCATTCCGGAGCGCCCCCGGCATGGCGGCAGTGGTGGAGAAGAAGTGCACCTTGCGTCACGTGCGCGCAGCATCGCGACGAACCCTCACCAATGAAAAAGGCCGGCAACATGTGCCGGCCTTCGTCAGATCAGATCGATCGCAGCAGGATCAGGCCTGGCTCGCGATCTCCTTGCCGAGCGCGGACTGCGCAGCGGCCAGGCGGGCGATCGGCACGCGGTAGGGCGAGCACGACACGTAGTTCATGCCGACCTTGTGGCAGAACGCGACCGAGGCGGGATCGCCGCCATGCTCGCCGCAGATGCCGACCTTGAGGTTGGGTCGCGTGGCGCGGCCGCGCTCGACGCCGATCTTGACCAGCTCGCCGACGCCCTCGCGGTCGATCGAGATGAACGGATCGATCTCGAGGATGCCCTTGGCGACGTAGGCGCCGAGGAAGCTGCCGGCGTCGTCGCGGCTGATGCCGTAGGTCGTCTGCGTCAGGTCGTTGGTGCCGAACGAGAAGAACTCGGCGGCCTCGGCGATCTGGCCGGCCATCAGGGCTGCGCGCGGCAGCTCGATCATGGTGCCGACCTGATACTCCAGCTTGGCGCCGGTCTCGCGGATCACGGCCTGCGCCATCGCGTCGATGCGCGCCTTGACCAGGTCGAACTCGGCCTTGGTCGCGATCAGCGGCACCATAACCTCGAGGCCGACGGCCTCGCCGGTGCGCTTCTCGGCCTCGACCGCGGCCTCGAAGATCGCGCGCGCCTGCATCTCGGCGATCTCCGGATAGGCGATCGCCAGACGGCAGCCGCGGAAGCCGAGCATCGGGTTGAACTCCGACAGCTCGCGGGCGCGATCGGCCAGGCGGCGCGGATCGGTGTTCATCGCGCGGGCGACTTCCTCGACCTCGGCCTGGGTGTGCGGCAGGAACTCGTGCAGCGGCGGATCGAGCAGACGGATCGTGACGGGAAGCCCCTTCATGATCTCGAACAGCTCGACGAAGTCGGCGCGCTGCATCGGCAAGAGCTTGGCGAGCGCGGCGCGACGCTCCTGCTCATCCTCGGAGAGAATCATCTCGCGCACCGTGCGGATGCGGGTCTCCTCGAAGAACATGTGCTCGGTGCGGCACAGGCCGATGCCCTCGGCGCCGAACTTGATGGCGGTGCGCGCATCCTCCGGCGTGTCGGCGTTGACGCGCACGCCGGTCTCGCGCACGGCGTCCGCCCAGCCCATCAGGGTGCCGAACTCGCCGGACAGCTCCGGCTCGATCATCGGCATGCGGCCCGCGAGCACCTGGCCGACCGAGCCGTCGATGGTGATCACGTCGCCGGTCTTGAAGGTGCGCCCGCCGATGCTCATCGTGCCGCGGCCGTAGTCGACGCGGATGGTGCCGCAGCCGGAGACGCAGGGCTTGCCCATGCCGCGCGCGACGACGGCGGCGTGCGAGGTCATGCCGCCGCGCGTGGTCAGGATGCCCTCGGCAGCATGCATGCCGTGGATGTCCTCCGGCGAAGTCTCGATACGGACCAGGATGACCTTGCGACCGTCGGCCTGCAGCTTGGTGGCCTCGTCCGAGGAGAACACGATCTCGCCCGATGCCGCACCGGGCGAGGCCGGCAGACCGGTCGCGACCACGTCGCGCTTGGCGGCGGGATCGATGGTCGGGTGCAGGAGCTGATCGAGCGAGGCCGGGTCGACGCGGAGCACGGCGTCGTTCTCCGAGATCAGGCCCTCATTGGCGAGTTCGACCGCGATGCGCAGCGCCGCCTTGGCGGTGCGCTTGCCGCTGCGGGTCTGCAGCATCCACAGCTTGCCGCGCTCGACCGTGAACTCCATGTCCTGCATGTCACGGTAGTGCTTCTCGAGCAGCGTGTAGATCCGCGTCAGCTCCTTGAACGCGTCGGGCATCGCGACTTCCATCGACGGCTTGTCGGAGCCGGACTCGACGCGGGCGTCCTCGGTGATGTCCTGCGGGGTGCGGATGCCGGCGACGACGTCCTCGCCCTGCGCGTTGATCAGGAACTCGCCGTAGAGCTTGCTCTCGCCGGTCGAGGGATTGCGGGTGAAGGCGACGCCGGTGGCCGAGGTGTCGCCCATGTTGCCGAACACCATGGCCTGGACGTTGACGGCGGTGCCCCAGGATTCCGGGATGTCGTGCAGCTTGCGATAGGTCACCGCGCGCGCGTTCATCCAGGATGAGAACACCGCGCCAATGGCACCCCACAGCTGGTCGTGCGGGTCCTGCGGGAAGTCCTTGCCGGTCTCGTGCGCGACCGCGTCCTTGTACTTGCCGACCAGCATCTCCCAGTCCTCGGAGGAGAGGTCGGTGTCGAGCTGATAGCCCTGGGTGTCCTTGAAGCTGTCGAGGATGTCCTCGAAATGATGGTGCTCGAAGCCGAGCACGACATCCGAATACATCGTGATGAAACGGCGATAGCTGTCGAAGGCGAAGCGGCGGTCGCCGGACAGCTGTGCCAGCGCTTCCACCGTCTGGTCGTTGAGGCCGAGATTGAGCACGGTGTCCATCATGCCCGGCATCGAGGCGCGGGCGCCGGAGCGCACCGAGACCAGCAGCGGGTTCTCCGGATCGCCGAATTTCTTGCCGGTCAATTTGCCGATGTAGTCGAGCGCCTTGTCGACCTGCGACTGCAGCTCCTTCGGGTAGGTCTTGTCGTTGGCGTAGAAGTAGGTGCAGACCGAGGTCGGGATGGTGAAGCCCGGAGGCACCGGCAGGCCGAGATTGGCCATCTCGGCCAGATTGGCGCCCTTGCCGCCGAGCAGGTCGCGCAGGCCGGCCTTACCTTCGGCCTTGCCGTCACCGAAGGTGTAGACCCACTTGTTCGGCTTGATCGCGGTGACCGCGCTCTTGGCCGGGGCCTTGGCGGCCGACGCCTTCGCGGCCTTGGCGACCGGCTTGGCAGCCGTTTTGGCCGGCTTCTTCGGAGCGGTTTTCACTGGCGCTTTCGGTACAGACCTGGGCGCGACCTTGGCCGGGGCCTTGGCCACGGGCTTCGACGCCGTCTTGAGCGCCTTGCGCGGTGGAGCGAGTGCTGCGGTCTTGGCCTTGCCGGGCTTGGAAGGCTTTGATTTCGCTGTAACTTTCTTAGACTTCGCTACCGCTTTGGCCATGAGGTGCTTCGATCCGCAAATGGGAGGAGAAATCGCGCGCCTTACACCACTTTGGGCGCTGCGGCGCAAGCTCGGGGGTTCCCGACCTTGGGACTAGAACCTGGGACTAGAAGTGGAGCCACTTCAGCAGGCCCATGCCGATCAGGCCGTTCAGGATGAGGAAGATCGCGACGATCAGGTTCAAGAGGCGCGGCATGATCAGGATCAGGACGCCGGCGATCACGGACATGATCGGCGAGATATGGGCAACGGTCAGGGTCATCGACGAGCTCTGAATGATTGAAGGACGAGGCTGGGGCGATTCGATTTGGCCGGACTTTATCCTGGCCCATCGTGGCGGAATAGGAGACGCACGGCACGAGTTCCGGTTCCCCCACCGCTGGATCTGCCGCAAAAATGCCGCCGGTTCCACGTGGCGTTGCGCGGAACGATGACCTGTTGCCGGCATTGGGAGCAGATGCCGGCGCGCGCCGGTCTCTCTCAGCGATCAACAGCTCAGGAGTCCCGTCCATGCGAACCCATCTCACCCTTGCCGCCCTCGTGGCCGCACTCGTGATTCCGGCGGCCGCACAGGCGCAATCCTACACCACGGGCGTCGGCCGCAGCGTCGTGGTCGACGAGGACGCTCCAGTGATCACGGTCGAGCGACGGCCGGAGTTTCGCGAATATGTCGTCCGCGAGCGTGTTCCCAACTATGTGATCCCCGATCGCGTCGTTGTTGGCACCGTGCTGCCAGAGTCCGGTGTTACATATTACGACGTCCCGCAGCGCTTCGGTGCGACACCTTACCGTTACACCGTGGTCAACGGCGAAACTGTTCTGGTCGAACCGCGATCCCGGCGGATCATTCAGGTTGTTGAGTAGTTATAGAGCTGCATTTGGTCGCCAACGCCCCCGCAAGCGGCCAGATGTGAAAGGCCCTGCCCGGTTCCCCCCGCCGGGTGGGGCTTACTTTTTTCGCCGTCATCGCAAGCATCACGACGCGATCCAGGGGCGACCGACGACGCCTGCTGTGAGCCAGGGCGCAGTTTGCGCTCAGGCAGCCGTCTTCACCACCAGGCGATGGATGACCTTGCCCGAGGAGGCACTGACCACCTCCTCATCGAGCAGGCTCGTGTCAGCTGCGAAGAGTGCGCGGATGGTTGCGAGGTCGACCACCGCATAGAGCCGGCCGTGGGCATCGCGCTGATCGGCCTGCTCCGTCACCCGCCAGCTCAGATACAGGACGCCACCGGGCTTCGTGATCGCGCGCATCCGCCGCACCGACGGCACCACGTCGCTGCGATCGAGATGCATCAGCACGGTCTCGCACAGCACGTTGTCGAAGCTTGCATCCGCGATGTTGGCGAGAGCGGGCAGTTCGGCACGCGTGAACGACGCGTTCGAATAGCGCGTGCGCGCTTCAGCCAGCAGTCCCTCCGACGCGTCGAAACCTTCCGCAGGATACCCGTTGGCATTGAGCCAGCCGACCTCGCGGCCGCTGCCGCTGCCGATGTCCGCGGTGCGGCCACCCGAGACGAAGAAGCGCCTGATGATGTCGTGGAGATCGGCCGACGCCGGCTGCGCATGCCAGTCGGCCGCGAACGCCGCCGCCTCACGGTCATAGGCGGCGAGCGTCGGCCGGTCCATGCTCAGCCCTCGATCTTGGAGAAGTCCGCGACCGCGCGCGTGGCGCTGCGGATTTCGTTCAGCAGCCTGAGCCGGTTCTCGCGGATCGCTGCGTCGTCGTCGTTGACCTTCACCTTGTCGAAGAAGGCATCCACCGCCGGGCGCAGCTTCGCCATGGCAGCCAAAGCGGCGACATAGTCATTTCGAAATACACGATCCCTTGCAGTTGCTTCGGCTACATTTATTGCGTCCGCCAATTCGCGCTCTTCCGGCAATCGGTAGAGTTCTGGATTGGGATCATCGATATACGCGGCGTTGTTCTTCTTCTCCTCGATGCGAAGGATATTCTCAGCTCGTTTGACACCTGCGAGAAGGTTTCGACCGTCCTCCGTCTCAAGAAACGTTCCAAGCGCATCGACACGACGGACCACCGACAGCAGGGCCGCTTCGCGCGCTCCGAGATCGAGGACGGACGCAACCAAATCATGGCGCGCACCCTGGTCTCGTAACAGCACGGTCAGCCTGTCATTGAAGAAGGTCTGAAAGGAATCTGCGACATTCGAGACCTCGATATCCGACCATTCAGAACGAAACGCGCGAATATGCTGCTCGAAGAAGTATCTCGGGTAAAGGTCGATGTCTCGCTCAAGTGCTATCCGAATCACGCCCAGCGCCGCGCGCCTCAGCGCATACGGGTCCTTCGATCCCGTCGGCTTCTCGTCAACCGCCCAGAAGCCGACCAGCGTGTCGAGCTTATCCGCAAGCGCCACCGCGACCGACACCGGATCGGTCGGCACGCGATCGCCGGGTCCTTGCGGCTTGTAGTGCTCCTCGCACGCCGCCGCGACGGAGGCATCTTCGCCCTGGGCCAGGGCGTAGTACTTGCCCATCAGCCCCTGCACTTCCGGAAATTCGCCGACGACCTCGGTCAGCAGGTCGGCCTTGGCGAGCCTGGCGGCGCGCGCGGTCTTCGCGGCATCGGCGCCGACCAGCGGCGCGATCTCGGCGGCGAGCTTCTCGATGCGGGCGATGCGCGCGGCCTGGGTCCCGAGCTTCTCGTGGAACACGATCTGCTCGAACTTCGGCAGCCGGTCCTCGAGCTTCGTCTTCAGGTCCGTCTCGTAGAAGAACTTCGCGTCCGACAGCCGCGCGCGGATGACGCGCTCGTTGCCGGCAATGATCGTCTTGCCGCCGTCGGTCGCCTCGATGTTGGCGGTCAGGATGAATTTCGGCGCCAGACCTCCCGTCTTGGGGTCGCGCACCACGAAGCATTTCTGGTTGTTGCGGATGGTGGCGCGGATCACCTCGCCCGGGACCTTCAGATACTCCGGATCGAACGAACCCATCAGCACGACCGGCCATTCGACCAGGCCTGCTACCTCGTCGAGCAGCACGGGGTCCTCGACCAGCTCATAGCCTTGCGCAAACGCAAGCTGCTTGGCGTCGGTAACGATGGTGTCCTTGCGCCGGTCAGGATCGAGCACGACCTTGGCATCGAGCAGCTTGGCCTCATAGTCCTCGAAGCGGCGCACCGAGATAGCAGCGGGCGCCATGAAGCGATGGCCGAATGTCGTCTGGCCCGCCTCGATACCGTCGACGGCGAAGCTGACGACGTCCGGCTCCTCGGTCTCCAGGCCGAACGTGGCAGTGATCGCGTGCAGCGGCCGCACCCAGTTGAGCGCGCCCGGTCGCTCCGAGCGTTTGCCCCAGCGCATCGATTTCGGCCAGGGGAAGGTCCTGACGATCACCGGCAGCATCTCGGCGAGCACGTCGAGCGTGGCGCGGCCGGGCTTCTCGATCAGCGCGACGTAGAAGTCGCCCTTCTTCGGATCGCGCTGGATCGTGGCCTCCTCGATCGAGGACAGGCCGGTGGCCTTGAGGAAGCCTTGGATCGCGGCATCGGCGCCGCCGACGCGCGGGCCCTTGCGCTCCTCCTTGAGATCGGCCTGCCGCGCCGGGATGCCGTGCACGGTCAGCGCCAGCCGCCGCGGTGTCGCGAATGCCTTGGCCCCCTCATAGACGAGGCCCTCGGCGACGAGCTTGTCGGTCACCATGCGGCGCAGATCGTCGGCCGCCTTGGCCTGCATGCGCGCGGGAATTTCTTCGGAGAACAGTTCGAGGAGAAGATCAGGCATATCTCAAGTCTCTCTGCACGAAGAACCACCCTCCCCTGGAGGGGGAAGGGTCGCCTGCCAAGGGCAGGCGGGGTGGGGTGACCGCGATCTCCGTGTGAATGGCTTCGAGCACCGCCTCAGTCCTGGTCATAACGTCGTTGTTCCAAAATCGCAAAACGCGAAAGCCTTCCGAGTTGAGCCAGCGCGTCCGGGCCTCGTCGCGCTGGATGTTCGCATCCTCTCCGTGCTGCGAGCCGTCCACCTCGATGATGAGGCGACGGGCCAGGCAGACAAAATCAGCAATATAGGGACCGATGACGACCTGTCGTCTGAAGTGAGTCCCTTCGATCTCGAGGCGCCGCAGGTGACGCCACAGAATGTCTTCGGCCGCCGTCGTGTTTTCGCGCAGCCGTTTCGCGGTTCGGCGTTTGAAGTCGCTGATCGGCCGTTTGCCCATCTGGCACCTTCACCCCACCCCGCTCGCTTCGCGAGCGCCCCTCCCCCTCCAGAGGAGGATGATCATGTCATCCAGCCACGAGCACAGGGCCCACCCTCCCCTGGAGGGGGAGGGTCGATTGCTCATGCGCAAGCATGAGCAATCGGGGTGGGGTGACAGTCTATCCATCATCAACAGTGCCCGAGCCGAGAGATCACCCCACCCCGGCACGCATCTCGCTTCGCTCGATCGCGTGCCGACCCCCTCCAGGGGAGGGTGAAGAGTCACTTCCCGCGTCGATATTGACTCAAACTCCCGCCCCGCCCGCTTCCGTATGCAGCCAGGCCTCGCCGCAGGCCTTGGCGAGCTCGCGGACGCGCAGGATGTAGCTCTGGCGCTCGGTGACCGAGATGACGCCGCGGGCGTCGAGCAGGTTGAAGACGTGGCTGGCCTTGATGCACTGGTCGTAGGCCGGCAGCGCCATCTGATGCTCCCGGCGGTTGCCCAGCTTTGAATTTTCTTGCCAGCCGGCGGCGAGATATTTGCGGCACGCGCCCTCGGCCATCTTGAACTGCTCGAACAGCATGTCGGTGTCGGCATGCTCGAAATTGTGCCGCGAATATTCCTGCTCGGCCTGCAGGAAGACGTCGCCATAGGTGACCTTGGCGTCGCCGTCGCGGCCGTTGAAGTTGAGGTCATAGACGCGGTCGACGCCCTGGACGTACATCGCCAGGCGCTCGAGGCCGTAGGTGAGCTCGCCCGCGACCGGCGCGCATTCGAAGCCCGCGACCTGCTGGAAATACGTGAACTGCGACACCTCCATGCCGTCGCACCAGCACTCCCAGCCGAGCCCCCACGCGCCGAGGGTCGGGCTCTCCCAATCGTCCTCGACGAAACGGATGTCGTGCACGGCGGCGTCAATGCCGATCGCGCCGAGCGACTTCAGGTACAGCTCCTGAAGGTTCGGCGGCGATGGCTTCATGATCACCTGGAACTGGTAGTAGTGCTGCATTCGGTTGGGATTCTCGCCGTAGCGGCCGTCCTTCGGCCGCCGCGACGGCTGCACGTAGGCGGCATTCCACGGTTTCGGCCCGAGCGCGCGCAAGGTCGTCGCCGGGTGGAAGGTGCCGGCGCCCATCTCCATGTCGTAGGGCTGCAGGATCACGCAGCCCTGCTCGGCCCAGAACCGTTGCAGGGCCAGGATGAAGCCCTGGAACGAACGTTCGGGGCGCATGTGCGGAGGCAGCGAGTCCATCGTCGGTATCGGTCTTTCGCAGGCGTCAGAAAAGCGCGCGGACCGTATCGGCGGGGACATCAGGAATCAAGGCAATAGGGTCTCCGAACGGCGGCGACGTGCCGTCGTTCGAAGATCAGCGGCTCGCGTCAGCCCGGCCGGTAGGCGCCCGTGACGGGATCGCGGCGCAGAGTCTTGATCTCGGCGGCCTGTGCGGCCTCGGCGACGCGCGACAGCCGCGCCTCTTCGAGCTCGCGGTTGATCTTCTGCGCAGCCTTGTAGGCCCAGCGAACCACGGCAAGCCCGCCCAGCATACCCGCGAAAGCAACGAACGGCGGCATTGGTCGATCCTCGTTCATGAACAGAGCCACCCCGAATCCCATTGTCGCCGATCCCGGTTCCCCCCGCAATCCGGATTGCGAGGGGCGAAATGGCGCGCCCCCAGTCTAGAACCCAAAGCGGGCCCAGATCGCCCGGGTTTCGGCCGCGGAGATCACCTCCTCGGCCAGCCCCGTCCAGCCGAATCCCAGGCTGCCGGCGCCCGCGGCGCGGCGGCCGAGCAGACCTGACAACAGGCCGGACGCCGGCGCCACGACAGGCGTTGCGACCTTGTCGCCGAAGCGGGTGCGCAGCACCGCGCGCAGGTCGCCGATGGCGTCCGCCAGCCCCAGCGTGACGGCGCTGTCGCCGGCCCAGTACTCGCCGGTGAACAGCACATCGTCGGCGCCCTTCAGCCGGGTCGCGCGGCTCTCCTTGACCAGCGAGATGAACAGCGCGTGGATCTCGCGCTGGATCTTCTTCAGCCGCGCCACGTCGTCGGGATTCTCCGGCAGGAACGGATCGAGCATCGCCTTGTGCTCGCCGGCCGTATACAGCCGGCGCTCGATGCCGATCTTCTTGATCAGGTCCTGCAGCCCGAACGAGCCGCCGACCACGCCGATCGAACCGAGGATCGAGGACGGATCGCAGAAGATCTCGTCGCCGGCGCAGGCGATCATGTAGCCGCCGGAGGCCGCGACATCCTCGACGAACACGAGCACCGGCAGCTTCTTCTCCGCCGCGAGCTGACGGATGCGCAAGTAGATCTGGCGCGACTGCACCGGCGAGCCGCCGGGCGAATTGATCACCAGCGCCACCGCCTTGGCGTTGCGCATGGAGAAGGCGCGCTCCAGCACCTTGGCGACGCCCGCAAGCGTCAGGCCCGGCCGCAGCGGCGTCACCGCGCCGATCACGCCGGACAGGCGGACGACCGGTACCACCGGTACGCCGCGCAGCCGCGCCGGAAGCAGCGCCTTCAGCCGATCGAAGAGCCCGGCTGCATCGCTGGGTTGTGTCAAATTGTCCACCATCCTGTTACCTCGGATTAACCACTTTTTATCGCGCCGCTGCCATTCAAAGGGCTGGAACGAGCCTTGCAATCTCCTGGGCAATCGCACGGCGAGCCAAGGTGCAGAGTGCGGCGGAGGAATACATGAAGGTCTACCTGTTGATGCTGCTGATCGGTACTCTATTGACTGCGATCCGGTTCACGACGGTAACCGAACGCCAGTCCGAAGCTCAGACGCAATAACGCCCGACCACGACCAACCGTTCAGGGGGTGCTCAAGGCCAGCGCCCCCTGCCCCGACAGCACCCGCACGGCCTCATCATTCGGCACGCCTGCCGCCTCATTCAGCACCACTCCGGCGAGAAGCTGGGTCGGCGCCCGCCCTCCCTTAACGGCCCTGACCAGGATACGGATTGCCGGCTTGCCGGCCTGGCCGTGAACCGGTTGAACGGCAAGACTGCCGAAGCCGCGCGCCAGCGCCGCGACAACCTCGCTCAGACCATCGGCCCGCCAGATCAAGGTCAGCACGCCACCGGATTTCAGCATCCGCCGCGCGGCATGCGTCCAGATCTCCAACGTCGTCGCCGTTGCCATGTGCGCGGTCGCGCGCGCGGCGTCGGGCGAGGCACGGTGACGCGCGGCATCGTGGAACGGCGGATTCATCAGCACGACGTCGACACTGTCGGGCCCGAGCCCTGCGGCCGCGAAAGCGGCCGCGTCCGCGGCGACGTCCAGCACCACGACCTCCGCGGGCAAGGCATTGGCGCGTGCGTTGTCGCGCGCGAGGCGCGCCAGATCCGGCTCGCGCTCAACCAGCGTCAAGCCGAGACCGCCCACGCGCCGGGCCAAGGCCAGCCCGGCCGTCCCCACGCCGGCACCGAGATCGACCACCCGCTCGCCCGAACGCGCGGCCGTCGCCGCCGCCAGCAGGATTGCGTCGTGGCCGGCGCGATGGCCCGTCGTGGGCTGCCGCAGCCGCAATTGGCCGCCGAGCACGGCGTCCTCGGAGATGTCGACAGCGTCACTCATCAGGGCGCAGCTCATGCGCCAGCCCGGCGTCGGTGAGAAGCCGCCGGGCCTGGAGATTGTCGTCCTCATGCACAAGGATCCGGCGCGGCAGGATGCCGAGCGAGCCCTCGATGATGCTCATGTTCTGATCGAGGACGAGGTGATGGATGTCGGCGCCATCGAGCAGCGCCCCGATCGCCGAAACCAGCACGATATCATTGGTCCGAACCAATTCCTTCAATCGTTATGTCTCCATGCGGGCTTGGGTCAAGAAGGGCTTCGGTCAACCAGGCTTGGTCAAGAAGGCTCGGGTCAAGGTTCCGTGTCTGCCCTTGCCGCCTGCGGCCGCAGTTTCTATTGTCGTTTCGAGCATAGCAAAATCGGAGACCAGAGTGGCGGTTATCGTACCTTTCGAGAGTCCATCGGGAGCCTCCATCGATGGGCTGGTCGCGCTGGTCGCAGCCGACATGGAACGGGTCAACGCTACGATTTTGTCGCGCACCGGCTCGGACGTCACGATGATCCCGGAGGTCGCAAACCACCTGATCTCCTCCGGCGGCAAGCGGTTGCGGCCGATGCTGACGCTGGCGATGGCGCATCTCACCGACTACACCGGCGACGGTCACGTCAAGCTGGCCGCGGCCGTCGAGTTCATGCACACGGCGACGCTGCTCCATGACGACGTGGTTGACGAGAGCGAAATGCGCCGCGGCAAATTGTCGGCGCGCATGTTGTGGGGCAACGAGGCCAGCGTGCTGGTCGGTGACTTCCTGCTCGGCCAGGCGTTCCGCATGATGGTCGAGGTCGGCTCGCTGCGCGCGCTCGACATTCTCTCGGCCGCCGCCGCCACGATTGCCGAGGGCGAGGTGATGCAGCTTGCCGCCGCCAAGAACACCGCAACCACCGAGGACGAATATCTCGCCGTGATCCGCGGCAAGACCGCCGAGCTGTTCGCCGCGGCCTGCGAGGTCGGGCCGGTGCTCGCCGATCGGCCCAAGGCCGAGCAGACCGCCTCGCGGTCCTTCGGCATGAATCTCGGCATCGCCTTCCAGCTCGTCGACGACGTGCTCGACTATGGCGGCAAGGCCGCCAAGCTCGGAAAGAATGTCGGCGACGATTTCCGCGAGGGCAAGATCACGCTGCCGGTGGTGCTCGCGTTCCGCCGCGGCAGCGACAGCGAGCGTGCCTTCTGGATCAAGGCGCTGGAGCGCGGCGAGATCAGCGATCACGATCTCGACCATGCGATCGGGCTGATGAACAAGCATCGCGCCTTGGAGGACACGATCAGCCGCGCGCATCACTACGGCGCCATGGCCGTCGACGCGCTGGCGCTGTTTCCGGCGTCACCGATGAAGACCGCGCTCGAGCAGGTGGTGGCGTTCTGTTTGGCCAGGTCTCATTAGTTGGTGAATCGGGGCCTGCCCTTCGTGATGTCATGCCCCGGCGCAGGCGGTGTGCGTTAATGCGCCCTCGCCCCTTGTGGGAGAGGGCATGCAGGACAGAGCAACAAGCTCGCTTGGGTGAGGGGTATGCCTCAGCAAGCGCGGCGTCCGCGGACAGATGCCCCTCACCCAACCCAGTACGTGGATGAGCCGGCGATGCCCTCTCCCACAAGGGAAGAGGGCGCTGTATCGGGAAGCCGCTCGCCGCTAGTAAGTAATTACGACTAACTCAACGTCCCCGCATGCACCCACCATTCGGGGTGCGCGACGGCGATCTCTGCACCGGCGGCCTTCGCCTCGACCTCGCTGCCGTAGATCGCAAAGCATGTGGCGCCAGAGCCGGACATGCGTGCCAGCAGCACGCCTGAGCTCGCACGGAGAGCGTCGAGCACGGTGCCGATGATCGGCTGCACCTTCAAGGCTGGCGGCTCGAGATCGTTCTTCACCTGGTCGAGCGCGGCGCCCCAATGGGCGATGGTGGCACCGGCCTTCGGCCAGGACGGCGCCGTGAGAACATCCGTCACGCCGACCAGCAGATCGCCCGGCTTGAGGCCGAGCGCCTGGAACACGTCCTTGGTCGCCACCGGCACGCGCGGATTGATCATCACGCAGGGCAGGACGGGAAGCGCGAGCGGCTGCAGGTTCTCGCCGACGCCGGTCATGGTGCAGGCGCGCGAGGGCACGCAAACCGGCACGTCGGCGCCGGTCTTCAAGGCTACCGCAGTGAGGCGCGGGTCGTCCAGCGACAGGCCATTCAGCTTCGCCAGCAGCCGCAGCGCCGCTGCGGCATCGGCCGAGCCGCCGCCGATGCCGGCGGCGACCGGCAGCACCTTCTCCAGCGTGAAGGCGCCAAGCTTCAGGCCCGGAACGGCCTCCGCAAGCAGCCGCGCCGCCTTCAGCACCAGATTGTCCGTGGTCTCGCCGCAGGCCTCCGCGAGCGGCCCGGTTGTCGTCAGCCTCAGCTCCGGGCCCGGCACCAGCGTAAGCTGGTCCGCGCAGTCGGCGAAAGCAACGACGCTTTCGAGATCATGGTAGCCGTCGACCCTGCGGCCGACGACCCGCAGGGTCAGATTGACCTTGGCGCGCCCCTGCTCCTGCAGCGCGCCGGTGACCGTGGACGCCAACATCGGCGCAATGCCCCCAGCATGTTCGGTGGCGGATCCGGTATCGCGCTCGGCCAGCGGCCGAAACGAACGTGGCCGGCACCGCCACACGCTTCATCAAAATCATCCGGGCTCCCCGGCAAGCCGAGGAGCCCGTGATGGCTCTCACCTCGTGATCAGGGCGACCTAGCCGCCCTTGCCGTCGTCCTTCTTGGCGTCGGACGGCGTGTCCTTGCTGTCGTTGCTCGCCGCGGCCGGCGCCGGATCGTCGGTCAGGCCGTTCTGGATCTTCGCCTCGATCTTCGGCAGCTCCTCGGCCTCGGGCTTCAGGTCGCGGGCATGAGCCCACTGGAACTTGGCTTCCAGCTTGCGGCCGATCTTCCAATAGGCGTCGCCGAGATGGTCGTTGATGGTCGGATCCTCGGGCTTGAGGTCGATCGCGCGCTCGAGGTTCTTCACCGCCTCTTCGTAGTTGCCGATGCGGAAATAGGCCCAGCCGAGCGAATCGACGATGTAGCCGTCGTCCGGCCGCTGCTCGACCGCGCGCTTGATCATCTTCATGCCTTCGTCGAGATTGACGCCCTGGTCGATCCACGAATAGCCGAGATAGTTCAGCACGTGCGGCTGGTCGGGCTGCAGCTCGAGCGCCTTGCGCATGTCGGCCTCGGCCTTCGGCCACTGCTTGGAGCGCTCCAGACAGATGCCGCGATAATAGTAATAGACGCTGTTGGCCTTGTCGTTGTTGGCGGGCAGCGAATCGACGCCGAGCGAATAGGTCTTGGCGCAATCGGCGAACTTCTTGCGGCCGCGCTCGATGTTGCCGAGCGCCATGATCGCCTCCAGGTCCTTCGGATCCTGGGCAATCACGTCCTTGAGGATCTTGATCGCCTCGTCGCTGCGGTCGGCGCTGTCGAGATCGGTCGCCAACTGGATCTGCGCATTGCGCTTCAGCGGCGAGCTCGCCGGCACCCGCTCATAGACCTTGATCGCCATCTGCGGCTTCTTCACCGTCTCGTAGAGATCGGCGAGTGACAGCAGCGCCAGCGGATGATTCGGCTGCAGGTGCAGCGCGAGCTGCAGATAGACCAGCGCCAGATCCTCGCCGCCGCGGCGGCTCAACGTGGCGCCGATGCCGTACAGCGCCTCGGCGGCGCCGGCCTGCGCCGAATCGACCAGCGGCGGCAGCTTCCTGCCGGCCTTGGTCTCGCGCAGGCCCTCCTGCACCAGCGGATGGCGCGCGAGCTTCTTGTCGAAGGCTTCATAGATCGCGGTCGCCGCCGCCGCATCCTTGTTGCGCGACAGCCAATGCGCATAGGCCTCGGTGATGCGCAGCATCGAATCGTCGAGCTTGTAGGCGCGCTCGAACCGCGTGCCGGCGTCCTTCTCCTTGCCGGCCAGCTCCAGGATCATGCCGGCATGAAGATCCTTGAACAGCGGATACCATTCGGGACCGGTCAGCTTGTCGATATTGGCGACGGCGGCCTTCGAATCGCCCGCGCCCGCCGCGGCCCACGCCGACAGCAGGGTGGCGACGAGATCGGTGATCGGCCCGCGCACCGACTGGTTGATGTTGGTCTGGGCGGCAGCGTATTTCTTCTGCTTGATGTCCTGCACGCCGACCACGAGACGCGCGATGCGGTTGGACTTGTCGATCGTGAGCACGCGCTCGGCCAGCTTCACGGCCTCGTCGATGTCGCCATCGGCGACCGAGGAGATGAAGGCGCGGTCGAGCAGCTCGTTGTTCTTCGGGTCGCTGCGTAGCGCCGAGCGGTAGAACGCCGCCGCCGAGGCCGCGTCGCGCTCGACGCTGGCGTGGCGGGCCGCCAGATAGCTGCCCGATGTGGTGAGCGACTTCAGATCGACGCCGGTCGGAAATTTTGCGGCGTTGTCCGCAGGATGATCCGGCGTCTGGGCCAGGACGGCACCGGGGATCAGCAAGGCAGAAACGGCAATTGCGGTCCAGCGATTGCGAATTGACAACATCACGGTGCGCTCTGGTTGTTGGAAATGACGGATCGGTACGGACACGAACCCGATCGGCAGCTCTTCAAGGCGCCGACAATGCCGCGTTTGGCGGCCAACCGCAAGGATCTGCAGGATATTCGGGTCAGCCGGGAGCCCCTTTGGCGAAGGTGACCTGCGTCAAACCGCGCCAGTATGGCCGTATCGTGGCCGGCTGCCCTCCCCGGAGCAGCCGACTCACGCAATCGTGCGTTATGCGAGGCTACATCGCCTCGTAGTTCGGCCCACCGCCGCCTTCCGGAGGAACCCAGGTGATGTTGCCGTTGGGATCCTTGACGTCGCAGGTCTTGCAGTGGACGCAGTTCTGCGCGTTGATCACGAAGCGCGGGCTGGTGCCCTCCTCGACCCATTCGTAGACGCCCGCCGGGCAATAGCGGTTGGACGGCCCGGCATAGACGTCGTGCTCGGAGCTCTTCTGCAGCGCCATGTCGGCGACCTTCAGATGCACCGGCTGGTCTTCCTCGTGATTGGTGTTCGACAGGAACACCGAGGACAGCCGGTCGAAGGTCAACTTACCGTCCGGCTTCATCGCCGGCTTCGGCTGGTGCGCCTTGGCGGGATCGAGCGTGGCGCGATCGGGCTTGACGTGCGACTGGGTGCCAAACAACGAGAAACCGAGCGTGTTGCACCACATGTCGAAGCCGCCGAGCGCGACGCCGAGCACCGTGCCGAACTTCGACCATAGCGGCTTGACGTTGCGAACCTTGAACAGATCCTCGCCGACTGGCGAGCCGCGCCAGGCGTTCTCGTAACTGACCAGCTCGTCATTGGCGCGGCCGGATGCGAGCGCGGCATTGACGTGCTCGGCCGCGAGCATCGCGCTGCCCATCGCGTTGTGCACGCCCTTGATGCGCGGCACGTTGACGAAGCCCGCGGCGCAGCCGATCAGCGCGCCGCCGGCGAACGACAGCCGCGGCACCGACTGGTAGCCGCCCTCGGTGATCGCGCGCGCGCCGTAGGCTAGCCGCTTGCCACCCTCGAACACGCCGCGGATCGAGGGATGGGTCTTGAAGCGCTGGAATTCCTCGAACGGCGACAGATAAGGATCGTCGTAGTTCAGGTGGACGACGAAGCCGACCGCGACCAGGTTGTCGTCGTAGTGATACAGGAACGAGCCGCCGCCGGTCTTCATGTCGAGCGGCCAGCCGAACGAGTGCTGGATCAGGCCCTTCTGGTGCTTGGCCGGATCGATCTGCCAGACCTCCTTGAGGCCGATGCCGAATTTCGCCGGCTCGCTCTTGGCGTCCAATGCGAACTTCGAAATCAGCTGCTTGGACAGGCTGCCGCGCGCGCCCTCGGCGAACAGCGTGTACTTGCCGAGCAGCTCCATGCCGCGCGTGAACGAGGCTTTCGGCTTGCCGTCCTTGCCGATGCCCATGTCGCCGGTGGCGATGCCGCGCACCGCGCCCTGCTCGTCATAGAGCACCTCGGTGGCCGCGAAGCCCGGATAGATCTCGACGCCGAGCGCCTCGGCCTTGCGCGACAGCCAGCGGCAGACATTTCCGAGCGAGCCGATGTAGCAATGATGGTTGTCCATCAAGGGCGGCATCGCGAAGCCCGGCAGCGAGATCGCGCTGCTCTCGGTCATCCAGAAGAACTTGTCGACCTTGACCTGGGTCTTCAGCGGGCAATCCTCGTCCGACCGCCAGTCGGGGATGAGCTTGTCCAGCGCCGCCGGATCGATCACCGCACCAGACAAAATGTGCGCGCCGACCTCGGAGCCCTTCTCGACCACGACGATGTTGAGGTCGGCATTGAGCTGCTTCAGCCGGATCGCGGCAGTCAGGCCCGACGGGCCGGCGCCGACGATGACGACGTCGAACTCCATGGATTCGCGCGGAGGTAACTCTTCGGTGCTCATGTCTCTCAATCTCAGGCCCGGCCGGTGCAGTGGATTTGACCTTTGCATCCCCCTGGCGCGTGCAAAGGTCAAACCCGGAGCTGCAACAGCAACAATGACTTAACTAGGGTTCCTGGAGGCGCCGGCGGTTCGCTGATGGGCTGGTCCTGAGGGGGAGCGAACGCTGGCGCCGGAACACTAGGGCGTTCCGTCCCTTTTTTTGGGTTATTCCAAGCTCTTGTTTCCGATTTTTCGGGGCAGGACAACCACCGAAATGCATTCCGCCATGCGCCGAGGCGGCGTACATTGTTGCCACGATCGATCATGATGACCCCCGAGCCCCTCCCCGACGTCCGCCAACTGCTCGCCTTCTATCTGGAGGCCGGGGTCGATTGCGCCTTGGCCGACGAGCCGATCAACCGGCTGGTGGAGCCTGAGGCCGCATCCCCTGCCGCTCCTGCCGCCCGTCCGGCGGCGGCGCCGCAAGCCGGCCGGCTATCCGCGCCGGCGATCATTGCGCCGCGCGGCGAACCGCCGCCTCCGCCGGAAGCGGCCGTCGCCTCGGCCCGCGAGGCGGCGCTGACAGCGCCGACCCTGGAGGCGCTGCGCGAGCTCCTGGAGACTTTCGACGGTTGCGCACTGAAGCAGACGGCGTCGCGACTGGTGTTCGCCGACGGCAATCCGCAGGCGCGCATCATGCTGGTCGGCGAGGCGCCCGGCCGCGACGAGGACATCGAGGGCCTGCCATTCGTCGGCCGCTCCGGCAAGCTGCTCGACCGCATGATCGGCGCGATCGGGCTCGACCGCAGCAAGGTCTACATCGCCAACGTCATTCCCTGGCGCCCGCCCGGCAACCGGACGCCGACGCCGCAGGAGACGCAGATCTGCCTGCCGTTCATCCGCCGCCAGATCGAGCTGGTCGATCCCGACGTGCTGGTGACGCTCGGCAACCCGTCGACGCAGGCGCTGCTCGGCACCACCGAGGGCATCATGCGCACGCGCGGCAAATGGCGCGACTACGACACCGGAAAGCGCACCATCCGCGCGATCGCCACCTTCCATCCGGCCTATCTGTTGCGCTCGCCGTCCTACAAGCGGCTGTCATGGCAGGATTTGCGCGCGATCGCGAAGGTGATGGCGGTCTGAGCCGAACGCCCTCCGCGTCATTGCGAGCGAAGCGAAGCAATCCAGAATCCCGCCCAAGCCTCTGGATTGCTTCGTCGCTTCGCTCCGCGCAATGACGGCTTATGGAAAGCGCTACGGTCCCTTCGGCCGCACGATGGCCCAGCCGATGCGCAGCACCGGCTGGCGGCCATTGATCAGCCAGTCGAAGCTGCGCGGCACCTCCGGCACCAGCCCAGGAAAGCGCTGGGCGATCTCCGGCGGTGGGGTGCCGACCGTGTCGGAGGCGCGCCATACCACGACGCCGCCACTCTCGGCGAATTTGGCCGGCGTGACCCAGGGCGTCCGCTGCGGGGTGGCATCGAGGAACAGATGCGCGCGGCGGCGGCCGAGCGCGACCAGGCTGGCGAGCTGCGGATCGCCGGCGACCGCCTGCAGCGGCTGGTTGGTACGGCGCTCAAAACTCTCGACGAAGAAACGAGAGATGTCGCGGGCCGGCATCGCCGTCGCGACCTCGCGGTCGCCGAGCAACGGCAGCACCACAGCGCTGCCCGCCGCGAGGATGGCGGGCGCGGCGATCGCAACCGCCCAGACCAGGCGCAGCAGCCGCTGCCGCCGCAGATAGATCAGATCACCCGACGCGACCACCAGGGCAAGGCCGACCATGGTCAGGGTCACGGCAGTGCCGCCGAACACGGTCGAGAGGCCGAACAGGCCGGCGATCAGACTGCCGGCCAGCGCCGGTGCAATCGCGAAGCAATAGACGAAGTCGCGCGCGAGCGGCGGCACCGAGCGGCGATAGATGATCGGCGCATCGGTCTCGCCGCGATTGATCCAGCCGGCGTCGAGCAGCACCAGCAGCAGCACGGCCGAGATCGCCAGCAGCAGCCCCCCCGCCAGCGCGAGCCAATGCCAAGCGCGCACCGAGAGCTCGGCGAGAATGGGCAGCGCTGGTAAGCCGACACTGTCGGAGCGCAGCACGAAAATGAGATAAGGCAGCGCCAGCGCCACCACCACGAGCAGCGCGAACAGCGGATCGAACGAGCGCAGCACGCGGCGGCCCTGCGCGGTCGAGACCACGAAGCCCGCGATCAGCAGCAGCAGGCCGGTGGCGGCCGGCGTGGTCAGCAGCAGCAGGCCGGCCTCGATCGACCAGGCAAACCAGGCGTTGCGCCGGCCCTCGCCGAGAATCCGCCAGCTATGGAGCAGCAGCAGCGCCCAGAGCGGACGCGCCAGCACCTCCGGACCGAATTCCAGCGTGGGCGCACCGAACGCGGTGATGGTCATGGTCAGCAGCACGGCAAGCACCGCCTGCTGGCCGCCGACGATCGCCGCCGCCAGGAGATACATCACCCACAGACTGAGCGCCGAGCACAGCACGGCCAGCACGTAGACGCCGAGCAGATGATTGCCGGCAAGGCGATAGGCGACGTCGGACAGCCAGAACGACAGCGGCGGCCCGAGATCGGTGCCGACCTGGTACTCGCGTCCGAACGCGATGGTGGTGGCAAGCTGGCCGGGCGGGCTGCGATAGAACAGCATGGCCACGCCGAGCCACATCAGGGCCTGGCACAGCACCACGATGACGACGACCAGCCGCGGCCTTGCGCGGATCAGTTCGACAACCAGGGACGTGAAACGCATGAACGGCTGGATCGCTTGGCTGAATCGCTGAGGACGTCGAGGAGGCCGGCAGGACCGTCGCTCATCCGCAGCAGCCTCGCTGTCCGACGCCCGCAATCGATACCGTACGATCGGGGCGCACAACACCGCCCCTGCTGCGAGGAGTGACACTTCGTGCTGGCTGGCTGACCAAAACTATTAAGACCGCGGCGACCGCGAGGCAACCTGCATCAGACCCCGACCGAGATTTCAGTGGATGTCACCACGGTCACCTCGGCAAACAAATCCGGCTCCGGGACGTCGGTCCACGGCTGATGCTTGCGCCGTGCGGCCACGACGGGTGCGAACAGGCTGCGGTGATGCACCGACGGTCCGAGCCGGTCCAGCGCAGCGAGGTGCTCCGGCACGGCATACCCCTTGTGCTGCTCGAAGCCGTAGCCGGGGCAATCCTGCGCCAGCGCGCACATCAGCCGATCGCGCGTGACCTTGGCGACGATCGAGGCGGCGGCAATCGACATCACCAGGCCATCGCCGCCGATCACCGCCTCGCAGCCGCAATCGACGTCGATGCGGTCGCGGCCGTCGACGAAGACGTGCTTCGGCGCCTCGGGCAACGCCCTCACGGCGCGCGACAGCGCCCACAGCGAGGCCCGCAGGATGTTGTCGCGATCGATTCGCGCCGGCGAGGCGACAGCCACCGCGAACGCCGACGTCTTGCAGATCTTGTCGAACAGCGCCTCGCGCTGCTCCGCGCTCAGCCGCTTGGAGTCATCGAGGCCTTTCGGGATGCGCGCGGGATCGAGAATCACGGCCGCGGCGACCACCGGACCGGCCAGCGGCCCCCGTCCCGCCTCGTCGCAACCGGCGACCGGCCAGATGCCCTGCTTGAGCAGCGCGCGCTCCCGCCGGAAGCTCGGCGGCGTCACCGCGATGACGCCCTTGCCGAGCTTGGCGGCCGACCTGCCGGCAGCATTCGTGGCAACAGGCTTGGTTGCGGCCTTTGCAGGTGCGCTCTTCGCCACGGCGCCGCTCGTCGCCTTCGCCCTGCCCGGCTTTTTTGACTGATCGCGAATCATGGCCGGCATGGTGCGAAACGGCCCGCGGCGGCGCAACCCCGAACGGACCTCATTCCCCGCTATTCGCCCCTTGCCCGCGACCGACTACGCCGGCAGATGCACTCGATCATCCTTGCCGACATCAATCCCCGGCGCGATCACCACTTCCCAGACATGACCGTCCGGATCGGAGAAGTAGCCGCTGTAACCGCCATAGTCGGTTCGTTGCGCCGGCTTCAGCAGCATCGCGCCTTTCTCCACCGCCGACGCGAGCGCCGCATCGACCTCGGCCTCCGAGCGGCAGTTCCATGCCAGCGTCACGCCGCGGAATGCCTGGGGGCGCGGTGCGTCCGGCACGCCCGCATCATCGGCGAGCGCGCCCCACGGGTACAGCGCCAGCACCGTCCCGCCGGTCTCGAAGAATGCCACGGCCTCTCCGGTCGCGCGGAATTTTCGGGCGAAGCCGAGCGACGTATAGAAGGCGATGCTCCGCCGCATCTCGGATACACCGAGTGTGATGACGGTGAACCGCGGAACGCTCGCTTGTGCGCTCATCAACTGCTCTCCGCACGCTTCAGAACAGGCTGAGTTGCTGCCCGCCGCCCTTCGGCCGGACGAAATGATCGGTCGTCAACTTGGTCCGGCGCTTGTTCAGGCCGAGCTTTTCGCAGGCGATCTCGAAGCGGCGGCCGATCATCCAGGCCATCGGGCCCGTCCCCTTCATTCGCGTGCCCCATTGCGAGTCGTAATCGCGGCCGCCGCGCATGTCGCGGATCAGGGTGAAGACGTGGCGGTAGCGGTCCGGATAATGCTCGAGCAACCACTCGCGGAACAGGTCGCGCACCTCCAGCGGCAGGCGCAGCAGCACATAGGCCGCCTCCTTGACGCCGGCATGGGCGGCGGCATCGAGGATGCGCTCGATCTCGCTGTCGTTCAGCGCCGGGATCACCGGCGCCACCATCACCGTGGTCGGAATGCCGGCCCTCGACAGCGCCTGCAGCGCCTCCAGCCGCTTCGACGGTGTCGAGGCCCGCGGCTCCATGGTGCGCGCCAGCTTCGGATCCAGCGTGGTCACGGAGATCGCGACCTTCGCCAGGTTCCTCTTGGCCATCCGCGCCAGGATGTCGGCATCACGCATCACCAGCGCCGACTTGGTCACGATCCCGACGGGATGGCCAACCTTTTCCAGCACCTCGAGGATGCCGCGCATGATCTTCCGCTCGCGCTCGATCGGCTGATAGGGATCGGTGTTGGTTCCGATCGCGATCATCCGCGGCTCGTAGCCGCTGGCCGCGAGCTCCTTTTCCAGGAGCGCGGGCGCATCCGGCTTCACGAACAGCTTGGATTCAAAATCAAGACCAGGCGACAGCCCGAGAAACGCATGGGTCGGCCGCGCGAAGCAGTAGACACAGCCGTGCTCGCAGCCGCGATACGGGTTGATCGAGCGATCGAAACCGATGTCCGGCGAGTCGTTGCGGGTGATGACCTTGCGCGAGGTATCGGTCGCGACCATGGTCTTGAATGGCGGCAAATCCTCGAGACTCTGCCAGCCATCGTCGAAGACGACGCGAGCCTCCGCTTCGTAGCGGCCGCTCGCATTGGATTGTGCACCCCGGCCGCGGCGCCGGCCCCGTTCGATGGCGACCGCGAGTTCGGGGAAGTCGTTTTCCGGGCCAGATGAAGGCGCGCCCACCGGCTCGGAGGGCACCGGGACCGGCGGGCGCTTGAGGGCATGTGAAGATGCTCGGCTCATGGCCAAGACATAGCACACAAAAAGAACAATACAAGAACAAAAGAGAACAACGTCTCGGAACGGTTCTGGAGCCACGCAAGGCCAACCATCACATTCCCGTTCTATCCTTCGCAGCGCACTGGAACGGAATGGTGCGGCGTTACTCTAATGCACTTCCCGCAAGCGCGAAGCGGACGGCAAGCGAGGTTCCATGAACATCACGTCTTCCCATCAGACCAAAACGGCCGACGATCTCGACCTGCTCGATCGCTATTGGCGCGCGGCGAACTATCTCTCGGTCGGGCAGATCTATCTGCTGGACAACCCGCTGCTGCGCGAGCCGTTGAAAGCGGAGCACGTCAAGCCGCGCCTGCTCGGCCACTGGGGGACGACGCCCGGACTGAATTTCATCTACGCCCATCTCAATCGCGCCATCCAGGCGCAGGATCTCGACGTCATCTACGTGTGCGGTCCCGGCCATGGCGGCCCCGGCATGGTCGCCAACACCTATCTCGAAGGCAGCTACAGCGAGATCTATCCGGACATCACGCGCGATGCCGATGGCCTGCGCAAGCTGTTCCGGCAGTTCTCCTTCCCTGGCGGCATCCCGAGCCATGCCGCGCCCGAGACGCCGGGCTCGATCCACGAAGGCGGCGAGCTCGGCTACGCGCTGGTGCACGCCTATGGTGCGGCGTTCGACAATCCCGATCTGATCGTGGCCTGCGTGGTCGGCGACGGCGAAGCCGAGACCGGGCCCCTCGCCGCATCCTGGCATTCGAACAAGTTCCTGAACCCGGCCCATGACGGCGCGGTGCTGCCGATTTTGCATCTCAACGGCTACAAGATCGCCAATCCGACCGTGCTCGGCCGCATGGGCGATGCCGAGATCAAATGCCTGTTCGAAGGTTACGGCTACGAGCCGCTGTTCGTCGAAGGCGCGGAGCCGAAGGCGATGCATCGCCAGATGGCGGACGCGCTCGATGTCGCGCTCGCGAGCATCCGCTCGATCCAGCAGAATGCGCGTCAGCCGGATGCAACGATCCAACGGCCGCGCTGGCCGATGATCGTGCTGCGCAGCCCGAAGGGCTGGACCGGGCCGAAGGAGGTCGACGGCCTCAAGGTCGAAGGCTTCTGGCGCGCCCATCAGGTGCCGATCACCAATCCGCGCGGCAAGCCCGAGCATCTCGCGCTGCTCGAAGCGTGGATGAAAAGCTACGAGCCGGAAACGCTGTTCGACGGCCACGGCCGGCTCGTGCCGGAGCTGCAGGCACTGGCACCGAAGGGCACGCGGCGCATGGGCGCCAACCCGCATGCCAATGGCGGTCTGCTCAAGCGCGAGCTCAGGCTCCCAGACTACCAGCATTTTGCGGTCGAGGTGTCCTCTCCGGGCCAGACCATGGCTGAAGCCACGCGCGAGCTCGGCAAGTTCCTGCGCGACGTGATCACGCTGAATGCAGAGACACGCAACTTCCGCATCATGGGCCCGGACGAGACCGCCTCGAACCGGCTCGATGCCGTATTCGAGGTCACCGAGCGGGTGTGGATGGAAGGCATCGAGCCCTACGATGTCCACCTCGCCCATGACGGCCGCGTGATGGAGGTGCTGAGCGAGCATCTCTGCCAGGGCTGGCTGGAGGGCTATCTGCTCACCGGCCGCCACGGCCTGTTCTCCTGCTACGAGGCGTTCATCCACATCGTCGATTCGATGTTCAACCAGCACGCCAAATGGCTGAAGGTGTCACGCGAGCTGCCGTGGCGGCGCCCGATCGCGTCGCTGAACTATCTCCTGACCTCGCATGTCTGGCGGCAGGACCATAACGGCTTCAGCCATCAGGACCCCGGCTTCGTCGACCTCGTCGCCAACAAGAAGGCGGACATCGTCCGCATCTACTTCCCGCCGGATGCCAACACGCTGTTGTGGATCGCGGACCACTGCCTGCGCACCTACGACCGCATCAACGTCATCGTTGCCGGCAAGCAGCCGGCGCCGCAATGGCTGTCGATGCAGGAGGCGGCGACGCATTGCGACGCCGGCATCGGCATCTGGTCTTGGGCCGGCACCGAGCCCGCCGACGAGGAGCCCGACGTGGTGATGGCCTGCGCCGGAGATGTCCCGACCCTGGAGACGCTCGCAGCCGTCGACCTGCTGCGCAAGGAATTGCCCGACCTGAAGATCCGTGTGGTCAACGTCGTCGACCTCATGACCCTGCAGCCGAAGCAGGACCATCCGCACGGCCTCAGCGACCGCGACTTCGACAGCCTGTTCACCACCAACAAGCCGGTGATCTTCGCCTATCACGGCTATCCGTATCTGATCCATCGCCTCACCTACAGCCGCACCAACCATGCCGGCATGCATGTGCGCGGCTTCATCGAGGAAGGCACCACGACGACTCCGTTCGACATGGTCGTGCTGAACGAGCTCGACCGTTTCCACCTCGCCATCGAGGCGATCGAACGCGTGCCCGGCCTCAGCGTGTCGGCGGCTCATGTGAAGCAGAAATTCCGCGATGCGCTGATCGAGCATGCCCGCTACATCCGCGCGCATGGCGAGGACATGCCGGCGATCCGCGACTGGGTGTGGCCGAACAGCGCCGGCGGCACCACGCCGACACAGGCAGGCGACTGAGCCAGTCAAGCGCGAGCTTCAGCAACACGGCACCTTGAAATAGCACCGTTCGGGCGCGGGCCGAACGGCGCGGCCAGGTACGTGCTGCAAAATTCCGCAGCGCAGCGGGCTGATTTGGCTATGACAAGATGATAACAGTCATGCCGGAGGCGCGACAGATAGCGATGCCAGTTTCATGCTGAGCGTGATCATTCCGACCGAAGGTGTCGAGCAGACCGCCGTGGCCACCCTGTCCGCGCTGGTGCCGGGCGCCGCGGCCGGTGTCGTCACCGAGGTGCTGCTGGTCGATCGCTCGCCCGATTCCAGCGTGATCGAGCGGGTCGCGGACGTCGCTGGCTGCCACTTCATGAAGTTCGAGGGCTCCCAGGCCGCGGCCCTGGCTGCAGGGGCCGCCAGCGCGCGTGCGCCCTGGCTGATGTTTCTGCCCGCCGGCGCGATGCTCGATCCCGGCTGGATCGATGAAACCATGCAGTTCGTCCAGAGCGTCGCCACCGCCGGCCGGCCGCGCGCTGGCGTCTTCCGCTATGCCCGGTCTCCCTATGCCGCAATCAGCCTGCGCGACCGGCTGCGCGCGGTTGCGCGGGTCCTGGTCGGGCCGCTCGGCGACCAGGGTCTCTTGATCGCCAGGGATCACTACCGGCAGCTCGGCGGATACAAGCCCGACCACAAGCGCGCCGAAACGCGGCTGCTGCGTCAGCTCGGCCGTTCCTCGCGGACGATGCTGCGCAGCCGGATCGTGATGGTGTAGCGGCACGACAATACTTGCCAAAGTCAATCAATTGGTTGACAATGGCAAATATTGGAGGTGCCCCATGAATTCCGCCCCAGCCGACGGCAAGGTCGCCGCCATCCGCGCGTTCAACCGTTTCTACACGAGGAAGCTCGGCGCGCTGGACCAGCATCTGCTCGACAGTCCGTTTTCTCTGGCCGAGGCGCGTGTGCTCTATGAACTCGCACAGTACGACGCCATCTCGGCCAAGGAGATCGGTCTCTCGCTCGGCCTCGATGCCGGCTATCTCAGCCGCATCGTCCAGAGCTTCGACGAGCAGGGGCTGATCACCCGCACGCCTTTGCCAACCGATCGCAGGCAGCAGCAGCTCGGCCTGACCGCAAGAGGCCGGCAGGCCTATGCCAAGCTCGACCGCAGCTCGCAGAAGGAGATCGCGGCCATGCTGGCGCCGCTGGCGCCATCCGTGCGCGACCGGCTGGTCGGTGCAATGACGACGATCGAGACCGCCCTGGAGCCGCAGCAGCCGGGCCGCTCCCCAGTGCTGCTGCGCAGCCATCGCCCGGGCGACATCGGCTGGGTGGTTTCACGGCACGGCGCCGTTTACGCCGAGGAATATGGTTGGGACGTCTCGTTCGAGGCGTTGGTCGCCGAGATCGGCGCACAGTTCATCAGGAGCTACGACCCGGCGCGCGAGCACTGCTGGATCGCCGAGCTTGCGGGCGAGCCGGTCGGCTCGATCTTCCTGGTCAAGGGCAGCGATGAGGTCGCCAAGCTGCGGCTGCTGCTGGTCGAGAAGAAGGCCCGCGGTCTCGGCGTCGGCCGGGCCCTGACCGAACAATGCATCCGCTTCGCCCGCGAGAAGAACTACAGGACGATCGAGCTGTGGACGCAAAGCATTCTCACCGCCGCGCGCGACATCTATGCCCGCGCCGGGTTTCGCAAGATCGCCGAGGAGCCGCACGCCATGTTCGGCGTCCCGCTGACCGGCGAGACATGGCGGCTCGAGTTGTAGCCGGGCGGCTCGTGCAGCAACCGCCGGTAGGCCGAGATCACCGCCACAACAGGCTGCGCATGCCGATTGCGAAGTTCCCGCGCGCCGGTACTATCCCGCCAAACAGGGCGGGAGCAGTGATGGAATCGATGGTGCGATCGAAGCTTGCGGCGCTTGTCGCGCTCGCGGGCCTGTTTGGGGTCGAGGCTGGGACGGCGGCTCGCGCCGCGCCCAAAGGGCGCGCAACGGTCGCGATTACGCGCACGACGGACTTCCTCTATCTGGCGGCACCAGCGGCGATCGAGATCAATGGCGCCAAGGTGGCGAGCCTTGGCCGCGGCGAGAGCTACAGCGGCTCGATTGCGCCCGGCGCCACCACGATCACCGTGTCGACATGGTCCTCGCCGGGCTCGTCGAACATTCGTTTCACCGCCGTGCCTGGCAAGACCTACCGGATGGTCGTGGGACCGCGCGGCCAGAATTTCGCGGCCAGCATGATGGGCGGCCTCATTGGCGCGGCGATCGAAGGCGGCGGCGCTTTCGAGATCGTACCAACGAAGTGAGACGCGCGATCGACGCGCGGTGCCGCATCGCGCCGTGGCCCTATGCCGTCGCGCCCTGCGCCTTGGGCCGGCGCAGATGCTCGTCGAGCCGCGGCATGATCTCGACGAAGTTGCAGGGTCGCGTGCGGTAGTCGAGCTGGGCGGCGAGGATGCCGTCCCAGCCGTCACGGCAGGCCCCCGGTGATCCCGGCAGGCAGAAGATGTATGTCGCACCGGCGACGCCGGCGGTGGCCCGGCTCTGGATCGTCGACGTCCCGATCTTGGCGTGGCTCAGCATGTGGAAGGCGATCGAGAAGCCGTCCATGCGCTTCTCGAACAGCGGCTCGATCGCTTCCGGCGTGACGTCACGGCCGGTGAAGCCGGTGCCGCCGGTGGTGATGACGACGTCGACGCCGGGATCGGCGATCCACGACTTCACCACCGCGCGAATCTTCTCGACGTCGTCGGTGACGATCTCGCGCGCCGCGAGCCTATGGCCGGCAGCGGTCAGGCGGTCACTCAGGGTGGTACCGGACTTGTCGTCGGCAAGCGAACGCGTGTCGGACACCGTCAGCACGGCGATGTTGAGGGGAATGAAGCTCTTGCTCTCGTCGATCGCCATCATCGCGTCTCCCTACAGCGAACTGGCGCTGAACGTATTGCAGGCCTGCACCGTGCCCTGCTGGTAGCCGATCATGAACCAGCGTTTGCGCTGCGCGGCGGAGCCATGGGTGAACGAATCCGGCACCACGCGTCCGGTCGCCTTCCGCTGCAAGGTGTCGTCGCCGATCGCCGAGGCCGTCGTCAGCGCGGCGTCGATGTCGCCCTCCTCGAGGAAGCCCGGACGCTTCTTGGCCTCGCGATTGACCCAGACCCCGGACAGGCAGTCGGCCTGCAGTTCGACCTTGACCTGCAGCGCGTTGGCTTCGGCCTTGTTGTCCGACTGCTGCTGCATCCGCGTCACGCGCGGCAGGATGCCGAGCAGGTTCTGGATGTGGTGCCCGGCCTCGTGCGCAATGATGTAGGCCGCGGTGAACTTGCAGGCGCTGCCCGAGCAGCCCCGGAAGCGCGTCTCGACCTCGCGGAAGAAGTTGGTGTCGAGGAAGATCTGCCGGTCCGGCGGACAGTAGAACGGCCCCATCGCCGACTGCGCCATGCCGCAGCGGCCGCCATTGGTGCTGTTGCGAAACAGCACGATCTTGGGCCCGGTGTAATTCTGGCCGCTGGCCTGGAAGATCTCGCTCCAGCGGTCGTCGATCTCGCCGAGCACGCCGGCGATCATGTCGCCCATCTCGTCCTTCGGCGCGCCGGTCTTGCCGGGCGAGCGCCGATCGGCCTGCTGGGTCGGTGCGCCGCCGTGGCTGAGCATCTCAGCGCCGCCGATCAGGATGCGCGGATCGATGCCGAAGGCGTAGCCGATCAGGCCGAGAACGATGATGGTGCCGATGCCCAGCCCGCCGCCGCCGATCGGCAGACCCATACCACCGCCCATCCCGCCGCCTTCGTCGCGACGGTCATCGATGTCGTCGCTGCGACGGAAATCATCGTAACGCATGGGCGGCCTTTCCTCACGATTCTTGCGCGGCTCTGCGCGAAATGCCTAACGCGGCAAACAGGTAAAATTTCCACTGTGTTAATCAATAACCCGGCCGGCAAATTTTGCCTAGCGCCGCCAAAAAAACCGACCCGCGCCGAACCTCGATCGGCTGCGCTCGCGCGCGACCGGCGCGAAAAACCCATCGCAATCGGCGTCTTGCGCAGAGACCATCGTGTATCGACGAACGGAATTCGTCGCCGGTGCGCGTGATGAATGCGTGCGCATCGATGCGAATAAATTTCCGGGTTAAGTCCATTTTTACTTTGCCGGGTCAATGTGTGGGCAGTCGGTTGTTAGGTCCCGCGTCGCCGACAGCGTCGCCTGAGTCAGAGTTCTTGAGTCATGGTAGAGTCGCGTCGCGGGGCGTCTGCAAGGGCGCCCCGCACTAAATTTCAGACCCTCGAAGAGCAACGAATCATCGTCGGCGACTGCGTCGCCGAGATGTCGAAACTGCCAGGCGCATCGGTCGACCTGGTGTTTGCAGATCCTCCCTACAATCTGCAGCTCAAGGGCGAGCTCAAGCGTCCCGACGAATCGCAGGTCGATGCGGTCGACGACGATTGGGACAAGTTCTCCTCGTTCTCCGCCTATGACGACTTCACGCGCGCCTGGCTGCTTGCCGCGCGCCGCCTGATGAAGCCGAGCGCGACGATCTGGGTGATCGGCTCCTATCACAACATCTTCCGCGTCGGCGCGATCATGCAGGATCTCGGCTTCTGGATCCTCAACGACATCGTCTGGCGCAAGTCCAACCCGATGCCGAACTTCCGCGGCCGCCGCTTCACCAACGCGCACGAGACCATGATCTGGGCCGCGCGGGACGAGAAGGCGAAGGGCTACACGTTCAACTACGAAGTGCTGAAGGCCGCCAACGAGGACGTCCAGGCGCGCTCGGACTGGCTGATTCCGCTGTGCACGGGCGAGGAACGGCTGAAGGACGGCGACGGCAAGAAGATCCATCCGACGCAGAAGCCGGAAGGCCTGCTGGCGCGGGTGCTGCTGTCATCCTCGAAACCCGGCGATCTGGTGATCGATCCGTTCAACGGCACCGGCACGACCGGAGCCGTGGCAAAACGCCTCGGCCGCCGCTACATCGGCTTCGAGCGCGACAAGGTCTATGCGAAGGCGGCAGAGCGGCGCATCGCCGCGGTCGAGCCGCTGCCGGAGGCAACGCTCGCACCGTTCATGACGGCGCGCGAAGCGCCGCGCGTCGCCTTCTCGGAGCTGATCGAACGCGGCATGATCGCGCCCGGCACCAAGCTCGTCGACTCCAAGCGCCGCCACGGCGCGCTGGTGCGCGCCGATGGGGCCATCATGCTGGGTGACAAGGTCGGCTCGATCCACCGCATCGGCGCGGTGGCGCAAGGCTTGCCGGCCTGTAACGGCTGGACCTTCTGGCATGTCGAGACCAAGGGCGGGCTCAGGCTGATCGACGAATTGCGCGCCGAGATCCGCTCCGAGATGTCCGCCGCCTGACGCTCAGGAATTCCGGCGTTCCTGTCCGGAATAGCGCGCCAGCAGGTCTTCGACCTCGTACTGCTCATCGTAGCGAGCGTCGTCGCGCGGCACGACCGAGACCTGCGCTGTCGACTGCGACGATTTACCCCGGCGTCCCGCCAGCGCCGGATAGTAGCTGTCCACCGGCGGCAGGTGCATGCGATCGAGCTCGGGCTCCGCCGGCCAACGCGTGACGCGCCGGGCGGCCACCGGCTCGATGCGAAGCTGCCGCCTGCTCCGGGCGCGCGCAAACAGCACGCTGATCGAGAAGCCCGCGATCGCGACTGCGCCCAGGAAAGCAAACATCCGCGTCTTGGACGCATCATCCCCGGACATGCCGATCGTCACGGCCGGCGACGCATCCGCAGCGGCCAGCGCCGGCGTCGCGGGAGCAGCCGCTTCCGCGGCGTTGGTGTCGCTGGCGGCCGCGAGCGTGTAGGATGACGCGCGGGGCGCGGCGGGCTGCGCCGCGGTCTGCAGCGTGCCGGACTGGTCGGGCCAACGCGTCGCAACAGCAGATTCGTTCACAGCCGCGCCGACCGGGTCGGGCGCAGCCGCCGCCGGCGCTGACACCACGGGCGCCGGCGCGACGACCGGCGCAGGCGCGGCCGGAAATGCAGCAGCCGACGGAAAGGCAGACGCCGCCACGGTCGGTGTCGAGGACACGACCTTCACCTCATCGGCGGCGTCCTTGGACGACGATTGGATCTCGGCACGTGCATTTGCCGCGGTCGACGAGAGCTGAGCCCGTTCCTTCTGCGAGGCGAGCTTGCGCGTGACCAGCGACGCGCCCTTCGCTTCGCGATCGTCGTCGCGCAGATACCAGCACTGCTTCTTGGTCGCGCGATCGATGCGATAGAACCAGTGCTTCCCCGCCGGCGTCCCCGCAGGCTTTGCAAGGCATTCGTCTGCAGCCGATGCCGGTGTAAACTCGATTGTCGTCGCAGCCGCTCCCGCCAGCACGGCGACAGCAACGCACGGCAACAAACTCGTCGTTCGATTCGTCATCAGACCTCCGACGATTCAACGCGCCCCCGCTGCGCCGTTTCGGCGATGACTTCGTTCGGAATAAGGCTGCGGAGGTTCCATTTGTCGAAACAATGTTAGAACAGCGGTGTCCTTTGGATGCGTTCTAATATTTTCGGGCTGTTTTGTCGCAGCAACAGTGGGAATAGTCGATGATCTGTCTCCCGTCGTGCGTTGTCGCGCTCATGTGCAACACGCGGATGTGAGAAAACCCAAGACTGCAATCATGAATGCCAATCACCGCGACGCGCAAAGCCGACCTTGATGCGCGTGCGACTCATTTGATCTTCGTCAATGCCTTCTCGACGACTTCGCGCGTGTACGGCTTCTGAATCACCGGCATGTCGGACAGCTCCGCCGGAATCGGCGCACGCTCGCCATAGCCGGTCGCGAACACGAAGGGCACACCGAGTTCCTTCAGCCGGTGCCCGACAGGCAGGCTGCTTTCCGCGCCGAGGTTGATGTCGAGCAGTGCGAAGCTCGGCACCGCGCGCTCGATCGACTTCAGCGCCTGACTGACCGACGCCGCGGTGTCGATGTGCCGCGCTCCCAGCTCGAGCAGAATCACTTCGGCGCCCATCGCGATGATCAGATTGTCCTCGACGATCAGCACCGTACCGGACAGGCGCGGCGTGTCCTCTTCCTTGCGCTGGTGCCTGGAGGGTGCCCCCGTCATCGCCGGCACCATCTGGACGAAATTGGCAGGGATCACGAAGCGCGCCTGCACGCCGAGCAGGTCGAAGCGGATCTCGGCGTCGCCCTTGAGGTCGAACGGCACCGAACGCTCGATGATGGTGGTGCCGAAGCCGCGCCGCGACGGCGGCTGCACCGGCGGCCCGCCGCTCTCCTTCCAGTCGATGACCAGGCTCGCCCCGGGATCGAGCCGCCAGATCACTTGCACCTGTCCGGTGGAGTCGGCGAGCGCGCCGTATTTCGCTGAGTTGGTCATCATCTCGTGCACGACGAGCGCGAGCGTTGCGAACGCCTTGGGGTCGAGCGCGACCTCAGGACCTTCCATGCGCACCCGTCCGGCCCTTGAGCCGAGATAGGCGCCAGCCTCCGATTCGAGCAGATGGCGGAGCGCGACGGGGGCCCAATTCAGGTTGGTGATCTGGTCGTGCGCCCGCGCCAACGCCTGGATGCGGCCGCCGAGCACGGACGCGAACTCCTCCACCGAGGTCGCCGTGTCCTTGCTCTGCGCGACGAGGCCGCGCACGAGACTGAGGATGTTGCGGACGCGATGATTGAGCTCGGCGATCATCAGCTCCTGCCGCTCCTGCGCGCCGCGGCGCTCGCGCGCGGCGAGCTCGGAGAGTTGCAGGATCACTTCGAGCAGCGTGACGCGCAGGCTCTCGGCGATGCGCAAATCCGCCGCCGTCCACGGCTTCGACTGGCCGGCCACCGTCTGCTGCCACAGCTCGAAGCTCTTGCGCGGCGTCAGGCGGGAACCGTTCGGGCCCTCGGCATAGCTCTTGTTCGGATCGCCCGCCCAGTTGACCGCGCGCAGCACCTCGCGGCGGAAGAAGATCAGGCAGTCGCGCGGCGTGCGCGAGATCGGAATGGCGAGGAAGCCGGCGGCGCGATCGCGAAATGCCTCGCCCGCCGCGTACACCTTGGCAATCTCGGCGCTGGCGCAGATGCGGCCGGGGGAGGTCCGGTTGATGAAGCCGATGAGGTCCTGCACCTCCTGTTCGGTCGGCGTCTCGCCGTCGAGCGTGATCTCGTCGTCGGACCACACGGCGATGCCGTCGCACTCGATCATCTGGCGGTAGTCGGCGACAAACTCCAGGATCGCGCGCTTGCTGTGCGCCTGCGCGGCCGCGCGCTCGATCAGCCGCTCCTGGATCTGATGCGCGCGCGTCTCGTAGGCGATGTCGGTCTCGCGCTCGCGCGCCTCGAGCAGCCAGGAGTACATCTGACCGAACAGCTCGGCCGCAGTGCGCTTCTCGAACGACAGGTGATGCGGCGCATAATGATGGCAGGCGAACAGGCCCCACAGCTTGCCTTCGCGCAGAATCGAGACCGACATCGACGCGGCGACGCCCATGTTGCGGAGATACTCGATGTGAATGGGGGAGACCGCGCGCAGCACGCTCATCGACAGGTCGAGCAGTCCGGCATTGTGCGTCGGCGTCGACAGCAGCGGCGCCGGCGCGGCGTCGATGTCGGCGATGATCCGCAGCCAGTTGCGCTGATAGAGCTGCCGCGCCTGCTTGGGAATGTCCGAGGCCGGATAATGCAGCCCGAGGAACGGCTCCAGGCCGGAGCCCGCGACCTCGGCGATCACCTCACCCGAGCCGTCGGGATGAAACCGATACACCATCACCCGGTCGAAGCCGGTCAGCAGCTTGAGCTGGCGCGCCGCCTCCTGCGCCAGGTCCATCATCCCCGCCGTCTTGCGGATGCGGCCGAGCATCAACCGCACCAGCTCGCCGGAATTGACGCCGGGCTCGATCAGACTGGGCTCGGCCTCGACGACGAGATACGCACCGGAAAAGTGGATGGCGAGATCGAAAAGCTTGCCACGGCCCTGCAGATCGACGCCGAACACGCGCTCGACCGCATCGGGGCCGCTGAGATAGTCGACCCTGGCGCGGATCGCGGCCGCGGCCGCCTCCGAGAGCACGGCGTCGAGCGGCCGCTGCAGCAGCCAGCCGATATCGCCGCCGAGAAAATCCGGCGCGTTCTCCGAGGCCATGCATATGGTGAAGTCCGACACCAGCGCCAGCAGGAAGCCAAACGGCTGAACCGTCCCGGGAACATGGATAGGCTCGCGATCGCAATTGGTGAGGTTGACCGGCTCGTTCATGCTGCTGCCATCGCCTTCGCAAACATCGCGAACGCTTCGCGTGCACTCACGATCATCCTGACTTCCTCGTCGGCCGTCGTCCGCGCTTGCGCGAGTTGCGACAGGAAGCTGCTCCACAAGCCCTGCCGCGCGCCATGGCCGAGATAGCGCGTCGCGCGTCTCACCCGCGGATCGGCGGAGGCCGCGACCATGCGCAGCAGATAGGCTGCGCCGAGCCGAGATCCCTCGAGTACGTAGAGCGTGCCGAATACGCCCGCACGGTCGAGCGAGGGCGCGGGAAGGTCCATCGGAACCGGCGCGGCACCGAAATCCGCGAGGTCGCCGGCGATCGCCTGTGCCCGCCGACGCTGCGGCCAGTCCTGGATCAGATCATCCACCCCGGCCTGGTCGAGCGCCGCCTCCAGCGGTAGCAGCGCGGCTGCGCTGGCCTGCAGGAACCGGCGATAATGAGCCGTCGTGGTGAGATCGAAATGAACGAGCCCCTCATCCAGCGCGCGGTGCGCCGAGGCCGTCGCCGCCTTCAGTCTCTCGCGGATGCTCTCGGTGCCGGTCGCGCGCAAACGGTCATCTGAAACGGCAGCCGGCAACATCAAGGGGTCCCAGAAAAGGAGATCGGTCGCAGGCGCGCCACGGCCTCCTGCAACGTCGATGGCCGGAGCTGGGTTCCGGCTTCGCGCGGCTATTTTTTCCGCTCTCCCGATGCGCCATGCTGGCGGGCGCTGTTCCGACGCCATGGCCTCGAGGATGGCCGTCAGCCCGCCAGCTCGGCCAGCGCCTTCTTGACGGCCGACCGCCCGGACATGCGGCCAAAATGGTCGGCGACCTTCGGGAAGGCGTTGATGTCGACGCCGTCGCCTTCGAGCCATTGCGCGATCGTGAACAGATAGGGATCGCAGATCGTGTACTGCTCGCCCATCACCCACGGGCCGCGCAGCATCTTCTGCTCGATCAGCGCGAAGCAGGCGCCCATCGTCTCCGGCACCTTCTTCTTCATGTCGGCGAAGGAGGACTCTTCGGTGGCCCAGCGATAGCCCCGCATCTTGTGCGCGTGGGCGATGTGGACCGTCGAGCAGAGATAGCTGTTGAAGGACTGCACCTCGGCAAAGGCGAAGACGTCGTCGAGCGGCGCAAGCCGCGCTTCCGGAAAGCGCTGCGCGACATAGGCGAGCATCGCCGGCGTCTCGGTCAGAACGCCCTGCTCCGTCACCAGCGCCGGAACGCGCCCCTTGGGATTGATCGCGAGATAGTCCGGGCTGTTCTGCTGGTTGGTCTTGAAGCTGAGCTTCTCGGCGACGTAGTCGGCGCCGGTCTCGGCCAGCGCGATGTGTGAAGCGAGCGCGCAGGTGCCCGGCGCGACATAGAGCTTGAGCATGGTGATCCCTGACAGATGATATCCGACCCTATCCGCACCGGTTCGGACCGTCCACCCCTGGCCGCCCGCGTGCGCCGTCATGGGCGATCTGCATTCTGCGGGCCGCGTGCTCGACCCGCACGGATCCGGACACGACCCATGCCGATCGATGGCGATGCGACGACAGGCATCCCGATGAAGGACATGAGCTCACCCTCTCGCGGCGCGCCGCGCCCGAGGTGTTGCCGAGAAGGACCCTCGCAAATGAGGAGGGCGCAGGGAATGCCGGGCGCTGGCCGCAACCCATGGCCCGCCTGCAGAAAGATAAGCAGGCGGCAGTCACCACAGGTCCAGCCGGTCATCCGGCATTCCCTGCGCGATGGGCTTCCGTTTTATACGTGATCTCCCCGGGGACCGGCTGTCTTGCCCCCGTCACCGGCGGATCATCATCACCGCCCGCTTGGCATCAGCATCGGGATGCCAGGACCACACGATTTCAACGTCCGCGAAAGGCCCCGCACCCGAACCACGACGGCAAGCCGCCGCAGCTCTGCACGAGGCCGGTCGACGTCGCTCGTCCTGACGACGCCGTCGCAGCCACCGCATCCCGCCCCGCGTGTCGTGACGACGCGTACGCCCCTCCTGCCGGGACGGAACGGCATGGATAAGACACCTGATTTGGGGGTGGAGTCAAGAAATATTCTGAAAAACGGAAGTCGAGCCTTGGGACGGGACGAAACGGCATCGGGAATGGCGGGCAAGGTCAGCACATTCTGCGCGTTGATGCGATCAGCACCGACCTGCACGACGCAGCCTCTCGTCGGTGCTGCTCGCTACCGAAGATTTTATGCACGGTCACCGTAATACTGCGTAATCCTGGAGTTGGGAAAGTCAGTCGGGGCCCCCTTGAGTGATCCAATCCTCGATGATCTGGATCTGATCATCCGGTATGAAAGGGCCTCCTTTCGGCATGCGTAACGCAGGACTGTCGATGCCTGTCCGGAGGTCGACCACCAGATTCGCGGCGGCTCCGTTTTGACCGATGACTTCCGGTTGAATGAGATGCTTTCCGTGACCCGATGCCGCGAGAAGGTTCGCCTTGGTGTCCCATTTGAAGGTCGCGCCGTGGCCCTTCAGATGGGCCGGTCTGCCTTTGGCCTGCACCCAGGTCGCCATGCCTTGCTCAAGAATGTCTTTGACTTGTTCAAAGCCCATTTTTGCCTCCTTTCGTCATTTCGAATCGATGACAAACTTCGAAAATATGTGGCTGAGGTTCAGCTTCTTTGGTCGCAGAACGACATTGTCGGCGGCATCCGTCACCGCCTACGTATCGTGACAGCTAAAGCAGTTGACGAAGCTATTCTGCGTGAACGACTCCATGGCCATGCTGGAGAGCCCGTCTTCGCCCGCGACGATTGCGGCGGGATCGTCCGTATCCATACCAGCCGGATTTGCAATCGGCATGTTCGCAGTCAGGAGCTTGGGCTTATCCATCCAGATCGCGCCCACGAGCCGATAATTGCGTCGCGGGTCGTTGGGAGCATTTTGCACGAACAGCGACGTCATGGACTTGTTCAAATCCGCAACATCTCCGTCCTCATCCGTACCCGTTACGACCGATTTCGACCCGGGAAACATCCGATAGACGGACGTTTGGACCGGCTTCCCTCCGCTAAGGAATGTTTGGGAGTTTTCGTCGAACGAAGACGCCATCGCGGCGTCCGACAGGAATCGATTGGCCGCCGACGAGCGCAGAGAAAAATTTCGGCGCTGATCGCGACTATTGGCAGCTTGATTGTTACGCCGATGTGCGGCAATTTTCAATTGTATTTTTAGATGGGGGTCTAAAATGTTTCGTTCCTTAGTCATTACTGCCGTTCTGATGTGTAGCCTTTCAAATTCGGCTCGTAGCGACACGATCCTCTGTCCCCGGCAAAAGGAGCCGACCTGCCAAGACATTCTTCCCGCTCAAGAGATGAACTGCGAACGGTCATTCTGCAATGTCGCCAAAAACTCCGACAACGGCCGTACGTCGTGTCTTTGGACTTGCGCTGCGCGCTTCGATAATTTCAGTATCAACGGTGTCCCTCTTCAATCGCTCCTTGATGCACTGAAGAAGTCGCAGCAACAGCAGTGACGCGGAGCAGACATCATGAAGCGAACGAGCATGACCGCTGTGGTGGCGGCAGCATTGTCCATGAGCTTGGCCGGCTGCGGAACTTACATACCGCAAATGCAGGAGGCTTGGGAAACTTCGCGTACGCCCGTGCTTACCGCAGGCGGCGATCTTGAATTTAAAATTCGCGAGAAAATCTACTGCGATATCGTTCAAGCAGTGCACGACAACGATTCACTGCTGCCTAGTCGATGGGGTGTGCAGACAACGGTGGATCTTCAGGTGGACGAGACCGGCGCCCTGAACCCCGGAATTTCCTTCATCGAACCTCTCGCGGACAGTCAATCACGTTCGCTCGGCCTCGGCGGTACGCTCTCTTCCCAAGGTACGCGCGAAGACAAATTTGGAAACTACTGGAATCTCGACAAGCTTCGGAATTTTCCCGGCGGCACGTGCGCTCAAGACCGTCCATCATTTCACGGTTCGTCCTTCCTCCTCGAGAGCCAATTGGGCATCTCGGAATGGCTGCGCGACCGGCTGCAATCCGAACTAGCGCTCCCGTCCTCGGCATTGCCCAAGGACGCCGGCGACACGTTCAAGCAAGACGTGCTGTCCTATCACGTCAAGTTCGTGGTGATCTCTTCCGGCACGATCAACCCGGTCTGGAAACTCGTCCGGTTTTCCGCCGGCGACGGGTCCACGCTCGGATCTCTGAACCGTACGCGGACCCATGATCTTCTGATCACATTCGGGCCCGCGTTCAAGCCCGGAGGCGCCAACGTCGCGTTGCTCTCGCACCAAGCCCAGGAAATCGGTATCGCGGTCTCGAACGGCAATCGGTCGTTGGCGCCGCGATAGACGCTTTCCAAAGGTGGTCCGAAATCCATCTTCGAAGTCGCACACGCATCACCACAACAACGCGGTCGGCGGACGCGGTAGGCGCTTTTTTCGATCGAGCCGATAGGCTCTTCGGGCCTCTTCGCGCTTTTGAAAGTGGGCTATCAGGAAAGATCGCATTTCGAGCTTTACGATCGTGAGGAAATTGGAGGCTAGGGGGCCCGCACGACAGCTCTGCATGAGCTGTGTGGCGTAGGGCGCGCCTTTGCCCGCCCTACGCCACACAGCTCACGGAGGGCCTTCAGCCTCCATCACACGCGTAGCTTCAATCCCCAAGCCCGTGCGCGACGACCTTGCGCATCACGTTGGGCAGCGCCTCGCCGTCCAGCGTCGCGATCGGGACCCAGCGCATGCCCTCCGGGGCGCGCGTCCGCGCCGGGACCCGCGCGGTGTAGACCACGAGCTCCAGCGGGAAATGCGTGAAGACGTGGGTGACGATTCCGAGCCTGCGGTGCCAACGTTTCACGCCGGCCAGCTCCGGCGCTTGCGCGAGCGCGTCGGCATCGTCCTGGCCGGCGAGCCATTCCGAGCCGGGAACCTCGGTCATGCCGCCGAGCAGGCCCTTTGCGGGGCGCGAGCGCACCAGCAGCTCGTCGCCTCGGACGACGACGAAGGCAGCGCCGCGACGGAGCGTGCCGGTCTTCTTGGCGGCCTTGCGCGGGAACGTCTCCTGGTCGCCGCGCTCGCGTGCGGTGCAGTCCTCGCTCAAGGGACACAGCGCGCAGGCCGGCTTCTTCGGCGTGCAGATGGTGGCGCCGAGATCCATCAGCGCCTGCGCGCTGTCGCCGGCGCGCGACGGCCCGAGCAGGGTCGCTGCCAGCGCCTGGATCTGCGGCTTGGCCTGCGGCATCGCCTCTTCCACCGCGAACAGCCGCGACACCACGCGCTCGATGTTGCCGTCGACCGGCATGGTCAGCCGATCGAACGCGATCGAGGCAATGGCCGCCGCGGTGTACGGACCGATGCCGGGCAGCGCGCGCAGCCCCTGCTCGGTGTCCGGGAACACGCCGCCATGCTCGCGCAGCACGGTGACGGCACAGGCATGCAGGTTGCGCGCCCGCGAATAATAGCCGAGGCCGGCCCACATCCGGAGCACGTCGTCGAGCTCGGCGCTGCCGAGCGCCGAGACGTCCGGCCAGCGCGCCAAAAACTTCTCGAAATACGGCCCGACCGCCTTCACCGTGGTCTGCTGCAGCATGATCTCCGACAGCCAGACGCGATAGGGATCGGAGCGCTGCCCGGCCGGCGCGCGCCACGGCAGCCGCCGGCGGTGGCGGTCGTACCAGGCGAGCAGTTGTGCGGGGCGCTCGGCGGAGCCGCGATTCTCTGGTCGGCTCTTGCGCTTGGAAGGAAGGGCTGATGACACCATTGGCTTAATCTAGTACGTCAGGAGCCATCGTCGCCCGCTGGACCGCCGTCTCGTCTGCGGCATCCACGGCTTTCTTCGAGCCCCGGCGGCTCGGACGGGCGGCAGACCACGAGAAGCCTGCATCGATGGCAAAGCCCGGCCGCCTCACCGCAAAACCGCTGTCGCTCATGATGGGCGACGTGCTGACGGCCGCCTATGCCAAGCAGGGCTTTGCCGCGCGCGAGTTGGTCACGCGCTGGCCGGAGATCGCGGGGCGCGAGATCGCCGAGCACGCCCAGCCGCTGAAGATGCAATGGCCGCGGCCGGTCGAGGGCCAGCCGCAGGAGCCGGCGACGCTGATTTTGCGCGTCGAGGGGCCGATGGCGCTGGAGATCCAGCATTCGTCGGACGTGATCTTGGAGCGGGTCAACCGCTTCTTCGGCTGGCACGCGGTCGGCAAGCTGGCGCTGCGCCAGGGGCCGCTGTTGCGCCCCCCGGTGAAGCGCCGCCCGGTGCCGCCCGATCCGAAGACGGTCGCGAAGGTCGCGCAGACCCTGACCGCGATCGAGGACGACGCCCTGCGCGACGCGCTGGCCCGCCTGGGCGCCGCCATCAAGCGAAATTGACGCTGACGCTTTGATCCCCATTTGCGGCCCGGCATTGCCTCCGGGTGGGTTTCAAGCTAGCGAAAAGCCGAGTTACGAGCGTTTCAGGCGCGAGATGCGCCCATTTCGGAGCAGAGCCTTGATCATCACCCGCCGCGCCTTCACCGCTGCCCTGTCGCTGACCGGCCTCGCCGCTCTGGCCGGCTTCTCCCCGCTGCGGCTGATCTCGGACGCGATGGCGCAGAGCGCCGCCGATGTCGCCAAGCCTCAGTCGTTGCCCGACATGGCGATCGGACCGGCGGACGCTGCGGTGACCATCACCGAATATGCCTCCATGACCTGCCCGCACTGCGCGGCGTTCAACGCCACCGTGTTCCCGAAGCTGAAGGCCGAATACATCGATACCGGCAAGATCCGCTACATCTTCCGCGAGTTCCCGCTCGACATCAAAGCCGCCGCGGGCTCGATGCTGACGCGCTGCATCGCCGATGGCGATGCGCAGAAGTATTTCGCGGTCACCGACATGCTGTTCCGCTCGCAGAACGACTGGGTGGTGAAGAACACGACGGAGACGCTGACGCGGATCGGCAAGCAGGCCGGTCTCAGCCAGCAGCAGGTCGAGGCCTGCCTCAAGGACCAGGCGTTGCTCGACAAGATCGCCGCCGACCAGAAATATGCGAGCGACATTCTTAAAGTCGATTCGACGCCGACCTTCTTCATCAACGGCGAGAAGATCAAGGGCGAGGCTTCGATCGAGGAGTTTCAGAAGAAGATCAACCCGCTTCTGAAGAGCTGATTCGAATCACTGAGTCATCAAAGACACAGCGCGGCCCCTCAATGGGGCCGCTTCTGTTTCGTGGGCCGTTCGCCACGAGAAAGCCTTGGAAAAGCAGGCCCGGCGGGTTGCCCTGGGGACCAGCCCTCGCCATTGTCCCGCCCTCAGAATGAGGCGCCAGGGCGACTCAGTCCACATTGACATTGCCTTCCATGGTATTGTCGGGGCTGGGAGATTCGTCTCCCGCCAACAGAGAATCTGTGCATGAAACTCACGCGTCTTCGTCTTCACGGTTTCAAGACGTTCGTCGAACCGACTGACTTCGTGATCGAACCCGGCCTCACCGGCGTCGTCGGTCCGAACGGTTGCGGCAAGTCGAATCTGGTCGAGGCGCTGCGCTGGGCGATGGGCGAGACCTCGCACAAATCGCTGCGCGCCGCCGACATGGACGCTGTCATTTTCTCCGGCTCGAACACGCGGCCGTCGCGCAACCACGCCGAAGTGGTGATGACGATCGACAACAGCGATCGCACCGCGCCGGCGGCCGTGAACGACCGCGACATTCTCGAGATCTCGCGCCGCATCGAGCGCGAGGCGGGCTCGGTGTATCGCATCAACGGCCGCGATGTGCGCGCCCGCGACGTGCAGATCCTGTTCGCCGACGCCGCCACCGGCGCGCGTTCGCCGGCGCTGGTCCACCAGGGCAAGATCGGCGAGATCATTCAAGCGAAACCTGAGCAGCGCCGCCGCGTGCTGGAAGACGCCGCCGGCGTCGCCGGCCTGCATGCGCGCCGCCACGAGGCCGAGTTGCGGCTGAAGGCGGCGGAGACGAATCTGCTGCGCGTCGAGGACGTCATCGGCCAGCTCTCCGGCCAGATGGAAGGCCTGCGCAAGCAGGCGCGGCAGGCGATCCGCTACCGCGAGGTCGCGGCCAAGGTGCGCAAGGCCGAAGCGACGCTCTATCATCTGCGCTGGATGGGCGCGCATGCCGACCTCAACGACGCCGCGCATGTGCACGATGTCGCCGTGCGCGAGATGGCGGAGCGGACCCGCGAGCAGGCCGAATCGGCCCGCATTCAGGCGATCCGTTCGTCGCATCTGCCGGCGCTGCGCGAGGCGGAAGCCCGCGCCGCCGCGACGATGCAGCGGCTGAAGAATGCCCGCGATCTGCTCGACCGCGAGGAGGTGCGCGCCAAGGAGCGCGTTAGCGAGCTCGATCGCCGCCTGATGCAGCTCACCGCCGACGTCGCGCGCGAGCAGCAGCAGAACCAGGACGCGCAGGTCGCGCTGCAGCGCTTGGAGACCGAAGACGCGGAGCTGAAGGAAGAGATCAAGGCGCGCGTCGAGATGCGCAGCGGCGTCGACGAGCGTGTCGCCGAGGCCGAGGCTGATCTGGCCGAGACCGAGCGCCAGTTCACCGAGCTGACGACACAGCTTGCCGACCTCACCGCGCGCCGCAACCAGCTCGAAGCCAACGTCCGCAGCCATCGCGAGCGTCTCGCCCGCCTCGACCAGGACATCGCCAATGTCCGCGCCGACGAGGAGCGACTGGCGCAGGAGACCGCGCATCTCGGTGATCTCGACACGCTCGCCGCCTCGCTCGAAGCGGCCGAGGAATCCGAGGCGCAGGCCGAGGCCGCGGTGCAGACCAACGAGTCGGCGCAGGCCAATGCGCGGCAGAAGCTCGAAGCCTCGCGCGCCCCGCTCGCCGAGGCCGAGAAGCGGGTGCAGCGGCTGGAGACCGAGGCGCGCACCATCTCCAAGATGGTGAACAGCGAGACCAAGAATCTGTGGCCGCCGATCATCGACGGCGTCACCGTCGCCAAGGGCTATGAGAAGGCGCTCGGCGCCGTGCTCGGCGACGACCTCGATGCGCCGGTCGATGCCTCCGCGCCGATGCACTGGACCGTCGCCGGCGCCGAGGTCACCGATCCCGCGCTGCCCGACGGCGTCGAGCCGCTCGCGGCCTATGTGCAGGCGCCGCCGGAGCTGTCGCGCCGCCTGGCCCAGATCGGCGTGGTGTCGCGCGACCGCGGTGCTCAACTCGTTTCTCAACTCAGGACCGGCCAGCGGCTGGTGTCGCCGGAAGGCGACGTCTGGCGCTGGGACGGCTTCATCGCCGCCGCGCATGCGCCGACCGGCGCGGCCCGGCGCTTGGCCGAGCGTGCCCGCCTGATCGATATCGAGGCCGAGCTCGAGCAGGCGCGCATCGATGCCGCCAACAAGCGCCAGGCGCTGGAGAGCGCCGAGGCCGAGGTGAGGGCCGCGACCGCCGCCGAGAGCGCCGCGCGCGAAGCCTGGCGCGCCGCGCAGCGCGAGGTGAACTCGGCGCGCGAGCGCCACGCCAATGCCGAGCGCGAGATCAATCGCCATTCGGCTCGCAAATCGGCGCTGGTCGAGGCCTCGACCCGCCTCGCCCATGACCGCGCCGAGATCGCCGAGCTGCACCAGAATGCGCTGGAGGCGATCGAGGAGCTGCCGGCGACCACCGAAGCCGATGGCCGGCTGGCGGCCGTGCGCGCCGAGATCGAGGCCAAGCGCCGCGCCGCGGCCCAGGTGCGCGCCGAGGCCCAGGCGCTGGCCCGCGAGGCCGAGCTCGCCGACCGCCGCGTGCAGGCGATCATCAGCGAGCGCAACGACTGGTTCAACCGCATCCGCGGCGCCGGCTCGCAGATCGCCACCATCGAGGCGCGCATCGCCGAGGTGAAGGACGAGCGCGCCGAGCTCGACAACGCGCCGGAGATCTTCGCCGAGAAGCGCAGCGCGCTGATCGACGAGCTCGCCATCGCCGAGGAGGAGCGCCAGGTCGCGGCCGACGCGCTCGCCGAGGCCGAGACTGCGATGGGCGACACCGACCGCGCTGCGAAAGCGTCGCTGGAAGCGCTGTCCAAGTCGCGCGAAGCAGCCGCCCGCGCCGAGGAGCGGCTGGAGAGCGCCAAGCGCCGCGTCGGCGACGTCGAGCGCGAGATCCACGACATGCTCGAATGCGAGCCGCAGGCGGTCGCGGCGATGGCCGAGATCGGTCCGGACACGCAACTGCCGCCGCTGCACGAGATCGAAGAGACCTTGGAGAAGCTGCGCCGCGACCGCGAGCGGCTCGGCGCCGTCAACCTCCGCGCCGAGGAAGAACTCACCGAGGTCGAGGGCTCGCATACCGCGCTGACCACCGAGCGCGACGACCTCGTCGAGGCCATCAAGCGGCTGCGCCAGGGCATCCAGAGCCTCAACAAGGAGGCGCGCGAGCGTCTGCAATCCTCGTTCGAGACCGTCAACGACCACTTCAAGCGGCTGTTCACCGAGCTGTTCGGCGGCGGCGAAGCGGCGCTGCATCTGATCGAGAGCGACGATCCGCTCGAGGCCGGCCTCGAGATCATCGCCAAGCCGCCGGGCAAGAAGCCGCAGACGCTGTCGCTGCTGTCGGGCGGCGAGCAGGCGCTGACGGCGATGGCGCTGATCTTCGCGGTGTTCCTTACCAACCCCTCGCCGATCTGCGTGCTGGACGAGGTCGACGCGCCGCTCGACGACCACAACGTCGAACGCTTCTGCAACCTGCTGCACGAGATGAAGGGCTCGACGGAGACCCGCTTCATCATCATCACCCACAACCCGATCACCATGGCGCGCATGAACCGGCTGTTCGGCGTCACCATGGCCGAGCGCGGCGTGTCGCAGCTCGTCTCGGTCGCGCTCGACGAGGCCGTGAAGATCCTCGACCAGCAGGTGGCGTGATCTTGCTGCGTCATTCCGGATTGCCGCCTGCGCGGCGGCCGGACTGACGCGTGGAGAGGACCGATGATCTCTCCTGATCTGCCCGCCGCGCTGAAGGCGTCCCTCGAAGCCATGCTGCACGGGCAGTCGCGGCAGGATGCAGCCGCCCGGGCGGCCCGCATCTCGGCCGCCTACCGCAGCGGCGGCAATTCCGGAACGATCACGAGCGACGCCGACGCCATTGCCTATGCCACGGTGCGAATGCCGGCGACCTACGCGGCGGTCGTTGCCAGCCTCAATGCCGTGATGCAGGCGAGCCCGGACTTCGCTCCGGCCTCGCTGCTGGATGTCGGTGCCGGACCAGCGACCGCGAGCTTCGCTGCGGCGGAAGCGTTTCCGCTGCTGACCTCGTTCAACGCCGTCGATTCCAATCCAGCGTTGCGCGGGCTGGCGCTGACGCTCGCTGACGACACGATGCGCCTCCGCGACCTCTCTTATGCGCTGGGACCGGCGCGAGCGCTGCTCGATCGTGCCGGAAGGGCCGATCTCGTCATCGCGAGCTACATGATCGGCGAGCTGACGGAGGCCGAACGCTCTGCGACCGTCGATGCGCTGTGGGCCCGGACCGGCGATACGCTGCTGATCGACGAACCCGGCACGCCCGCCGGCTATCAACGCATCATGGCGGCCCGTGACCGCCTGATCGCAGCCGGGGCTCATGTCGCGGCGCCCTGCCCGCACGCAGCGCCGTGTCCCCTCGTGGCACCGGACTGGTGCCACTTCGCGCAGCGGCTGGCGCGGTCGCGGGCACATCGCGAACTGAAAGGGGCTGACGTCCCGTTCGAGGACGAGAAGTTCAGCTTCGTTGCCCTCACCCGCAAGCCAGCAACGCATCGGCCCGCCGCACGCGTGCTCGCGCCGCCGTCGGTCACCAAGGTCGCGACAACCGCGAAGCTGTGTCAGGCGGACGGCGCCGCCGGCGTCATCAGCGTTCCCCGCCGCGACAAGCCCGCCTTTGCCGCCGCCCGCCGGTGGGACTGGGGCGACGGCGTGGAGCCGCCGTCACGGCCGTAGATACCGTCGCGGCCGCAGATGGTTAACGACAGGTCGTGTTTGTCTCTCATTTTCGCGATTTCGCGAAACCCGAGAGAAATCGCTGCTTGCTACGGTGAGCTGCAACAGGCGCTGGATGCGCTGCTCACACGGGAACGCGTTTCGATGTTCAGGACGATGATGATCACCGCCGCGCTGCTGGCTTCGGCAGGAACGGCCCTGGCAAACGGCCACGGTGGTGGATCCTCGGCACCGCCCCCACCGAAACAGGAGGGCCCGCCGGCCAAGGCCATCGTCGGCAAGAACGGTCCCGTCCTGGTCGACCCAAAAGGAATGACACTCTACTATACCGAACGCGACAACACCGGGAACAAGTCGACCTGCGACGGTGCCTGTGCCGAGAAGCGGCCGCCGCTGATCGCCCCCGACAACGCAACCGCCAGCGGCGACTTCACCGTCATCACCCGCAGCGACGGCAAGAAGATGTGGGCCTACCGCTACCGGCCGCTCTACACCTCGCAGCTCGACAGCGTCCCCGGCGATATCAAGGGCAACGACCCCACGCAGCAATGGCGGGTCGCCCGTCCCTATTGAGCCCTGCGCATCGTTGCCTCCGACGCCAATTCGGTCGCCTGGGCGCCCATCGAACGGACCGGCCAGGCTCAAGCGACTTGAACGGGCATCCCCCCTGATGCGACCAATGCACGCCGGTCCACCTGCGGACCGGCGGCGCCGTCGCGTGTCGGCCGCCTCGTTCTCCCGCCCTCTCCCTCGGAGCCCGTCATGTCCGGCTGGATCGTCCTCGGCATCATCGTCATTCTCGTGCTGTTCGCCCTTGGCGCCTACAACCGGCTGGTCGCCCTCAGCCAGCGGGTCGGCCAGGCCTTTGCCGACATCGACGTCCAGCTCAAGCTGCGCCACGACCTGATTCCGAATCTGGTCGAGACCGTGAAGGGCTACGCTGCGCATGAGCGCGGCACCCTCGACGAGGTCATTAAGGCTCGCAATGCGGCGATGTCGGCGCAGGGCCCGGCCCAGGTCTCGGCCGCCGAAGGCCAACTTTCCGGCGCACTCGGTCGCCTGATCGCGCTGTCCGAGGCCTATCCGGACCTCAAGGCCAACGCCAACTTCCAGCAGCTCGCCGGCGAGCTCTCCGACATCGAGAACAAGATCGCCGCCAGCCGCCGCTTCTTCAACAACGCGGTCCAAGAGTATAATACCGGCATCCAGCAGATGCCCGCCGCACTGTTCGCCGGGACCTTCGGCTTCACACGCAAGGAGTTCTTCGATCTCGGCGCCAGCCGGACCGAAGTCGAGGCCGCGCCGAGCGTCAAGTTCTGATCCCGCGCCCTCCGCGCTGAAGGGTCCGACGCCATGGCCGCCTACGGTCTCTACACCCACATCGCATCGAACAAGACCCGTTCGGTGCTGCTGCTCGGCGGCCTGTTCCTGCTGATCTACGTGCTGGTGTTCGCCGGCGCGCTGATCGCGGAGGTCATGATCAACGGCAATGGCAGCGTCGCCTATTACATGAACGCGGCCACCCGCGACCTGATCAGGGCGCTGCCCTGGGCCACGCTGGGCGCGGCGGCCTGGATCGTGATCGCCTATTTCTTCCACCAGAAGATGATCGACGCGGTCACCGGCGGGACCGCGGTGACGCGTCAGGAGCAGCCGCGGCTGTACAATCTGCTCGAAAATCTCTGCATCTCGCGCGGCATCACCATGCCGCAGCTGAAGATCATGGACAGCCCGGCGCTGAACGCCTTCGCGACCGGCCTGAACCCGCGGCAATACGCGGTCACCGTCACGACCGGCCTGCTCGACGCGCTCGATGACCAGGAGATCGAGGCGGTGCTCGGCCACGAGCTGACCCATATCCGCAACGGCGACGTCCAGCTGATGGTCGTGGCCGTCATCATCGCCGGCGTGGTCGGCTTCTTCGGTGAACTGTTCTTCCGCCTGTTCACCAACATGAGCTGGGGCGGCGGCTGGGGTCGCTCGTCGTCGTCGTCCTCCTCGTCCGACTCCGACCGCAAGGGCTCCGGCGGCGGGGCCATCATCGTCGTGATCATCGCGGTGGTGCTGATCGTGGTGGCCTGGCTGCTGTCCCAGGTGGTCAAGCTGGCGCTGTCGCGCACCCGCGAATACCTTGCCGATGCCGGGTCGGTCGAGCTGACCAAGAATCCGGACGCCATGATCACCGCCCTGCGCAAGATCGAAGGGCGCGGCGAACTGCCCGGCGCCACCTCCGCCGTCATGGAATTGTGCGTCGACAATCCGCGCGAGGGCTTTGCCGACCTGTTCGCCACCCATCCCTCGGTCGATGCCCGGGTCCAGGCGCTGATCAGGTTCGCCGGCGGCCATGATCCGGGCCCGATGGCGCTGCCCACGGACGAGGCACAGCCGGACTACACCGGCGCCAACGCGACCGAAAGCGACGCTCCGCCACCGTTGCCGTCCGGTGGTCCCTGGGGCCAGGCCGATGGCCCGGCCCCGCCATCTGGCCAGGGTCAAGCCGCTCCCCAGGGACCGTGGACCACCCCCGCGACCGGTCCCTGGGGCCGGCACTAGTCGCCGCCTTCGCCGCGGAATTCAGCCGCCAATCCCGTGCGACGGGCAATTGTCCTGCCATTCGCTTGCAAGTGCTTCCTCGCCGGCTCGAACGCCCGGGCCGGAATGCCTCCGATTGCTCCAGCCTGTTGCGGCGAAGGCGCAAATTTCCCCGGTCCCGTGCTGCAATGAATTTGAATTCTCCAGCGTTTCTGCCATGTTCGCGCCCAAAGCAGAATGCAATGCGCCGGCCCCCTGGCCGGCCTCAGGGCTGAAGGACTTTCCATGGCGAAACCGGCAGTGGTTGTGGTGGGTGCGGACAAGGGCGGGGTCGGCAAGACCACGGTGTCGCGGACGTTGCTCGATTATTTCAGCGCCAACAACGTCCCCACCCGGGCGTTCGACACCGAGCATCCGCGCGGCACCTTGAAGCGCTTCCACCCGGAGATCACCGAGATCGTCGACATGAATTCGACGCCGGACCAGATGAAGATCTTCGACACCCTGAGCGCGGTGGCGCCGTCGGTGACCGTGATCGACGTCCGCGCCGGCCTGATGTCGCCGACGCTCGCCGCGCTGCGCGACATCGGATTCCTCGACGCCGCCCGCTCCGGCCAGATCACCTTCGCGGTGTTCCACATCCTGGGCTCGTCGATCGCCTCGCTCGACGAGATCGCCGAGACGGCGAGCTACATGATCGGCGCGAAATATTTCCTGGTGAAGAACTTCATCAACAACACCAGCTTCTTCGAGTGGGACCAGTCGACCTACAATTCCTACTTCCACCGCATCAAGGACGCGACCGAGCTGACCATCCCGAAGCTCAACGAAATGGCGTTCGAGCAGGTCGAGGTCGCCTCGGTGCCGTTCCTCAAATTCGTCGCCAACAAGGGTCCCCGCGACGAGGCCGCCAACTACTCCTTCGTGCTGCGCGGCTATGTCCGGCATTGGCTCGCCAACGTCTGGAGCGAGTACGACCGCATCAAGCTGACCGACATCGTCGGCTCGACCAAGGCGGCGGCGCCGCGGCCGGCCGGGGAAAAATAGCAGCTCCGTGAAGGATGGGACTTTATCGCAACCGCATTTGACCTGATATAGGTCGGATGCCCGCGACGCCTGTCTACATCGTCTGCTCGCCCCGGCCGCAATCCGGGAAGACGCTGCTTGCGCGGGTGCTGAGCGAGTTCCTACTGCTGAAGAACGGCCAGGTGCTCGCCTTCGACGTCACCTTGCGCGAGCCGTCGCTGCTCGACTTCCTGCCGCAGATCACGGAGACCGCGACGATCGAGGACACCTACGGCAAGATCCAGCTGATGGACCGGGTGATCCTCAACGACGGCATCCCCAAGGTGATCGACCTCGGCTACTACTCGTTCGACGAGTTCTTCAAGATGTCCGAACAGATCGGCTTTTTGAAGGAGGCCGCGCGGCGGAACGTGGTCCCGATCATTCTGTTCTGCGCCGAAGGCGACCGGGTCTCGATGCGCGCCTACGATGCCCTGCGGCGCCAGATCCCGAAGCCCCAGCTGATCGTGGTCGAAAACGACCACGTCCTTCGCGAGGAGCTCCCCGACCTCTACAGCCGCAGCAAGCATCTGCACATTGCCGCCCTGCCCGCGTTCCTCAGAACCTATATCGAACGTTTTTCGTTCTCCTTCACCGGCTACCTGCGCCAGGAGAAGGACCCCTCCACCGAGCTCTATCAATGGATCCGGCGCAACTACTATGCGCTGCGCGAGATCGAGAACGAGCTTCTGATGCAGCGGTCCTGACGCCGCCGCGCGCTTCTCAGTGCCCTTCGAAGGAGATCAGCGTGCGCACGGGCACGTCGAGCGCGCGCAGCTTGGCGGCGCCGCCGAGATCCGGCAGGTCGATGATGAAGCAGGCCGCCACCACGGTCGCGCCGATCTGGCGCAACAGCTTCACCGCGCCCTCGGCCGTGCCGCCGGTGGCGATGAGGTCGTCGACCAGGATCACGCGCTCGCCGGGCTGCACCGCGTCGACATGCATCTCCATCTCGTCGGTGCCGTATTCCAGCGCATAGGACATGCTGACTGTCTTGTGCGGCAGCTTGCCTTTCTTGCGGATCGGCACGAACCCGGCCGACACCTGATGCGCCACTGCGCCTCCGAGGATGAAGCCGCGGGCCTCGATGCCCGCGACCTTGTCGATCTTGGAGCCGGCCCAGGGATGCACCAATTCGTCGACCGCGCGGCGGAACGCGCGCGCGTCCGCCAGCAGGGTCGTGATGTCCCGGAACAGGATGCCCGGCTTCGGATAGTCCGGAATGGTGCGGACGGTGTTCTTGATGTCCAGATCGAACGTCATCGTGCTCTCATTGCCTCGTTTGGCCGTGACCGCGAGGAATTCATCATTGCGAGCGAAGCGAAGCAATCCAGGGCCGCGAAAACAACTCTGGATCGCTTCGTCGCTCACGCTCCTCGCGATGACGGCAACCACCTCTCACCCCGGCTGATTGAGCCGGAACGCATTCTCCACGATCCTCAAACCCACGGCATCGCCGAGCGACATCAGCGATTCCGGATGGAACTGCACGCCGCCGACCGGCAGCGTCTTGTGCTCGATCGCCATCGCCACGCCGTCCTCGGTTGCCGCCGTGACGGTCAGCACCTCCGGCATGCTGTCGCGCTCGACGAACAGCGAATGATAGCGGCCGATGACGATCTCGTTCGGCAGGCCCTGCATCAGGCGGCCGCCGCGCACCTGGACCCGCGAGGGCCTTCCATGCGCCGGCTGGGCAAGCTGGCCGAGCTGGCCGCCGAAATACTCGCCCATCGCCTGCACGCCGAGGCACACGCCGAAGATCGGCAGCTTCTTCGCGAGCGCAGCGTCGATCGTCGTCGAGATCTTGAAGTCCTCGGGGCGGCCTGGCCCCGGCGACAGCACGATCAGATCCCAGCTTCGTTCGGCGAGCATCTTCAGCGCGTGGACATAACGCACCACGGTGACGTTGGCGCCGACCTGGCGGAAATAGTCGGCCAGCATGTGAACGAAGCTGTCGTCGTGATCGATCAGCAGCACGTTCTTGCCGGAGCCGGTGGCATCCGGCGCGGTCGACGACAGCGGCTTCGGCGGATCGCCGCGCAGCGCCTGGAACAGCGCCGCCGCCTTGACCTGGCACTCACGATCCTCGGCCGCGGGATCGGAATCGAACAAACAGGTGGCGCCGACACGGACCTCGGCGAGCCCGTCCTTCATGCGGATGGTGCGGATCGTCAGGCCGGTGTTGATCGAGCCGTCGAAATTCACCGCGCCGATGGCGCCGGCATACCAGCGCCGCGGCGAGCGCTCATTGTCCTCGACGAACTGCATCGCCCACAGTTTTGGCGCGCCGGTCACGGTCACGGCCCAGGCGTGGGTCAGGAAGGCATCGAGCGCGTCGAAGCCCGGCCGCAGCATGCCCTCGACGTGATCCACCGTGTGGAACAGTTTCGAGTAGGTCTCGATCTGCCGGCGCGCCAGCACCTTGATGGTGCCGGGCACGCAGATGCGCGCCTTGTCGTTGCGGTCGACGTCGGTGCACATGTTGAGCTCGAACTCGTCCTTCTCCGAGTTCAGGAGCTGGCGGATCTGCTCGGCATCGCCGATGGCGTCGCGGCCGCGGGCGATGGTGCCGGAGATCGGACAGGTCTCGACGCGACGGCCGTCGGAGCGGACGAACATCTCGGGTGAGGCCGAGACCAGGAACTCGCCGTCGCCGAGATTCATCAGCGCGCCATAGGGCGACGGATTGATCCGGCAGAGCCGCTGGAACACTTCCGCCGGCGAGCGCTCGCACGGCTCGGCAAAGAGTTGGCCGGGCACCGCCTCGAACAGGTCGCCGCGGGCAAACGCGGCGCGGGCCTTCTCGACCGTCGCCTGGTACTCGCCGGGCGCGTGATCGGCAAACCCCTGGCGCGGCTCCTTGAGATAGATGCTGGCGTCGGTGTCGCGCGACAGGCCTTCCGTCGACTGTCCGTTCCAGGAAAAATCATAAGACAGCACGACGCCGCGGCCGGTGGCGCGGTCGTAGGCCAAGAGGCGATCCGGCACGTAGAGCACGATGTCGCGCTGGTCCTTCTCGCGCGGCCGCTTCTGCTGGAGGTCCTCGATCTGGAACACGAGGTCGTAGGCGAAGGCGCCGAACAGGCCGAGCAGCGGGTCGTCATTGGCCGAGAGCGCCGCGATCATCGCCCGCACCAGCGACATCACGCTGGCGCGCCGCGTGCGCTGGTCCTCCTCGACCGGGGCCGGGCCGCGGACGATGTGTCCAGCGAGCCGCGCCGGCGAAGCTTCGGTGATGACCACACAGGGCTCGCGCAGCGTGTCCTTCAGGAACGCGATCAGCACCTCGCCGCGGCGGTTCAGCGCCTGCAGGGTGAAGTCAGTGCCCTTGGTCTCCAGCACCAGCGGCGGATCGGCGAAGCCGAGGTCGAAACTCTCGTAGCGGCCGGGCACGGTCGTGCCCGAGGACAGCACCACGCCACGGCGGCGGTCGAGCAGGTCGATCAGGTCATCGAGCCGGCTGGCGCCACCGGAAAACTGCTCGACGGCGCGCGTGATCGCGAGCCCGCTGGAGGTGCGGTAGTCGCTGCGGGCCGGAAGGGCGAAAACGGTCCTGTTCATGGGGTCCTCTTGGGCGTCCTCTTACGGAATTTGCCGAGGAAACGCCACACAGGACCAACCGGAAGCCGCCGCTGCGTGGCGGCCCCTCTGCGATCTCATGTCAAACAAATCGCACCGGCCACCTCTTACAAGGTGCGCCACCAGAGACGGGCTGGGCGGACAAGGGTGCTCATGCGGCGGAACTGACCACGGCGGGCAGCCGGGGTCAAGGGCGGCTGGGCCACAAATGGGGGTGGGATGCCTCAGCCGATCAACAGAGGCACCGCGGGCCGGCTGCCCGATACAGCGCCCTCGCCCCTTGTGGGTCCCCTTGTGGGAGAGGGCGTGTGCGGCCCATCCGCTAACGCGGCTGGGTGAGGGGTCTCTCTCCGCAGCGGCGCTTGCAGAGGCATACCCCTCACCCAACCGAGCATGCCGCTCTGTCCTACATGCCCTCTCCCACAAGGGGCGAGGGCGCAATAATGCGCACCGGCGAGCGGAAGGCACTGGCGCCGACGAGAATGACAAAGGAACATGCAGCAGCATTCTCGCGACACATGATGCCCGAGTGATGATCATCAATTCCGCCCTCCAAGTCGAGGGCGCAGGGAAGGCCGGGCATCGGCTGATGCCCGTGGCCCGCCTGCAGCAAAAAAAGCAGGCGGCAGTCACCACAGGTCAGCCGGACGACCGGCCTTCCCTGCGCGATGGTCTGACGGCTTATACGCACTCTCCCCGGGGACCGGGCTGTCTTGCCCCCGTGACCGGCGGATCATCATCACCACCGGCGCGGCCTCAGCGTCGGGAGGCCAGGACCATGCGACTTCACCGTGCGCGCCCGCCGTTCGTCCGCACGACGTCTGCCATGCTGCGACGTGACACGCCCACCGCATCTCCACCCCGCGTGTCGTGACGATCGCGATACGCCCCTCGTGCCGGGTGGGACGGAGATATCAGAGCACGAATTCCGAAAAATAGAAACAGGAATATTTTTTGGCGAAGGACTGGACAGGGCAAATCAGCTTGAGGCGGCTGATGAATTTCGCGGGGCGGCGCATGATCGACCAGCCCGGCACGGAGATCATCGGCAGAGCGAATATCCGAATTGCCGGGCATGCAGTGCCCGGTCTATGCTGCATCGTCTCCCTTGCTGAAGGCATTCGTCCTTTGCGACGCCATCCCCTGGCCTTGCCCGCCATGCTCCTCTTTGCCGCGGCGACGGCACCCGACGCTGTTGCGCAGGGCGAGCCGCCACTGGCCTGGTGCCTGGACCGCCGTTTCCCGGTCGACCAGCGGATCGAGAGCTGCACCTTCGCATTGCAGTCCGATCGATGGTCCGGACAAGATCAGATCCACGGCTATTTCAATCGTGGCAATGCGTACTATGAGAAACAGGAGTACGACCGCGCCATAGCCGATTTCACCGAAGCGATCAGGCTCGATCCCTCCTACCCGGCGGCCCGCAACAATCGTGGGTTCGCCTACGCAGGCAAAGGCGACTACGATCGGGCGATTGCAGATTATGACGAGGCGATCAAGCTCGATTCGAAGAAGCCGCTCTACTACTACAATCGCGGCTTGGCCTACTTCTCGAAAGAAAATTATGATCGGGCGCTCACGGACTTCAATCGAACGTTGGCGCTGGACCCCGAGCAAGCCAAGCCCTACGTTGATCGCGGCGCAGTCCATGTTCTGAGGAACGACTTCGATCGCGGCCTCGCAGATATAGACGAGGCGATCCGACGCGACCCGACTGACGCCACCGCATACACCCTTCGCGCCGCCGTGCATAAACACAAGAAGCAGTTCGACCGCGCCATTGCCGACTACAGCGCTGCGATCAAATTCGGCCTGACGCCCGCGAAAGCCCTTAACGCCCATTTCAACCGAGGGATCGCGTATTTCGAAACAGGTGACATCGATCACGCCATCGCCGATTTCGACGAAACGATCAGGCGCGATCCGGGTCACGTTCTTGCCCATGTCAATCGCGGCATTGCATATGACGATAAGGGCGATCACGACCGTGCCATCATAGATTTCGGCGTGGCGATCAAGCTCGAGCCGCAACACGCGAAAGCATACATGAACCGCGGCGCGGCCTACGACAAGAAAGGCGATCATGACCGCGCCATCGCCGATTTTGACGAGGCTCTGAGGCTGAATGGCGAGCTTGCAGAGGCCTTCAACCGTCGCGGTATCGCCTACGACGACAAAGGGAATCACGACCGGGCCATCGTCGACTTCGATCAGGCCATCAGGCTCGATCCGAGCTATGCCGATGCCTACAACAATCGCGGCCTCGCCTACAAGGAGAAGGCAGACTACGATCGCGCGATCGCCGACTTCGACGCGGCCATCGCCCTGGCGCCGGATTTCTCCGAGGCTCAAGGCAACCGGGATGCGGTTCGCGAGCTGAAGAAGAGCCGCGGGGCTGCAATGCCGGCCCCGGAACGTTAGACGGGTCCGCGGCTGATGCGGACGCGGCGCTGGGTCCGGCCAACCCGGCTATTCCTGACGCGTCATGCGCAGCCGCCCGCTAACCGCAACTCACTGCGATGCATATCGAGCAGGTCGCCACGAGACTCGAGGCGACCTGCTGCTACGAGCGCACGGGCGCGCGCGAACAACTCGATATCGCCCGTCTGCAGCACAATCGTCCCGGTTTCGCAAAGCGCCTCCCCGATAATCCTCGCCGTCTTCTGCCAGTCGGCCGTGGCAAATGACAGCAGCACCGAATCGAAGAACGAGATGGGCGCTGACACCAATTCGCCGTCGCGAATGACGCGCAACGGCGCGTTCTCCGCTTTGAGGCGCGCCCAACGTTCTCGGCAGGCATCACGCCGGCTTGGCGACAGAACGGTCCGCAGATCCCACAGTGCATTGTCGCGAATTGTCTCCGGCGACACTAAACCCAGGCTGACGGCCAGCCGTGGCGCCTTCGGCCCAGTCTCCCCTGCCCGCACGACTGTGTCGGTGAGATCGACGATCTCGATCGGCTCATCGCCGAGCCGCCACAGGAGTTCGAGGAAGCCGGCATATTCCTGGGTCGATCGCCGCGTGAACCAGGCGATCCGTCGGTTGTTGCTCGAGAGCGCCTCGTCCCAGAACGATGTTGCCTGGCCGCCCACCTCTTCCCAGCCTGACACTTGCAATTCCTGGTCCATCCAGGCGGTTCGCAGCTCCGGGTCGGGTGGATTGATCGGACCAAAGCTCAGGCTGTCGGCAAAGCCAATCACGCGGTCGCTGCGCCCAGCCTGCTGGAGCGCAGCGCGCAACGTGCCTGCAGCGGACATGTTGAAGACGACATGAAGGATCGCGTGGGGAATTGTTATCTCCCTTGCCAGACGTGCGTTCACGTGGGGCGAGTCACGATGACGCTTCCCTCGCGCCCCATCGCCGCGCGAGCTTGCTGAAGCGCACCGATGACTCGATCGAGCTCTTCGGCCGCCATGAAGACCTCGATGTCGCCGTCCGTCCTCAACGACAGCGCCAACCCGATGCTATCGCCGACGACGCGAACCAGCACGCATGCGTCGTCGCCGGACGACTTGTCGACGAACGTGATCGGCTCGGTGCTCATGCGGGATCCAGGATCATCTGATAGGCCATGCTAGCAGATATCGAAACGGCGTTGGATTCGACATGCCGCCAAACTGGCGGTGCGCTCCCCTCCCCCTTGCGGACAGGGGAGCTCACTGGCGTTGGGGCGAGCGGCACCTCACAACTTGCGAAGCCGAGCGCTCGCGCGACAGCGGCTCTACAGCAGCGCCAGCGCGGCTTGTTTGAGGTGGGCGGCGATGGCATCGCGGGCTTCGCGTGAGCCGACGCTGCGCGCCATCGTCACCCCTCCCGAGAGGATCGCCATCAGCGACCAGGCCTTTTGCAGCCGAGCTTCATCGGTGCTCCCCTGCAACCCCTTTGCGATCTGCTGCGCGACCCTTTCGAGCGCGGTGCCATAGGCGGCCTTCGTTTCCTCGCTGGCGCGCGTCACGTCCGGCGTCAGGCTCTGCAGTCCGCAGCTCGAGTCCAGGATGCAATGGAGACGTTCTCCGAGATAGAATGCGATGAACGCCTCGGCCCAGCGCGCTCCCATCTGCTGCTGAAGACTCGCAATGCCCGTCCTGAGATCGTCCAGCCCGGCCAACGCGGCGGCTTCGAACGCGGCGTCCTTCGACTTGAAGTGACCGTAGAACGCGCCGGACGTGACCCCGGCTTCCTTGGCGAGGCCGTCGACGCCGATGCCGCCATAGCCAAGCCGGCGAAAGCCGCGCCCCGCGGCCTCCAACAACTTCGTCTTTGCTTCCTGCTTATGCTCGGCGTGGTACCGCATCTGGCGCCTTCCATAGCGATCGTTATTTCATGCTTGACTGATAACGATCGTTATTCTATTGGTGGATCACGGTCGTTATATAATGACCGCCGTTCCCCGGGACAACCGCCCTAGGGCGAGCACAGGAGGAGTCATGCCGATCAGTCTCACACTCACCGAAGGCGTCATCGCTGCCGACCAGGCGCCGATCGCCGTTGCGCGGATCACGGAATCGTTCCTGAGACACCATGGTCTGGCGGGCAACAGGATCATGGGGGCGAACGTCACGGCCCATCTGAACATCCTGCCGAAGGGCCATACCTTCGCCGGCGGCACGCCGGTCGATGGCGCCTGGATCGAGACCAAGACGCCGTCATTCGCGCTCGCCAGTCACGAGGTCCAGACGGCGTTCTTCGGCGAAGCCACCGACATTCTGCATGACCTCTCCGGCGGGGCGCTTGCCAGGGACCGGATCTGGTCCAACGGCGTCCACGCCGTCGACGGCACCTGGAATCTCGACGGCAGGCCGATGACCAACGACGCGCTCGTGGGGGCCATCACCGCAGGCTGACCACGGTCATCACGGCCGCTACCGCATTGGGCGGCGGCGGCCGTGATGAATGCCGACCGCTCACGTCCCCGGCTTCACCAGCCCCAGCTCGGCGAACTTCATCTCCGTCGCCACCACCGCGTTCTCATACACCTCGCCGCGCTCGACGAAGTAGTTGAAGTAGCCGGCCGGCGTCTCCGGCTGGATCTCGACCAGCTCCACGGTCTTGTATTTCGGATCGGTGATCACGCCGCTCGCGATCAGATCGTTGATGCGCTTGAGCGCGTCGACCTCGGCCTTGTAGCCGACCGAGAACCACATCTCGGTGGTCCAGTCCTGCACCTCGAACCAGTTGGCGGGCGCCTGGCCCTGCCACCCCTGGGCGAGCGGGCGGACGGCGAAGACGCGGTCGAAACCGTGCAGCTCGGAAATGATGCTGGCACGGTGATAGGCACCGTCCATCTGTCCCTGCGGCAGCTTGGTGAAGCCATAGAGCGACAGCCAAAGCGCGGCCTTGACCGCCTCCGGCGTGATCGGGCGGATGGCGCGCTCGGCCAGCACCTCGGAGGCGTAGCGCAGGTCGCGCTTGGCCGCCGATTGCCGCGCCTTGACGGCATGGGCGTTGGGAACCGACTTCTCCGCCGGCAGCAGCGCCCGCGCCGCCTCGTTGCCGTAGAGATAGCCGGTGCCGGTCTCGGGATCATAGGTGTTGAACACGACGCCGACCGGCGTGGCGTTGAGCGTCTCCGCCGCGTGCGCGAAGTCGGCCTCGCTCCGCACCGGGACATATTGCTGCGCTGGCCACAGCCGGTCGGCGAGGGCGTTGAACGGGCCGTCACGCCAATCCGGCCAGGAGACGAAGCGCGCCAGCGCCTCGGCATAGGCGGGACGAAACACCCCGGGATAGCCGAACATCACCGTGCGCAACTGCGACGCCGGATCCCGGTGGCGGTCGGAGGACATCAGTTCGTTGCGCAGATCGAGACCCTGAAGCCACGCCGACAGCACCAGGATCTGGCCGGACGTCGCGGTGACGAGATCCGGCGTGACGCCCCAGGCGCGGGCAGTGTCGAGGAAGCCGGCGCCATGGGCGTTCAAGCCGCCCAGCCCGGCCAGCGCAAAGGCCACTCGCACGGCTTTCTCCATCAGCAGAGGGACCGAAGAACGCTACCCCAGATTGTTTCGGCGATGCAACCGGCGGCGAGCCGCAGCGAATTCGAACATCGCACGAAGCGACGCGCTTCGAACATGATCAATGCTCAGATCTCCGCGGGATCCCGGTGATTCGCCAAAACGTGACGGCGCCAAGCGACGAAAAGCTGCAGCCGGCGGCTGTGTGGCGCCTCACAACCTCATGTTGCGCGCGTGCACGCCGCCTCGGGTATCGACCCATGATTGTCGCAACCCAAAAAAGTTACATAACTTGCCTGTGCGCGAGGGCAACACTGTTGTCAATCTGCAATAGTGTGGCAATGATTGGTTAACCATATTGAATTACCTTGGTTAACATGGCCCGCGGCAAACAGCCCTCAGTGTCGCATGCGCTCCCGAAGCAGCCGACGCTGCTCGATTGCTTCCTCGAAGCGCAGGCAAAGCGGACGAAGCGTCGACGGCGCTCCGCCGACGCAGTGACCAGCGCCGACCCCTTGGCTCCTTCAGACGACGCTCCGACTCTTGGTGAGGCCGAAGCGCCCTCGGCCGAAACCAAGGCCGCCCGTGCGGTTTGAGTCCGCACGGCGCGGTTTGGAACCGACGCGCCGACCCTCAGCTCAGCCGAGGTGCTTGTGGAAAAACGCCGTGGCGCGGCCCCAGGCGAGTTCGGCGGCCCTGCGATCGTGCACGGTCATGCGCTGCTCGTTCACGAAGGCATGCTCGGCATCGTAGCGATAGAGCTCGAGCGACTTGCCGGCGGCCTTCATCGCCTTCTCGAAGCCGTCCACCAGCGCCGGCGTGCACCAATCATCCTTGTTGGCAAAGTGGGCCTGCAGCGGGATCTTGACGTCGGCCGGCTTCGCCGCCTGCTCCGGCGGAATGCCGTAGAACACGACGCCGGCGGCGAGCTCGTCGATCTTGGTCGCGCCGATGATCGTCACCGCGCCGCCGAGGCAGAAGCCGGTGAGGCCGACCTTGGCGCCGTTGCGCGCCAGATATTGCGCGGCCCCGCGCACGGTCTGCGTGGTCGCGTCCATGAAGTCGAGCGAGTTCATCTCCCGGCCCGCCGCATCCGTATCGTGATAGGGCACCACCGTGCCCTTGTAGAGATCGGGCGCCAGCGCGTTGAAGCCGGCGAGCGCGAAACGATCGCACATCCCCTTGATCTGGTCCTGAAGGCCCCACCATTCCTGGATGACGACGACGCCCGGCGCATCGGCCTGCGCGGCCTTGGCGAGATAGCCCTTGGCCTCCTGGCCATCGGGGCGCTTGAAGCTGATCAGTGTGCCCATGTGTTCCTCCGCAGGTTTTGTTGGAAGCTGAGGAGCGGGGTTTACCGCAAATGCGCGTCCGGCGCGACGGGAGGCGATCGGGTTCGCTGCAACGTGAGAGGATTCGTAGCCCGGATGAGCGCAGCGACATCCGGGGTCCTCGCCGGCACTGCTGCGATCCGGGGTGTCGCTCCGCTCATCCGGGCTACGGGCGCTAAACCGGCATCGCGCGCGGCGCGAACAGGATCACGGCCATGCCGGCGAGGCAGATCAGGACGCCGGCGGCGTCCCACGGATCGGGGCGATGGCCCTCGACCAGCCAGCCCCATAGCAGCGCCGCGGTGATATAGATGCCGCCATAGGCGGCGTAGGCGCGGCCGGCGAGCGGGCTGTCTGCCACGGTGAGAAGCGTCGCGAAGCCGGCGAGCGCGGCCATGCCGGGCAACAGCCATAGCGACGACTGCCCGAGCCGCAGCCAAGCCCAGAACGCGAAGCAGCCGCCGATCTCCAGCACGGCGGCGCCGCCGAAGGCGAGAAGTGACGGCATGGGCGAACTCCGTTTTCCCGGCTGCGCCGCGGACAAAGCCTCCCCTGGCCCGAGCCCAACTAACACAGGGACAACAAAAAAGCCCCCGGAGGGGCTTTTCGTTTTCATCAGACGTTTCCGATCACCGCTCAATGCGCGGCGGCCCAGACCCGCTTCTTGGTGAAGTACATCAGGCCGGCGAAGATGATCAGGAAGATGAACACCTGATAGCCGATGCGCTTGCGCGCTTCCATGTGCGGCTCGGCGGTCCACATCAGAAAGGTCGCGACGTCGTGGGCATACTGCTTCACGGTGGCCGGCGAGCCGTCGTCGAACGTCACCTGGCCGTCGGACAGCGGCGGCGGCATCTTGATCGCATGCCCGGGGAAGTACTTGTTGTAGTACGAGCCGTCCGGAATGGTGACGCCGTGCGGCGGGGTTTCTTCATAGCCCTGCAGCAGCGCGTTGATGTAGTTCGGGCCCTGCTCCTGGAACTGGGTGAAGAAGTCGATCAGGAACCAGGGGAAGCCGCGCTTGTAGGAGCGCGCCTTGGCCATCAGCGACAGGTCCGGCGGGGCCGCACCGCCATTGGCGGCCCGTGCGGCCTGCTCGTTCGGGAACGGCGACGGGAAGTAGTCGGCCGGCCGGCCCGGACGCTCGAACATCTCGCCGGCGTCGTTGGGCCCGTCCTTGATCTTGTACTCGGCCGCGAAGGCAGCCGCCTGCGCCGGCGAGTAGCCCGGGCCGCCGGGCTCGGCGAGATTGCGGAACGCCACATATTGCAGCGAATGGCAGTTCGAGCAGACTTCCTTGTAGACCTTGAGGCCGCGCTGCACGGCGCCGCGATCGAAGGTGCCGAACGGACCGGCAAACGACCACTTCGCCGACGGCGGGTTCTCCTGGCCTTCGCTGGCACGGGCGTCGCCCATGCTGCCGGCGAGCAGCGACACCGCGGCGACCAGCGCGATCACGGTCGAGACCATCGGTACCGCCTTGCGGCCGGACCTGGCCAGCACGTCGTCAGCGATCGAGTTCGGCAGCGGGCGCGGCCGCTCGATGCGCGCGAGCAGCGGCAGCACGATCAGGAAGTAGGCGAAATACAGCACCGTCAGGATGCGGCCGAGCACGACATAGACACCCTCCGGCGGCTGCGCGCCGAGATAGCCGAGGCCGATGCAGACCACGACGAAGATCCAGAAGAACTGCTTGCCGAGCGGGCGGTACTTGTTGGAGCGGGTCTTGGCCGAGTCGAGCCAGGGCAGGAACACCAGCACGATGATGGCCGCGAACATCGCGATCACGCCGGCGAGCTTGTTCGGGATCGAGCGCAGGATCGCGTAGAATGGCAGGTAGTACCATTCGGGCACGATGTGCGCCGGCGTCACCGCCGGGTTGGCCGGGATGTAGTTGTCGGCCTCGCCGAGATAGTTCGGCATGTAGAAGATGAACCAGGAATAGAAGATCAGGAAGCAGGCGACGCCGAAGAAGTCCTTGATCGTCGCGTAGGGCGTGAACGGCACCATGTCCTTCTCGGTCTTCGGCTCGACGCCGGCCGGGTTGTTCTGGCCAGTGACGTGCAGCGCCCAGACGTGCAGCACGACCACGCCGGCGATCAGGAACGGCAGCAAATAATGGAGCGCGAAGAAGCGGTTCAGCGTGGGATTACCGACGGAGTAGCCGCCCCACAGCAGGGTCACGATGCTCTCGCCGAAATACGGCACGGCCGAGAACAAATTGGTGATGACGGTCGCGCCCCAGAAGCTCATCTGGCCCCACGGCAGCACGTAGCCCATGAAGCCCGTCGCCATCATCAGGAGGTAGATGATGACGCCGAGGATCCAGAGCACCTCGCGCGGCGCCTTGTATGACCCGTAATACAGGCCGCGGAACATGTGGATGTAGACGGCGAGGAAGAACATCGACGCGCCGCAGGCATGCATGTTGCGCAGCAGCCAGCCGTAGTTCACGTCGCGGACGATCAGTTCGACCGACTTGAAGGCGAGGTCGGCATGCGGCGTGTAGTGCATCGCCAGGACGACGCCGGTCACGATCTGGATGCCGAGCATCATCGAGAGGATGGCGCCGAACGTCCACCAATAGTTCAGGTTCCGCGGCGTCGGGTAGGCAATGAAGGACGAGTGGACCAGGCCGATGATCGGAAGTCGTTGCTCGAGCCACTTCAAGGCGGGGTGGCTCGGCTGGTAGTCAGAAGGTCCACTCATGATGCGTTCCTGAAGAAATTATCTTGCACGATCGAGCGTGAGCTCAAGACGAACGTCTGCTCAGCCGATCTGGATCTTGGTGTCGGAAACGAACTGATAGGGCGGGACGGGAAGATTGAGCGGCGCCGGCCCCTGGCGGACGCGACCGGAGGCGTCGTACTGCGAGCCGTGGCACGGGCAGAAGAAGCCGTCGTAATTGCCTTCATGGGCGATCGGGATGCAGCCGAGATGGGTGCAGATGCCGATCACGACCAGCCACTGCTCGTGGCCGTCCTTGGTGCGGGACTGGTCGGTCGCCGGATCCGGCAGGCTCGACACCGGCACCGCGCGGACCTCCTCGACCTGCTTCTTGGTGCGGTGGGAGATGTAGATCGGCTTGCCGCGCCAGAACACCTTGATGTCCTGTCCTTCGGCGACGGGCGCGAGATCGACCTCGATCGGCGCACCGGCCGCGATGGTCGAGGCATCGGGATTCATCTGGGAGATGAAGGGCCACAGGGCGGCCACAGCACCGACAGCCGCGGTAGCGCCCGTGGCGACGAAAAGAAAATCCCGGCGTGTCGGATGATCCGCAGTAGACGCTGTCACGATTCCAACCCTTTCTTCGTTGCAGCCGGTGGAACCGCCCCGCTCGACGTCTTACGATCTCGACCTTGGAGATCACGTGACCGGGAGATCCTGCCGGCGCCCGCGTCCCCCGCGGCGGCAGAAAACGGCTCGCTCCACCGCCCCTGGGGAACAAGCCGTCCAGAATCGTTCTATTGGCACCCTTGCGATACGAGCGCAAGCCCGCTATCGGCCCTGCAGCACGCCATGCACCAATTCCCGCTTCGGAAGCGGACTTTCCGCCTCAGTCCTAAGACCAATTCGCATGCAGATCGCGCTCTATCAGCCCGACATTCCGCAGAACACCGGAACGATTCTGCGCCTGTGCGCCTGCCTCGGGCTCGCGGCCCACATCATCGAACCGGCGGGCTTTCCGGTGTCCGACCGGCAGTTCCGCCGCGCCGGCATGGACTATCTGGACCAACTGAATTGGCGGCGGCACGATTCCTGGAGCGCGTTCGAGGCCTGGCGGTCCGCAGAGGGCCATCGCCTGCTGCTGCTGACGACCAGGGCCGCAACCTGCTATCTCGACTTCAGTTACGGCCCGGACGACATCCTGCTGCTCGGGCGCGAGAGCGCCGGCGTGCCGGACGGCGTGGCGGCGGTCGCCGATGCGCGGCTGCGGATTCCGCTGCAGCCGGGGCTGCGCTCGCTGAACGTGGCGATGGCCGCGGCGATGGCCGCCGGCGAGGCGCTGCGCCAGACCGGACAATTCGTCCAATTGCAGTCCGCACAAGGAGCCGGAGGGTGAGCTACGCGGTGAAGGAAATCTTCATGACCCTGCAGGGCGAAGGCGCCCAGGCGGGGCGCGCTGCCGTGTTCTGCCGCTTCGCCGGCTGCAACCTGTGGAGCGGCCGCGAGGCCGATCGCGCAACCGCGACGTGCCGGTTCTGTGACACCGATTTCGTCGGCACCGACGGCACGCTGGGCGGCCGTTATGAGACCGCCGCAGCGCTGGCCGAGGCCATCGGCGGGCAATGGACAGGCGGGGCCGCCGACCGCTATACGATCCTCACCGGCGGGGAGCCGCTGCTGCAGGTCGATGCCGACCTGATCGAGGCGCTCCACGCCCGCGGCTTCGCGGTCGGGGTCGAAACCAACGGCACGCTCATTCCGCCCGACGGGATCGACTGGATCTGCGTCAGCCCGAAGGCCGGCGCCGAGCTGAAGCTGCGGCAGGGCCACGAGCTGAAGCTGGTCTACCCGCAACACGGGGCCGAGCCGGAGACGTTCGCGGGGCTCGCCTTCGAGCGCTTCTCGCTGCAGCCGATGGACGGGCCCGAGGCGGCCGCGAACACGGCGCGCGCCATTGATTACTGCCAGCATCATCCGCAATGGCGGCTCAGTCTGCAGACGCACAAGATGATCGGCATCAGGTAGGGATTGTGACTGACACGATGTGGGAATTGACCAAGTCGTTCACCTTCGAGGCCGCGCATACGCTGCCGATCACGACGCTCGGCGAAGCCAGCCAGGAGATCCATGGCCACTCCTTCCGCGCCGAGGTGACGGTGCGCGGCGATGCGACCCATCCCGAGACCGGCATGGTGGTGGACTTCGGCGTGCTGACGCAGCGGCTGAGCGAGATCCAGGCCATGCTCGACCACAAGTTCCTGAACAAGATCGAGGCGATCGGGCTGCCGACGCTCGAGAACCTGTCGCGCTTCATCTATGAGCGCGTCCGCTCGATCGGCCATGTCACCAAGGTCAGCGTCCACCGCGACAGCTGCCGCGAGACCTGTACCTATTTCGGTCCGCAGGCCTGATCGATTGTGGTAGGACCGAACCGTAGCGACAACAGCGCTGTCACCTCCGGCTGTCATGGACGCTTGACGGCGGGGTGAGCGCCAATGTGCCAGGGGAATGTCCATGACCACCGCCGCCATCGAGGATCGCAAGGCCCGCGCCCGCGCCTGGTTCGAGAGCCTGCGCGACCAGATCTGCGCGGCGTTCGAGCGGCTCGAGGACGAGGCGCCGGCTGACCTTTATCCGCGCACACCGAGCCGGTTCGTCCGAACGCCGTGGGAGCGCACCGACCATGCCGGCGGCCCGGGCGGCGGCGGCGTCATGAGCATGATGCACGGCCGGCTGTTCGAGAAGGTCGGCGTGCACTGCTCGACCGTGCATGGCGAGTTCGCCCCGGAATTCCGCAGCCAGATTCCCGGCGCCTCCGAAGACCCGCGGTTCTGGGCCTCGGGCATCTCGCTGATCGCGCATCTGTGGTCGCCGCACGTGCCGGCGGTGCACATGAACACGCGCTTCGTCGTCACGACGAAAGCCTGGTTCGGCGGCGGCGCCGACCTGACGCCGGTGCTGGACCGCCGCCGCACCCAGGAGGACGCGGATACGCTGGCCTTCCACGCCGCGATGAAGGGCGCCTGCGACGCGCATGCCGCGGTGGCCTCGTACGACAAGTACAAGCGCTGGTGCGACGAGTACTTCTATCTGCCGCACCGCAAGGAGCCGCGCGGCATCGGCGGCATCTTCTACGACCATCACGATTCCGGCGACTGGGAGGCCGACCTCGCCTTCACCCAGGATGTTGGCCGCGCCTTCCTGAAGGTCTATCCCGAGCTTATCCGGAGCAATTTCAGCAGCCCCTGGACCGCCGCCGACCGCGAGGAGCAGCTCATCCGCCGCGGCCGCTACGTCGAATTCAACCTGCTTTACGACCGCGGCACCACATTTGGGCTTAAAACCGGCGGCAATGTCGACAGCATTCTGTCCTCGATGCCGCCCGAGGTGAAATGGCCCTGAAACTCGATTTGTTGAACCGCGTAGATTGATCATGACCGCCGCCCTGCCCCGCGCCATGCTGATCGACATGGACGACACCATCCTGTCGGCCTATGGCCGTCCCGAGATCGCCTGGAATATCGTCGCCACCGAGTTTGCCGACGAACTCGCGCCGCATACGCCGCAGGCGGTGGCCGCCGCGATCCTGGCCTCGGCACGCAGCTTCTGGTCGGTCGCCGGCGCCGAATGGCGGATGAAGCTGATCCAGGCGCGGCAGGAGGTGGTGAAGGACGGCTTCGCGGCGTTGACCGCCGCAGGCCCGGCGCTGCCGATCGAGCTTGCGATCCGCATCGCCGACCGCTTCACCGCCTATCGCGACGAGCAGATGTTCATCTTTCCCGGCGCGCACGAGGCGATCGACGCATTCAAGGCGCGCGGCGTCAGGCTGGCGCTCGTCACCAACGGCGAGGCCGGCCAGCAGCGCGCCAAGATCGAGCGCTTCGCGCTGGCGCACCGCTTCGACCACATCCAGATCGAGGGCGAGCACGGCTTCGGCAAGCCCGAGGAGCGCGCCTATTGGCACGCGATGGAGCGGCTCGGCGTCGGCCCGGAAGACACCTGGATGATCGGCGACAATCTCGAATGGGAGATCGTCGCGCCGCAGCGGCTCGGCATCTATTCGATCTGGATCGACGTCCATGGCGACGGCCTGCCGGAAGGCACCGACGTCAAGCCCGACCGCATCATCCGCTCGTTGACCGAGCTGGTGCCGGCGGGCTAGGCCCGCGCGGCGCCGGCGTCACTTCGCGCGCCGCGGACCTCCGGCGACTGCGCGCTTGTGCGCCTCCATCAGCATCGCCACGAAGGCCGTCACCTTCGGTGGACGAAAGCGCGCCGCTGGGAACACGGCGTGGATGCCTCCGGACGGCAGTGTCCAGGACGGCAGGATGGCCACGAGGCGGCCGGCCGCGAGATCGTCCCTGATCAGGAAATCGGGCAGCACCGCCAGGCCGCCGCCGGCCAGCGTCGCGGCGAGCACCGCCGGCGTGGTGTTGATGGTAAGCGTCTGGCTCATCTCGACGCTCTCGCGCTCGACGTCGCCTTTCATGAACTGCCAAGTGAGCGGCTCCCTCAGCGCGGCATTCGCAATGAACGGCAACGCGGCGAGGTCGCGCGGATGCGCGACGCGCCTGACCACGTTCGGCGCGGCCACCAGCAGCTGCCGGAAGCTGCCGACCCCGCGGGTCTGCAGGGTGGAATCGTCGAGCCATCCCACGCGGATCGAGAGATCGATCTGGCTGGCGACGAGGTCGATCTTGCTGTCGGCGAGGATCAGCTCGACCCGGCAGGCCGGATAGGTCCGCGAGAACTCGGTTGCGATCGCGGCGAGCGTGCAGGTGCCGTAGTCGTTCGGCGCGGCGATGCGCAACAGTCCCATCGGCTCGGCGTTGCTCTGCGCCAGCTCGGCCAATGCGCTCTCGGCCTCGCGCAGGATGGCAGCACAGCGGGCATGCAGCAGGCGACCGGCTTCCGTCGGCTCGACCCTGCGCGTGGTCCGCACCAGCAGGTCGGTCCTGAGCTCGCGCTCGAGCTGGGCGACCTGCTGGCTGACCACGGCTTTGGTGATCCCGAGCCGATCGGCCGCGCGGGTAAAGGACGCTGCGTCCACCACGGCCGCGAAATAGACGAGGCGGTTGAGATTGATCGCCTCCATGCCGGCGGCTCCTTCTATTGTCCATTAACAGCATACAGTCTGTCTCATTATGCTGTATTTATGGACAAACGAGAACCCGCTATCTCGGCGCCATGCCGCTCCAAGACAGGGTTCCGGAAATGCGACTGACCTATCTGTTCGACCCGCTCTGCGGATGGTGCTACGGCGCCGGCCCGGCGGTCGAGACGCTCGCCGCCCACGACGCCATCACGCTCGAGCTGCTGCCCACTGGCCTGTTCGCCGGCCGTGGCGCCGGCAGGATGGATGCGCAATTCTCCGAATATGCCTGGAGCAACGACCAGCGCATCGCCAAGCAGACCGGCCAGCGTTTCACCGACGCGTACCGCACCCGCATTCTCGGCGCGGGCGGCGCCTTCGATTCGACAGCCGCATCGCTCGGCCTGACGGCGGTCCACGTCACCGACCCCGGCCGTGAGCTCACGGTCCTCAAGGAGCTGCAGCTTGCGCGCTACGTACACGGGCAGGACATCGTGAGCGTCGCGGGCGTCGGCGAAGTCCTTCGAGCGCTGGGCCTTGCGAGCGCCGCCGAGCGGATGCTGGCCCGGGATCACGCGCTGGTCGAGGCCTATGGCCGCCGGCTCCAGACCGCGCATAGCTTGATGCGACGCTACGGCTTGTCCGGTGTCCCGGCCCTGCTGGCGGGTGACGGCGAGCGGCAGAGGCCGCTGCCGGGCAACGCTTTGTACGAACCGCTCGACGGCCTGCTCGCACAACTCGGAGCAGCCTGAGCCGCTCCGTACTCGATGCCTGGCACAATCCACCCAGCCGTCGCACACGGCCGGAGCGCCGCCTGCTGCCCGGCCTCATCGTTTTATCACTCCAAGAAAGAGACTGACATGCCGACACGGAGACAGATCATGACGACAGCGATTGCAGGGACCGCCGCAGCCATTCTCGGTGCATCGGACAGCGGCCGTGCCGCTGGCAGCAAGCTGGTCTGGACACACTTTCCCGCCGGCCCGAACGGCTTCTTCCGCGCGCCCGTGCTGCTGAGGGGCCCCACCGAAGCACTGCTGATCGACGGCGGCTTCAACTATCCGGACGGCCGCGCGGTGGCGGCCGCAATCAAGGCGAGCGGCAAGACGCTGACGGCCATCTACATCAGCCAGTCGGACCCGGACTACTACTTCAGCCTCAAGCCGATCCGCGAGGCCTTTCCCGGCGTGAAGGTGATCGCCGCCACGGCGACCATCGAGGCGATCAAGGGCAATGTCGAGAAGAAGCTCGCCGTCTGGGGCCCGCAGCTGAAGGAGAACGGCCCGCAGACGATGGCCGACATCGTTCTGCCCGAACCGTTCGATGGCCCGTCGCTGTCGGTCGATGGCGAGACGATCGAGATCGTCGCCGCCGAGGGGCTGGCCAATCGGCGCTATCTCTGGGTGCCCTCGCTCGCAGCCGTATTCGGCGGCGTCATGATCTTCTCGGGTGTCCATGTCTGGACGGCCGACACCCAGAGCAAGGAGCAGCGCGCAGCCTGGATCGCGACCCTCGACAAGATCGCTGCACGCGCTCCGACGGTGGTGGTCGCCGGCCATGCCGTGGCGGACGCCGCCACCGACCTGTCGGGTGTTCGGCACACCAAGTCCTATCTCATCGCGTTCGAGGAGGAGCTCGCCAAGGCCAAGGACGCCGCAGCCCTGAAGGCCGCAATGGAGGCGAAGTTCCCCGGCCTCGGCATGGGCGTGGCCCTCGACATCGGCGCCAAGGTGGCGAAGGGCGAGATGAAGTGGGGCTGATGCAGGCCGCGGCCACATCAGGCTGACATGACAGAAGCGCCGGCCCGTCAGGACCGGCGCTTCGGCCTTTCGTGGATGGCCGCGTCGTGCCTCAGGCCGGGCGCTCGGCAACGTTGGGACGCCATTTGATCAGGCGGCTCTCGACGAGGTCGAGCAGCGCGTCGATGCGCGCGGAGGAGCTGCGCGCCCGCGTCGAGGCGCTCAACATCAGCTATGGCGTGGGCATGCTGCCGCGGGTGACGATCTCGGTCGGCGTCGCCGCCTATCCCGAGGCCGGCCTCGATCTGACGGAGATCCTGCGCGTCGCCGACGGCGCGCTGTACCGCGCCAAGCACAAGGGCCGCAACCGGGTCGAGCTCGCCTCCGGCGGCATGGTGCCGCCGCTCGACGAGGTGACCACCCGCGCCGTCGCCGCGCTCGATGCCATCGTGGCACGCGCCGAGACCGGCACCATCACGCCATCCGATCGGGACACGGACCAGCAGGTGGCTTGACGCCGGAAGGCTACGCCGCCGGCAGCAGATGCCGCAGCGCTGATGCGATCATCACGCCGCCGCCGGTGATGACGGCGGCGTCGAGGATGGCGGCGTGGATGTGCACCGGCATGCGGGCGACGAAGGCCTTGGCGAGGAACGCGCCGGGCACCGCGACCGCGCCGATCAGCAGTGCGAACGCCAGGACCTGCACGGTGACCACGCCGGCCAAACCAAACACCGAGATCTTGATGACGCCCGTCGCCACCGAGATCATCGCGTCGGTGGCGATGACCGCGGCGCCTTCGAGTCCGGCGGCCATCAGCAGCGACAGCAGGATCACGCCGGAGCCGGAGGTGCCGCCGACCAGCACGCCATAGCCGACCGCTCCGGCAGCAAGCCCGCCATTGCCGATCCTGACCTCGCGCTTGCGCAGGATCCGCCGCAGCGGAACGCTCATGATGAGCATCGTGCCGATCACGAACGCCGCGCCGGCATTGGTCAGTCGCGTGTAGCCGTAGGCGCCGAGCGCGGTCGTGAGCGCGGCTGCCGCGATGACGATTCCGGCGCGCGTACGGTCGGCATGGCTGATATAGGCGACGACACGGCTGAGATTGGTGAGGATCGCCGAGATCGCGATGATCGGCACGACCGGCTCGGCCCCGACCATCGGCACCAGCACGAGCGGCATGAGAGCGCCGGTGCCGTAGCCGGCAAGACCACCGATGATGGAAGCGAATAGAGCGACGGAAGCGACGAGCAGGAGTTGCAGCAGCGAGATGTCGGCAAAACCTGCCAGAAAATTCATGAACGTCCGTCGCGGTTGACACGCGCCGCCGCCTGATCGGCGATCGCATTCAGCGATGCCTCGTCGAGCGGGAAGTCCGCGGCTAACCAGGCATCCTCTGCGAGGGTAAGCACATGACCGAGAAGCGGCCCCTCCGCAACCCCGCGCGCGATGAAATCGGCCGCCTTCAACGGCAATTTCGGCGGCGTGAAGCGCTGCGGCAACAGCGCACGCTCGCGCCAGCGCCGGTCGTCGCGATCGCGCGCCCGCGCCCAGCCGAGCATCAGGCGGTCGCGATAGACGGTCTCGCCGAGACGATACAGCAGACGCCGGACTCGCGCCTCGTCGGCGGAAGCGAACCGCCACCAGCGATGGCCCATGCCGTCGAGCGCCTTGGTCTCGGCGTTGGAGAGCTTCAGCCTGACGCCGAGACGGCGCGCATCCTCGGTCACGGCGACCGCGAGCGCCGCGAGACGGCGGACCGGGCTCGGCGAAAGCTCCAGCTCGCGCTCGATGCCGATCATCGCGGCGAACGGACCGAGATAGGCGACGCCGCCGAGGATCGCCGTCAGCAACCCGCCATCCGCCATCGCCGTGACCGCGCCGACAGCGCCGTCGGTGACGAGCAGCTTCAGCATCTCCATGCGCACGCGCTCGGCTGACAGCGTGGCGAGCCCGGCACGGCCGGCGATGCAGGCCAGATAGCCCTCGCAATCGGGGGCGCCGTGACCGAACGCCGAATGGATGCGGAAGAAGCGCAGGATGCGCAGATAGTCCTCGGCGATGCGCTGGGCGGGGTCGCCGATGAAGCGCACGCGGCGCTGGGCGATGTCGGCGAGGCCGCCGACGTGATCATGCACCACGCCATCGGGCCCGACGGAGAGCGCATTGATGGTGAAGTCGCGCCGGTGCGCGTCGCCGACCCAGTCGCGGCCGAACTCGACTTTGGCCTTGCGGCCGAAGGTCTCGGTGTCCTCGCGCAGGGTCGTGATCTCGAACGGATGGCCGTCCAGCACCAGCGTCACGGTGCCGTGGTCGATGCCGGTCGGCACGCTCTTGATCGACGCCGCCTTGGCACGCCGGAGCACCTCCGCCGGCAGCGCCGTGGTCGCGATGTCGATGTCGCCGATGGCGATGCCGAGCAGCGCATTGCGCACGGCGCCGCCGACCACCCGTGCTTCCTCGCCATCGCAATTGAGCAGCGCGAGCACGCGCGCGGCGGGACCGGACGAGAGCCAGGGCGCGTGCAGCACCCGCGCGTCGATCATTTCTCGACCCCTGGAACGAGCCTGCCGTTCTCGACATGAGCGGGGACGTAGGTCGAACGCGGCGGCGCGCCGGAGAACTCGGCGAGCAGGACCAGACTTGCAATCACCAGCACCAGCGCCGCCACCGTCAATTTTGTGGTCAGATGAAAGGGCCAGTTGGCCGGCACCAACAGCCCCGATTTGGTCGCGAGCAAGAACAACACATAAACCGCAAAAGGAATGAGGAAAATTCCGATTTCCGTCAATACGCCACGGATCATGGCCGACCGATCCGCTCGTACAACACCCGAAGGATGCCCGCTGTCGCGCCCCATATGTAGCGCTCGGCGAACGGCATCGCGTAATACGAACGCTCCATGCCGCGAAACTCCTTGGAATGCAGCTGGTGATTGGCGGGGTCCATCAGGAAGGCCAGCGGCACCTCGAAGGCGTCGTCGACCTCGCCCTCGTTGATCTTGAGCGTGAATCCCGGCCGCACCCGCGCCACCGTGGGCAGGATGCGGAAGCCGAAGGCGGTGCCGTAGACGTCGAGATAGCCGATCGGGTCGACGAAGCTGCGGTCGAGCCCGATCTCCTCTTCGGCTTCGCGCAGAGCGGCATCGAGCGGAGAGGCATCGGTGACGTCGATCTTGCCGCCGGGAAAGGCGATCTGTCCGGCATGGCTCGAGAGGTTCGGCGAGCGCTGGGTCAGGAGAACGGTCGGCTCGGGGTGGTCGACCACCGGGATCAACACCGCCGCGGGGCGGATCGGCTGCTCGCGGGAGATGATCTCGAGCATGCGGTCGGTGCCGGAATCTCCACTGGCCGGAATGACGTCCGGATCCAGCAGGGCCTGCGGAACGTCGAAGCGCAGCCGCGCGCGGCCCCGCGCGAAGAAATCGGCCGAACTGAGTTCAGCGGTCCTGTTCCTCACCATGGGCTGGTTCAAAGCGCCGCCCTCACCTCTTCTGCGTCGGCCATGGGGAAGAACGCGCCGCCCGACCCCACGCCGAACATCACACGACCATCGATCATCCGCTCCTCACCCATGTCAACAAGCTCGTAGTACAGCGCTCGCGTCACCTTGGCCCAGAGATCGGCTCGCACATGCAGATAGGGCGTCAGGCCGCCGCTCTCGCCGGGCTCGAAGCGCAGCCGGTGCTCGGCATCGCACGCGACCCAGTCGTCGACATTGGTGCGGAAATGCAGCAGCGGCCCGCGCGCATCGCTCTCCGTCCGCATTTCTACGGCCGTGAAGGGGGCATCATCGACGCGGATGCCGACCTTCTCCACCGGCGTGACCAGAAAATAGCGGTCACCCTCGCGCTTGAGGATCGTTGAGAACAGCCGCACCAGCGCCGGCCGCCCGATTGGCGTGCCCATGTAGTACCAGCTACCATCACCGGCGATTCGCATGTCGAGATCGCCGCAGAATGGCGGATTCCACAAATGCACCGGCGGCAGCCCCTTTGCCGATGTGCCAGCCTGCGTTGCCGCCGACGTCAGCCGATCGAGTCCGTTGTCGGTGGTCTGCCCTTGCTTCGCCATGGTTTGCCTTGAGTTTGCGTCCACCTTGGCACGATTGGTGCAAGATTCCATCGCCGTCGTCTGTGCAAAAGTTCCTGGCGGCCCTGCAGGTCATGTAAGGTCGCCATAACGTGATGCCGTCAATACCCCGTAATGCCGATAATATGGGGATAGTTTAACTCAACGAATACAGCGCCTTCGCATAGGTTGGCATCCGCTTCCCGGCAAACTGGAGCGGAACGTCCGTCCGAAAGTTCAAGATGCGGGGCAGAAGGAGCGACGGAAATGGCTGAGAGTGCCGAGAAGCTCGAGGATGCGATCGTCCGGTCGGCCGAACAGGTCTCCGGTCAGATCCGAGCGGCAAAGGATGCGATCTCCGGCGTCATCTTCGGCCAGGACCGCGTGGTGGAAAACACGCTGGTGACCATCCTGTCCGGCGGCCACGCGCTGCTGATCGGCGTCCCCGGCCTCGCCAAGACCAAGCTGGTCGAGACCTTGGGCGTGACGCTCGGCCTCGATGCGAAGCGCATCCAGTTCACGCCGGACCTGATGCCGTCGGACATTCTGGGCGCTGAGGTGCTGGACGAAAGCGCCGGCGGCAAGCGCTCGTTCCGCTTCATCGCCGGCCCGGTGTTTGCGCAACTCCTGATGGCCGATGAGATCAACCGCGCCAGCCCGCGCACGCAGTCGGCGCTGCTGCAAGCCATGCAGGAGCAGCACATCACGGTTGCAGGCGCCCGCCATGACCTGCCGAAGCCCTTCCATGTGCTCGCGACCCAGAATCCGCTGGAGCAGGAAGGAACCTATCCGCTTCCCGAGGCTCAGCTCGACCGCTTCCTGATGGAGATCGACGTCGACTATCCCGATCGAGATGCCGAGCGCCGCATCCTGTTCGAGACCACCGGCGCCGAGGAGAGTGCCGCCAAGGGCGCGATGACGGCCGATGCGTTGATCGCGGCCCAGCGCCTGGTGCGGCGGCTGCCGGTCGGCGATTCCGTGGTCGAGGCGATCCTGTCGCTGGTGCGCTCGGCGCGTCCCGGTCCCGAGGCCGGAGAGGCCGGCAAGCTGATCGCCTGGGGCCCCGGTCCCCGCGCCAGCCAGTCGCTGATGCTCGCGGTGCGCGCCCGCGCGCTGCTCGACGGCCGGCTCGCGCCCTCGATCGACGACGTGCTCGATCTCGCCGAGCCCGTGCTCAAGCACCGCATGGCGCTGACCTTCCCGGCGCGCGCCGAGGGACGCACCATTCCGGACGTGATCCGGCAATTGAAGAGCCGGATTGGCTGATGGCCGCAGCGACAGGGCACGCCGACAAGGAGATTCTCGCGATACGGCGTGCCGATGGCGAAAGCCGGACGCTGGCATCGTCGCTCCCGCGGCTGGTGCTGGAAGCCCGGCAGATTGCCGCCAACGTCATTCATGGCCTGCATGGAAGGCGCCGCGCCGGCTCCGGCGAAAGCTTCTGGCAGTACCGACGCTTCGTCTCCGGTGAGCCGTCGCAGCGCGTCGACTGGCGCCGCTCCGCGCGCGATGACCATCTCTATGTCCGCGAGCAGGAATGGGAGGCCGCGCACACGGTGTGGATCTGGCCGGACCGCTCGCCGTCGATGGCCTTCGCGTCGAAGGGCGCGCGCGACAGCAAGCTCGAGCGCGCGCTGATCGTGACCTTTGCCCTGGCCGAGCTGCTGGTGGCCGGCGGCGAACGCGTCGGCATTCCCGGCCTGATCAATCCGACCGGGAGCCGCAACGTGATCGACCGAATCGCGCAGTCGATGCTGCATGACGAAGCTGTCAGGCCGAGCCTGCCGCCGTCCTTCGTCCCCTCGGCGCTCGCCGAGATCGTAGTGCTGTCGGATTTCTGGTCGCCAATCTCCGAGATCAGCACCATGCTGGCCGGCCTGTCCGCGTCCGGTGCACACGGCACGATGGTGCAGGTGGTCGATCCGGCCGAGGAGACCTTCCCCTATTCGGGCCGCGTCGAGTTCGTCGAGCCGGAAGGCGGCGAGGTGATCACGGCCGGCCGCGCCGAGAGCTGGGCACAGGACTACGTCGCCCGCGTGGCGCTGCATCGCGACCAGATCCGCGCCGAGACCGGCAGGCTCGACTGGCTGTTCACAACCCACACCACCAGCCGCTCGGCCGCCGAGTTGCTGCTGTTCCTGCATGCCGGCATGACCACGGCCAAAGGTAGCGCGCGCGGCGGCGTCAAAGTGGGCGCTGGCCCCGGAGGGCTCGGCGCATGATGGGCCTGCCGCTGTCGTTCGCCGAACCGCTGCTGCTGACCGGTCTCGTCAGCCTGCCGGTGCTGTGGTGGCTGCTGCGGGTGATGCCGCCGCGGCCGCGCCGCATCGAGTTTCCGCCGACCCGGCTGCTGTTCGACATCACGCCCAAGGAAGAGACGCCGTCGCGCTCGCCCTGGTGGCTCACCCTGCTGCGGCTGGTGGCGGCGGCGCTGGTGATCTTCGCCGCAGCCGGCCCGATCTGGAATCCGCGCACCGAAACCGTCGGCAGCAAGGCGCCGCTGGTGCTGCTGCTCGACGACAGTTGGAGCGCGGCCGCAAGCTGGGACACGCGCATCAGGGCCGCCGACGAGATCATCGCCAACGCCGATGCCGACCGCCGCGGCGTCGCGCTGCTGCCGCTGTCGGAGCCCGCGCGTGACCTCACCTTGATGCCGGCCGGTGCTGCGCGCGTCGCGCTGCGCCAGATCGCGCCCAAGGCCTACACGACCGAGCGCGCCGATGCGCTGCCGCAGCTCGATCGCTTCCTGAAAGCGACCGGCGATGCCGAGATCATGTGGTTCTCCGACGGCGTCGATCCCGGCCGCGGCAGCGAGTTCGTGGGGGGTCTCGCCAAGACGATCGGCGACCGCAGCCTGACCGTGTTCGAAGGCGGCACGCCCTCGCCGCTGGCGCTCGCCGGCGCCGAGAACGCGGCCGCCAAGATGACGGTGAAGGTGCTGCGGGCGGATCTCTCCGTTCCGGGCGGCATCGTGCGCGCGCTCGATGCCAAGGGCTCGCCGCTCGGCGAGGCACAGTTCAGCTTTGCCGCCGGCGCGCACGACGCCGAGGCGAGCTTCGACCTGCCGGTCGAGCTGCGCAACGACATCACCCGGCTCGAGATTGCGGGCGAGCGCTCGGCCGGCGCCGTGCAGTTGCTCGACAAGCGCTGGCGCCGCCGCGCCGTCGGCATCGTCTCCGGCGCCACCAGCGACACCGCGCAGCCGCTGCTCGCACCGACCTTCTATCTCACCCGCGCGCTGTCGCCGTTCGCCGATCTCAGGCTCGGCGATCGCGGCGCCCCGCAGCAGGTCATCACGCAGTTCCTCGACCAGAAGGTGCCGATGATCGTGATGGCCGACGTCGGCACGCTGTCGCCGGAGCTGCGCGACCGTCTCAACGGCTGGATCGAGAATGGCGGCGTGCTGGTGCGCTTCGCCGGCCCGCGCCTGGCGCAGGGCGACGACGACCTCGTGCCGGTGAAGCTGCGCCGCGGCGGCCGCACCCTGGGCGGCAGCCTGACATGGGAGAAGCCGCAGCACCTGGCCGCGTTCGCCGCCGACGGCCCGTTCGCCGGCATCACTGTCCCGAAGGACGTCACCGTCAACCGCCAGGTTCTCGCCGAGCCCGACGCCGTGCTGGCGACCAAGAGCTGGGCGTCTCTTGAGGACGGCACGCCGCTCGTCACCGGTGAGCATCGCGGCAAAGGCCTGATCGCGCTGTTCCACGTCAGCGCCGACATGCGCTGGTCCGATCTGCCGATGTCCGGCGCCATAGTCGAGATGCTCCGCCGCATCGTCGACATGTCCGGCTACACCTCGACGCCGGGCCCAGGTCCCGCGGGTGAGACCGCCAAGGCCACGCTGGCGCCGCTGCACATCCTCGACGGCTTCGGCGCCTTCGGACCGCCGCCTTCGACCGCCAAGCCGCTACCGGCTGATTTCAACGACCGGGCTTCGCTGGATCATCCGCCCGGATTCTATGGCCCAGCCGAGGGACCTACCGCAGTGAACACGCTCAGCCCCGCCGATCGCATTCTGCAGCTCGACACGGCAGCGCTGCGCGCCAACCGCGCCAGCTACACCACCGCCGAGCCGCGCGATCTCCGGGGCATCCTGCTGTCGACCGCACTGCTGCTGTTCCTGATCGACGCCGTCATTGTCGCCCTGCTCGGCGGCGTGCTGGCCGCGTTGGCAAGACGACGGCGTGCGGCCCCCGCGGCCATCGCGCTTGCGGTGCTGGCAACCGGCGCCCTGCTCGCGGTCGCGATGCCGGCGCCCGCACGCGCCGACGCCGCCAGCGATGATTTCGCGATGCGCGCAGTGTCACAGACGCGGCTTGCCTATGTCGTGACCGGCAATGCCGACGTCGATTCCATCGTCAAGGCCGGGCTGATGGGGCTGACCTTGTTCCTGGCGCAGCGGACCGCGCTTGAAGCCGGCGATCCCGTCGGCGTCGATCCCGCGCATGACGAGCTTGCCTTCTTCCCGCTGATCTACTGGCCGATCGTGCCGGGCGTGCCGAAGCCGCCGCAGGACGCGATCAACAAGATCGACGCCTACATGAAGCAGGGCGGCACGGTGATCTTCGATACCCGCGACGCCGTCGAGGCTCCTCCGGGCGAGAACGGCGCGCAGCAGACCCCGGGCATGCAGTCGCTGCGCGAGATCCTGTCGTCGCTCGATGTGCCCGAGCTCGAGCCGGTGCCGCGCGAGCACGTGCTGACCAAGACGTTCTACCTGCTGCGCGACTTCCCCGGCCGCTTCACCGCGGGCCAGACCTGGGTCGAGGCGCTGCCGAAAGATGAGGACGAGGACAGCGCCTCCCGTCCGGCGCGTGGCGGCGACGGTGTCTCACCGATCATCATCACCTCCAACGATCTCGCCGGCGCCTGGGCCATCCGCCCCGACGGCCAGGCCATGCTGCCGATGGTTCCGGGCGAGCCACGGCAGCGCGAATTCGCCTTCCGCGCCGGCGTCAACATCGTGATGTACACGCTGACCGGCAACTACAAGGCCGACCAGGTGCACGCGCCCGCGCTGATCGAACGGCTCGGGCAGTGACAATGCGCGTCGTCGGCCTCGATATCGCAACAACAATGGTTGTCATGGCCGGGCTTGACCCGGCAATCCACGAGCAGCGACGCTGGCTGCGCGACGTGGATGCCCGGCACGAGCCCGGGCATGACGACAACTGCGAGTTTGCCTCATGAACTACGGCATCGCGTTCACACCTCTGGTTCCGCCGATCGTGCTGTGGCTTGCGATCGGCGCGATCGTCGTCATCGCCGCGCTCCTGTTGCTCGGCCGCTCGCGTTCGGCCTGGATCCGCGTCACCGCGCTGGCCTTGATCGCACTCGCGCTGGCCAATCCGCAGTTCACGCGCGAGGACCGCGAGCCGCTGAGCTCGGTCGCCGCCGTCGTGGTCGACAAGAGCCCGAGCCAGAATTTCGGTGACCGCAACAAGCAGACCCAGGCGGCCCAGGAGTCGCTGGTCGACAGCTTGAAGAAGATCAAGGGTCTCGAGGTCCGCGTCGTCGATGCCGGCCAGGCCGACGGCGAGACCGACGGCACGCATCTGTTCAGCGCGCTGACCTCGGCGCTGTCGGACGTCCCCGTCGATCGGGTCGCGGGCGCCTTCATGATCACCGACGGCCGCGTTCACGACATTCCCGGCAACGTGGCCGCACTCGGCTTCCAGGCTCCGCTGCAGGCCCTGATCACGGGCCAGAAGGCCGAGCGCGACCGCCGCATCGCGATCACCGCCGCGCCGCGCTTCGGCATCGTCGGCCAGCCGCAAACCATCAGCTTCCGGCTCGACGACCAGGGCGTCAGCGGCGCCAGCGCGAAGGTCGTGATCCGCCGCGACGGCGAGGTCATCAGCGAGCGCACCTTGACCAGCGGCCAGGCCGCCAATGTCGACGTCGACGTCAAGCACGAAGGCCAGAACATCGTCGAGATCGAAGCCTCGCCGCTCGACAACGAGCTGACCCTCGTCAACAACCGCGCGGTGGTCTCGATCGATGGCGTCCGCGACAAGCTGCGCGTGCTCTTGGTGTCGGGCGAGCCGCATTCGGGCGAGCGGACCTGGCGCAACCTGTTGAAGTCGGACGCCAGCATCGATCTCGTCCACTTCACGATCCTGCGGCCGCCGGAGAAGCAGGACGGCACCCCGATCAACGAGCTGTCGCTGATCGCGTTTCCGACCCGTGAGCTGTTCCAGCAGAAGATCAACGAATTCCAGCTGATCATCTTCGACCGCTATGCCCGCCAGGGCGTGTTGCCGATCGCCTATTTCGACAACATCGCGCGCTATGTCAGGAATGGCGGCGCGGTGCTGGTCTCGGCCGGCCCGGACTACGCCTCCAACACCAGCATCTGGCGCACACCGCTCGACTCGGTGCTGCCCGCCGAGCCGGTCGGCGTCACCGAGAAGCCGTTCTATGCGCATCTGTCCGACGCCGGCAAACGCCATCCGGTGACGCGCGGCCTCGAAGGCTCGGGCTCCGAGCCGCCGCGCTGGAGCCGCTTCTTCCGCACCGTGGAGACGCGCAATGCGGTCAGTCCGCCGGTCATGACCGGCGCCGACGGCAAGCCGCTGCTGCTGCTGTCGCGCTTCGGCGCCGGCCGCGTCGCGCTGCTGCTGTCCGACCACATCTGGCTGTGGGCACGCGGCTACGAGGGCGGCGGACCGCATCTCGACCTGCTCCGGCGCATGTCGCACTGGCTGATGCAGCAGCCGGATCTCGACGAGGAAGCGCTGCGGCTGCAGATTCAAGGCAAGGATCTCGCCGTCATCCGGCAGACGATGGGCGACAGCGTCCCGCCGGTGACCGTGACCTCGCCGTCGGGCCAGACGCGTGAGCTCACTCTGAGCCAGGGCGATCCCGGCGAATGGCGCGCGACCCTTCCCGCCAACGAGCTCGGCCTGTGGCAGGCGACCGACGGCACCTTGAAGGCGCTGATCAATGTCGGCCCGACCAATCCCAAGGAATTCTCCGAGGTCACCTCGACCACCGAAACCCTGAAGCCGCTGGCACAGGCGACGGGCGGCGATGCCCGCCGCATCGGCGACGGCTCGGGCATCGACATGCCGCGCATCGTCCCGGTGAGGTCATCGACCTTGTTCAGCGGCGACGGCTGGATGGGCGTGCGCATGCGCGATGCCAGCGTGGTCAAGGGCGTCGGCGTGCTGCCGATGTTCGCCGGCGTGATCGGCCTCTTGCTGCTGCTCGGCGCGCTCGCCGCGACCTGGGTGCGCGAGGGACGCTGACACGAAGACACAAGCACGCACCACCGCGGCGCGCCACGTGGCGCGAAGGGCACAGCGACGGGGATTCCGACCACCGTTGCAGTGCACTGATTGACAGCTGTGAAGCTCCCTTGCGATGTTATATTGTAACAAAGGCTGAGCCTCTCAGCCGAACGGGGTGGCCTATTCATATGAGCCAGAGCTGGCGATGAGCTGGTTTCGCGCGAACATCAAGGATGTCTCGCGGCTCGCGCTGCTGGCGCTGGTGCTGCAATTCGCGCTCGCCTTCGGCCATGTGCATTGGCTCGCCGGACAAGCCCGGGACGGCGGCGGCATCTCCATCGCCGAGCGGCACACTGGTCCCTCTCCCGCTGACCAAGATCCCGATCAACAGCCGTCGCCGGATGGCTGTGCCATCTGCGCCGTCATGGCGATGGCGCAGTCGATCCTGCTGTCACCGGCGCCAGTTCTGACGCCTCCTGAAGCGGTCGCATTCCGTCTGCCCGATGCGATCACCGCCACTGTCGCGGCTGTCGTCGTCGACACCGCCTTCCAGCCACGCGCTCCTCCCACCGCCTGATCTGAGCCGCTCGAAACGCTGCCCTGCGCGCGAGCGCACGGCGGCCGCGTGAAGGAATGGTCCGTCGCACGACGACGGCAGGCGCATCCCGCCGGCAACGAAAGACGTGGGACGCCTGATCAGGATCAGGAAGTGAAAGATGTTGTCGAGAGCCTTGATGTCGGGCTGCAGCGCCGCAGCCATGTTGTGCGCTTTGGGTGCGCCCGCGCGCGCTGACGATCCTGCGAAGCCGGCGGCCGAACTGCCCGAGGTCACAGTGACCGCACCGAGCCCGATCCGTGCCCGCAAGCCGGTGGTGCCGCGGCCCAATCCCACAGCGCGCGTGGCCCGGAGCGGCCCACGCACGCCGGCGCCCGCGCGCGAGGCACAGACCGCGCCGCCCCCGCCGCAACAGGGCGTGCTGCCTGTCGTCACCGACCAGTTCGCGACCGTCACCGTGGTGCCGAACGAGGAACTGCGCCGCTCCGGCGCCGCCACGCTCGGCGACCTTCTCAATTCGAAACCCGGCATCACCGGATCGAGCTTCGCGCCGGGCGCATCGAGCCGGCCGATCATTCGCGGCCTCGACGTCAACCGCGTCGGCATCGTCGAGAACGGGCTCGGCGGCGGCGGCGCCTCGGATCTCGGCGAGGACCATTTCGTGCCGATCGATCCGCTCACCAGCGACCAGATCGAGGTGGTCCGCGGCCCCGCGGCGCTACGCTACGGCTCGACCTCGATCGGCGGCGTCGTCAGCGCCACCAACAACCGCATTCCGCAGGCCCTGCCGACCTGTTCGACCGCGCCGTTCCAGACCTATGGCCTGCCGGCGAGCGCTCCGGCCGCGGGCAGCGCGCCTTGCGTTACCGCGGAAACGCGCACCTCGTTCAGCTCGGTCGACCGCGGCGTCGAGGGCGGCGTGCTGCTCGATGCCGGCGGCGGCAATTTCGCGCTTCATGCCGATGCCTACGGCCGCAAGACCGGCGACTACTCCATTCCCGGCTATCCCTATCTGTTCGACCAGACCCGCCCGGTGAACGGCCGGCAACCGAACTCCGCCGCGCAGAACGATGGCGCCTCGATCGGCGGCAGCTACTTCTTCTCAGGCGGCTTCGTCGGCGCCGCGATCACGCAGACCGATGCGCTCTACCACATCCCCGGCATTGGCGGCGCCGACAGCCGGACCCGGATCGATGCGCACCAGACCAAGATCACCGCGAAGGGCGAGTATCGCCCGGACTCCGCGGCAATCGACGCGATCCGGTTCTGGGCCGGCGCGACAGACTATCGGCACAATGAGCTCGGCCTTGCAGCCGTCACCGACCCGACCACCGATGGCGTGCGCCAGACCTTCACCAATCGCGAGCAGGAAGCGCGCGTCGAGATGCAGATGATGCCCGTCAATCTGCGCTTCGCCACCCTGACGACCGCCTATGGCGTGCAGGCCGGGCACCAGGAGCTGAATGCGCCGAGCCCCGACAATCCCGGCTCGGTGTTCAACGGCCTGTTCGGCCCCAACACCAACAACCGCGTCGCCGGCTATGTCTTCAACGAGTTCGCCTTCTCGCCCTCGACCAAGGCGCAGGTCGCCGGCCGGATCGAGCACATCGCGCTGAACGGCTCCACGCCGAACTTCCCGGTCGACTATCTGCCGGACGGCACGCCGCAGGCCAACATCGCCCGAAATCCGTCATACACGCCGAAGAGCGCGAGCGTCGGCCTGTTGCAGAACCTGCCGGGCGATCTGGTGGCGAGCGTGACCGCGCAATATGTCGAGCGCGCGCCGAAGCCAGCCGAGCTGTTCTCGCGCGGCGGCCATGATGCGACCGCAACCTTCGACATCGGCAATCCGAACCTGACCATCGAGACCGCCAAGACCGTCGAGGCCGGGCTGCGCAAGGCCACCGGCCCGTTCCGCTTCGAAGCCACTGCCTACTACACGCAGTTCAGCAACTTCATCTATCGCCGGCTGACCGGCGTGATGTGCGGCGACGATTTTGCCTCCTGCGGCACCACCGGCACCGAGCTGAATCAGGCGGTCTACTCGCAGCGCAACGCGCTGTTCCGCGGCTTCGAGTTCCAGAGCCAATTCGATGTTGCTCCGCTCGGCAGCGGCATCTGGGGGATCGAGAACCAGTTCGACGTCGTCCGCGCCACCTTCGCGGACGGCACCAACGTGCCGCGGATTCCGCCGATGCGCGTCGGCGGCGGCCTGTTCTGGCGCGATGCCAACTGGTTGACCCGCATCAACCTGCTGCACGCCTTCGCGCAGAACGACATCGCGCCGATCGCGGAGACTCCGACGCCGGGCTACAACCTGCTCAAGGCGGAGGTCAGCTACCGGACCAAACTCGATGCGAACATGTTCGGCGCGCGCGAGATGCTGGTCGGCCTCGTCGGCAACAATCTGCTCAACGAGAAGATCCGTAATTCGGTGTCCTACACCAAGGACGAGGTGCTGCTGCCCGGCATCGGCGTGCGGATCTTTGCCAACCTCAAATTCTGATTCGAGGAGGGCGCAGAACGCGACCAATCTGCGCCCCCTCCTTCGTCATTGCGAGGAGCGAAGCGACGAAGCAATCCAGAGACGTGGGCGGAACTCTGGATTGCTTCGCTTCGCTCGCAATGACGGAGAGACCGAGATTACTTCGCGTAATCCCAATCGGGCCGGATGGCACCCTCGACGCCCTCGAACGCGCCCTCGATCAGTTCGTTCACCAGCAGCCGGTTGTAATCCACCGGTCCCGGCATGATCGCCCTGCCCTTCGGCACCGGCTTGAAGCCGACGCGCGCGTAGTAGGCCGCGTCACCCACCAGCAGTATCAAGCGGTGGCCCTGCGCCCGCGCGTCCACGACCGAGCGCTCCATCAGCATGCGGCCGATGCCGTGCTTGCGGAACGGCGGCTCGACCGTCAGCGGCCCGAGCATCAGCGCCTTGGTGTCGCCGACGCAGATCGGCAGTTGCCGCACCGAGCCGACCAGCAAAGTGCCGATATGGGCGGTGAACGACAGCGCGAGCAGATGATCGACATGCTCGCGCAAGCGGTAGGCGCTCAGCACGAAGCGGCCGGGGCCGAAGGTGCGCTCATGCAGCCGCTCGATCGCCTGCGCGTCGCCCGGCTTTTCGGCGGAGATCGTAATGGACAGGTCACTCATGTGGGGTGGCGAGATAGCATTCTGGAGCGGCGCGGTCCATGGCGGGCCGTCCACGTGTTGACAGCATTCGCCCGCCCCCGAGGGTCACCGATGCCAGTTTTCTGAGCATTCGCGCGACGTGACCGAAGATTGTGCTAAGATGTCAAGTTTCCGGAGCCGCCCTCGCTTAACCTGCCCCAGCTCATGAGCGTTGTGGTCGCCATCGCGGCCGCTTGGACCGCTCTGACGCAGCACGAGCGGCAGGTCGAAGATGACGGGTGCGTTCCGGTCGCGCCATCGCGGCGAAACTCATGTGTTCGACGATCTCAAGACGCTGCTGGCCTGCGCCTCGCCGCGCCGCTCTGGCGATGAGCTGGCTGGCATAGCAGCCGACAGCGCCGCGCGGCGGGTGGCGGCGCGGATGGCGCTCGCCGACGTGCCGCTGCGGCGTTTCCTCGACGAGCCGCTGATTCCCTACGAGAGCGACGAGGTCACGCGCCTCATCCTCGACAGCCACGATGCCGCCGCATTCGCGCCCGTCGCGTCGCTGACCGTCGGAGAATTGCGCGAATGGCTGATGTCCTGGGAGGCGGATGCCAACCGGCTGGCCGCCCTCGCGCCGGGCCTGACGCCGGAGATGGTGGCCGCGGTCTCCAAGCTCTGCGGCAATGGCGATCTCGTCGCCGTCGCGGCCAAATGCCGGGTCGTGACCCGCTTCCGCTCCACCATCGGCCTGGAGGGGCGGCTGTCGTCGCGGCTGCAGCCGAATGATCCGACCGACGATCCCCAGGCGATCGCCGCAGGCACGCTCGATGGCTTGCTGTTCGGCATGGGCGATGCGGTGATCGGCATCAATCCCGCGACCGACAATGTCGAGACCTGCATCCGCCTGCTCACGATGCTCGATGATCTCAGGCTCAAATTCGAGGTGCCGACGCAGTCCTGCGTACTGAGCCACGTCACGACCTCGATCCAGGCGATCGAGAAAGGCGCGCCGCTCGACCTCGTCTTCCAGTCGATCGCCGGCACCGAGGCTGCCAATGCCGGCTTCGGTGTGACCCTGAAGCTGCTGGCCGAGGCGCAGGACGCAGCCTTGTCGCTGAAGCGCGGCACGGTCGGCAACAACGTCATGTATTTCGAGACCGGCCAAGGCGCGGCGCTGTCGGCCGACGCCCATCACGGCCTCGATCAGCAGACCGTCGAGGCCCGCGCCTATGCCGTCGCGCGCGTCTTCTCGCCGCTGCTGGTCAACACCGTCGTCGGCTTCATCGGTCCCGAATATCTCTACGACGCGAAGGAGATCATTCGCGCCGGGCTGGAGGATCATTTCTGCGCCAAGCTGCTCGGCGTGCCCATGGGCTGCGATGTCTGCTACACCAACCACGCCGAGGCCGATCAGGACGATACGGACGATCTGGCGCTGCTGCTCGCGGCGGCCAACGTCAACTTCCTGATCGCCGTGCCGGGCGCCGACGACATCATGCTCAACTATCAGAGCCTGTCGCATCACGACGTGATGCGGCTGCGGCATCTGCTCGGCCGCCGCCCGGCGCCGGAGTTCGAGGCCTGGCTGGCGCGGATGGGCCTGCTCGACCAAAGCGGCCGCGTGCCGCCATTGCCGGGCAGCGCGCCTTCCGTAGTCCGGCTGATCGGCCAGGGAGCGCGGGCATGAGGGAAGATCCGTTCGACCTGCTGCGCGGGATGACGCGCGCCCGCGTCGCACTCGGCCGCGCCGGCGACGGGCTTCCGACGGCCGCGAAGCTGGAATTCCAGATGGCGCATGCGCTCGCGCGCGATGCCGTATGGGGCAAGGTCAATTTCGACGGCATCGCCGACGCGCTCGCGCCGCGGGAGGTGATCGAGGTCGCGAGTGCAGCACCGGACCGCGCCAGCTATCTGCGCCGGCCCGACCTCGGGCGCCGCCTCGCCGCGGAGGAAGCCGCCAGGCTGACATCCGGTCCGTACGATCTCGTCTTCATCATTGCCGACGGGCTGTCGGCGGATGCCGTCGAAAACCATGCCGCCGCTGTCGTGATCGCCACCGAGGCGCGTCTGACGGGCCTGTCCATCGGCCCGATCGTGCTGGCTTCGCAGGCGCGTGTGGCGCTGGGTGACGATGTCGGCGCCACGATGCGCGCACGGCTGGTCGCGGTCCTGATCGGCGAGCGTCCGGGTCTGTCGGCCGCGGACTCCCTTGGAGTGTATCTGACGCTGCACCCGGCGCCGGGCCTGCGCGACAGCGCCCGCAACTGCATTTCCAACATTCACGACCACGGGCTCTCGGCCGAGCGCGCCGCCGACAAGCTGGCCTGGCTGGTGCGCGAGGCGCTGCGGATCGGCGTCACCGGCATCGGCCTCAAGGAGGCGGCGCCGGATGCCGCGATCGAGACGACCACATCGTCATCCCAAATCACCCATCACAAGCAGACAGGAGCGACTGGACATGAGTGACGAGGCCAAACCGACCCTTTCGAAGAGCCTGACCGGACTCCATCTGTGGGGCATCGCGGTCGGGCTGGTGATCTCCGGCGAATATTTCGGCTGGAGCTATGGCTGGGACAAGGCCGGCACGCTCGGCTTCCTCGTCACCACGATCTTCATCGCGGTGATGTATACGACCTTCATCTTCTCCTTCACCGAGCTCACCACCGCGATCCCGCATGCCGGAGGTCCTTTCGCCTATTCCTACCGTGCCTTCGGCCCGCTCGGCGGCTTCGTCGCCGGCTTCGCGACGCTGATCGAGTTCGTGTTCGCTCCGCCTGCCATCGCGCTCGCCATCGGCGCCTATCTCAACGTCCAGTTTCCGGCGCTGTCGCCCAAGACCGCCGCGCTCGGCGCCTATCTGGTGTTCATGGCCCTCAACATCGCCGGCGTATCGATCGCCGCGACGTTCGAGCTGTTCGTGACGGTCCTGGCGATTGCCGAACTCCTGGTGTTCATGGGCGTCGTGTCGCCCGGTTTCTCCTTCGCCAACTTCGCCGCCAACGGCTGGGCCGGTGAGAATTCGTTCTCGCTGACGAGCATCGGCGGCATCGTCGCGGCGATCCCGTTCGCAATCTGGTTCTTCCTGGCGATCGAAGGTGCGGCCATGGCCGCGGAGGAGACCAAGAATCCGACCAAGACGATTCCGCTCGCCTACATCGCCGGGATTCTGACGCTCGTCGTGCTCGCCTTCGGCACCATGATCATGGCCGGCGGCGTCGGCGACTGGTCGAAGCTCGCCAACATCAACGATCCGCTGCCGCAGGCGATGAAGATCGTGGTCGGCGAAAACTCCGGCTGGCTGCACATGCTGGTGTGGATCGGCCTGTTCGGACTGATCGCCTCGTTCCACGGCATCATCATGGGCTACTCGCGGCAGATCTTCGCGCTGTCGCGCGCCGGCTTCCTGCCGGCCAAGCTCGCCGCGCTGCACCCGACCTGCCGCACGCCGCATTGGGCGATCTTGGCCGGCGGCGTGATCGGGATCGCCGCGATCTACTCCGACGAGCTCATCCAGTTCGCCGGGCAGACGCTGACGGCGAACATCGTCACCATGAGCGTGTTCGGCGCGCTCGTGATGTACATCATGAGCATGGCCGCGCTGTTCCGCCTGCGCGCCACCGAGCCCGATCTCATCAGGCCGTTCAAGGCGCCGCTCTATCCCGTGCTTCCGGCCGTGGCGCTGGTGTGTGCGACGCTCTCGCTGCTCACGATGATTTGGTTCAACCTGCAGGTGTTCGCGGCCTTCGTGGTGCTGTTCGCCGCCGGTCTGCTGCTCTATCGTCTGACGGCCGGCAAGCGCGGCAACGCGGCGAGTGACAACCTGCTCGACATCGCCTTGACCGAGGCCCGCGCCATGGCCGACTGATCCGCGAGGACTCGCGAGATCCAAGATCAAGGCAAGCCCTCCGCGTCCCTGCGCGGGGGGCTCTATCGATAGCCCGCTTCGGCAGGCACGTGACTTGCATAACTACGAGGTGTCAACCGACGGCGTACGTCCTCAAAGGCGAGGATTTCATGGCACAGCCTCCCGCAGCCGAACACCAGCATCCGCGCGACCGCAGCCGGAACATTCTGGCCGCTGCTGCGACCGGTGTCGCCGATTTCATCGCCCTGACGGGAGGCCGCCCCGAGGCGGTGTTCGAACGGGTGGGCATCGATGCCGAATGCCTCGGCCAGACCCGCCGCGCGCTCGACCTCGCCGACTACGTCGCGATGATGGAAGATGCCGCGCAGGAGACCGGCAACGACAATTTCGGACTGTGGTTCGGCCAGCGCTACCAGCCGCAGATGCTCGGCCTGATCGGCGAGATCGCACTCGCGGCGCCGACGTTGGGCTCTGCGATCGAGCATCTTGCGCTGTGGTTTCCCTGGCATCAGCAGGCGACCGAAACCCGTCTCACGCGCCATGACGGTTTGCTCCGGCTGGAATATCGCATTCTCGACGGCTCGATCGTCGATCGCCGGCAGGACGCCGAATTGACCATGGGCATGTTCGCGAACGTCTTCCGCGCCTGCCTGCCATCGGGCTGGGCGCCCGACATGGTGCTGTTCGAACATGCCCGGCCGGCCGCCTGGCGCGATCATGAGGCAGCCTTCGATGCCGACGTCGGCTGGTCACAAGGCACCAATGCGCTGGTGTTTCGCGACCGCGGCCTGGACCGCGCGATGCCCCAGGCCAATCTGTCGCGCCTGCAGCGGCTGACGACAGATCTTGCCGGTGTCGCCGGCTCCTGCGGCACGCCCGCGTTCCTCGATTTGGTCCGTGGCGAGATCCGGCGGCGGTTGTCGGCCGGCGCGCTTCATCTCGAGGAGGTCGCCGAGGCGCTGTCGACCACGTCGTGGACGTTGCAGCGCCGGCTTGCCGAGTTCGGCGCCACCTTCTCCGACCTCGTCGAGGTGACGCGGCTCGACCTCGCCCGCCACTATCTGCGCCAAGCGCATCTGCCGCTCGGGGACGTCGCCTTCCTGCTCGGCTACTCCGAAGCCTCAGCCTTCTCCCGCGCGTTCTCGCGCTGGAGCGGCTGCAGCCCGCGGCAGTGGCGACAACGGTCATTGCAGGCGACGGCTCGCAGCTAGCGACTCGCCGCCGGCATCAATCAGCCGGCATCGTCTTCTCGACCAGCCGCACCCAATAGGAGGCGCCGTGGCCGAGAATGTTGTCGTTGAAGCGATAGGCCGGGTGGTGGCAGTCCTTGCCGTCGCCCATGCCGAGGAAGACGAAGGCGCCGGGACGGGCCTGCAGCATGAAGGCGAAATCCTCGGCCCCCATCAGCGGCGGCGCATTGTCGACCACCCGCTCCGCGCCGACAACGTCGCGGGCGACGTCAGCGGCGACGCCGGTCTCGCGCGCATGGTTCATCGTGATCGGGTAGAGCCGCGTGTATTTCGTCGTCGCCTCACCGCCATAGGTGCGGGCGATGCCGTCGGCGACCTCGGCAATGCGGCGCTCCACCAGGTCCTGCACCTCGGGATCGAGCGTGCGCACGGTGCCCTTCAATTCGACGGTCTCCGGAATGACGTTCATCGCCTTGCCGGCCTCGACGACGCAGATCGAGATGACCGCCGACTTGATCGGATCGACGTTGCGCGACACGATCGACTGCAGCGCCGTGATGATGTGCGCGGCGATCAGCACGCTGTCGACCGCCTTGTGAACGCCGGCGCCGGCATGACCGCCCTTGCCGCGGACGGTGATCTCGAGCTGGTCCGATGACGCCAGCATCGGACCCGGCCGCAGCGCGAACACGCCTTCGGGCACGCCCGGCGCATTGTGCAGACCGTAGATCTCCTGGATGCCCCAGCGGGTCATCAATCCATCGTCCACCATCGCCTTGCCGCCGGCGCCGCCCTCCTCGGCGGGCTGGAAGATCACGATCGCGGTGCCGTCGAAATTGCGCGTGTCGGCGAGATGCTTGGCGGCACCCAGCAGCATCGCGGTATGGCCGTCATGGCCGCAGGCATGCATCAGGCCCGGCGTCTTCGACGCATAGGGCACGCCCGAGGCTTCCTCGATCGGCAGCGCGTCCATGTCGGCGCGCAGGCCGATGGTGCGACCTGAACTGGTCCGACGGCCGCGGATGACACCGACCACGCCGGTGCGCCCGATGCCCGTCACCACCTCGTCACAACCGAATTCGCGCAAGCGCTCGGCGACGATGCCGGCGGTGCGGTGCACCTCGTACATCAACTCCGGATGTTCATGGAAATCATGGCGCCAGGCGGCCATGTCGTCGGCGAGCGCGGCGATGCTGTTGAGGATGGGCATGGAGGCGGTGTTCTCGTTCAGGACGTTGACGCCCGAACCATGACCGGAACGGCGGACGGACACAAGCTTCCGCCTGCATCAGCCCTCGATCGGGGCGTGTGACAGGTAGGCCAGCAGCTTCATCTCGCGGCGGCCGCGGGTGACGGTGTCGAGCACCAGGCCCGACGAGGCCGACAGCAGCGCCATGATCATCAGGCCCATCGACAACACGGCGGTCGGCAGCCTCGGCACCAGTCCAGTCTCGATATAGGTGACGAAGATGGGAATCGCGAAGCCGATCGAGACCAGCGCGAGGAAGATGCCGATCGCGCTGAAGAAGCGCAGCGGCTTTTCCGAACGATAGAGCTTCAGGATCGTGCCGAGGATGCGGAAGCCGTCGCGCCAGGTGTTGAGCTTGGAGACGGACCCTTCGGGCCGCGCGTAGTATGGCGTCGCGAGCTCGGCGACCGGCAGCGCCAGCTCCAGCGCATGCACGGTCAGCTCGGTCTCGATCTCGAAGCCGTCGGAGAGCACCGGGAAGGATTTGACGAAACGGCGCGAGAATACGCGGTAGCCGGACAGGATGTCCTTGAAGGCCTGGCCGAACACCTCGGCGAGGAAGCTCGTCAGCATCCAGTTGCCGGTGCGATGGCCCATGCGGTAGGCGGCCTGCTCCTGGTCGACGCGCAGACCCACCACCATGTCGAGCCGCTCGCTCACGAGACGCGCAACCATGCCGGGCGCGCTCGGCGCGTCATAGGTCGCGTCACCATCGACCAGCACGTAGATGTCAGCATCGACATCGGCGAACATGCGCCGGACGACGTGACCCTTGCCCTGCCGCCGCTCAGAGCGCACCTCGGCGCCGGCCGCGCGCGCGACCTCGATGGTGCGGTCCTTGGAATTGTTGTCGTAGACGTAGACGGTGGCCGTCGGCAGCGCCTGCTTGAAATCGCGGACCACGGTGGCGACCGCGGCCTCCTCATTGTAGCAGGGCACCAGCACGGCGATCCGCATCGAAGGTGATATCATCGACCCCTCTCCCACGGGACGGGAGACTGCCCTCATTCGGTGCAGAAATTCATAATGATCCGGCGGCAACGTGCTGTTCCGGCCGCCAGGTGGGAATGATCTTAACGCCGTCTAGCACCTCGCGCAGGCGGGACAGCGTGCCGAGCGTGGTTCCCTCCGGCAGCGCGTCGCGGGCGAAGAAGCCGGTCTCCACGATCTCGAGGTTCGGCTCCGGCGGCCGGTCCTGCGTGAACCTTTTGATAACGAAGACGGCGACGTGGTCGCGCGGCGAGACGTGGCCGTTGAGGAAGATGCCGTGCAGCTCTGGCTCGCCTTCCAGCGCGATCCGGCCCTCCTCGAACAGCTCCCGCGTCAGCGCCTCGATGAACGTCTCGCCGACCTCGACGCCGCCGCCCGGCAGGTGCCAACCCGAGACATAGCCGTGCCGGACCAGGAACACGCGGTTCTCGGCATCCAGCACCACGCCGCGGACGCCGAGCGTCATGCCGCGGGCGAAGCGCCAATAGAGGTGGAAGCCGCGCCGGAGCGCGGGCTCGAGCCGGATCCGCAGCCGGCTCAGATATGTCGTCATCGCTGTCGTCGTCCTGGTTGTTCTTGCGCTCGCTGGCAGGGCTTGTCATGAGAGCCGGGCACCACGAGGGATAGCACGAGATGACATCTGGGCGCGCTTGCATCCGCCATCGGCACCGAGGGGCATAATGGCTGCCTTCACGCTCGCCCATCTGTCCGACCCGCATCTCGCGCCACAGCACAAGCCGCGCCTGTCGGAGCTCGCCGGCAAGCGCGCGCTCGGCTATCTCAACTGGACGCGCAATCGCTACAAGTACCATCGCCGCGACATCCTCGATCTGCTGATCTCCGACCTGCACACGCAGATGCCGGACCAGATCGCCGTCACCGGCGATCTGGTCAATTTCGCGCTGGAATCCGAATTCCCCATCGCCCAGGCCTGGCTGCGGACCGTGGGGCCGCCGGACAGGGTCACCGCGATTCCCGGCAATCACGACGCCTATGTGCGCTCCACGCGGCTGCGCTTCGCCGAGAGCTTTGCCGACTATTTCGGCGGCGATGCCGAGGGACCGGCCACGTTTCCGTCGCTGCGCCGGCGCGGGCCGCTCGCGCTGATCAGCCTGTCCTCTGCCGTGCCTTCGGCGCCGTTCATGGCGACGGGACGGCTCGGCAGCGCACAGCTCGCTGCGCTGGAGCAGATGCTCGAATCGCTGGCGCACGAGCAGCTGTTCCGCGTGCTGCTGGTGCATCATCCGCTGCGCTCGACCCACCGGATGAAGCGGCTGACCGACGCCGGGAAGCTGGTCGGCCTGCTCGCCCGCCACGGCGTCGAGCTGATCCTGCACGGCCACGACCACGTGCATTCGACGATCTGGATCGACGGCCCGGAGCGCAAGATCCCGGTCGTCGGCGTGCCCTCGGCCTCCTCGATCGCACATGGCCACTATCCGGCCGCGGCCTACAACATGTTTGCCATCAGCAGCGACGGCAATCACTGGCGCTGCGACATGACCGTGCGCGCGGTCAACGAGGCGCTGCGCGTGCGCGAGATCCGCGAGGTCCGCCTGCTTTGAGTCGCGGCCAGGCCGTCAGATCTGCTGCAGGCTCGCATAGAATGCGACCCCGAACAGCGACAGCGCGCCGAGCACGAAGCCGAGCACGAACGGCCAGATCCCACCGCGCCGGCGCGGCGCCTCGGCGATCGTCCTCGCCTGAGCCCGCGCGACGCTGAAGGCGCGCTCGCGCTCGACCATGCGGCGGGCGACGTAGTCGGTGACGGCTTTCACGATCGCAGCGATGTCGTGCGACTCGGCGAGCACGATGCGGCCGTTGCGGGTGTCCTGCACAAAGCGGTACTGCCGCTTGTCGCGTCCCATCACGACATGGGCGACGACGTCGATCCACAGCCGCGGCGTCTCACCCTGGCTGATGCCGCGATCGAACAGATCGAGCTGACTCGGGATCTCCGCGAACAGCGGGTCGAGCGCATCGTTGAGGATCTCCAGCCGCGCCACCTCGGCGTCGCGCAGGTCGACCACCACGCCTGTTCGGTCTGCGGCCTCGATCCGGGCCTGGCGCAGCGCTTCGCGCAGGCGCACGGGGCGAGAGTCTGTGCTGCTATCGGCGGCCTCGGACATCGCTCACGCTTTCACGGTTCGGCCCTGGTTTCGCCAGGTTCCCACCGTGTTAACCTAGCAGTAACCCAGTATTCTGCAATCCCCTTTCATCTTCAATGGGTTATAAGCACGCCGTCGTAACCACAAACGGACGTGGGCGGCCCCCTCCGGAATGACCCGGCTGAGACCGCCCCGTCCTTGGGCTCTTCCTCGAGCTTATTCAAATACCCGGCAATGCATTCCTTATCGGCGGTCAGGCCGCCGGAGCGCGCTGCGGCTCCTCGACGATCGAGAAGCGGACGCCAGCCTTGTGGCGGTTCTCCTCGGACACCTCGCGCCAGCAGTCCTCGGCTTCCTTGCGCGACTTGAACGGACCCTTCACCTGGGCCGAGCCTTCCACCAGCTTGTGGAAATTCATCGAGCCGAACTCGCCGCCGATCACCCAGAAATTGCTGCTCATGAGACTCTCCTTGAACCGTCACAACTTTGACAGTGCATTGCGAATTGCGTGACAGGAGATAAACGCGAATCCGGCTGTTTCGGATAGAGCCCTTGTTTTCGAATGGTGATGTCATGTAACATCATCACTTGTCACAAATGTCATTTTGTAAAATTTGTCACAATCCACGGCCGGCTACCCCCAGGAGATCAAGATGCCCGGCGAATCCGGAAAGAAGCTGTTCGTCGGCCCGCGCTTCAGGCGCATCCGCCAGCAATTGGGGCTGTCGCAGACCCAGCTCGCCGAGGGCCTCGGGATCTCGCCGAGCTATGTCAACCTGATCGAGCGCAACCAGCGCCCGGTCTCTGCCCAGATCCTGCTGCGGCTGGCCGAAACCTACGACCTCGACCTGCGCGACCTGGCCAGCGCCGACGAGGACCGCTTCTTCGCCGAGCTCAACGAGATCTTCTCCGATCCGCTGTTCCGCCAGATCGAGCTGCCCAAGCAGGAGCTGCGCGATCTCGCCGAGCTCTGCCCCGGCGTCACCCACGCGCTGCAGCGGCTGTACGCGGCCTACACCGAGGCGCGCCGCGGCGAGACCCTGGTGGCGGCGCAGATGGCCGACCGCAACGAGGGCGCCCGTTTCGAGGCCAACCCGATCGAGCGGGTGCGCGACCTGATCGAAGCCAACCGCAACTATTTCGCCGAGCTCGAGCAGCAGGCCGAAAGCCTGCGTGACGCGCTCGACGTGCCGGCCGAAGGGCTCTATGCGGCGCTCGCCGCCCGTCTGCGCGAAAAGCATTCGGTGCAGACGCGGGTGATGCCGGTCGACGTCATGCGCGAGACCTTGCGCCGCTACGACCGCCATCGCCGCCAGCTCCTGATCTCCGAACTGGTCGACGGGCCCGGACGCACCTTCCAGCTCGCGGTCCAGCTCGGCATGGCCGAGTGCCTGCCGCAGTTCGAGCTCATCATCGGCCGTGCCGGTGCCATCGACGACACCGCGCGCCGGCTCTACCGCATGACGCTCGCGAGCTACTTCGCCGCCGCCGTCATGATGCCCTATGCGCCGTTCCTCACTGCTGCGGAGGCGCTGAGCTACGACATCAACGTGCTGGCGCAGCGCTTCAACACCGGCTTCGAACAGGTCTGCCACCGCCTCACGACCCTGTCGCGCCCGAACGCCCGCGGCATCCCGTTCTTCATGCTGCGCGTCGACAATGCCGGCAACGTCTCCAAGCGCTTCTCGTCGGGCACCTTCCCGTTCTCCAAGTTCGGTGGCACCTGCCCGCTGTGGAACGTGCATTCGACCTTCGACACACCCGACCGCCTCCTGAAGCAGATCATCGAGCTGCCCGATGGTTCTCGCTATTTCTCTATCGCCCAGATGGTCCGCCGCCCGGTCGCGCCGCATCCGCTGCCGCAGCCACGCTTCGCCATTGGCCTCGGCTGCGAGATCAGGCATGCGTCGCGCCTCGTCTACGCCGCCGGCATGGATCTGGAGAAAGCCGAGGGCACTCCGATCGGCGTCAACTGCCGGCTCTGCGAACGCGAAAACTGCGCCCAGCGCGCCGAGCCGCCGATCACGCGGACGCTGATCCTGGATGAGACGACGCGGCGCGTCAGCTCGTTCGCGTTCAGCAATGCAAGGGAGCTTTGAGACCACGGCTCTCTCCTCCGTCATTCCGGGGCGCGCAGAGAGCAGCGCAAGATGCAGACAGCGCCGCATGCGCGCCTTTGCCCACTCCACGAACTGCAATCGCTAAGAGAGCTTCCGTTTGGAAGAACCTCGCGTTGCCAAAGAATGAACCGACCTAATCCGAGGCCAGCCGCGAGAAGCGGAAGTTGCAGTGGCTTGCGCCACCGGCCAGCGTCTGCGTCCGCTCGAGCCGGACGCCGCGCGTCGCATAGGCGTCGACGTCCAGCCCGCAGATGTTCGGCAGGATGTCCTTGTCACCATGACGAGCGGCGAATTTGCAGAAGCCGCAAGCCTTGTAGTCGATGCCGAATTCGAAGGTGTCACTCGGGCCGGGCTCGACGACATCGTAGACGAAGTCGTCAGGAAATTCGCGCCGATGGCTTTCCGACGTACTCAACGCCGCCTGTTGGCGCAAGAAGCTCCGGTTCTCGGGCGACATGAATCGGCGGCCCGCTTCGAGACGCTGCGCTTCGGGCTCCGTGAACAGCTGCGCCTTGTGGACCTCTCGTTCGATGTCGCCGATCACGGCGGATGGCAAGCCGTGTCGCCGGAGCACACGGCTCATGGCCATGAAGCCGATGAGCTGCATGAAAAACGCGGTCATGCGGCTTGCGGCGCCTCCGACATATGGAAGCTGGTGGAGCACGACGTCGAACTCCTTCATGACGTCGGCCCTGATTGCATCGATGTCAGACAGCTCAGCCCGCTGGCTCAGGAAGGGACCGGCAAGGTCGAGGCGCTGGCGCATGGCGTCTTGCATGGCACCGATGTGCGTCTGGTAGAAGAGATGGATATCGGACATCGAACCTCCTTCATTGCCGGGCCTGTCCGGCCAGCATGTTGAGCAAGCAACCCTACCCGCGATCATCCGCGCGCCTCAAAGCAGAGTTTCTGCTGCTCAGCGAAAGAAAATCTATTGCAGGCCTTCGGGCCTGCCGTGCCAGAGTGCCTGACGATGACCTACAGCCTCCCTCCCCTGAACGCGCTCCGCGCCTTCGAAGCTGCGGCGAGACATCTCAGCTTCAAGCTGGCTGCGCACGAGCTGCATGTGACGCCCGCCGCTATCGGGCAGCACGTGAAGGCCCTCGAACTGCGCGTCGGGGTGCGTCTGTTCGAGCGGCTGCACAAGCAACTCGTCCTGACGGCGGAGGGACAGTCCTATCTGGTCGGGATCTCCGACGGCTTTCGCCGCATCGCAGATGCGACCTCGCAGCTCAAACCCCGATGCGCGGTGCTGCTGCAACTGGGCGTCCACGACGGCTTCGATTTGCGTCGCCTCGCGCTGGAGCATTTCCGCGGCACACATCCAGACATCGGATTGCGGGTCGTGCAGCCGGCCGGCTTGCATGAGTTGGTCGAAGGGAAGGTCGACGTGTTGATCGGCCGTGGCCTTAGCAACCATCCCGGCTATCGCTGCGACAGGATCGAAGGGAGCAGCGGCTTGGGAGACTGGCTCATCGCACCTGAAGGGACGGCGGAGTGTCCGGAAGTGACGGGCTTGCGCGTATGGTTGCGTTCCAGATCGGCTGACGCCTTGCCGACCGACCGTCGACCAGGTCGGATCGGACTCGTCCGACGTTGAAGCCTCCCCCGCCCCCTCGCCTTTGCCAATATGGAGCCATGCGAGCAACGACCGCTTAGCGGCGTCATGATCGTCGTTCATGTGCCGTTCGGACACGACGATCGATTGTGCGGGCTGAAATGTCGGCGCTTCCCGATGGAACCCGACGCCTTCAGAAATGTTGCTCCGCAGTTCCATGCAGCAAAGCGAGAATAAGTTGAATCGCCGTCAGTTCATTCAATCTGCGGCTGCGATCCCGGTCGCCGCATCCTTGACGCGGAGCGCATCAGCCGCGCCGCCTGCGGCGCAGCCGTTCAATGCGGCCTATGTGCGCGACCTCGCGCGCAATCTCGCCGCCAAGCCCTACGCTGCGCCGGATGACAAGCTGCCGGACGCGCTGGCGAAGCTGAACTACGACGCCTACCGCTCGATTCGGTTCTTGCCGGACCATGCGCTGTGGCGCAGTGAGAACCTGCCGTTCCAGGCGCAGTTCTTCCATCGCGGCTCGATCTACAAGGACCGGGTCGAGATCTATGAGGTTGCGGACGGCAAAGCCAGCCCCGTGGCCTATCGACCCGAGGACTTTGCATTCGGTCAGCAAGTCCCGGCCTTCCCGGCGGCCGATCTCGGCTTTGCCGGCTTCCGCGTCCACGCGCCGATGAACCGGCCGGACTACTACGACGAGGTCTGTGTGTTCCTCGGCGCGAGCTATTTTCGCGCCGTCGCCAAGGGTGAGATTTACGGACTGTCGGCGCGCGGGCTCTCGATCGACACCGGCGAGGCCAAGGGCGAGGAGTTTCCGGTGTTCAAGGCGTTCTGGCTGGAGAAGCCGACGCAAGGCGCCACCGCAATGGTGGTGCATGCGCTGCTCGACAGCAAGAGCGCGACGGGCTCCTACCGGTTCACGATCCGCCCTGGCGAGACCACCGTATTCGACGTCGAGGCATCGCTGTATCCGCGCGTCGAGATCGCTCACGCCGGACTGGCGCCGATGACCAGCATGTTCTTCTTCGGACCCAACGACCGCAACGACGTCGACGATTTCCGCCCCGCCGTGCACGATTCCGACGGGCTTGCGATGTTCAACGGCAAGGGCGAGCAGTTGTGGCGCCCCCTCAGCAATCCGCGCGACCTGCAGGTCAGCGTATTCAACGACCTCAATCCGCGCGGCTTCGGCCTGATGCAGCGGGAACGGACATACACCGCCTATCAGGATCTCGAATCGCATTTCGAACGGCGGCCGAGCCTGTGGATCGAGCCGATCGGCGACTGGGGTGACGGCGCGGTGGTGCTGTTCGAGATCCCCACCAACCAGGAAATCCACGACAACATCGCCGCCTTCTGGCGGCCGAAGACGCCGCTCGCGGCCAAGGGCGAGCACAACATGACCTATCGCCTGCACTGGGGGCCCGATGTGCCGAAGCCGAATACGCTGGCGCGCTTCACGCGCACTGGCGTGGCCACCCGCGGCGAAGGCCGGCTGTTCGTTCTCGAGCTCCAAGGCGACGCCTTGAAGAGCCTCGATCCGAACATCGTCAAGGGCGTGGTCAGCGCGGCGAAATCCGAGGTGACGAACATCGTCGCGCAGCCGAACCCGGAGACGCAAGGTTGGCGGCTCAGCTTCCAATGCGCGGTCGGCGATGCGCCGGTCGAGCTCAGGGCCGAACTGGTTGCCAACGACAAGCCCGTATCCGAAACCTGGGTCTATCGATGGACGCCATGACCGCAGCGCAGCCGCGTCCGACCTATGAGGCTAGCGACGCGAGCTTTCTCCCGGCCGAGGCGCCGCTCGCGATGGTGCCGTCGCCACTCAATCATGCCGCGCCCGGCCGACGTGCCATCACGAGCGGCGGCCGCATCGCATTCCGGCGCGCTCTCATCTTCGCCGGCACCGCGGCGCTGACGCTGGCGGGCTGCTACAAGATGTACGAGGTCGTCGAGGTCGGTGGCGTGACCGTGCTGGAAGGCATGGTACTCGTGCTGTTCTCGATCCTGCTCGCGTGGATCGCCTTTGCCTTCGTTTGCGCGCTGGCCGGCTTCTGCGCCCTGCTGGGGCGGCGGCGCGATACGATCGCGATCGACATCGACGGTCCCCTGCCCTCTTTGTCCGGCCGCACGGCCATGCTGCTGCCGACCTACAATGAGGATCCGGACGCGGTGATGGTGCGGCTGCGCGCCATGATCGAATCGGTCGCCGGGACGGGACAGGCCGAGCGCTTCGACTGGTTTCTGCTCAGCGACACCACCGATCCCGACATCTGGATCGGCGAAGAGGCTGCGTTCGTCGATCTGCGCCAATCCTGCGGCACAGATCGGGTGTTCTACCGCCACCGGGCCGACAATGTCGCCCGCAAGTCCGGCAACATCGCCGACTGGGTGCAGCGCTTCGGCGCGGCCTACGACTATATGATCATTCTTGATGCCGACAGCCTGATGAGCGGCGCGACCGTGGTCCGGCTGGCCCATGCCATGGAGAACGCGCCGCAGGCGGCGCTGATCCAGACCCTGCCCGTGATCGTCAACGGCACCAGCCTGTTCGCGCGGCTGCAGCAGTTCGCGAGCCGGCTGTACGGCCCGATGATCGCGGCCGGCAATGCGTGGTGGTACGGCGCGGAAGGCAATTACTGGGGCCACAATGCGATCATCCGGGTCGCGGCCTTCGCGCAAGACGCGGCGCTGCCCGAGCTCCCCGGGCGCAAGCCGTTCGGCGGACATATCCTGAGCCACGATTTCATCGAGGCCGCCCTGATGCGCCGCGCCGGCTGGGGAATCTACATGACGGTCGATCTCGACGGCAGCTTCGAGGAGGTGCCGCCGTCCCTGATCGATCATGCCGCGCGCGACCGGCGCTGGTGCCAGGGCAATCTGCAGCATCTCGCCGTGCTGCCGGCGCGCGGCCTGCACTGGGTGTCGCGGCTGCATCTGCTGATCGGCATCGGCGCCTATGTCACCGCGCCGTTGTGGTTTGCCTTTCTCGTGCTCGGCATCCTCATCTCGCTGCAGGCCAACTTCGTCAGGCCCGAATATTTCCCCAAGGGCTTTGCGCTGTTTCCGACCTGGCCGGCCCAGGACCCGGTGCTCGCCGCCCAGGTCTTCGCGGCGACGCTCGGCCTGCTCATGGTGCCGAAGCTGCTCGCCTGCCTCGTCACGTTGTTCACGCCGACGCGACGCCGAGGCTTTGGCGGCGGGTTGCGCCTCTGCGTCGCCGTGCTGGCGGAAACGCTGCTCGCGGCCCTGATCGCGCCTTCGATGATGATCTTCCAGTCGATCGCCGTGATCGAAATCCTGATGGGGCGCGACGCCGGCTGGCAGGTGCAGCGCCGCAGCGACGGCGGCGTGAGCCGGCAGGAGATCCTTCGCAAATTCGCGCTGCCGACGGTATGCGGCCTGGTCATGGCGGCGAGCGCCTATGCTGTCTCCGTCCCCCTGCTGGCCTGGATGTCGCCGGTCATCGCCGGCCTCGTGCTGTCGATTCCGATCGGTCTGCTCACGGGCGGCCGCAGCACCGGCGCGCGCCTGTTCACGACGCCCGAGGATCGCGCTCCGCCGCCGGTGCTGTTCCGCGCCAAGCAGCTCGCGGAGAATCTGCGGCCGGATCGCCGGGCGGCGCTGGTCGAACTGCACCAGAACGCCGGTCTCTGCCGCCAGCACGTTGCGTCCCTGCCGCCGCCTCGGCGTCGCGAGCCGGGCGACATCGACGTCGATCTCGCCACCGCCAAAGCGCGGATCGCGGGGGCCGGCTCGTTCACGCAGGCGATCCGCTTCCTGTCGCGCCGTGAGATCCTGGCCGTGCTCAGGGATGGCGCGACGCTGGAGCAGCTCGTCGCACTTCCCGCATGAGCGCCTGGACGACCTGCCCTATTTGGTCAGATGCGCCGATGCGATCGCCTGCTGGAACAGCGCGGTAAGCGCTGCGCCGATGCTGCCGCTCGAATCGACCTCGTAGTAGTAGCCCGGGCTGGCGCACGATTTCATGATGCCGCTGATCGAATCCCGCCATGGCGCGATATAGGTCGTGTACCAGCTGTTGTTGGTGATCGCGAGATAGGTGGTGTAGAGCACGGCGATCTTGATGCCACGAGCCTTCAACGCATCGCAGGTCGTCGTGTTCAGCGGCTCCTGACAGCGCCCACCGGAGAGCACGGTCTTGCTGCAGGTCGTCGGATAGGAGTAGTCGGCGACACCGTCGGAGACGAAGAACAGCCATTTCTGCGGGCTCGTCGACGAGCCGTCGCCCTGGGTCGGGATGACGCCGTTCATCGCGGACATCGCGCCGTCGAAATCGCTGCACATGTCGTTGTTGTAGCCGCTGTAGGGGATCGTCATCAGGTCGAGCGAACCGACCGACGATTTCACCGAGGACATGCTCGAGGACAGGCTGGCGATGGTCGTCAGGCCGAGCGAGCCGCAGTCGCTGCCCAGGCTGTAGACCGCCATGCGGTACTGGTTGCTGACGACCTGGCTGGCGGTCGCCGTGTCCGTGAGCGACTGCGTCGCGCTTCGGACGACGTCGATGCGCATCGTCACGCCCTTCTTCTTGGCGATGGAATAATAGCTGTTGGTCTGCAGCGTCTTCTTCGAGCTGGACGTATAGGTGTCGTGGCAGGCGAAGGCGCACTTGTCGGACGTCGCATTCTGCAGCGTCGTCATGTCGGCCGTGGTTGCGCCGAGACCCTGCGACGGCGAGTTGTCAAGCAGAACGTAAAAGTCCATGTAGGTCGGGAACGAGGCCGAAGCCGACGACGAGGCCGAGACCGTCATGGTCGGGTAGCCGAACATGTGCATGAAGGCCGTCTTGACCACGACGGTGGCGCTGCCGGTCACGGTCCGCGCGGTGACGCTATCGCTGATATCGATGTTCAGCGAGTCCGCCGCCAGATTGTGCGCCGACATCTGGCCGTTGAACATGTTGGTCGCCGCCGTCTTGGCGTCCGACGCGGCGCCACGCATGGCGGTGTAGCCGGTCGCGGCCAGCATCGCGGCGTCCATCGAAGCCGACAGCTTCGCCTTGGCGCGCACGGCCATCGAATAGTCGATCGCCGAGCCGACGAAGGCGAGGATCGGGAGCAAAGCAAGCGCGAAGATGATCGCGATGTTGCCGCTCTGGTCGCGACGGAACCGCGACAGCAGCCTGAGGTATCTATTTCCGGCCAGCACGGCCACACTCCAACGAACACGGTGATGTTGCCGGGAATGTTGCGGATCAAGCGTTGCATTGGAATTGATGGAATTGCCGAGAATTGGTTACGTTGCGTTTCCGATTGTCGTAAGCGGCCTTCCTGCGGTGCCGTTGCACCACTCGGAGCGACATGACCGCCATGCGGACGCTTTTTTTGGCGGGCCCCGGCATCGAATGCCGGACGGATCTCATCGGCCCGCCGCCCCTGATCGGCGCGGCACCCCTCCTCTGGTACCCCGATTGCAAAGCGGCGGCACCGATTGCATAGTCCGCGCGGTTTGCAGCGCCGGGGCGCGCTGATTCTCTGGGGGAGTTGGGGACGACGATGGCGGATGCCGATCTTGATGCCGTGATCCGGCAACTGGCCAAGCAGCAGAACAAGGCCATTCTGGCAGCGGCGAAGAAGCGCAAGGACCGCTTCAACGGCATGGCCGTCAAGGCCAAGGACAAGGACGCCAAGGAGCGCTTCAAGCTGCTCGCCCGCGAGGCGGTCGAGCAGGCCAATGCCGCCGCCCGACGGCTCCTGATCTCCGCCGACAACGTCGCCGACAGCTACGCCCGCGCGATGCGCCAGGCCGCCGCCGCGGAGCTGCCCAGGAAGCCGGAGACCAAGCAGCCGGAGAAGAAGGCCGACGGTGCGGCGGCCAAGCCGCAAGGCGGCAAACAGGCTGGCAAGGCTGCCAGGAGGGATCCTGCGAGGCCCGCGCCGAAGAAGGCCGCCCGGAAGGCCTGAGCCGGCCATCGAGCGCGGGACGCCGCGCCACTCCGGAAAATTCCGCGCTCGGTAGCAACCATCGCCGCGCCCTTCGACTTGCCTCCGCAACATTCTGTCCGGAGGACCGTATGAAGGCGCTGGTTTGGCATGGCAAAGAGGACATTCGCTGCGACACCGTCAGCGATCCCGAGATCGAGCATGACCGGGATACCATCATCAAGGTGACGAGTTGCGCGATCTGCGGCTCCGACCTGCATCTGTTCCACAACTACATCCCGGCGATGATGCCCGGCGATATCATGGGCCACGAGACCATGGGCGAGGTCGTCGAGGTCGGTTCCGGCGTCAACGGCAAGCTCAAGAAGGGCGACCGCATCGTCGTGCCCTTCACCATCATCTGCGGCGAATGCGAGCAGTGCCGGCGCGGCAATTTCTCGGTTTGTGAGACCACCAACCGCAACAAACATCTTGCCGAGAAGGTGTTCGGACACACCACCGCGGGCCTGTTCGGCTACACGCATCTCACCGGCGGCTATCCGGGAGGCCAGGCCGAATACCTGCGCGTGCCGTTCGCCGACGCCACGCACATCAAGGTTCCCGACGGCATGACGGACGAGCAGGCGCTGTTTCTCAGCGACATCTTCCCGACCGGATGGCAGGCGGCCGCGCAATGCGACATCGAGCCGGACGATACGGTCGCTGTGTGGGGCTGCGGCCCGGTGGGACAGATGGCGATCCGCAGCGCCATCCTGCTCGGCGCCTCCCAGGTGATTGCGATCGACCGCATTCCGGAGCGGCTGGCGATGGCCGAGGCCGGCGGCGCCATCCCCCTCAATTTCGACAAGGAGAGCGTGGTCGGGCGGCTGAACGAGCTGACCGACAACAAGGGCCCGGAGAAGTGCATCGATTGCGTCGGCTTCGAGAGCCACGTCACCCTTGCGCAGCCCGACAGCGTGATCGATCGCGCCAAGCAGATGTTCATGCTTGAGAACGACCGGCCGCACGTGCTGCGCGAGATCATCTATGTCTGCCGTCCCGGCGGCATCGTCTCGATCCCCGGCGTCTACAGCGGGCTGTCCGACATGGTGCCAATGGGCGCGCTGATGAACAAGGGCCTGACGATCCGCACCGGCCAGACCCACGTCAACCGCTGGACGGACGACCTCGTGCAGCGCATCGAGGATGGCCAGATCGACCCGTCCTTCGTCATCACCCACACCGTGCCGCTCGCGCAGGGACCTGAGATGTACCGCGCCTTCCGCGACAAGCAGGACAGCTGCGTCAAGGTCGTGCTGAAGCCATAAGGGATCGCATCGCATGTTTCATTTCTCGAATCTCGTGAGATCCAAGGGCGACCCCAAGATCATCTCGACCGGCCCCAGCTCGCTGACGCCGGCCGATCGTCTGGCCCGCGGGCTCGGCTGGTTCAGCATCGTGCTCGGCACGCTGGAGCTGCTGGCGCCGCACCGCGTCACGCATGCGCTCGGCATGGAGGGCCGCGAGGGACTGGTGCGGGCCTATGGCGTGCGCGAGCTGTTCGCCGGCGTGCTCACGCTGTCGGTGGAGAAGCGGGCCGGCCTGCTGAGCCGCGTCGCCGGCGACGGGCTGGACATGCTGACGCTGGCCGGTGAGCTCAGGCCGAGCAATCCGCGCGCGGGCAGCGTGCTGGCGGCGCTGGTCATGGTCGGAGGCATCACGGCGCTGGACTACATGTGCGCCCAGGACGTCAAGAGGCAGCACGATCCGCGACGCGGCCGCAAGCGCCTCTATAGCGACCGCAGCGGCTTTCCCAGGGGAATCGCGGCCGTGAAGGGCGCGGCGCTGCCGCGGCCGTCGCGCAGCGCCGCCGCGACCTAGCCGGCCTGTGACAAGCGTCCTGAAGCTACGGCTTCAGGACGACAGAGAACAGGCGAAAGCCCGCGACCTTCGGAAACGCCTCCGCGGCCTCCGGCGAGACCAGGGCCACCACGGCCGCGCTCACCTCGCCATTGTTCAACCGGGTGATCGCGGTGGCCTGCCCTTCCAGCAGCAGCACCTCCGTCGCACCGGCCGCATTCATGGCCGCGGTGATCTTCGCGTTGGACTTGGCGTAGCGCTCGTCGATCGCGATCACCTTGCCGCTGAGATCGCCCAATCCGCGCACGGTGGGACGCGCCAGCAGCACCGCGACGAGATGACTGTCGGCGGGCCCCTCTGGGACACGCAGCGCGGTCATCCGCTCGGCCAGCTCGGCCGCCACCGTCACCGCAGCCACCATGACGTCGCTCTGGACCTTGGCCGGATTCGGCATATCCGTCGTGACGGAGGGGGTCTTGATCACCGGCGCGGGCGCGCCGTCAGCCGGCGCGACCGGATCGGGCCGCGGCGTGCGCGCCGGTGCCGCGAGCGGCTTTTCGATCGGTTTGTCAATCGCCTTTTCAATCGGCTTTTCAATCGTCTTGGCGGTGACGATTGGCGACTTGACCCGGCGCTTTGCGGCGCGGGCGTGCTTGTGCTGCAGAGCCGCGCGGCGCGCGACCGCGGCTGCAGGCTTGTGGATCGTGTCGGCAGGCTCCAATGATTGCAGCGACTGGTCGGCGACGGGACCGTCCACGCAGGGCCTTCCGCTCAGATCGACGCACGGCGAGGCCACCTGCGGCGTCACCTGGTGGCTGCAGCCGGCCAGGGCCAAGGTTGAAACGACGGCCAACGCGCCGAGACAAAGCGCTCTCACTTTTCCGCTCCTGACGACTCTCCCGCGCACGAGACGCGCCTCTGCTCCGGCCTGCTATTTCAACGGCCATCCGTTAAACTCAGGCTTAAGCGCCGGTCCCGGCACGCGGACTCAGTGAGGCGTGGTTAATGTCGCGCGCACAAGGCGGCGACATTGGCCGGCCTCGACCGCGAGAACCCGGCATTCCCTCAGCGGATATCAAATAGGCTTCACGCCGCCGCGGGGGGCGTGCACGAATTCCGTTGATCGGATCACCGCGCGCCGCCATGTTGCGGCAGGTTCGTCGCGGCGCCCCGCGTTCCCTGCGCCCGCCGCGGCGGAACGAAGCGCCGCCGCAGATGTTTCTCGAACTTGCGAAGGATGCTCCATGGCCAAGACAGACCCCGCAGCCGGCAAGCCGATCGCCAATGCCGCGCTCGCCAACATTCCGCGGCTGATCACGGCCTATTATGCGCTGAAGCCCGACCCGCACGAGCCGACCCAGCGCGTCGCTTTCGGCACGTCGGGGCATCGCGGCTCGTCGTTGAAGACCGGCTTCAACGAGAACCACATTCTCGCCACCAGCCAGGCGCTCTGCGACTACCGCCGCCAGCAGGGCCTCGACGGCCCCCTCTTCGTCGGCATCGACACCCACGCGCTGGCCGAGCCGGCGCTTGCCAGCGCGCTCGAAGTGTTCGGCGCCAATGGCGTCGAGGTGATGGTCGACAAGGACGGCGGCTACACACCGACGCCGGTGATCTCGCACGCCATCATCTCCTACAACAAGGGCCGCACGGCGCATCTCGCCGACGGCGTCGTCATCACGCCGTCGCACAATCCGCCGGAGGATGGCGGCTACAAATACAATCCGCCGCACGGCGGCCCCGCCGACACGGACGCGACGGCCGAGATCGAGCGGCAGGCCAATGTGTATCTGGCCAACGACCTCGATGGCGTATCGCGCATCAGCTACAGCCAGGCCAAGCAGCGCGGCTCGTTGCACGCTTACGACTACATCACGCCCTACGTCGCCGATCTCGCCAACACCGTCGATCTCGACGCCGTCAAGGCGGCCGGGATCAAGATCGGCATCGATCCGCTCGGCGGCGCGGCGATTGCCTACTGGGCGCCGATCATCGAGCGCTACGGTCTCAACGCTGAAATCGTCAACGACGTCGTCGATCCCACCTTCCGCTTCATGACCGCGGACTGGGACGGCAAGATCCGCATGGACTGCTCCTCGCCCTACGCGATGGCGAGCCTGATCGGCATGCGCGAGCGCTTCGACGTCGCGTTTGCCAACGACACCGACGCCGACCGCCATGGTATCGTCACCCGCTCGGGCGGGCTGATGAATCCCAACCACTATCTGGCGACGGCGATCTCCTACCTGTTCGCTCACCGGCCCGGTTGGCGAAGCGATGCCGCGATCGGCAAGACCATCGTGTCGAGCTCGATGATCGACCGCGTCGCGCGCAAGCTCGGCCGCAAGCTCGTCGAAACCCCCGTCGGCTTCAAATGGTTCGTCGAGGGCCTCGGCTCCGGCAGCTTCGGCTTCGCCGGCGAGGAGAGCGCAGGCGCCTCGTTTTTGAAGCGCGACGGCACGGTGTGGACCACCGACAAGGACGGCCTGATCCTCGGGCTGCTCGCGGCCGAGATCATGGCCAGGCGCGGCCGTGACCCGAGCGAGCTCTACAAGGAGCTGACGGCCGAGCTCGGCGCGCCGGTCTATGAGCGCATCGACGTGCCGGCGAGCCCGCCGGCAAAGGCGGCGCTGAAGGCGCTGACGCCGGAAATGCTGAACCTGAAGGAGCTCGCCGGCGATCCCGTTCGCATGGTGCATACGAAGGCTCCGGGCAACGGCCAGTCGTTCGGCGGCATCAAGGTCGAGACCGACTACGGCTGGTTCGCGGCGCGACCCTCCGGCACCGAGGACGTCAACAAGCTCTATGCCGAGAGTTTTCGCGACGCCGAGCATCTCAAGCGGATCCAGAGCGAGGCCCAGGCGGCGCTGGCGAAGGTGGGATGAAAGGGCGAGTAGCGAATAGGGCGTAGCGAATAGGGTTCTCGCCGTTTCCCATTCGCCATTCGCTATTCGCCCCTGCCCCCTTCCCTCCCGCCCCCCGCATCGGATATCGATGGCTGGACAACGACCTGACAGCCATCGGTGAGACCGGATGCGAAGCTCTTCGACTGCCTTGCGCGTCACCTTCAGCGCGCTCGCAACCTCGTTCATGCTGGTTGTCAGCGCCGCGGCGCAAATGGCGCCGGAGGCGGCCGCACCACGTCCGAAGCCGGCGCCATCGATGCGCGCCGCGGCCTGCCATAACGGCCAGAGCTTCGACCGGTTTCTCGCCGAGCTGAAGCAACGCGCCATTGCCGAAGGCGTGTCGCAGCGCGCGATCGCGGCCGCCTCGCCGTACCTCACCTACAACCAGGGCATCGTCAATCGCGACCGCGGCCAGCGCGTGTTCGGTCAACTGTTCACCGAGTTCGCCGGCCGGATGGCCGCGCCCTACCGGATGCAGAACGGCCAGCAGCACATCCGGATGCATGCGGCAGCGTTCGCGCGCGCTGAGAAGGAGTATGGCGTGCCCCCGGCGGTCATCGCCGCGTTCTGGGGCCTGGAGAGCGATTTCGGCGCCAACATGGGCAATTTGCCGGTGCTGCCGTCGCTGGTGTCGCTGGCCTATGATTGCCGCCGCAGCGAGCGCTTCCAGAATGAGACCATCGCCGCGCTGAAGGTCATCGACCGCGGCGATCTCGCGCCGGAGGAGATGATCGGCTCCTGGGCCGGCGAGCTCGGTCAGACGCAGTTCCTGCCGACCCACTACGTCACCTATGCCGTCGACTATGACGGCGATGGCCGCCGCGACCTCCTGCGCAGCGCGCCCGACGTGATCGGCTCGACCGCGAACTACATCGCGACCGGACTGAAATGGCGCCGCGGCGAGCCGTGGCTGGAGGAGATCCGCGTGCCCCAGGCGTTTCCGTGGGAGCAGGCCGATCTCACCGTCAAGGCGCCGCGCAGCAAATGGGCCGGCCTCGGCGTGACCTATGCCGACGGCCGGCCGCTGCCGAACGATGCGCTCGAAGCCTCGGTGCTGCTGCCGATGGGCCGCAACGGCCCGGCGTTCCTGGCCTATGCCAATTTCGCCGCCTACACCGAGTGGAACAATTCGCTGATCTATTCGACCACCGCCGCCTATCTCGCCACCCGCATCGCCGGCGCGGCGCCGATGCGCAAAGCCAGCGGCCCGGTCGCGCAACTGCCGTTCAACGAGATCAAGGAGCTGCAGCAACTCCTGGTAAAGGCCGGCTTCGACGTCGGCAAGGTCGATGGCGTGCTGGGGCAGCAGAGCCGCATCGCGGTCAAAACGATGCAGGTGCGGCTCGGGCTGCCGGCCGATTCCTGGCCAACGGCGGAACTGCTCGTACGCATGCGCGGCACGCCGCGGGCGCAGGCGGCGCCGGCTTCAGCGACAGCGACACGGTAGGTGAGCCGACATCATCGCGCGGCGCTCCTCGTCTCTCAATTGCAGATGACTTATTGTCCGACTTCATGCGACCGTGTCGTCCGCTCTTCGCTATTCCAATTTATCACCTCGGAATTGGACGGCCAGATGATCGCTCAGGACAAAAGCGCGAGCAGACGGGCAATTGAAGCCCGATTTGGCTTGTAGCGCCGATCTTCATCCTGCCCCTGTTCGGCCACCCAGGCTCGTCGTTCTCCACGACCTCGATCCGGCATTTCGGCCACGGCTTGGGGAAATCCTCCAGGGGACGCGTCCACAATCGCCGTGACCTCAGCGTGAACGACTGGAATGCACGGCGACCGCAAAAACCAGAAAGATGCAGTTGCATTCTCTTGGACGCCGCCCCATCTCCGAGGGCGCGCGCTTTCGTCGCGACGTCTCCTGCCAAAAGAGAGCATCATGTCCTTTTACGATTCGACCGTGCCGGCCTACCTCCAGATCCTCGGCAGCCTGTCCGGCCTGCTCAGCAAGGCCGAGGCCCATTGCGAAGCCAAAAAGATCGCCCCCGAGGTGCTGCTCGGCGCACGGCTGTATCCGGACATGCTGCCGCTCTCCAAGCAGATCCAGCTCGCCTGCGACTTCGCCGCCAAGGGCTGCGCGCGGCTTTCCCATAGCGAGGTCCCGAGCACGCCCGACACCGAGACGACGTTCGCCGAGCTTCGCCAGCGGCTTGCCAGAACCATCGATTACCTGAAGACGTTCCAGCCGGCGCAGTTCGAAGGGGCCGATAGCCGCGACGTCACCTTTCCAAGCGGGCCCAACACCACGCTGACCCTGAAGGGGCACGACTTCGTCAACCGCGTCTCGTTTCCGAACTTCTATTTCCACGCCGCGATCGCCCACGGCATCCTCCGCCACAACGGCGTCGAAATCGGCAAGCGGGACTTCCTGGGCGTCGCCTGATCCCTTTCGTCTATTGCAACAGGCTATCCAACGGATGGCCTGTTGCGGCCGCTCCATCGCGCGGCACGTCTGCGCCGGACGGATACCTCGCGGCATTGCGCTGTTCGCGGCAATGCACAACTCACCATGACCCCCCTCCCCTCTCCTGGAAAGATCCCGATGAGTGCATCCAAACTGTTCGCGCCATATCAGCTCGGTCCGGTCACCCTCGCCAATCGCGTCGTGATGGCGCCGTTGACCCGCAACCGCGCGGTGGACGGCCTCGCGCCGGGTCCGCTGACGGCCGAATATTACAGCCAGCGCGCCTCCGCCGGCCTCCTGATCTCCGAGGCCAGCCAGGTCTCGCAGCAGGGCCAGGGCTACCAGGACACGCCTGGCATCTATTCCAAGGAGCAGATCGCCGGCTGGCGCAAGGTGACCGACGCGGTGCATGCCAAGGGCGGGCGCATCTTCATCCAGCTCTGGCATGTCGGCCGTATCTCCCATGTCTCGCTGCAGCCGAATGGCGGTGCGCCGGTCGCGCCCTCGGCGATCGCGGCCAAGACCAAGACCTTCGTCGGCGGCGCGTTCACCGACGTCTCGACGCCACGTGCGCTCGAGCTCGCGGAAATTCCCGGCATCGTCGCGGCGTTCAAGCAGGCCGCGCTGAATGCGATCGAGGCCGGCTTCGACGGCGTCGAGATCCATGGCGCCAACGGCTATCTGCTCGACCAGTTCGCCAAGGACGGCGCCAACAAGCGCACCGACGCCTATGGCGGGTCGATCGAGAACCGCGCAAAGCTGATGCTCGAGGTTGCCAAGGCCGTGTCGGAGGCGGTCGGCGCCGACAGGACCGGCATTCGGTTATCTCCGGTGACGCCGGCCAACGACATCTCGGATTCCAATCCGCAGGCGCTGTTCGACTACATCGTCGACCGGCTCGCGGCGCTGAATCTGGTCTACATCCACGTGATCGAGGGGGCGACCGGCGGCCCGCGCGACGTTGCGCCGTTCGACTACGCGTCGCTGCGCAAGCGCTTCAAGGGCACCTACATCGCCAACAACGGCTATGACCTCGCGCTCGCGAACAAACAGCTCGATGCCAACGCGGCCGACCTGATCGCCTTCGGCCGGCCGTTCATCGCCAACCCGGATCTGGTCGAGCGGCTCAAGGTCAGCGCGCCGCTCAACGAGCTCGACCGCGCCACCCTCTATGGCGGCGGCGAGAAGGGCTACACCGACTATCCGACGCTGAAGGCGGCGCAAGCGGCGGAGTAGTCGCCATCACGTAGGGTTGGCAAAGCAGCCGCCCGCAGGGCGGCCGCGTGCCCACCATGCCTCCGCGAGAGCGGAGGGAGCGGTGGGCACGGCGCACGAGAGGCCGCGCCTGTCGCAACATCTCGCTTCGCGCCTTTGCCCACCCTGCGCTTCTGCGATCCGGCACATCCCCACCTACATCATGCTGCCGGGCAGGAAGCACCGCACATCGATGCGCAGGCCCGTATTCAGCTCGCGATAATACACGGGCCATACCATCGTCCGGCCGGCGCGATTGGGCTCGGTCACCACGGCCTCTTCCGGAACGACCCACCATTGGCCTTCAATGCGAACACGGTAGCGGCCATCCTTCGTGTCCCAATCCGTGTCCGAGAGCGCGGTGCCATCCGCATCCGAGCAGCACGGCCCCTTGCCCGAACGCAAACTCTCGAACCAGCCCTTGAGCGGAGAATTGGCGTAACGCCCATCGAGATCGCGCGCCGCCGCATCGCCAAGCAGCAGAGAATGCGCCCCCAGACTGCCAGCGAGAAGCACGACAGAGATTGTCGCTCGCACCCACGGAGGCACGTGGGGCCGGTGAACGGCATCCATCGATGACGTGATGATCGATACAAGGCTTGAAGATCTACGGCTCATATGCGCCACCTCGCTGCTCGATACGATGCGCAATAGCTGGTCGGGTTCTGTGGCGGAAGTTCGTAGTTGGCGGAAACCGGCAGCAACTAATCGCGATGCTTCGTAAATTCCACAAGCGCGCAGCGATCTCGTTCACGAGGTCAGCGGGATAATTGCCCAAAATCCATCGTGAGCAGACTCATCGACGATTCATACCGGCTGCGTAGGGTAGGCAAAGCAGCTGCCCGCAGGGCGGTCACGTGCCCGCCGTGCATCCGCGCAAGCGGAAGGAATGGTGGGCACGGCGCGCGGTGGAGTTGAGCTCGTGACATGCAGTATCGCACACGCGCCTTTGCCCACCCTACGGCAGCGGAGACACGTCACGCTTTTAGTCAAGCAACAAGAAGGCCGGGATTTCTCCCGGCCTTCCTGCCACGGTGGGGGCTGCCGTGGCGCGGCGCGGATGCGCCTATGGTCGTCAGGATGCGAAGCTCAGAACTTCGCCCGGATGCCGGCATAGGCCGCGAGCGGCATCCCCGGAACCATGCTGCGCGGATCGTTCAGCGCGAACGCCGTTCCGCCACCGGCGGTGTTGAAGCCTGCGGGGTCGAACACGGTACCTGCCGAGTAATAGCGCTGATTGAACAGGTTCTGGATCAGGCCGAACAGCTCGACGTTGTTGGTCACCTGATAAGATGTGTTGACGTTGACGACCCAATAGGCCGGGACCTTCGGGTAGACGTTGGTGTCGTCGTGCAGCAGGTACTGGCTGCCGACATAGTTGACGCTGGCACCGACCTTCCAGGCGTCGGTCACGGCATATTCTGCGCCGAGCTTCAGGCGGTGCGCCGGAATGCCGGGAATGTGGTTTCCGGAGACGACGCCGACCGGCACCCGGAGGAACGGATCGTTGACGTCGAAGGCGCTGCGGAAGGTGGCGTCGATGAAGGTGTAGTTGGCGTAGGCGGTCCACCGGTTCCAGGCCAGGTCGAGCTTGGCCTCGACACCCTGGCGCAGCGTGGTGCCGGCGTTCTTGAAATAGCCGCGCACCGGGTTGGCCGGGTCGACGACTTGGATGATGTCGTCGGAATTCTCGGTGCGAAACAGGCTGAGGCCCCAGCGCAGCCGCCAGCCGTCATCGACCGCCGCCGATTTGATCGGGGCCTTGCGGTAGGCCGGAAGATCGGCGGCGTAGGCCGAACGGCCACCGGAAATCTCGCCGCGCAGGCCGCCTTCGACGGTGCGCGACACCACCTGCTTGAGCGGCGGATCGGCGATCAGGAAATTGTCGATCAGGCAGGGATTGGCCGGATCGGAGCAGCCGAGCTCGAGCGGCGTCGGCGCGCGGTTGGCTTCGGAGTATCCGGCATAGGCGGTCATGTCAGGCGTGATCTTGTAGGTCAGGCCGACCACCGGGTTGAAGCGCTGAAAGTTGTTGTTGCTGTTCAGGAGTGGCGCGAAGCCGGTCTGGTCGCGCAGATTGATCTGCGCCCAGTTGAAGCGACCGCCGGCCGTCAAGGCGAGCTGCGAGGTAATGTCGAAGGTGTTGGTCGCGTAGACGCCGAGATAGGTGTTCTTGGCATTCAGGTTGACCGGGGCAAGGCCCGCGTTGGGCTGGTCGATGTAGACGCCGAGGCCGGTGACGAACAGGTTGTTGTCGATGGTGCCGAGCTCGGATGTGGCCTGGAAGTTGGTATTGCCGTGATCGACGCTGGCGCCGACGACGAAATGGTTGTCATGGCCGAAGAGCTGCGTCGTTGAGGTCGCCTGCAGCGAGCCGCCATAGCTGTCGGTCTTGACGGTATTGCGGTCGATCTGGCCGAGCGCCGCATCGGCGGCCAGCGTGTTGGCGGTTGGGCCGTTGCGGTTGATGTCCCACGGGGTCCCCGCGGCGTCCTCAAGGACGAACACGCCGCCCCCGTCCCGCACTTCGGTGCTATTGCCATCGACGCGCGCGGATTTGTAGTTGCGGTAATAGCCGTTGGCCTGGATCGACAGCGTGTCGGTCGGCGTCCACTTTGCGCTCGCCTGCACCATCTGCATCTGCAGATGCAGCGACTGGGGCCAGGTATAGACGCTGGACCAGCGCTGGTTCAGCATCTCGATCGGTGTCGCGGCGACCGAGCCGAGCTTGTTGTCGGCACCGGTGAAGGAGAGATGGAATTCGGTGTTGTCGCCGCGCGCGCCGAAATCGGCATACATGCGCCGGATCTGCGAGGCCGACGAGTAGTCGCGCCAGCCGCGGTCATAGGCGCCTTCCGCCGCGATATAGGCCGAGTAGGTGCCGTTGTTCCAGCCGTATTGAGCGCCCGACTGGATCCGGCCGAACGAGCCGCCGAACAACTGCGCTTCCCCGCCCTGGTAGTTGAAGCCGTTCTTCATCTCGATCGACAGCGCACCGCCGGTGGCGTTGAGGCCGAACAGCGGATTGTTCGGCATCAGGGTCATGCGTGCGATCGCCATTTCCGGGATCAGGTCCCAGTTCACGACGTCGCCGAAGGCCTCATTGATGCGGGTGCCGTTCTGGTAGACGGCGATGCCCTGCGGCGTCCCGAGCACCGGCGAGGCAGTCTGACCGCGATAATTCAAGTCGCGCTGGAACGCGTTCCCGGTCTGGTCGCTGAGGGAGACCCCGGGCACCGATTGCAGGATGCTGTCGAGCAGCGTCGGCGCGCGGCTGTGGTCGAGCTCCCGCGCCCCGATGGTTTCGACATTGGAAGGAATCTTGTCCTTCGCGATCTCGCTGCCCTGAACGGGCGAGACGCCGACCACCTCGATGGTCTGCAGGGTTTGCTGCGCGAACGCAGCCGCGGGCAGCAACGCACAGGTCGCGAGAAGCGCGCTCTTCAGCGCCGACAGTCTGGTCAAGACGTCCCCCAGTTTCTTGTCGACCGGATCCGGCAACAGCCCACGCCCCTGAGCCTTTACCCGCACCAGAACTGGCCGATTTACCCGTTTACGAACGTTAACATTCGTAAACAGCCCTCCAGTTCGTCGCAACGGGCAATATTCTTCGGCCCCTAGGGACAATCTTCCCGGATCCGGAAAGTGGCGATCGATTCGCCGAGCTATCTCCCAGCCTCGGCCGCACTGTTGCACCCGATCCTGGTTTGCAAGGGAACTCACATGGTAGAGGAAGCATCGGCGCCGTCGGCGCCATAAGGGCAAGACCTTCATCGGATGTATCGCGTTCTGCTCGTCGATGACCACCCGGTCGTGATCACGGCCTGCCGCTGGCTGCTGAACGAAGCCGGGATCCGCGCGCTGTCCGAGGCACACGATGCCGACAGCGGGTACCAAGCCTATGTCCGTGACCGGCCGGATGTCGCGATCGTCGATCTGCGCCTGCCCGGGCAGGAGCTCGGCGGCATCAATCTGATCGAACGCATGCGGTCGCACGATCCCCGCGCCCGGATCCTGGTCTTCAGCATGCATGCCGATCCGCGCATCGTCCGCTCGGCGATCGACGCCGGCGCCAGCGGCTATCTGCTGAAGGACGCGCCGCCGCACGAGCTGCCCAAGGCGTTGGAGCAGGTTCGAGCCGGCGGCACCTATCTCGATCCGCAGCTCGCCACCCGCATCGCCCTGCTCCGCGCCAACCCGGACGGCATGGCGGCCCCTGCGCTGACCCCGCGCGAGCGCCAGGCCCTTGCGCTGCTGGCCCAGGCGAAATCCTATCAGGCGATCGCCGACCATCTCGGCATCAGCTACAAGACCGTCATCAACCTGACCTACCGGCTGCGTCAGAAGCTCGGGGCCCGCAGCCTCCCCGACCTGGTTCGTCTCGCAGTGGAAATGTCCCGCCCAAGCATGTGAGGGCCAATCGCCTTCCTGCCGGCGCGCCACGAGCATCCGCCTGAAAGACGAGGGCCTGCGACGGTCTCCCGTCACAGGCCCTCGAGCTCATGTCTATGTCGCGTCGGTCCAGTGCGGACCGATGTCTCACTTCAGCAGCTTGGCCACCGACTTCAGCTCTTTCGAGTCGAGCGTGCCGTCACCGTCCGGATCAGCCGCCTTGAAGCGGCCTTCCACCAGCGCGAGATACTCGTCCTTGGTCAGCGTGCCGTCCTTGTCGGGATCAGCGGCCTTGAGATCCTTGGCCGAAACGCGGCCGCGCAGCTCCTTGGCGTCGAGCGTGCCGTCGTGGTCGCGATCGAGACGATCGAACAGAGCGCCGGCGGCGGTGCGGACCTCGTTCATGTCGGCGGTGCCGTCCTTGTCGGGGTCGATCGAGGTCAGCAGCTTGGAAGGGGCCGGTGCACTGACAGCGATCGTCGACGTGCCGACGATCGCGGCCATGCCGACGGCAGCGGCCGTCATCATCAGTTTCCAATTCATCGAATTGATCCTTTGTCTCCGCCGTCCAAGGGGCGGCGATGAAGGGCACGAAAACAACGTATGCGAGCGTCGGCGGTTTCACCGGCAACGCGCCATACATCGCTTTGACCTATGGGAGGCCTTGTCATTTCGCAAGTGCAAGAACGCGACGCCCGGGAAATTCCCGCAAGAGCGTCGGGACTAGAACCTCGGTCCGTGCAGAAAATATCTCCCCGGACGGTCACGACGCGGACCGCTATCGTGGTCGAAGACACCTCCTCCTGCCTCGGCCTGGGCATTGGCGACGTGGCGTCCGCGCTTCGCGACATGCCTTGCGGTTCTGGCACCGCTCCCCGATGACCCCTGTCGGACTTGCCCAACCTGACCTCTCTTGCCGGCCTGGGTTTGATTCCACCAGGCTTCCAGCTGGTCCCGCAGCGGCTCCTCCGCGAAGGCGCGTCCATCCGGCAGCAGCGTGGACAGAAGCAGTGTGAGCACCAGTCCAAGCCGCATCGGCCGAGCGGACAAGCGGCGACGATGACCGGGTGTGTGAAGCACGGGCGTGTCCATTCTCTGGCTGATCCGGCGATCAGCAATGCATGCTGCAACACATGTTTTCCTCGCTCTATGACCTCAATGTGTTTGCAGCACGCCACATTCATCACCGCGTTGAGATTCACTCGCGAAATGGCCGCCATATTGTCCCGGTCAAAATGTCCCGTTCGACTTGCCAAAACATCCCTATTCCTCGTCGAAACAGCAAGGGCCGGAGCAATTGCGGCATTCGACGACTGATCGTTTCCCGATCGCGTCATCTTTCAGCCGACAGGCCCGCATGTTTTCGCCCCGCCGACTCGTTAGCTCATCAGTTGAAGGGAGCGCGGGGACATGCAGCCGAACGGCATCGCCAGGAGTACAAAAAGACGATCGCGATTGTACATGGCTGCCGGTGCTCTCGTGCTCGCGCCGTTCGGTGCAGCGGCAGAGGAGATCCAGGGCAATGACCCCGCCTCGCCCGGACATTTCCAGGTCGAACAGCGCTTCGGCTATCTGACAACCTTCAATCCGCAACAGAACGGCGGACGCCGCGTGCCGCAGCGTGCGGTCACCGGCGAGACCGAGATCGGCTACTCGCCGACCGAATGGTACGAGATCGCGTTGACCTCGCCCTACGCCTTTGCCCGCACCAATGTGCCGATGGCGCTGGGCAACGTGATGGACAATGGCGTGCCCGGCTATTCATTCCAGTCCGGCGGCGTCACCATTCGCCAGACCTTCATCCAGGGCGACCGGCTCGAGCGCACCGTCTTCCTCGGCCTGGTGTCACGCACCATCCTGGCGCCGCAGGGCGGCCTGACGCCGGACCTGTGGGTCGCCAACAAGGCCGGCGCCGGCCAGCCCGGCGCGCCGCGCTTCGTGCAGGAGGCGACGCCGCGGGTGGCGCAGATGTTCACGCCAATCATCGGCGTCAACCTGCCCAACGACTATCAGCTCATCTTCAACGCCAACATGACCTTCGGCATCGACGGCGCCGGCTCGGCCTTCGAGCCCTCGGTGCGCTTCGTCAAGCGATTGAGCGACCGCTGGACCGTCGGCATCGAGCATTTCTCCAATCTCGGACCGTTCGGCTACGTCCTGCCCTGGAATCAGCAGATGCAGACGCTCTATGCCGTCGCCGACACCCGCTTCAAGGGCTTCGAGTTCAGCTTCGGCGTCGGCTATGGCCTGACCAACGCCTCGCGCGGCCTCGCGATCAAGACCAGCATCGGCAAGGATTTCTGACCCCGCGCGCCCTCATCCCATGACCAATCATAAGAAAAGGACACTCGTCATGCGTCGCCTCGTCACCGCCTGCGCGCTTCTCATGCTGGCCGGCTCCGCCGCGTCCGCCGAGGACGGCCCGCGCTTCCTCAACCGCACCGGCCAGACCATCGTGAAAATGTACCTGGCGGCCGCCGGCACCAAAACCTGGGGCGCCGACCAGTGCAAGAACGACGACGAGGGCGAGGTCGACCACAATGAGCGCATGACGCTGGTCGGCGTGAAGTCCGGCCGCTACGACATCAAGCTGTCCGAAAAGGGCGGCCGCACCTGCGTCGCCAAGAACATCGAACTCAAGGAAGGCGCGCAGTTCGTCGTGCGCGATACGGATCTGACCGAGTGCAGCAAATAAGTGGCACGCGGCGGCCCCGATATCGCCCTGGATGGCGCCGCGCTCAGCGCGGCCTCAGATGGAGGGGGACCGTGCGCGAGACCTGCGCCTGAGCCATCGCCGGCGGAAAGCGCGGGAACGGCGCGGCGCGTTCGATGATGCCCATCGCCGCGCGGTCCAGCGCCGGCGAGCCCGAGCTTCCAGCGAGCCGCCGCGACAGCAGCCGGCCGTTACGATCGATCACGACGTTCAGCATGACGGTGCCGCTCGCGCCATTGCCGTCGGAGGGATAGGCCGCGGCGCGGCGGATCTGCGCCACCACCTCGGCGTTCCAACTGGCCTGGCCCTCGCGCGCCCCGACGCTGTCCTCGCCGGGATTGGGCGCCGACGCGACACGTGAAGGCCGGGCCGCCGGCGCCGCAGCCGGCTTCGGCGGTGCGGGCTTCCTCTCGGCCCTCTCCTTCGTTTCCTTCTTCTCCACCGGCTTGCGCTCGACACGCTCGGGCACGGGAACGGGCTTCGGCTCCGGCAGTTTCGCCTCGATCGGTTTCGGTGGTGGCGGCGGCGGCAAGACGACATCGTCTGCACGCGGCGGCTCGGGCGCGAGGGCGACCTGTGGCGCGGGCTCCGGCGAGGGAACGACATCCGGCACCGGCTCCGGCTCGGAGGGAGCCGGGACAGGCTCAGCGACGGCCTCGCGCGCGACCAGGTCGTCCTTCACCGGCTCATCCTTTGGCGGCTCCACCGGCGGCGGCTCGGACGCCGGCGCATCCTGCGCCGTCGGCGCCGGCTCGCTCACCACCGCCGGGGTGAACACGACGTCGAAGGCCGGCGCCTGGGCACGCCCCTGCGGCGCGGGACGCAGCAGCAGATAGCCGACGGCGAGCCCGACGTGCAGCCCGCCCACCACCAGCGCGGCGATGGTCCACAGCGTCCGCTCCCGGCGCTGCTCGTGTTCGAACGGATCGAGCGTCAGAACACTCACTGCGCGCCCCGGTCTTCCAGGGCAACGAGCGCGACCTTGGTGTAGCCGGCGCGGCGCAACGTGTTCATCAGCGCCATCACCTCGCCATAGGGCAGCGTCTGATCGGCGCGCAGCAGCACGCGCTGCTCGTGATCGGACTTGGTGGCGGCATCGAGCGAAGCGGCGATGTCGGCCTGCGCCACGCTCTGGTCGCCAACGGCGAGCGAGCGGTCGGCCTTGAAGGTGACGAAGACCGGCGTCTCCGCGCGCGGCTGCGGCTCGGCCGAGATCGCCGGCAGGTTGACCGGGACGTCGACCGTGGCGAGCGGTGCCGCCACCATGAAGATGATCAGGAGCACCAGCATGACGTCGATGAACGGCGTCACGTTGATGTCGTGCGTCTCCTCGAACTCGTCGGGGCGCCGGGCAAGCTTGACGGCCATGGCTCACTCCGCCGGATTGGCGATCGACAGCAGCGGCGCGTCGACCGCGCGGATGGCGCTGCGCCGCACCTCTGTGGGCCCCGCGTGCTGCCGGTCGAGATCACGGCTGAGCAGGCGCATGACCGCCACCGATGCATCGGCGATGACGGCGCGATAGCCGCCGGTGGCACGCGCGAACAGGTTGTAGATCACGACCGCGGGAATCGCCGCGGCGAGGCCGAAGGCGGTGGCGAGCAGCGCCTCCGCGATGCCCGGCGCCACCACCGCGAGGTTGGTCGTATGCGCATGCGAGATGCCGATGAAGCTGTTCATGATGCCCCAGACCGTGCCGAACAGGCCGACGAACGGCCCGACCGCGCCGACCGTGGCGAGAATGCCGATGCCGCGGCCGATGCGCGCCACCGCCGCCGCCTCGATCCGCTCGAACTGCCAGGAGACACGCTCCTTGATGCCATCGGCGGGGAGGCCACGCGACTTGTCGATTTCGTCATCGGCGACGGCCAGCAGCCGTCCGACCACACCGTCGTCGGCGGAAATGCGTCCCGTCGCATCCGACAGCGCGCGCGCGGCCATCGCGATGCCGAGCGCGCTGCGCGAGGTGCGCAGCGCCGCGCGGAGCTGGATCGTCTTCACCACCAGAACGGTCCAGGTTGCGACTGAAGCCAGCGCCAGCCCGATCATCACCGACTTCACGACGATGTCGGCCTGCATGAACATGGTCCAGGGCGACAACGCCTCCGGCAGCGTGCTCGCGATATTGGCGATGTGCGCCTGATCCATGGCCGTACTCCCTCGGGGGCCCCGTGGTTGGTGATCACGATCCCGGCGTGGATCGCATGGGGCCATGCCGGATCGTGTCGAGGCCTTGTTGTTTCGCGTCGTTGGGGCAAAGTCACGGCGAAGATCGCGACAATCCCGATCGTCAAAGAGTGCCGCCTGTCCTCACCGGCTTCAAGGCACTTGCTGCGTGGAAGTTGTCCCAGGCGACCCGGGAATAATTCCCGAATGGAACGGGAAGCCCCTCGCCTCTGGGCCAAAAGAAAAGGCCGGGATTGCTCCCGGCCTTCGTGATGGGATCGCCCGGTCGAGCCGGGCGATGACTTCAGAGCGTTGGCTCACTTCGCCTCGGCGCGCTTCGGCGGGGTGGCCGGCCACGACTTGATCAGGGTGTCGTAGTCGATCGTCTCGCCCTTCGGCTTCTCGTTCGCGAGCTTGCGCTGCGGAGCGATGTTGCCGTCCTTGGCCGACTTGTTGAACCAGAACTCGGCCGATTCCTTCTTGTTCAGTTTCGGACCGCACTCGCCCTGGACCTTGGACTTCTCCAGACGCTCGAGGACGGAGTCCTGAGCGGCCGCGAGCGCGTCCATCGCCTGCTGCGGGGTCTTCGCACCGGACGACGCATCGCCGATGTTCTGCCACCACAGCTGCGCCAGCTTCGGATAGTCGGGCACGTTGTTGCCGGTCGGGGTCCACTGCACGCGCGCGGGCGAGCGGTAGAACTCGATCAGGCCGCCGAGCTTCGGCGCACGCTCGGTGAACGACTTGTCCCAGATGTCGGATTCACGGATGAAGGTGAGGCCGACATGGCTCTTCTTCAGCGACACCGTCTTGGAGACGATGAACTGCAGGTACAGCCAGGCGGCCTTGCGGCGATCCGGCGGGGTCGACTTCAAGAGCGTCGCAGAACCGGCGTCCTGGTAGCCGAGCTTCATGCCCTCCTTCCAGTACGCGCCATGCGGCGACGGGGCCATGCGCCACTTCGGCGTGCCGTCCGCATTCACGACCGGCAGGCCGGGCTTCACCATGTCGGCGGTGAAGGCGGTGTACCAGAAGATCTGCTGAGCGACGTTGCCCTGCGCCGGGACCGGACCGGCCTCGGAGAAGGTCATGCCCTGCGCCTGCGGCGGCGCATACTTCTTCATCCAGTCGAGATACTTCGCGATCGAGTAGACGGCCGCCGGGCCGTTGGTGTCACCGCCGCGCTCGATCGACGAGCCGACCGGACGGCAGCCTTCCATGCGGATGCCCCATTCGTCGACCGGCAGGCCGTTCGGGATGCCCTTGTCGCCGTTGCCGGCCATCGACAGCCAGGCGTCGGTGAAGCGCCAGCCGAGCGAGGGATCCTTCTTGCCATAGTCCATGTGGCCATAGACCTTGACGCCGTTGATCTCCTTGATGTCGTTGGTGAAGAACTCGGCGATGTCCTCATAGGCCGACCAGTTCACGGGCACGCCGAGGTCGTAGCCATACTTGGCCTTGAACTTGGCCTTGTAGTCCGGATTGGTGAACCAGTCGTAGCGGAACCAATACAGGTTCGCGAACTGCTGGTCGGGCAGCTGATAGAGCTTGCCGTCCGGCGCGGTCGTGAACGACTTGCCGATGAAGTCGTTGACGTCGAGCATCGGATCGGTGACGTCCTTGCCTTCGCCCTTCATGTAGTCCGACAGCGCGATCGTCTGGCCGTAACGGAAGTGGGTGCCGATCAGGTCGGAGTCGTTGATCCAGCCGTCATAGACGTTCTTGCCGGACTGCATCTGGGTCTGCAGCTTCTCGACGACGTCACCTTCCTGGATAATGTCGTGCTTGAGCTTGATGCCGGTGATTTCGCTGAACGCCTTGGCGAGAGTCTTCGACTCGTATTCGTGAGTCGTGATGGTCTCGGAGACGACGTTGATCTCCATGCCCTTGAAGGGCTCGGCGGCCTTCGCGAACCACTCGAGCTCCTTCTTCTGCTCTTCCTTCGACAGCGTCGAAGGCTGGAATTCGCTGTCGATCCACTTCTGGATCGTGGCGTCGTCCGCACGTGCCGGCACGGACAGCGTCATAGTGGCGGCGAACAGCGCAGCAGCGCTGGTCATCGCGAGATAGCTCGCCTTGGTCAGGTGATGCTTCCTAGGTTTCAAGTGTCGCATGCTTTCCTCCTTGAGCGACAGACGTATCCAGGTCCGGGTTGCCCCCGGATCTGCCCCTTTTCACCTGCGTCAGACGGTGCGGAAGATCGCAACGGCTGATGCAAGCGAAATTGCGGTCGCGAGCCACAGGCTCGAAACCTCAAACCCTTCCTCGCCGATCGGCAAGGTCGCAATCGTGTCGGTGCCGACCAGACCGATCCATACGAGATGAATGACGGCGGCCGAGATCAGCGAGATGAACAGCCGGTCGCCGCGCGTGGTCGGGATGCGCAGCACGCCGACCCGCTCGGCCTCCGGGTAGCGCGCGGCGAGCACGATCATGACGCCGAGCGTGCATGCGAGCGCAGCAAAGAAGATCGCGGTCGGCAAGGTCCATGCCATCCATGCGATGCTGTTCATGGCTATCGGCTCCAGGCGGTAATGGGCCCCCTCCCCCGCTTGCGGGGGAGGGTTGGGGTGGGGGCGCCGCGCGTCGGAGCGCCCGAGAGGAGAGATGCCCCCACCCGTATCGCATCTGACGATGCGATACGGCCTCCCCCGCAAGCGGGGGAGGCGGAACGGAGGCCGTGGCAACAAGCGTGCGTCATCACACCCGTCCCAGCGCGAAGCCGCGCGCGATGTAGTTGCGGACGAACCAGATGACGAGCGCCCCGGGGATGATCGTGAGCACGCCGGCAGCCGCGAGCAGACCCCAATCCATGCCGGACGCCGAGACGGTGCGCGTCATCACCGCCGAGATCGGCTTGGCGTCGACGGAGGTCAGCGTGCGCGCGAGCAGCAGTTCGACCCAGGAGAACATGAAGCAGAAGAAGGCGGCGACGCCGATGCCGCTCGCGATCAGCGGCACCAGGATCTTCACGAAGAAGCGCGGAAACGAGTAGCCGTCGAGGAACGCCGTCTCGTCGATCTCGCGCGGCACCGACGACACGAAGCCTTCGAGGATCCAGACCGCGAGCGGGATATTGAAGATGCAATGCGCCAGCGCCACCGCCCAGGGCGTATCGAACAGGCCGATCGCCGAATACAGATTGAAGAACGGCAGCGCGTAGACCGCAGCCGGCGCCATGCGGTTCGACAGCAGCCAGAAGAACAGGTGCTTGTCGCCAAGGAAGCGGTACCGCGAGAATGCATAGGCCGCCGGCAGCGCCACGAGGATCGAGATCACCGTGTTGATGATCACGTATTTCAGCGAGTTGATGTAGCCGGAATACCAGCTCTCGTCGGTGAAGATGCGCATGTAGTTGGCCAGCGTCGGCTGATGCGGCCACAAGTTCATCGTGGTGACGATCTCGTTGTTGGTCTTGAAGCTCATGTTGACGAGCCAGTAGATCGGCAACAGCAGGAAGACCAGGAATAGCGAGATGATGATCCGACGGCCCGGAATGGTGTTCATCACGCGCCCCCTTTCACCGGCCGCCGCTCGGCGCCGGCATTGGTCATGATGGTGTAGAACACCCAGCAGACGATCAGGATGATCAGATTGTAGACCAGCGACAGGGCAGCCGCCTTGCCGAGATCGAACTGGCCGAGCGCGATCTTGACGAGCTCGATCGAGATGAAGGTCGTCGAATTGCCCGGCCCGCCGCCTGTGACGACGAACGGCTCGGTGTAGATCATGAAGCTGTCCATGAAGCGCAGCAGCACGGCGATCAGCAGCACGCGATGCATCTTGGGCAGCTGGATCGCGGTGAACACCGCCCAGCGCGAGGCGCCGTCGATCTGCGCAGCCTGGTAATAGGCGTCGGGGATCGACTTCAGGCCGGCATAGCACAGCAGCGCTACCAGGCTGGTCCAGTGCCAGACGTCCATCAAGATGACCGTAAACCAGGCGTCGGCGTCGTTCGAGACGTAATTGTAGTCCAGGCCGATGGCGTTGAGCGTGTAGCCGAGCAGGCCGATGTCGGAGCGGCCGAAGATCTGCCAGATCGTGCCGACCACGTTCCACGGAATCAGAAGTGGCAGCGCCAGCACGACGAGGCAGAACGCCACGGTCCATCCGCCCCGCGGCATCGACAGCGCCACGACGATTCCGAGCGGAACCTCGATGGCCAGGATCGCGAGCGAGAAGATCAGGTTACGCCCGAGCGAGGCGAGAAAGCGCCCGCCGAGATCGGTCGAGGGATCGAGCAGCTCCTTGAACCAGCCGACGCCATTCCAGAAGAACTGGTTGTTGCCGAACGTGTCCTGCATCGAATAGTTCACCACCGTCATCAGCGGCAGGACAGCGGAGAACGCCACCAGCAGGAACACCGGCAGCACCAGGAACCAGGCCTTGTTGTTGATGGTCTTGTCCATCACTCAGGCTCCCTCGACGAGACGGCTGTCGGCATAGACGTGGACATAGGCTGGATCGAACTTCAGCCCGATCGCCGAGCCCTGCGGCGAGAAGCCGGCCGGCAGGCGCGCGGCGAACTTGACGTCGCCGACGCGGACGCGGGCGAAGCGGATGCGGCCGAGATCGTCGACACGTTCGATATTGGCGTCGAGCAGGCCCGGTCCGGGCTGAGCGACATCGACGAATTCCGGGCGGACGCCGATCTCGATCTTGGCGCCGGCCGGCAGCGCGTCGTAGCTGCGCGACAGCGTCAGGGTGTGGCCATCGATGCGGGCCTCGCGGCCCTTTACCTCGGCGGAGAGGATGTTCATGCCGGGCGAGCCGATGAAGTAGCCGACGAAGGTGTGCGCGGGCTTGTCGAACAATTCCGCCGGCGTGCCGCTCTGCACCACGCGGCCGTCGTGCATCACGACGACGGTGTCGGCGAAGGTCAGCGCCTCGGTCTGGTCGTGGGTGACGTAGATCATCGTCAGGTCGAGCTCGCGATGCAGCGCCTTCAGCTTCGAGCGGAGCTGCCATTTCAGCTCGGGATCGATCACGGTCAGCGGCTCATCGAACAACACGGCGGCGACGTCGGAGCGCACCAGGCCGCGGCCGAGCGAGATCTTCTGCTTGGCGTCGGCGGTGAGCCGTGTCGCCTTGCGATGGAGGTCCGGCGTCAGGTCCAAGAGCCGCGCGATCTCGGCGACGCGCTTGTCGATCTCCGCTTTCGGCACGCCGCGGTTCTTGAGCGGAAAGGCGAGGTTCTCGCCGACCGTCATCGTGTCGTAGATCACCGGAAACTGGAACACCTGCGCGATGTTGCGCTCGCGGGTCGAGGCTTTGGTGATGTCGGTGCCGTCGAACAGGATCTTGCCGTGCGAAGGCGTCAGAATGCCGGAGATCAAGTTGAGCAGCGTGGTCTTGCCGCAGCCGGACGGGCCGAGCAGCGCATAGGCGCCGCCCTGGCGCCAGGTCATCGTCACCGGCTTCAGCGCGTAGCTCTCGATATCGCCGCTGTTGCCGTTGTAGGCGTGGGCGAGATCGACGAGGTCAATGCGGGCCATGCGGCATCTCCCTCAGATCGCCGGCGCGGCGACCAGGCGGTCGCCAGCGTCGAACACGAACACATTGGACGGATCGAGCACCGCGTCGAGGATCTCGCCGGGCTCGTATTCATGGACGCCGTGCAGCACGGAGACCCAGTTCATGCCGTCGCGCGTCAGATGCACGAAGCTCTCCGATCCCGTGATCTCGGTGACCGAGACGATCGCAGGAAAGGCATGGCGGCCGTGGCTGCCATCGCCTTTGCCAAGCCCGAGCTGATGCGGGCGGAAGCCCACGCGATAGGCGCCATCGGGCAGATCAGCATAGAGGCCTACCGCCGGCGCCTTGACCCCGCCGGCGTACTCCACGCTCTCGCCGCGCTTCTGGATCTCGACCGTATTCATCGGCGGGTCCGAGAACACCTGGCCGACACGCAAGGTGTCGGGTCGGCGATACACGGCCGCAGTATCGCCGGCCTGCAGCGCCTGCCCTTCCCACATGCAGATGGTGCGGCCGCCGAGCAGCAGCGCCTCCGACGGCTCGGTGGTGGCGTAGACGAAGATTGCGCCGGATGCCTCGAAGATGCGCGGCAGCTCGGTGCGCAGCTCCTCGCGCAGCTTGTAGTCGAGATTGGCGAGCGGCTCGTCCAGCAGCACGAGGTCCGCACCCTTCACCAGGGCGCGCGCGATCGCGGTGCGCTGCTGCTGGCCGCCGGAGAGCTGCAGCGGCGTACGCTTCAGATAGGGCTCGAGCCGGAGCAGCCGGGCTGCTTCCGCCACGCGCTTCTCGATCTCCTGGCGCGACTTGCCTTGCACGCGCAACGGCGAAGCGATGTTCTCATAGACCGAGAGCGAGGGATAGTTGATGAACTGCTGATAGACCATCGCGACCGAGCGCTGCCGCACGTCGGCGCCGGTGACGTCCTTGCCGTCGACCAGCACCCGCCCCGTGGTCGGCCGGTCGAGGCCGGCGAGCAGCCGCATGATCGAGGTCTTGCCGGACAGCGTCGGCCCGAGCAGCACGCTCAGCGTACCGCGCTGCAACGTCAGCGAGACGTCGCGAATGGTGGTCACGCCGTCGACAATTCGGGAGACGTGATCGAGCGTCACGCTCATGCGCGCCCTCCCGCCTCGCGCGCCGGCACGGCGGAGCGCTCGCGATTGGCTGTGATCCACGCATCGAGCGCGGCGATCTCAGCCGCCGACATCCGCAACCCCAGCTTCGATCGCCGCCACACGATGTCCTCGGCCGTCAACGCCCACTCGTTCGTCATCAGGTACCTGACTTCACGCTCCGTCAAGGTGCCACCGAAATCCTGGCCGAGATCGGCCAAAGATGTCGCACCGGCGAGCATGGCCGCAGCCCGCGTGCCATAGGCATGGGCGATCCGCTTCGCATGTGCATCCGACAGGAACGGATAGGTCTTGCGGAGATCCGCAATCAACGGCCCGACGGCCGAAACCTTCATGTCGCCGCCGGGCAGCGACGCCTTGCCGGTCCATCCCTCCTCCGCCTTGCCCCCTTTCAGATAGGGCGCGAGACGCTCCAGCGCCTCTTCCGACAGGCGCCGGTAGGTGGTGATCTTGCCGCCATAGATCGACAGCAGCGGCAAGCCGCCGGGCGTATCGAGCTCGAACACGTAGTCGCGGGTCGCCGCCTTGGCCTCGGAGGCGCCGTCGTCATAGAGCGGACGCACGCCGGAATAGCTCCACACAACGTCGGCCGGCGTCACCGGCTTGGCGAGATATTCCCCGAGCGCGGCGCAGAGATAGGCGATCTCCTCGTCGGTCGCCTTCACCTTGGCCGGATCACCCTGATAGTCGCGATCGGTGGTGCCGATCAGCGTGAAATCCTGCTGATAGGGAATGGCGAAGATGATACGGCCGTCGGCGTTCTGGAAGATGTAGGCGCGATCGTGATCGTAGAGCTTGCGCACCACGATGTGCGAGCCCTGCACCAGCCGCACCTTGGCCTTGGCATTGACGCCGGCGCCGGTCGCCAGCACCTGCTCGACCCAGGGACCGGCGGCATTGACCAGCGCGCGCGCCTTGATGGTCTCGCGCTCGCCGGTCTGCGTGTTATCGGTCGTGACCAGCCAATGGCTGCCATCCTGACGGATCTCGGTCGCGCGCGCGCGGGTGCGGATGACGGCGCCGCGATCGGCAGCATCCCGCGCGGTCAGCACGACCAGACGCGCATCGTCGACGAAGCAGTCGGAATATTCGAAGCCCTTGCTGTAGCGCCCGGGGATCAAGGGGCGGCCGACCTCGTCGCTGCGCAGGTTCACCGACCGCGTCGGCGGCAGCAGCTTGCGGCCGCCGAGATGGTCATAGAGGAACAGGCCGAGGCGCAGCAGCCAGGCCGGGCGCAGCCCCGAATGATGCGGCAGCACGAAGCGCAGCGGACGGATGATGTGGGGCGCGATCTGCCACAGGACTTCGCGCTCGATCAGCGCCTCGCGGACCAGCCGGAACTCGTAATATTCGAGATAGCGCAGGCCGCCATGCACGAGCTTGGTCGACCAGGACGAGGTTCCGCTCGCCAGATCATTCATTTCACAAAGGAAAACGGAATTTCCGCGTCCGGCCGCATCGCGCGCGATGCCGCAACCGTTCACGCCGCCTCCGATAATGGCGAGGTCGTAGATCCGCTCCAACAGACGCATCCCCCGGCAATCGCCTTGACTGCGGCGATTTCACTTTCGGTTTCGAGTTAAACACAAACGAAAGTGAAAGCAAATCGAAATTCGCATGTTGGGCCGCGGTTGGGCAAAACCTGCCCAAACCGGGATCAAGGAGCCTGCGAGAGTGGCGGAAAGTCAGGCGCGGCGGAGCACGGCGGACCCCGCCGTTTCGGTTGCCTCTGCGGCGTCGTCGGCCTCGTCGGCGGACATCGCCGAGACCACCTCGATGCCGCGGCTATGGCAGAGGCTGGCGAGTCCGTCCGGCAGCGGCCGGTCGGTGACGAAGGTCTGGATCTGGCTGAGATGGGCGATGCGCACCGGCGCGCTGCGGTGGAGCTTGGTGGAATCGGCCACCAGCATCACGCTGCGGGCATTGGCGATGATCGCCTGCGCCACTTGGACCTCGCGATAGTCGAAGTCGAGCAGCGCGCCTTCCTCGTCGATCGCGGATGCGCCGATGATCGCATAGTCGACCTTGAACTGGCCGATCAGCTGCGTCGCGGTCGATCCGATCACGCCGCCGTCTGAGCGCCGCACCGTGCCGCCGGCCACGATCACCTCGATGCGCGGATGCGGATAGAGCAGCATCGCGACGTTGAGATTGTTGGTGATGACGAGCAGGTCCTGGTGCGACGACAGCGCGCTCGCCACCTCCTCCGTCGTGGTGCCGATATTGATGAACAGCGAGGAGCCGTTCGGAATCCGCGCGGCTGCGACCGCACCGATCGCCTTCTTCTCCTCGGCAGCGACGAAGCGCCGCGCTTCGTAGGCGAGATTCTCGACCCCGGAGGCGATGATGGCCCCGCCATGGATGCGCGTCAGCGCGCGCTGCTCGCACAGATCGTTGAGGTCCTTGCGGATGGTCTGGGCCGAGACTTCGAAGCGGCGCGCGAGATCCTCCACCATGACGCGGCCGGAGGCGCGCGCGATGTTGAGGATGTCGGTCTGACGTTGAGAGAGGACGGCCATGGCAAGCTTTCAGGGACAAGCTGCACCATGGTGATGCTGATCGAGTCAAGCGTCAATCGACAAGCATTGGGCGCATCGCAGCAATCGCCTGAAACGTCGCGCGCGGTCTGTCCGGCTGACGTCCGCCGTGTGCGCCCGTCTGCTCAGGCGGCTGCGCTCAGCTCGCCGGTCACGAGCCGAATCGCGGCGCGTTCGGCTTCGCGGGCATTGCGAAACACCTGGCCCTCGAGGGCATTGAAGCGATGGGACGCCGCGAAGAAGCGGAAGCCGCCGCGATCACGGACGACGATCCCCGCCGCCTGGGAGCTGACCTCGATGATGTAGGTGTCGGACATTGCGCAATCCCGTCGTTCATTCCGGGGCGTATAACCGAGCTCCATGACGAATGTTCCGTGCAGGGAGCCACCGGCCATTCCGATGTGAATGCCAACAGGAAATTGTGTGGATGTTATGTTGGCTGCGCTGCACGCACTCACGCCGTGACCCATGTCGAATCAGTGCGGATCATCCGGCACGAGCGTCACCTTGCGCAGCGACGCATCGGCTCCGCCGAGACGGTGTTGATGCTGACCGAGCAACTGATAGATCGTACGCAGATCCCTCAACACCTCGACGTGATGTTCACGAAACGCGCTGAGCTGATTCTCGTAGACGCAAATCCTGCGCTCGGCGTGGAGAAGCCGCTGCTGCAGCTTCTTCAGGACCTGCAAGGTCAGTTTCTCGTCAACGTCCGACATGGACTTCCTCCCACCCTGTTCGCGCAACACGCCCCCGCCGTTTCCTCTGTGCCGGCAATTTTTTCCGGCTGGCATTTTTTGCCTTGTGGATCGAAAACGAACTGCCGTCAGCGCTGCTCGTCCGAATGTGTCACTCGAAGCACGCAATACGGCAGAGACGCGGCAACGCGCAGCCAAGCAACCAGAACTTGCAATTATCGTAAAGACGCTCGCCCTGTGGACAAGGCGCATCTCGCGCGAGAGTGATCGCGGCAGACGCCGAGCGCGCATGCTCGGCCTTCGCGTCTCCGTCCCGCCCGACCCAAACAAACGCGTATCGCCGGATCGCGGTTCCTTATGCCGAGCGAGCGACATATGCGGCGGATTAACAGAGGTTACTTGCGCCGACAGACCGCGAATGTGATCAGGCTGTGACGGAGCCGTCGCGCCGGATCGGCTGCGGCCGGCCATCGTCGTCGATCGACACGTAGGTGAAGTTGCCGTCGGTGACGAGGATCGGCTGCTCCTCCTTCCGGCGCAGCACCCAGGCTTCGAGACGCACCGTCATCGAGGTGCGGCCGACGCGGACGAGATGCGCATAGACCGAAACGAGATCGCCGACATACACCGCCTTGCGGAAGTTCATCGCCTCGATCGCGACCGTCACCGTGCGCGACTTCGCGACCTTGGCGGCGTACACGCCGCCGCCGACGTCCATCTGGCTGAGCAGCCAGCCGCCGAAGATGTCGCCATTGGCATTGGTGTCGGCCGGCATCGCCAGGGTGCGGATGCAGAGATCGCCGCGGGGCTCGGTCGGCGCGGACAGCGCGGCATGGACGGTCGCTTCGGTCACGTCGGGTGGTCTCCAATTGCAGCAGCGTTCAAGAGGCGCAAGTCCGTCAGTCCGGCCTCGCCATTTCGAACATCGCCTCCTGCATGATCTCGAAATAGTCGCCGCGACGCCCGGCACGGACGATCGGATGCGCCAGCGCCGTCTGGTAGACGCCATCCTTGATCAGCGTCTTGTCGATATGCACGCCGACCACCTCGCCGAGCGTCAGCCAGGCCTGCGCCTTGGCACCGTCGGCGCCCTGCAGCTGGATGATCTGCGTCACCTTGCACTCGAACGCGACAGGGCTTTCGCCGACGCGCGGCACGTTGACGAACTTGCAAGCTACCGGCGTCACGCCCGCAAGCTTGAACTCGTCGACCTCGCGCGCGACATGCGCGGCGGTCGCATTCATCTGCGTCGCCAGGCCGCGCGTCACCAGGTTCCAGACGAACTCGCCGGTGTCCTGGATGTTGGCGACCGAGTCCTTCCACTGCGTCGAGGAGAAGCCGATGATCGGCGGCGTGTAGTTGAAGGCGTTGAAAAAGCTGTACGGCGCAAGGTTGACGTGACCGTCCGGATCACGCGACGAGATCCAGCCGATCGGACGCGGCGCGACGATGGCGTTGAAGGGATCGTGGCGCAGGCCGTGGCCGTTCTTCGGTTCGTAGAAATGCAGATCCCGTTCGGTCACGCCGTCGTCCCTTCCGTCATTGCGGGGAGCGCAAGCGACGAAGCTTCGCTCGAATGACGGCGAACTTAGCTTGCAGCGCGCCTGGAACCAAGGCCTGACAGCACGAAATCGATCATCTCGTCGATCGTCGGGCCCGGCTTGGTCGCGCATTGCGCGATCATCTGCGGATGGAAGAAGCGCATCATCGCGGTCGTCGCACATTTTGCCGCCAGCGGCAGATCGGTGACCACGAATTCGCCGGACGCCGCGCCCTGCCCGATCACCCGGCCGATGATTTCGGTGATCAGCAGCATGTGCGCCTCGCAGACGTCCCAGCTCTCCTCCATCGCCACCGCGACCATCTCGTGCAGCTTGCTGTCGCCGACATAGCGCTCGGTGTTCATGCGATGGATCGTGCCGAGCAGCTCGCGCAGCCGCGGCGCCGCCGGGCCGGGCCGCTCCGCGATCATGATGGCGGCCGCCTCGACCTGGGCCATCAGCGTGTGGGCGACCCCCCGGTGGATCGCCTTCTTGGAGTCGAAGAACCGGTAGACATTCGCCGGGCTCATACGGAGCTCTTTGGCGATGTCGGCGACGGTCGTCTTCTGGTAGCCGATCTGTCGAAACAGGCGCTCAGCAACGACGAGAATGCGCTCGTGCGTATCGGATTCGATATGGTCGGAAACCAGGGTCATCATGCCTGCGATCTTGTTGGTCCTTCATTCGGCGGCCTCGGCCAGAGGAAGCGCGGGCCTCGGCACGTCAGTGTGCTGCGCTGCGGAATGATCCGCGTCTTTCGCTCCGCGCTCGTCCAGACTCTTGCGGAACCATAGGGCATACAATCCAGGCAAGTACAGCAGCGTCAGGAAGGTTGCAACGAACAACCCGCCCATGATGGTGATCGCCATCGGGCCCCAGAACGCCGAGCGCGACAGCGGGATCATGGCGAGGATCGCGGCGAGCGCGGTCAGCACCACGGGGCGGGCACGGCGCACCGTGGCCTCGATGATCGCCTCCTTGCGGGTCAGGCCATGAGCAACGTCGGTCTCGATCTGATCGACCAGGATCACCGCGTTGCGCATGATCATGCCGGCGAGCGCGATCAGGCCGAGCAGCGCCACGAAGCCGAACGGCGCGTTGGCGACATTGAGCCCGAGCGAGGCGCCGACGATGCCGAGCGGCGCGGTCAGGAACACCAGGATCAGCCGTGAGAAGCTCTGCAGCTGGATCATCAGCAGGGTCAGCATCACGATGACCATCAGCGGAAACAGCACGAAGATCGAGGCATTGCCCTTGGCGGATTCCTCGAACGCGCCGCCTGCCTCGATCCGGTAGGCGGGCGCGAGGTGGTTGCGGATATCCTGCAGCTTCGGCGAGATCTGGTTGGTGACATCCGGCGCCTGGACGCCATCGGCCACGTCGGCGCGCACCGTGATCGCCATGTCGCGGTTGCGACGCCACAGGATCGGCTCCTCGTGGGAATACTCGATCTTGGCGATCTGCTGCAGCGGCACGGCCACGCCGTTCTTCGAGGTGATGGTGAGGTCGCCGACATGGGCGAGATCCAGCCGTTCCGACGGCGCCGCACGGGCGACGACGCCGACCTTCTCGATGCCGTCACGGATGGTCGTGACCTGCACGCCGGAGATCAGCATCGCCAGCGACTGCGACACGTCCTGCGGGGTCAGGCCGAGCGCGCGGGCACGATCCTGGTCGACGACCAGCTTGAGGTAGGGCGACTGCTCGTTCCAGTCGAGCTGCGGATCCCTGACATTCGGGTTCTGGCGCATGACGTCGCGCACCTGATGGGCGATCTCGCGCACCTTCGCCGCATCCGGGCCAATGACGCGGAACTGGACCGGGAAGCCGACCGGCGGACCGAAATTGAAGCGATCGACGCGGACGCGCGCTTCGTTCAGCTCGCCATTCGCAGCCGCGGTCTCGATCTTGGCCTTGATGCGCTCGCGCGCGGCGACGTCCTTGGCGACGATCACGATCTCGGCGAAGGCCTCGTTCGGAAGTTGCGGGTTGAGGCCGAGCCAGAACCGCGGCGAGCCCTGCCCGACATAGGCGGTGTAGGTCTCGATGTCCTTGTCGTCCTTGAGCAGCTTCTCTGCTGATTTGGCAGCCTTCTCGGTGACACCGAATGCGGTGCCCTCCGGCAGCCGCAACTGCAGGAACAGCTCGGGGCGTTCCGACAGCGGGAAGAACTGCTGCTGGACGTGGCCGAAGGCCACGATCGATGCCGCGAACACGCCGACCGTCGCAGCGACTGTGGTGATGCGGTGATCGACGCACCAGCGGATCACGCGGCGCAGGCCGCGATACATGCGCGTATCGTAGATCGCGTGCTCATCATGGTCGTGATGAACCTTGATGTCGGGCAGCAGCTTGACGCCGATATAGGGCGTGAAGATCACCGCGACGAACCACGACGCGACCAGCGCGATGGCGACGATCCAGAAGATGCTGCCTGCATATTCGCCGACCGCCGAATTGGCAAAGCCGATCGGCAGGAAGCCGGCGGCCGTGACCAGGGTTCCGGTCAGCATCGGGAACGCGGTGGATTCCCAGGCAAACGACGCGGCGCGCATCCGGTCCCAGCCCTGCTCCATCTTCACCACCATCATCTCGACCGCGATGATGGCATCGTCGACCAGCAGGCCGAGCGCGATGATGAGGGCGCCGAGCGAGATGCGGTGCAGGTTGAGCCCCATGATGTTCATGACGATGAAGACGAGTCCGAGCACCAGCGGCACCGACAGCGCCACCACGATGCCGGTGCGCCATCCCAGCGCCAGGAACGAGACGAACAGCACGATCACCAGCGCCTCGACGAACGAGTGCACGAACTCGCTGACGGCGTGCTCGACCACCTTGGGCTGGTCTGCGATCTGCTCGATCTCGATGCCCTGCGGCACCGCCTTCATGAAATCGTCGGCGGCGGCGTGCACCTCCTTGCCGAGCTCCAGGATGTTGGCCTCCTTGGCCGTGACCACGCCGATGCCGAGCGCGGGCTTGCCCTCCTGCCGCACCTTGAAGCTCGGCGGATCGACGTAGCCGTGGGTGACGGTCGCGATGTCGCCGAGCCGGAACACGCGTCCGTTGCTTTCGACCGGCGTCTCCGCCACCGCCTTGGCGCCGTCGAGCGCGCCGGTGACGCGCAGCGGCACGCGCTGCGACGAGGTCTCGACCGTGCCGGCCGGGGTCACATTGTTCTGCTTGGCCAACGAATCGAACAGGGCCTGCGGTGTGATGCCGAGCGTGGCGAGCTTGGCATGGCTGAACTCGACATAGATGCGCTCGTCCTGGGTGCCGTAGAGATTGACCTTGGTGACGCCGGTGACCTTGAGCAGGCGCTGGCGCAGGCCTTCGGCGGTCTTCTTCAATTGCGCATAATCGGCGCCGTCGCCGGTCATCATGAACAGGATGGAATCGACGTCGGAGAACTCGTCATTGACGAACGGCCCGACGATGCCCGACGGCAGCGACGACTGCACGTCATCGAGCTTCTTGCGGATCAGGTAGAACAGATGCGGCACCTCTGCCGGCGGCGTCGAATCGCGGAAGGTCACCTGCATCGCGGTGAAGGCCGGCTTCGAATAGGTCTGCACCTTCTCGAAGTAAGGCAGCTCCTGCAGCTTCTTCTCGATGGGGTCGGCGACCTGGCTCTGCATCTCGGCCGCCGTCGCGCCCGGCCACATCACCGAGACGTTGACGACCTTGACGGTGAAGAACGGATCTTCGGCACGGCCGAGCTTCTGATAGGAGAAGAAGCCGGCGACGCCGAGCGCGATGATCAGGAACAGCACCAGCGGCGGATGATTGACCGCCCAGGCCGACAGGTTGAACCGCTTCATGGGTGCTCTCCGATGATCCGATATCGCTATTCCAGGCCATTCTCAGTGATCGTCATTGCGAGCGAAGCGACTTGTCCGCCAGAGCCCGAAGGGCGACGGTGGAAGCAATCCAGGAATCCTTCCGTGGAAACAGTCTGGATTGCTTCGTCGCTTCGCTCCTCGCAATGACAACCATTACTTTCGTCATTCCGGGGCGATGCGAAGCATCGAACCCGGAATCTCGAGGTTCCGGGTTCGCACTGCGTGCGCCCGGAACGACAGGAGAACTAGAACGTCAGCGCTGACACGACTCGCACCTTCTGGGCGGGATCGATCTTCTGCACGCCGAGCGCCACGACCTTGTCGCCCTCGTCGACGCCTGACGTGACGAGCACATCCTTGCTGTCATAGGCCTTCACCTTCACCGGCTTCAGCGTCACCTCGCCCTTGTCGTTGACGACATAGAGCGACGGATCGCGGCCCTCGCTGAACAGCGCCGACAGCGGCAGCCGCGCGACGCGCGTGGTGGCGGGATCGGCGAGCGTCAAGGTCGCGGTCATACCGAGCGAGACGGCTTCGCCGGCGTCCGGCAGCGAGAACTTGGCGAGATAGGTGCGCGTCGCGGAATCGGCGGTGGGCGCGATCTCGCGCAGCTTCGCCGCATATTTCTTGTCGGCTTCCGACCACAGCGTGACGTAGGCGCTGCCGGTCTTGGCGCGTTCGAGCAGGGTCTCCGGGATCGCGACCACCGCCTCCTTCTCTGCGAAACGCGCGACACGGATCGCCGCCTGGCCGGCGGCAACGACCACGCCTGGCTCGATCATGCTCGCAGTGACGACACCGCGCGCGTCCGCAACCAGCGTCGCGTAGGACAGCGAGTTGCGGGTCAGCTCGACCGAGCGTTCGGCACGGTTGAGCCGTGCCCTCGCCTCGTCGGCGGACGCCCTGGCCTGGTCCATCTGAGCATCGGTGGTCCAGCCCTTGGCCCGCAGCTCCTTGGCTCGGGTCTCGGCGGCGGACGCCTGCGCAAGCACGCCGGTGGCGGCGCGGAATTCGGCTTCGGCCTGCTCGGCCTGGAGCTTCAGGTCGACCTCGTCGAGCGTGGCGAGCGGCTGGCCGACATCGACGGTCTGGCCGACCTCGACCAGGCGCTTGGCGACCTTGCCGGCGACGCGGAAGCCGATATCGGCCTCGATGCGCGGCCTGATGGTGCCGACGAAGCTGCGTTCAGGCGTCTCGGCCTCGTAATGCACGGGGGCGACCAGCACCGGCCGGATCGGCTCGGCTTTCTGGGCGACGGTTTCATTGCACCCGGCCAGGGCGACGGCCATGGTGGCCAGCGCAAGACCAGTCAACAGCTTGGTATAGCTCGCGAAAATCAGGCGGATCAACATGGGGCACCCTCGCTGCAGTTGCGAGGAAGTGTCGAATGTTGAGTGACGATTGTCAATATTCGTCAGTGATCATGACTTCGTGAACATCTGGACATGTTGCCGCAGGTGCTCATTGGCGCGGCAGGCAGGCTCTGAACTGCGTCAATGCCCATCCCCGCCGTCCTTTCGGGGCCGTGCCGGACAACGGTCGAAAGCCGAATGCCGATCACAGCATGCACGTGGGACTCACTCCGCCGGCGCCTGGTCCGCGAATTCGACCCTGCTCTCATGGCCGCCGAAGAACACGAGCAGCCCGGCGATCAGCGGCAACACCGACAGCGCGAGCAGGCCGTGGGTGGTGGAGCCGGTGGTGTCCTTGATCCAGCCGACCAGATAGGGACCGCCGAAGCCGGCGAGATTGCCGATCGAGTTGATCAGCGCGATGGCGCCGGCCGCGGCCGTGCCCGACAGCCACGCCGTGGGCAAGGTCCAGAACACGCCGAAGACGCAGAACACGCCGATCGCGGCGACCGTCAGCGCGACCATGGTGAGCGTGGGATCGCCGATCACGCTCGAGGCGGCCAGCGCGACAGCGATCAGGATCAGCGGCGCGCCGACATGGATCACGCGCTCGCGCGTCGCATCGGAATGCCGCGCCCACAGGATCATCGCGACGGTGCCGAACGCATAGGGGATCGCGGTGACGAAGCCGGTCTGCACATTGCTCAGTCCGAACGCCTTGACGATCTGCGGCAGCCAGAACTGCATGCCGTAGAGCGCGCCGACGAAGCCGAAATAGATCAGGCTGAGCACGATCACCTTGGGCGACGACAGCGCCTCACCGAGCGTCATGTGTCCGGCGGCCTGCTTCGCCGCCGTTTCGGCCTCGAGCCTTGCCGCGAGCCAGGCCTTCTGCTCCGCCGACAGCCAGGTCGCGTGCTCCGGCCGGTCGGTCAAATAGAACCAGGTGACGACGCCGAGGATGATGGACGGAATTCCCTCGATGATGAACAGCCACTGCCAGCCCTGCAGCCCCATCAGGCCGTGCATGCCGAGCAGCAGGCCGGAGACGGGCGCGCCGATCACGGTCGAAATCGGCACGGCAACCGCGAAGGCGGCGAGGAAGCGCGCACGATACTGCGCGGGATACCAGTAAGTGAGATAGAGGATGATGCCGGGAAAGAATCCGGCCTCGGCGACGCCGAGCAGGAAGCGCAGCGTGTAGAAGCTCCAGGGGCCCGAGACCACGGCCATCAGCGCCGAGATGATCCCCCAGGTCACCATGATGCGGGCGATCCAGCGGCTGGCGCCGAACTTCTCCAGCGCGAGATTGCTCGGCACCTCGAAGATGAAATAGCCGATGAAGAAGATGCCCGCGCCCCAGGCGAACACCAGCGGCGAGAATTTCAGCTCCGCGTTCATGGTCAGCGCGGCGAAGCCGAGATTGACGCGATCCAGATAGGAGAAGAAATAGGCGAGCACCAGAAAGGGAATCAGCCGCCAGGAGATCGCGCGGATGGTCGCGGCCTCGATGTCGGAGCGGTCAGGTGCGGCCGGAGTGGTGGCGGACGGACTCATCGATCTCCTCCCGGGAGCTTTCTGGACATTGATAGTTGAAGGCGGTGTTGAGCATCGGTCGTGGCAAGTCAATCGGAAAACCTGACATCCCACAGCCCGTCGGCGCATCGCGGGGGCGCGGCGCGCGCATGACGACGCTATCCTCCTGGCGGCCGCCGCGCGCCGGCAAGCGCCGCCGCGCCGCGATGGCGTTTGCGACGGCACTGATCATGATCGCGCTCGGGCTCGCACTGCGCTTCGCCGGTCTCGGCCTCGGAGCGCCCGCCTTCATCGTCAAGTATGGCGGCTCCCTCCTCTGGGCGACGATGGTTTACATGCTGCTCGTCGCGCTGCTGCCGCGGATGTCACCGTGGCAGATCGGCGGGCTGGCGCTCGCCGTCACCGTGATCGTCGAAGCCTCCAGGCTGATCCACACGCCCTGGCTCGACAGCTTCCGCTTGACCTTGGCCGGCGCGCTGCTGCTCGGACGGATCTTCTCGCTGTGGAACATCGCGGCCTATGTCGTCGGCGTCGTCATCGGCATCTGGATCGACCGATGCGCGACGCGGCCTGCTGCGGCATAGGCCTGTCCACGGCAGGCCGCGATATCAACCGACAGCTCAGATCGGCCCCGCGCCGGCGAGGCCGAAGAAGGCCTTCAGCTCCTCCGCCAGGATGGCAGGCTGTTCTTCCGGAATGTAGTGACCGCACCCGGAGATGATGATGCCCTCGACGTGATCGGCGACCTCCCTGAGCGGCGCGGCCATGTCCACGATCGATCCCTGGTCGGCACCGACGGCCAGCACCGGCGGCTTCAGCTTGCCCCTTTGTTTCAGCTCGCGGTTCTGAAGCGCGGACAGTGCGGCGGCACGATAATAAGCGAGCCCGGCGCGCAAGCCGCCGGCCTTGGTCAGCACGCGGGCGTATTCGTCGAGATCGCTTTCGGAGAATGCCTGGGGATCGGCCCCTTTGCGGCGCAGGAACCACGCGAGATAGTCGCGTTCGCGGCCATGGATCAGCATCTCCGGGAGATCCGCGACGGCGTGGAACGCGAAGTGCCAGGTGCGCCACGCGCGGTCGGGCGCGAACGGCAGCGCCTCGGGCAAGGTGACGCCCGGAATTCCTGCATCGAGCAGGGCCAGACTGCGCACCTCGGCTTCGAACAGGGCCGCATAGGGATAGGCCACCCACGCGCCGATATCATGGGCCACCAGATGATAGCTGGTGACGCCGAGCTGCTGCAGCAGGCGATGCACCGCCGTGGCCAGGGCCTGCGTGTCGTAGCCTTCCGCTGGCCGGTCCGAGTCGCCCTGCCCCGGGAGATCCGGCGCGATGACCCGATAGCGCGACCCGAGCAGCGGCATGACCTTGCGCCAGGCAAACCAGCTTTCGGGGAAGCCTGCGAGCAGCACCACCACCTCGCCATCCGGCGGGCCACCGCTGACATAGTGCAGCCTGACACCCTCGACTGTCTCGAAGCGGTGGGTGAATCCCGGCAACGAGGGCTCGGCGCGACAGAACGGCTCAGCCGCGACCAGGCGCGACGGACTTTGGGCAGAGATGGCGTTCATCAACTCGGGCACGATCATTCTCCTTATTATAGAACAAATGTTTCCTAATTTGGCACGATGTCACGCGAACAAGGTCGCGGCTTGATTTGCGACGCTCATCATCTCGCTCTTGGCACGCCCCGTCTTGCCGACCACCCGCAGCCCCTGGATTACACAGAAAAGAGCGCCAGCCACGGCTTCCGCGTCGAGATTCGGCCGGATCGATCCGTCGGATTGTCCGAGCTTGATCAGATCGCACACCAGGCTCTCAACCCGGCGCATCGCCCCGCGGACCTTGGCGGCGGCCTCCGCATCCAAGGTGGCGAGCTCCGCCGCGCTGGTGACGACCATGCAACCGCGCCGGCCCTCGCCGTCACTGGCGGACTCGGCATAGAACTGCAGCAAGGCCCGCAGCTTGTCGCGGCCGCTGTGCTGCGCATCGAGACGTTCGCGCAGCTGTCGGTCACGCCGCGCGATGTAGTAATCGAGTGTCGCGAGGAAGATCGCGCGCTTGTCCTGGAACGCCTTGTAGAGACTTCCCGTCGCGAGCTTCATCGCGGCGCGTAGCTCGGCCAGCGACGCCGCGTGGTAGCCGCGCTCGCTGAAGACCACCAGCGCCCTGCTCAAGGCGGTGTCCATGTCAAACTCGCGCGGCCGGCCAGGCCCACGGCGCTCGACGGCATCCTTCGGAGACTTCATCATGGCCGGATAATAGGAAACAATCATTCCCAATTCAAGCGAAAACGGACCCGTTGCTCCCGGCCTCAATCTCCAAGCTGAAACTTCTGGAACCGGTGCAGCTCATCCTCGATCTGCCGCTTCAGCGCCTTGCGCCGCTCGCCACGCGCGGCCTTGCCCTGGCCGACCCAGCTCCATTTCTGCATCAGGAGCTTGCCGTTCTGGCGGTCGGTCTTGAGGTCGAGCGCGGCGACGATCTCGTCGCCGACCAGGACGGGCAGCGCGAAATAGCCGAACAGGCGCCTGTCCTTCGGGACATAGGCCTCGAAGCGATGCTCATAGTCGAAGATCGCCTGCGTCCGCTTGCGCTGGATGATCAGCGGATCGAACGGCGACAGAATGTGCACGCGCGCCGGATCGATCTCGATCGGCGCTGCCAATGCAGCAGGCGTGATCCAGTGCTCCTGCTTGCCGGCGCCCTCCGCCGTCACCGGCAGCAGCTCGCCGCGCCGGACCCTGGCATCGATGACCCGGCGCACGGCGGCCTTGCTTGGCGCATTGAGATGGCAGAGCGAATCGAGGCTGACGACGCCTTGGGCGCGCAAGCCGCGGTCGAGCAGATAGGTTGCGATCTCGCGATCATTGGCGCCCTTCGGCAGCCGTTCCCAGCCGAAATGCCGGGTGGTGAGATCGTAGGTCTTGAGCATGCCGTCGCGGCCCGACACCGTCAGCACGCCCTCGTAGAAGCCGAGCTGCAGCGCGCGCTTCGACGGCTTGCGGCTGGCCCAGGCGTGGTCCTTCTCGCGCAGAACGTCGTCGTCGATGTCGCGGATCGTCAGAGCGCCGCCTTGGCGGATCAGCCGCATGACCTTGCGCGTATCCTCAGGCTTCACGGTCGTGAGCCAGCGATGGCCCTCGCGGCGGTGGCGGCGCATCGCCAGAACGAAGTAGCGGAAGTCCTGCACCGGAATATAGGACAGCGCGTGCGTCCAATATTCGAAGACGGTCTTGTCGGTGCTCTGCGCCTGCCTGAGATCGGCGCGGCGATAGGCGGGAATGCGGCTGAACAGGATGTGGTGATGGCAGCGCTCGATGACGTTGATGGTGTCGATCTGCACATAGCCGAGATGGGCAATGGCGGCGGCGACCGCCTCGGGGCCCGCGCCGAACGGCGCCTCGGCATCGAGCCGCTGCGCGCGCAGCCAGATGCGGCGCGCCTGCGGCTTGGAGAGCGGGATGGGCGTGGAAACGGCGGGCATGCCGCGCAATGGTGCGAGATTCGCCCCCGCTCCCGCAACGGCAAATCAGTCCGGCGAGATCCCCTTGCGGAACCTCAAGGCCTGGACTTGTCCGGAATGCTGCCGGTGGCGATCTCGGCCTTGCAGCTGGCGCGGCCGGGATCCGGCGCACGGCACTTGTAGATGCGGCCGGTCAGGCGGTCGACCAGCCAGGCCGTATCCTCGGAGGGACTTTCCAGGCCGACATAGCGGTTGCCGACCGCAGTGATCAGCGTCGACAGCAGGATCGATGCCGCAATGATGCCGGCTCCGATCAGCGTCGACATGGAACCGGCTGATCCCGTCTGATCCTGACTGCTCGCCCGATGGGACTGATAGTCGCGCCTGTGCGATGGGTTGAACACGGCTTTGCTTTTCTGTTCGCGTTTCTTTGACTACGAATCCACTCGCCGTTCGCGTCCCTCAGGTTTGCGATTTTTTCCCGGCGAGCGCTATCCGGTAGAACCGCATCTGGCCGATTTGTTGTTCGCGGACCGGCCACCTGCCGATCGCTTTGCGGCAGCGCGCGGCGCGTCCCGCGGACCACTCGCTTCGCCCCTCACGGGCCGCCCGGTCCGGCAACGTGACGTCGATCACATTTGATGCTTTGAACCCGTTCTATCGTTCACGCATCCAATGGCCATAGGGCATGACGACCCGAGGATAACGACGATGACCCCATATTTTGGACGCTTTGCAGTTCAGGCGGCGGCGTTCTCCGCCATGCTGGCGATCGGTGCAGGCACCGCCCTCGCCGGCGAGGCCGTGTCGGCCGACAAGATCCTCAACGCGCTGAAGCCGAAGGCCGTGACGCGCGGCATTTCGGTCGGACCGCAGGCGACTCCGCAGGCCGACGCGGCAGCGCAGGCGAAGCAAGCGGCCTTCATCGACAGCATGCGCAACCGCAAGACCCGCTCGCTGTCGCTCGGCGAGCGCGAGCAGATTGCCGAGATCGCGGCCACCAAGCCCAAGATCGATCTCGAGATCCAGTTCGACTACAACTCGGCCGAGATCAGCAAGGCCTCGATGCCGGCCGTGCAGGAGCTCGGCAAGGCGCTGTCCGATCCGAACCTGAAGGGCTCGACCTTCGTGGTCGCCGGCCATACCGACGGCATCGGCAGCGACGGCTTCAACCAGGATCTCTCCGAGCGCCGTGCCGACACCATCAAGCGCTATCTGGTCGAGAGGTTCGCCCTCCCCGGCCAGGACCTCGTCACGGTCGGCTATGGCAAGACCAAGCTCAAGGACGCGGCCAACCCGGCCGATCCGCTCAACCGGCGGGTTCAGGTCGTCAACATGGACACCAAAACCGCGGCGAAGTGAGCGCTCCGCCGCGCATCGCCCCGCCTGCCCACGGTCCCTGGCGGGCGGGGCGCTTTTTGTCCGGTTTCAGATCCAGCTCTGGAACAGCATCAACCGGGTGAAGGTCTGCATCGTCGTGCCGATGAAGGCGGCGCTGACCGGCAGCATCGCGAGGAAGCCCAGGATCGCGACGGCGACATAGCTCAACAGCACCCAGCGCGGCCAGCGGGTCAGCACATGGACGAGCGCGAGGCTCGCCAGCGTCGCCGACGGCAGGTAGTAGTAGATGAAGCTCAGCGCGCGCGGCAGCAGCGCCCAGGGCAGATAGCAGCCGAGATAGAACGCCAGGATCAGGAACGCCGTCGCGCTGCGCGTCGCGATGAAATCCCGGACGCAGATCGCGATCGCCGCAAGCGCCGGCCACAGCACCAGCGGATTGCCGAGCAGCACCACCGCGGCGATGTCGGTGTCGCTCGTCTTGTCGAACAAGAACCAGACCGGACGGACCAGCAACGGCCAGGTCGGCCACGCGCTCATATAGGTATGGCCGGCGATCGCCGTGGTGACGCTGTCGGCAAAGATGCGCCGCTGCGCTTCGAGGATGCCGCTGACGGACAGGCCGTGCAGCGGGACGAAGGTCGCGAGATAGCAGACGGCCGGCATCGCGACGAGGCACAGCACGATCTGCAGCCAGCTCAGTTGCGGCCATTGCTCGGGCCGATACCAGTCGGTCGGCTCGCCATCGCCGAACGACGTCTGCCAGTGTTGCAACAGCTTGATGAGACCGACGATGAGAAGCGCCGTCAAGAGCGGAAACAGCCCGCTCCATTTGCAGGCGATCGCAAGGCCGAACAGCGCCCCCGCCAGCGCGAACACGACCTGCGGCCGGCGCTGCCTGAACGAGAACAGAAAGGCCGCGATCGCGAGCAGGCTGAAGGCGAGCGCGCCGATGTCGAGCATCGCGATGCGCGCCTGCACGAACAGCATCTGGTTGAAGGCCGCGAGCAGCGCCGCTGCGATGGCAGGCCATTGCGCCGCGAACAGCGCCAGGCCGCACAGATAGATCGCGGCGACGGCGAGCCCGCCGAGCACGGTACCGGGATAGCGCCATGCGAAGGCGTTGTCGCCGAACGTCCTGATCGACAGCGCAATCAGCTCCTTGGCGAGCGGCGGATGCATCGGATTGAGCCGCGGCGTCGCCGGCTCCAGTGCCAGCATCTGCCGCGCCGCCGGCACGTAATGCACCTCGTCGAAGACGAATTTTGGCGGCGAGGCGAGCCCGATCATCAGCACGACGTGCGCGATCGCGAAGATCAGCAATGCCGTCGTCACACAGCGGCGGACCGACAGAGCGCCACCCTGCGCAACCTCGCCGTCCTCTTCGTCGTCATCCCGGCGAGCAGCAGATACCTTCATGGGCCTCCGCGTTGAACTGATCTCACGCTGACGGCAACTAACCACCGAACGGTCATCGAGGCAAACATGTGCCCATTTTACAACAACCCCGCGCGCCGTCTTCGGCTAGATTGAGCAGGAAACAATCTTCGGTGTGGATATGAGTCTGCGTCGCCGGACCTGTGTTGCTGCAATCTCGGCTGCCGCCCTGCTGGGCGTCGCGGGCGGGGCAAGCGCCGACGGCCGCATCGGCGAGGCCGTGCTGGTGCAGAAGGACGTGCTGCGCGTTGCAGGCGCCTCGAGCAGCCCGATCAGCGTCGGCGACGGCGTCGTGCGCAACGAAACGGTGCGCACCGGCAATGACAGTGCCGCGCGGCTCGTCATGATCGACAGCACCAATCTCTCGCTCGGCGCCAACGCCACCCTGACGCTCGACCGCACCGTCTTCAACGACGAGACCAGCTATCGCGACATCGCGATCAGGCTCGGCACCGGCGCGTTCCGCTTCGTCACCGGCCATTCCGACAAGGCCGCCTACAAGATCAACACGCCGCTGGCGACCATCGGCGTGCGCGGCACCATTCTCGACATCAAGTCGCAGCGCGGCCAGACCATGGTCGTGCTGCAGGAGGGCGCTTCGCGGGTCTGCACCCTCACCTTCCAATGCCTCGAGCTGACGCAGCCCGGCGACACTGCGATCATCACTGCGATCGGCAACGGCAGAAGCGCGATCAAAAAGACCAGCAATCCGTCCTGGAGCTTTGCCGCAACCTGCGCGTCGACGTCGGGCCTTTGCACGGTCACCGATCTCGCCAGCAACGCGCCGCCGCAGGACTTCACCGGCATCCTGTGCGGGCGATGACGATGAGAACGCGCCGCGGTCAGCTTGCTCTCCTGATGACCGCCATCGCCGGCGGGCTGCTCGCGCTTGCGCTGCAAGCCGCGCCGGCCGCCGCGCAGAGCAGTTGCGGGGTGGACAATTTCGCGGCGGCGCCGTGCCCCAGCCCGTCGCCGTCGCCGACCTCCTCGCCCACCGCGACGCCGACGCCGTCGGCCACGCCGACATCGACCTCAAGTCCGACACCGACGCCCTCTCCCTCGATCTCGCCGACCCCGTCGCCGTCGCCCACCGGCGCGGGAAACAGCGCGAACGCGATCAACGGCCTCGCCGACCAGCGCTTCAACCAGATGATCACCAACCGCGTGCTCGGGCTGGTGCTGCTCGGCGTCAACGAGCAGGTCAACTGCAACGACTGCATTAGCGCATTCGGCTCGGCCGGCTCGTTCTCGGCCGGCATCCATGGCCGCAAGCAGCTCACAAACAATCTGGCGCTGCTCGCGGGCCTCGCCTACACGCACTACGACGAGAACGGCTACCACGTGACGTCGGCGCCGATCGGCGCCTTCGCACTGCGCTACGACTTCGTCGACTGGGGCTCGTCGCGGCCGTTCTTCGACGTCGGCACGATCCTGACGCCCTATGAGCGCGTGCGCTACGGCCGGAGCTATGCAACGAGCCTCGGTAACGTCACGGTGGACGGCACCACCACGGCATCGAACTACGCGGTCTACGGCCGCGCCGGCTGGATCAGCCGGCTCTCGCCGCGCGACGAGCTCGCGGCGTCGGTCGAGCTGTGGCAGTTGTGGCAGCACGTCGCCGGCTATCGCGATCCCGCGGTGGCCTTCAACCCGTTCGATGCGACGATCGCCGGCGGCACCGACCGCACCAGCCTGGTCAAGGTCGGCGGCCAGTGGACCCACCTGTTCGGCACGAGCATCGAGGCCAACATCAATGGCGGCTACGTCCAGTCGTTCGCGACCAGCTCCGGCATCGTCGCCACCGTCACCGGCAACGGCACGGTGACGCCGACCATGGGCAGCCAGGGCTGGTTCGAATATGGCGGCCGGCTCGGCTTCCGCCTGCCGCAGGGCTGGATCGCCGATCTGTTCGTCAACGGCACGCTCGGCCCGCAGCCGGTCGGCAACACCATCCACGGCGGCATCGGCCTGCGCGTCCATTATTAGCGGCTGGCGCTGGCCCCTGGCGGGTGCACCAGGGCCGGCTGTTCGCCGACATCCTGCGAGTCGGGCTGCCGAGCGCGCTCAACGCGGTCATGGTCAATCTCACCGTCATCCTGGTGACCGCGCTCTACGCATTGGTGTGCAGCCGCGTTCTCTCGCCCCGGATCTGGCGTTCGCCTCGTTAGCGCGACATCCACCGGCGGGCGCAATCCGACCGCTTGCAACTCACAAGCCGTCACCGCCAAATACAGGCAATTCGCGCGACTGCTACCAATGAGTGGTGCGAACGGGCACCTGTCGATGATCCGGCAAACGGGCTGATAACCTTCCGCTTCCGCTACTCCGCTGCCGGTTTCCTTTACGGAACCGGATTCAGCATGCGGTAACGTCTGACCGCCACTTCCTTTGCAGCAGGGGCTCGCATCCGCCGGCATCGAGCCTCGGACAGCCATCAGCAGGAAGCGTCGCACATGACCGCATCGATTTCGTCGAAGACTCTTCGCGATCTGGCATGGAGATTTGGCCGCGCGAAGGACGGCCAGATCAGCATGATCTTCGCCATCACCATCATCCCGATCCTGGTGTCGGTCGGCGCCGCGGTCGATTTCGCCAAGTCGAGCGACACCAGGGCGCAGTTGCAGAAGTCGGTCGACGCCGCGGTGCTCGCCGGCGTGACCCAGGCGAGCGCGCAGCAGGTGTCGACCGCGAGCGCGGTGTTCTCGGGCAGCTTCAAAGGCCGGTTCGGCACCGGGACAACGGCGACCTTCACGCCCAACAGCGACGGCTCGCTGTCGGGCACTGCGACGACCTCGGTGAAGACCTCGTTCCTCAACGTGATGGGCACGACATCGCTCGGCGTGACGGCGTCCGCAACGGCCAAGGCCGGCGCGCAGACCACGTCGCCCGTCTGCATCCTGCTGGTCAGCACCATCAACGCGCAATCATTGCTGGTGAATTCCGGGGCCCAGCTCAATGCGCCGAGCTGCGAGATCCACGTGCTGTCGACGCAGAGCCCGGCCGCGATGTTCAACGCCACGCTCAACGTCAAGCGCATCTGCATCAAGGGCACCAACATCACCAAGAACGGCGGCGTCACTCCGCCGGCCGAGACCGGCTGCGCGGCGATCTCCGACCCATTTGCCGGCAAGCTGCCCGCCGTCACGGTGGGCGCGTGCACCACCAACAACAAAGTCTATGATCCCGGCTCGGTCACGCTCAATCCCGGCGTCTATTGCGGCGCGACCAATTTCAACGGCTCCGGCACGCTGACGCTCAATCCGGGCCTCTACATCATCAAGGGCGGCGCGATGACCTTCAACTCGGGGTGGACGGTCACCGGCAGCGGCGTCACCTTCTACCTCGTCGACCAGAACGCGACGCTCACCTTCAACGGCAACGTCAATGCGACGCTGTCGGCGCCGACCAGCGGCACCTACGCCAATATCCTGATGTACGAGCCGAGTGGCCTGTCGACGACGAACCTGCCGATCAACGGCACCAGCAGCTCGTCCTACACCGGCCTGATGTATCTGCCGAGCCGCAACGTCACCATCAACTCGGTCTCGACCATGAGCAGCAACAGCGTCACGATGGTGTTCAACACGCTGATCCTGAACCAGACCAACTGGGCGATCGCGCCCGGCGCACTGTCGATGTCGGCGGCCAGTGGTCCGGCCGGCACGGCGTTCCTGTCGAGGTAGGTGCCATGGCTGAGCCAATTCTCGTGAGTGCTGTTTCAGTAGCTTGTCGCAGGGACTGACGACCCAGCTACACGAAAAGATATCAGCTCCTCTTTTAGGAGATGAAACGGAGCTGCATCCCGCCACCGATACTGCTTCCCTCTCCGCGTTCTTCACGGCAGAGGGAACGCGGTGTCGCTGGCGGCTGCAGCGTCGTTTCAGCACTGCAAGGGCTTCACCAGCTCACCAGAGCCGCTCGCGCCCTGCGTCTCGGCCGCCGCCTCTGCCGACTCCCCAAGCGGCCGCGAGCCCGCCCACTCACGCCTTCGTCGCCACTCTCTCCCCTTGACACCCTCTCCCGTTTCAGATGATGTTACGTTATAACATTGCATAAAGAGGCCGCATGCCCGCCCGCCGGCACCGACCCTTTCCCCTGAAGAGGCTGTTCGATCTCGATGCGCAAACTCCCCGTCACGGTCTTGTCCGGCTTCCTCGGGGCTGGGAAGACCACTTTGGTCAGCCACATCCTGAACAACCGCCAGGCTCGGAAGCTGGCGCCGCGCCAACGAGGCGGCCTGATCAGCATTCATCCGAACGACGGCTCGGGTGCAACGACCAGCGAGACACACGCGCGACAGTCGCCCCTGCTTCGCGTGTGAGAGGGAAGGCGGTATAGCCGCTCCCTGCCCGGCGGAGCCGTCGCGAGACGGCTCCGCCATTTCCTTGATGGCTACGACTTCGATTCGGCAGGATCGCGGTGCACCGGGTCGATCCACAGCACCGTCTCGGGCTTCTCGACCGGCTCGATGTCGATGTTGATCGCGACCGCCTCGCCGTCGCTGCGCACCAGCACGCATTCGAGCACTTCGTCCGGGCTCGCATTGATCTCCTGGTGCGGCACATAGGGCGGCACGAAGATGAAATCGCCGGGACCGGCCTCCGCGGTGAACTGCAGCCGATCGCCCCAGCGCATCCGCGCCTTGCCTTTCACGACGTAGATCACGCTCTCGAGATGGCCGTGATGATGCGCCCCGGTCTTGGCGTCAGGCCTGATCGTGACCGTGCCCGCCCACAATTTCTGCGCTCCGACGCGCGCGAAGTTGATCGCCGCCTTGCGGTCCATGCCCGGCGTCGACGGCACGTTGGAATCGAGCTGATTGCCCGGAATGACGCGGACGCCGTCGTGCTTCCAGCGCTCGTCGCCGTGATCGTGGGAATGGCCGTGCGCGTGATCGTGAGAGCCTGACATGATTTCTTCTCGGGATTTCGTCGGTTCGAGGGAACCAACCGTTCTTAGCCGAAATGCCGCAGCGAAGCTATTCGCAGTTCCGCGCGAACCTTTCTGCATTGCGTGCGTTGGATCGGTGGAGTTCACACGAACAACGGAGGACGAAATCATGGGTGCCACCACCGACAAGATCAAGGGCGTCGCCAACGAGACCATCGGCAAGGCCAAGCAGGGCATCGGCGAAGCCACCGGCTCCGAGCGCCTGCAGGGCGAGGGTGCCGTGCAGGAAATCAAGGGCAAGGGCCAGCAGGCGCTGGGCGATGCCAAGCAGGCGACCAAGGACGCGGTGAACACTGCCGCCGGCGCTGCGAACAAGAACCTCTGAACAGGATCGGCGCGACCACTGAGGTCGCGCGTTGATGCTCAATAGAAACTAAAAGGACCGGCTCCTCGTGGGCCGGTCCTTTCGTTTTATATCGCGTCCGAGAAATAGCTCGTGCTTACCTCCGTCATCGCGAGCGAAGCGACGCGATCCAGAGTCCCGACCGGACACTGGATTGCTTCGCAGCCTGCGGCTCCTCGCAATGACGGCGGTGAAAGCCTTTGCATCAACTCACCTCGTGATGAAAGCGGGCGAAGGCAGCGTCTCTACTTCACGCCGAGCAGTTCGACGTCGAACATCAGCGTCGCGTTCGGCGGAATCACGCCGCCGGCGCCGCGGGCGCCGTAGCCCAGCTCGGGCGGAATGATCAGGGTACGCTTGCCGCCGACCTTCATGGTGGCGACGCCCTCGTCCCAGCCGGCGATCACGCGCTTCATGCCGATCGGGAATTCGAACGGCTCGTTGCGATCCACCGACGAGTCGAATTTCTTGCCCTTCTGGCCGTTCTCATAGAGCCAGCCCGTATAATGCATCACGCAGGTCTGACCGCGCGTCGGCGTGGCGCCGGTGCCTTCCTTGGTGTCGATGATCTGCAGTCCGGAGGGAGTGGTCATGGTCTTTCCTGTGGGTTTGGCGGAACTGGTCTGTGCCGAGACCGCGCGGGAGCCCAGCAAGACACCGGCCGCGGCCGATGCCGCCGCCATCATCGCAACTCTTCTGTTCATCGGACGCCGCATGCTCCAGACCGCCTCTGCTCGTTCACGGGAGCCGCGGTTTAGCTCATGCGGGAGCGGCTGACCAGCCCGGCATCGATTTCCGAAAAAAATAATCCTCTTGCCAATAATCGGAAATCATGATTATCTCCGCGCATCCCGCCTCATTGCGGAGGGGCGTTGCGCGCGATCGTCACGACACGCGAGGCGGGGAGCGATGGCCGCGATCAAGCCGCAGCGCATTTTCGGATGCGCGGACGAACGGCAGCTCGCGGACGTGAAGTCGCAGCGTCCTGATACCCCGATGCTGGTATCACGCGCAGTGCGCGCAAGCGCATTGTCGCAATGGTGGCCAACAAGCCCGGCGCACCAGGGAGACTGCGTATAAGCGTGAAGACCGTCGCGCAGGGAATGCCGGTTGAATCGGCTTTGCCTGTGGTACCTGCCGCCTGCATTTTTTTCGCAGGCGGGCCATGGGTGAGGCCTTCACCCGGCATTCCCTGCGCCCTCTGCACTCACGAGGGCCACGCGGATCGCATCACTCGGGCATCCCATGCCGCGAGACCGCGCCGTCATGTCCCGGACTCTCTTCGGCTGTTTGAATCGTAAATGAGTTCTCCCCTCCGCCGTCGTCCTAGGCAAGCTGCGACGAGCGACAGCGCCGCGCCCATCCATCGTGAGGAGGCGATGCCGGCTCATCCCATCGCCAGCACCGCGACCGACAGCAGCGCCAGCATCACGGTCGAGCCCAGGAGCTGCAGCGATGCCTCGGGCTGCGTGCGCCAGCGCAGCACCTTGTCGGCGAGGCCCAGCGTCGCGTCGTAGAAATCAGCCGCGTAGGCCTGCTTGAGCACGCGCTGAAAGCGCGGCCCCGCAGCGGAAGTCATCAGCACGTGGATGATGGTCGCGCTCGCGACGAAGCCGATGATGCCGGGCCGCAGCGCCGTGCTGTGCGCCAGCTTGAGGATCAGCGCGGCGCCGGCATAGGTTGGAATGGCCTGGAACAGCGCGGTCAGCGCCATGCCTTCGAAGAGGTTGAGCAGCGGCGCCTTCGGCGCGGAGGTGCTGGGAGAGGCGACGGTGAGCATGGCCCGGACATCCGGTTGCGGCGGTCCTCGGCGAGGACCAGACCGCTCCCGTCTAACCGGCACGCCGGAGGAGGACCGTGAGCCCCGTCACGCGAGGCCATCGCCGCCGGCTGGGATGAGGGCACGCCGAGGACGGTCGACGCGCGGCATCGATTAGGTCCGGCCCTGCCCGTTCACCTGGCCCTGCTGCTGCTGACGCTCCTGCTCCTTGGCGCGGTGACGGCCATAGAGGCAGCCGGCGGCGGCGCCGAGCACGCCGTGATGACCGGCATAGTGGCCGGCCACGCCGCCGACGATGGCGCCCTTGATGCACCCCTTGGCCTCGGCGGCCTGCGTCGACAGCAGCGCCAGCGCTGCGACGGAGGCGGCCAGCATGGTCTTCGTGATCGACATCGTCATGATCGAGCTCCGCAAGAATGGTGCGAGGTAACGGCGACGCGGCGGGGCGGTTCCCGCCTCGCAACCGGCATGACGCATTGCGCGAACCTTATCGCGCGCGGTGATGACCCAAGAGCTGAGAAATGAGCTGAGAGATGAGCCGAGAGTGGGCTGAGACATGATCGTGACGCGATCACTCGCCAAGCTTCCGTTCACCGTACCGGCGCATTGAGCCGGCCGACGGTCACACAGGTGGTTGACGGCCGTCCGCCGGCATCTCCAGAACGAGATCGCCGACGCGGACATTCCCGTCAGTGGAGACAGGATGATCGAGCACATCAACAAGCAGCGCGTGCGCAAGCTGCTCGAGGCCCATGCCGCCGGCGATTTCGACAACGTGCTGGCGCATTGCACCGACGACCTCGAGCACTTCGCCTCGGCGCCGATCGACATCTTCCCCCATCTCGGCGGCCGCCGGGGCAAGGCCGAGGTGCGGCAGATGTGGGAGACGGCGCGCAGCCGCTATGCCGAGGTCCGGCACGAGATCAAGACCATGATCTGCGAAGGCGACCAGGTCGCCGTGGATCTGCGCATCTTCCTGCGCAAGCGCGACAACGACCGCATCGTGCAATACGACCTCGCCGCCTTCTACACGCTGCGCGACGGCCGCATCGCCCGCATCCGCGAGATCATGGACACCTACGACCTGGTGCAGCAGGTGCTGGAATGCGATCTCAGCCGGCTGCTGATCGCGGGCGCCGCCCGGCCCTGAGGCCGGCACGGCCGTGGCGGACCAGGGCCTGGACCAGCCGATCACGCAAACGTCACCACCGGCGGCCTCGTCGCCTTGAACCTGTGGCCCGGGCTCCGCACCCCATGAGCGGTGGTATACGGGGCATCGGTGACATGAGAATAGCATTCCTGGCGATGGCCGGACTGGTGATGGGCGTCGTCGGCGGCGCGACGATCGGAGTAGGGCTTGGACTGGCCTGGATCGAGCTGTTCAACACCAGCGAATTCGAAGGCTATGCGGGCATGCTGGTGTTCTTCACCTTCATGCCGCTCGGCGCCCTGATCGGCGGCCTCGCCGGCGCCACCCTGTTCGGCATGGCCGCCTTCCGCGACCACGAGGTCGCGATCGCGCAGCAGCGCATGCAGCATGAAGGGCGTTAGGGCGCGGCGACCGGCGGTCGCGCGCATTTGTGCAATGCAAAAACAGCCGTTGCGCGCGCAGGTGGTTGATTTATGTGAGGCTCAAGAGAGATAGATTCGGCGCCCCGGCGCGACGTCCGTTGCGACGTCGCCTTGAGGCCGGCGCGCCTCCTTGCAAGCCAGTTCAGGATCCCGAGCCGATGACGGAGCACAGCCTCTGGCGTCTGTCGCGCGCATTGCATGGCGCGATCAACGACCGCCGTTTCGACGATTTCGCCGAGCTTCTCGATGACGACATCGACTGGGCCATCTACGGCCCGATCGACATGTTTCCCTTCCTCGGCGCGCGGCACGGCCGCGCCGCCGTGCTCGACGCCGTCAGGCAGATCGCGGACAATGTGAGCATCCGCCGGCTGGAGCGCGAGACCTTGATGCTGGACGAGACCAGCGCGGCGACCATGGTCCGCTGCGCGATGACGGCGCAGGATTCCGACAAGCCGATCACGGCGCGGCTCGCGCAATTCATGCAATTCCGCGCCGGCAAGCTCGCGCGGCTGCGGATCCTGATCGATACGTTCGATCTGGTCGAGCAGACGCTCGGCCGCCCCATCGACCTGCCGCGCATCGGCAGCTTCGCCTGAGCCCGCCGGCGTGTTGGATTGTGGTCACACTCACCGGCAACCCAACAGATCGTGACTGGCGCAGCCATAATTTTGCGCCAAGATTCCACCATATTCCGGCACACAGGTTCGGGCGGCGGGGGTTGCTCTCATGACATCGTATGGTTGCGCGCTGGCGGTTTTCACGGCCGGCTTCGGCCTTCTTGCGTCCGCCGCGCCGGCCCAGACGCTGATGCAGGCGCCGCAGCCGCTGCAGATCACACCCTGGCAGCAGATCGCGCCGGAGCCGGAGGACGAGGACAAGTCCGAGGACCAGGCAGCGGCCGACCCGATGAAGGACATCGACGTCGAGAAGCTCGACTGGAGCCAGCTCGCGATCGACGACACCACCTTCCTCGACCGTCCCGAAGCCGCCGCGGCGGCGAAGCGCAAGGCCGCCGCAGAGAAGGCCGCCGCGCTCGACTGGTCGAACCAGAACAAGGGCAGCCTCGCCTCGGGCGTGTCGGTCAAGCAGTCGGTATCGCCGTTCTGGGACGCCCGCGTCGGCGCCGACATGACGGTCGCGCGGCAGCCGACCACGATGTCGGAATTGCTGGCGGAGAAGGCCGAGAACGGCGGCAATGCTCCGGAATCCGGCGGCTCGGCCTGGGCGGCCGTCACCGCGCCGGGGGCCGGCTCGATCTGGGACAAGACCGCCATCGAGGCCCGCGTCGATCCCGGATCCGATCACAGCCGGCTCGGCACCACCATCACCAAGGCGGTGCCGATCGATCACTACAATCTGACCCTGCAGAACGGCTACAACGTCACCCAGCAGGGCATGGTGCCGATTCCCGGCGCGGCGCCGAAGACCACCAGCCGCAGCTTCGACACCGAGCAGTCCGCCAAGCTCTCGATCGGCGACACCGGCACCAGCGTCACCGCCGGCCAGACCCTGTCGTCGAGCGACGACAAATGGCTGCGCAAGGTCGGCGCGGAGCAGAAGCTGTCGGATGGTCTCAGCATCTCCGGCTCAGTCAGCGAGACCGCGCAGGGCGGCACCAGCAAGAGCATCTCGGCCGGCTTCAAGCGGAGCTGGTGACGTTCACCATTGCGGCAGCCCGCCACGAATGATCGAACGTTCGCCGCAGCTTCGCCGCGGTGCGGCCCAATTTGGCCGCACTGATAGGCTTTGAGAAGTTCGTCGTGCGGGGACACCGCGCTCGCTTGAACGCGAAATGAGGAATTAGCCGATGAATGTCATTCGTCCGGACAAGATCGATGGAACTGAAGCCGAGCTGGATACGGATCTGGCCGCGGTCTCCGAAGTCGAGGCCGGCATTCGTGATTTCGTCCGTAACGATATCGCCTATCTGCGCCGCCCCAATGCGGCCGCCACGGCCGAGGCCTCGATCGATGCCGATGCAGCAGTGAACAGCGTCACCACGCTGATCCAGCGCGTCGCCGGCACCTCGCTGTCGGAGATCGAGAACCTGATCGGAGAGCTCGAGAGCCTGCGCGAACTGCTGCATGCCGAGGGCCAGCGGGTGCAGCGCGAGATCGCGAGCTATGCGCAGCTCAGCCAGGCGGCGATGAAGTCGACCCGGGCGATCGCCGAGAACGTCACGCAGTGGAAGCGCGCCGCCGACGGCCTGCGCAGCAGCTGAACGTTCTTGCCGGATCTTGAAGAGGACCGCCGTGCGAGGCATCGCGCGGCGGTTTTCGTCTTTGCAGCGCCGCGTCCTTGAACGCGCTCCGGCCCTCCCGCGACCAACTTCCGCCGCTCTCGTGGCGGGCAGGTTGCGTCAGGGGGATGTCGCTCTCATGGAAACGATCCGGCCGCACAACACCGATCCGATTCCTCTGCGGCCCAAGCCTCAGCGGATCGGGACCATCATGGTCAGTTTCGTCGGTTTGCTGGTGGTGGCGATGGCGATCATGGTGCTCATCTGGAGCCGCTAGATCGCCTCTACGAACAGGACCGCGTGGTCCGTTCTGGTTAACGAGTAGTTAAACCGTCACTCGTTGATCGTCGCTGACGTCTCGAGCGAATACGATCCGTCCGCGTAGCCCTTCACGACCATTCCCGTCGCGAGCATCACCGCGAGCGTCACGCTGGCAAAGATAAAGCCGAGGAGTTTCAGACCACCGCGATCTGCCATACTCATCCCCCACATCCTGATCCCTGATTGGCTGTCTTATAGAGTCGGAGTTCAGAATGCGTTAGCGCGAAGTTCGTTCCGCGCCGACAATCCTACGAAGCGTGACCTTTTCGCCTCAACCGTTGTTCCGTCGAGGGACGAAGGCCGACGCAAGCACAGAGAACACCAGCTCGTCGCGCTGATTGATGCCGGTATTGCGCGCCTGCAGGATGCCCCACTCCGGGCGCGAGGCCGACTCGCGAAGCGAATCAATCTCGCTCGAGAAGCTGATCGTATCTCCTGCAAGCACCGGCTTGTGCCAGCGCAGATCACGGAAGCCGGGAGAAGGACCTCCGAGAGCGATCGGCTCGCCACGCGTGCGCGCGATCTCCAGCAGTCGCTGATTGTCCGCGACGATCAGCTTCATGCAGACCGAGCCGATGTGCCATCCCGATGCCGCGAGCCCGCCGAACAGCGACCGGCGGCCCTCTTCCTCGTCGAGATGAAAGCGCTGCGGATCGAATTGAATGGCAAAGCGCTTAATCTCTTCGGCAGTGAACGTGTAGGAGCCGAGCTCGCGGCGCTGGCCGACCTGAAGATCCTCGAAAAAGCGCATCAGCCCACCTGCCCGCGGCTCTCACGGCGCTCGACGATGATGGGAGAAACCATCTCGCAAAGTCTCATGCCAGCCTTGTTGCGCACGCTGCATTTGAAGGTGACGATCCCGGTCGACGGACGGCTCCGCGACACCCGCGCTTCCAGAACCTCCACATCGAGCATCAGCTCATCGTCAGGACGCAGCGGCGACAGCCACCGGACCTCGTTGACGCCCGGCGAGCCGAGCGAAGCGGTGCGGCCGATGAAGCCGTCGAACATCATGCGCATCATCAGCGAGCAGAGGTGCCAGCCCGAGCCGGACAGACCCTTGAGCATCGACTGCGAGGCAGCCAGTTCGTCCAGATGCATCGGCTGCGGATCAAACTCAGACGCGAAGGCGATGATCTCGTCGCGGGTGACGTGTCGCGGGCCGAAGCTGACGAACGGGCCTTGCGGAAAATCTTCGAAGGTGAGGGTCATGAGGTTGGGAATGGCTGAAAGAAGCCCGATTGTGGCCGCACTTTGCAGCAATCACAACCGGGCCGCTCGCATGGCTGACGCCCGGTCCAGTCGCAAGAGAGTGCCAGAAGGCGCCATATACCGGAACGAATTCGGCTGCCGCCGATGCCGTCTGGCGCGCAATTCGAACACGACTTAAAGACGGATTTGACGACCGATTCGGACGTGGCCGGGGGATCAAGATGTTGGAATTTCGCGATTTGTTCCAGTGGGACCGCTTCATCACGCCCACCATCATCAAGACGTTCTATTGGCTCGTGATTGCGCTGATCATCCTGTCGGGAATTCGCGGCATTTTCACGGGCCTCTCCGAAATGGCGATCAGCCCGTTCGGCGGTTTCCTGATGCTGTTGTCGTCGCTCGCCGGCATCATCGTCGGCATGGTGTTCTCGCGCATCATCGCCGAGTTCGTGCTGATCGTCTTCCGCATCAACGAGCATCTCGGCGCGATCCGCGAGCAGGGGCGGATGTAGCCGCCCCGCACGGCCTTAGTTGTTGAAGCGGAAGTGCATGACGTCGCCGTCGGCGACGACATACTCCTTGCCTTCGAGGCGCAGCTTGCCACCCTCGCGGGCGCCCGCCTCGCCGCCGAGCGCGACATAGTCGGCATAGGCGATGGTTTCGGCGCGGATGAAGCCCTTCTCGAAATCGGTGTGAATGACGCCGGCCGCCGCCGGCGCCTTGGTGCCGCGGTGAATGGTCCAGGCGCGCGCTTCCTTCGGACCGACCGTAAAGTAGGTGATCAGGTCGAGCAGCTGATAGCCGGCGCGGATGAGCCGATCGAGACCTGCCTCTTCGAGCCCGAGCGTCTCCAGGAAATCCACTCGCTCCTCGCGCGACAGCGTCGCAATCTCGGACTCGATCTTGGCCGAGATCACGACGGCGACCGCGCCCTCCTCCTTGGCGCGCTCAAACACCGCCTTTGAGAAGCTGTTGCCGTCCTTGGCCGAGCCTTCCTCGACATTGCAGACGTAGAGCACGGGCTTGGAGGTGAGCAGTCCGAGCATGCCGAAGGCGCGCTCCTCCTCCGGCTTGCGCTCCAGCAGCCGCGCGGGCTTGCCGTCGCGCAGCAGCACCAGAGCACGGGTGACCAGCTCGTACTGCTCCTTGGCGTCCTTGTCGCCGCCCTTGGCCTTCTTGGCGAGGTTGTCGACCCGCTTCTCGAGGCTGTCGAGATCGGACAGCATCAGCTCGGTTTCGATGGTCTCGATGTCGGCGAGCGGGGCGATCTTGCCCTCGACATGGGTGATGTCGGAATCCTCGAAGCAGCGCACGACATGCGCGATCGCGTCGACCTCGCGGATGTTGGCGAGAAACTGGTTGCCGAGGCCTTCACCCTTGGAGGCGCCGCGCACCAGGCCGGCGATGTCGACGAAGGTCAGCCGCGTCGGAATGATCTGGCCCGACTTGGCGATCGCCGCAAGCTTCTCGAGCCTGGGGTCTGGCACCGCGACCTCGCCGACATTCGGCTCGATGGTGCAGAACGGATAGTTCGCGGCCTGCGCCGCCGCCGTCTCCGTCAGCGCGTTGAACAGCGTCGACTTGCCGACGTTGGGCAAGCCGACGATCCCGCATTTGAATCCCATGATCCGTCTCGCATCCTCTTGAGGCGAGGGCCCGGGGCGCCTTACGCGGCGCCGGCATCGCCCTTGTCCAGAAAACCTTTGGCCTGCAGCGCCAGATGCACCTTGTTGGCGAAGGTGGAGTCGCGCTTGCCCGTCAACAAACCCGCATTGTCGGCCACCGCCTCGCACAGCGCCTCGACCCAGGGCATGTCGGACTTGGCGAAGTCCGACAGCACATGGCCGTGCACCAATTCCTTGACGCCGGGATGACCGATGCCGAGCCGGACGCGGCGATAGTCGTTGCCGAGATGCGCCGAGATCGAGCGCAACCCGTTATGGCCGGCAATGCCGCCGCCGACCTTCACGCGCAGCTTGCCCGGCGACAATTCCAGCTCATCCTGAAACACCGTGACGTCGCCGACGCCGAGCTTGAAGAAGCTGGCCGCTTCCTGCACGGCGCGGCCGGATTCGTTCATATAGGTCGTGGGCTTGAGCAGGATGACGCGCTCGGAGTCGAGCGTGCCTTCCGAGGTCTCGCCCTGAAACCTGCGTCGCCACGGCGAAAAGCGGTGACGCCGCGCGATCTCGTCAACGGCCATGAAGCCGATATTGTGCCGGTTGCGCGCATATTTCGCGCCGGGATTGCCGAGGCCGACAAACAGCAGCATGACGCGGCATCCGCCCCCGCCGTCGCTTCGAGAAGCACGGGACCCGCCCGTGCTTCCCAGAAGCGGAACGGCTTACTTCTTCTTGTCGCCGCCAGCCGGCGCCTTGGCAGCGGCCGCGGGAGCCTTCGCAGCGGCAGCCGGAGCAGCAGCAGCGGGCGCCGCTGCGGCGCCAGCAGCCGCCTTCTGCTCCTCGCCATAGCCCGACGGCGGCACGATGGTGACGAGCGTCGCGTCGTCGCGCGAGAGCGTCTTCACACCGGTCGGCAGCTTGACATCGGAGATGTGCAGCGAGTGGTTGATCTCGAGCGCGCTGACATCGGCCTCGATGTACTGCGGAATGTTCTCCGCGAGGCACTCGAGCTCGAGCGTGTGGGTCACGATGTTGACCGTGCCGCCGCGCTTGACGCCCGGCGCGCCTTCCGAGCCCACCACATGCAGCGGCACGCTGACGCGAATGGTCGCGCCCTGGCCGAGCCGCATGAAGTCGACGTGGATCGGGAAGTCCTTGACCGGATCGAGGTGGAAGTCGCGCGGGATCACCCGGTGCTTCTTGCCGTCGAGGGTGACGTCGAAGATCGTGGTCAGAAACCGGCCTGCGAGGATGCGCTGGCGCAGCTCGCGGTCTTCCACCGAGATCGGCAGCGGGGGCTGGTTGTCTCCATAAATCACTCCGGGCACTCTCCCGGCGCGACGCTCTGCCCGTGCGGCCCCCTTGCCGACTGACGGACGGGCGGTCGCCTTCAGTTCTCTGACGGTCGCCATCGTGTTAAGTCCTTGTTTTAAAAAGTTAAAGGCCGCAATGCGGCCCGTTGCTGGACGTCCTTCGGCAAGCCTCCAGGGGTGCGGGGGCCGCGGACGTGGCGGCGTTCTAGCGGCAAACCCGGGAAATGACAAGGAAATGAAGGGGCCGCCTGCCCCTCCCGTCCCAGGGCGACCCGGCCGCGGCGTCAGCCATCCGCGCTGCCGGCGCCCGGCGGCGTGCCGGCCGCACCACCCAGCTTGGCTTCCAGCGCCGCGATCCGCGCCTTCAGCGCCTCGTTCTCCTCGCGGGCGAGCCGGGCCATGTCCTTGACCGCCTCGAACTCCTCGCGCTTCACGATGTCCAGGTCGTTCAGGATCTTCTCCGCCTGGTTGCGGATGACGGAATCGACCTCCCGCTTCATGCCCTGGGCGGCACCTGCGGCATCGTTCATCAGGCGGCCGAGTTCGTCGAAAAACCGGTTGTTGGTCTGGGTCATGTGAGAAACTCCGCGTCCCGCGACGAGCAAGATAATGGAAGACAGAATGGCGATCCCTGTCGCCGCCCGCAAGATGGGCCGTCTTGTCATGCCTTGGTTTCCTTGTCATCGTACTTGTTGCGCCGGCCCGCGGCGCTGGTATGAGCAGCCCTGAGATCACATCGCGCCGCGCCCGTTCATGTGGCGGGGCTCGTTCGAAGCCCGCATCGCCCGGGGGCTTCCGGAAGCGGGACGCCGTGTCCACGAAAGCCAGTGAATGACGCCTCTCCTCATCGATTTCCCCGTGTTCGATCCGGTTGCGATCGCGATCGGCCCGTTCGCGATCCGCTGGTACGCGCTGGCCTATATTTGCGGCATCGTGATCGGCTGGCTCTACGCTCGCTCGCTGCTCAAGAAGGAGCGGCTGTGGGGCGGCCCGGCGCCGGTGTCGCTGGTCCAGCTCGACGACTTCATCCTGTGGGTCACGATCGGCATCATCCTCGGCGGCCGCACCGGCTACGTGCTGTTCTACAACCTGCCGTTCTTCATCGATCATCCGCTCGAGATCTTCGAGCTGTGGAACGGCGGCATGTCGTTCCATGGCGGCTTCATGGGCTGCGTGCTCGCCGTGATCTGGTTCGCCCGCCGCAACGGCCTGCCGATCCTCTCGCTCGGCGACGTCACCACTGCGGTCGCGCCCATCGGCCTGCTGCTCGGCCGCATCGCCAATTTCATCAATGGTGAGCTGTGGGGCCGTGCCGCCGATGCAAGCGTGCCCTGGGCGATGATCTTCCCGCGCGATCCGACCCATCTCCCGCGCCATCCGAGCCAGCTCTACGAGGCCGGCCTCGAAGGCATCGTGCTGTTCATCGTGCTGGCGATCATGATCCGGTTCGGCGCGCTGAAACGGGCCGGCCTGATCCTCGGCAGCTTCATCACCCTCTATGGCGCGGCGCGCATCACCAGCGAGCTGTTCCGCGAGCCCGACAAGCAATTGGGCTTTCTCTGGGGTGGCCTGACCATGGGCATGGTGCTGTCGGTGCCGATGCTGATCATCGGCGCCATCCTGGTGGCGCGGGCGCTGCGCAAGCACGGGACACATCAAGCCACTCCCCCGCTGCAGGCCAATCCGTGATCGAAACCTCTCCGCTCCACACCGAGATCAAGCGGCTGATCAAGGCGTCCGGCCCGATGCCGGTCTGGCGCTACATGGAGCTGTGCCTGATGCATCCGGAGCACGGCTACTACATCTCGCGCGATCCGCTCGGACGCGAGGGCGACTTCACCACCGCCCCCGAAGTGAGCCAGATGTTCGGCGAGTTGCTCGGGCTGTGGGCGGCCTCGATCTGGAAGGCGACGGGATCGCCGCAGCAATTCCGGCTGATCGAGCTGGGCCCCGGCCGCGGCACCATGATGTCGGATGCGCTGCGGGCGCTGCGCGTGCTGCCGCCGCTGTACCAGACGATCTCGGTCCACCTGGTCGAGGTCAATCCTGTCCTGCGCGAAAAGCAGAAGGCGACGCTGACCGGCCTGCGCAACGTCAACTGGCACGAGAGCTTCGACGAGGTGCCGGAGGGCCCCAGCGTCATCTTCGCCAACGAGTATTTCGACGTGCTGCCGATCCACCAGATGATCAGGCGCGAGACCGGCTGGCACGAGCGCGTCGTCGAGCTCGACGAGGAGGAGAACTTCGTCTACGGCGCGGCCGCCGATCCGACGCCCGGCTTCGAGCTGCTGCTGCCGCCGCTGGTGCGCGCCGCGCCGGCCGGCGCGATCTTCGAATGGCGGCCGAACATGGAGATGATGGCCATCGCCAGGCGCATCCGCGACCAGCGCGGCGCCGCCGTAATCATCGATTACGGCCATGTGCGCAGCGACGTCGGCGACACCTTCCAGGCCATCGCCCGTCATAGCTTCGCTGATCCCCTCAAGACACCGGGGCTTGCCGACATCACCGCCCATGTCGATTTCGACGCGCTGGCGCGGGCCGCGGAAGCCGTCGGCGCGCGCGTTCACGGCCCGGTCACGCAGGGCGAGTTCCTGCAGCGGCTCGGCATCGAAACCCGCGCGCTGACCCTGATGCAGAAGGCGTCGCCGGAAGTCTCGCAGGACATCGCGAGCGGGCTGAAGCGCCTGACCGGCGGCGGCCGCGGCGGAATGGGGTCGCTGTTCAAGGTGCTCGGCATCTCCGATCCGGCCATTCCGGTGCTGGCGGGCATCAGCGACGAACACACCAACGAGAACACGGGAGGCGCGTGATGCTGGTATCATCGGATGTGATGTCCGCGATCCCTGGCCTGCGCCACGCCTTCTTCACCCGCGAGGGCGGCGTCTCCGACGGCATCTATGCCGGCCTCAATGGCGGGCTCGGATCGAATGACGTGCCGGAGAACGTCCGGGAAAACCGCCGCCGCATGGCCGCCCATCTCGGCGTCGCGCCCGACCAGTTCCTCAGCCTGCACCAGATCCATTCGCCCGACGTCGTGGTCGCGACCGGGCCCTGGGACAGCCCGGTCAGGCCGAAGGCCGACGCGCTGGTGACCGCAACGCCGAATCTCGCGATCGGCGTCACCACGGCCGATTGCGGGCCGATCCTGTTCGCCGACCCCGAGAGGCGCGTCATCGGCGCCGCCCATGCCGGCTGGAAAGGCGCGCTCACCGGCGTGCTCGAAGCCACGCTGCAGGCGATGGAGGAGCTTGGCGCCGAGCGCGGGCAGGTCGTCGCCGCCGTCGGCCCCCTGATCCGCCAGCCGAGCTATGAAGTCGGCGCCGAGTTCGTCACGCGCTTCCTCGACGACGACGCCGAGCACGCGCGCTTCTTCCTGCCCTCGACGCGCGACGGCCACGCAATGTTCGACCTCGCCGGCTTCATCCGGATGCGGCTGGAAAACGCCGGCGTGCTGCTGATCGACGACCTCGGCCTCGACACCTATGCCGATGAGCGCTTCTTCAGTTACCGCCGCTCTGTGCATCGCAGGGAGCCGGACTATGGCCGGCACGTCCATGCCATCATGCTCGAAGGCTGAAGCGGGGCGCCATTGTGGCCGCATGTGGATTGCTTAACCCTTTCTGTACAACTGAGTGCACTCTGTCCTAATCTGTGGCAGCCGCGACCTAGACGTTAATCGATTTTAACGATATCGCTCCCGACGATGAGGGGAGCGCCGACACCACTTCGACGGATCAGCCGCGCTGCGCAGCACGCCTGCGTTGCCGTTTTGCTGATGACGTCCGCTGCAACGCTCGGCGGCTGCGCGACCAGCAGCGGTGGTGCGTCCAACGCCTATGCGATGGCGCCTGCATCGGATAGCGCCACGATCGCCTTCGAGCAGATCGACGGCCCGCCGCCGCAGATCTTCGACCGCATGGTCAGCGTGCTCGACAGCGAGTCCAAGCTGCGTAGCCTCGCCATCGTGTCGCGCGAGGCTCCGGCGGCCTATCGTGTCCGCACCTATCTCTCCGCCCAGGTCGTCAGCGGCAAGAGCGTGATCGCCTGGGTGTTCGACGTCTACGATCGCAATCAGCAGCGCGCGCTGCGGCTGTCGGGCGAAGAGCCGGTCGGACGCGGCGGCCGCGATCCGTGGAACAATGTCGACGACATGGTCCTTCGGAAAATCGCGCAGGCCGGCTTCAGCGGACTTTCGAACATGCTGAACGGCACCGCGCCCGCCGACGGCGCGCCACCGGCGGCACCGGCCACCCGCGGCCCCGCGGTCGCCGTGGCCGAGCCCGCGTCGCCGGCGTCCGGCGGCACCAGCGTCGCGGCCCTCGGCTACACCGACCATTAGGCAAAGAGGCGCATTTTGCGCCGTTTTTGGCCGGGAAAAACACCCGCGGCGGGTTGCCATGCGCGCGGTGTCCTTGATATCACCTCGCCCGTGCAAAACTGCCGGTTCCATGGATAGCCCGATATGCTGAACAAGGTCTCCAGCGAGACGCGAGGAGAATTCACGATGTCGGCCAAGAACGGCTCCATCAAACTCGTCGCCGGCAACTCCAATCCGGCTCTCGCCGCCGGCATCGCCGCTGAACTCGGGCTGCCGCTGACGAAAGCGGTGGTCCGGCGCTTCGCCGACATGGAGATCTTCGTCGAGATCCAGGAGAACGTCCGCGGCTCCGACGTCTTCATCATTCAATCGACGTCCTATCCGGCGAACGACCTGCTGATGGAGCTCCTGATCATCACCGATGCGCTGCGCCGCGCCTCCGCGCGCCGCATCACCGCCGTGGTGCCCTATTTCGGCTATGCGCGGCAGGATCGCAAATCGAACTCGCGCACGCCGATCTCGGCCAAGCTCGTCGCGAACCTGATCACCCATGCGGGCGTCGACCGCGTCATGACGCTGGATCTGCACGCCGGCCAGATCCAGGGCTTCTTCGACATCCCGACCGATAACCTTTTTGCCTCGCCGCTGATGGTGCGCGACATCAAGGATCGCTTCGATCTCTCCAACCTCATGGTCGTCTCGCCGGACGTCGGCGGCGTGGCGCGCGCCCGAGGCCTGGCCAAGCGCATCAACACGCCGCTCGCCATCGTCGACAAGCGCCGCGAGCGTCCCGGCGAGTCCGAGGTCATGAACGTGATCGGCGACGTCTCCGGCCACACCTGCATCCTGATCGACGACATCGTCGATTCCGGCGGCACCCTGGTGAACGCGGCGGATGCGCTGCTCAAATACGGCGCCAAGGACGTCTACGCCTACATCACGCATGGCGTGCTCTCCGGCGGTGCCGCGTCCCGCATCACCTCGTCGCGGCTGAAGGAGCTCGTCATCACCGACTCCATCATGCCGACCGAAGCGGTCCGCAACGCCCCCAACATCCGCACGCTGGCGATCGCCCCGCTGATCGCCGAGGCGATCGGGCGGACGGCGGCGGAAGAATCGGTGTCGAGCCTGTTCGACTGACCTCGGTTGTCTGCGAACGTCGCCTCATCCTTCTCGCGCTAGAACTCGATTTGGCCCACCCTCCCCTGGAGGGGGAGGGTCGATCGCACGCGAAGCGGGCGAGCGGGGTGGGGTGATCTCTCCGCAGGCTCTGGTGCAAGTGGAGAGATCACCCCACCTCGCCTCACGTCTCGCTTCGCTCGTCGTGAGGCGACCCTCCCCCTCCAGGGGAGGGTGGGCAGCTTGCCCCATACGCCGTCATTGCGAGAAGCGCAGCGACGAAGCAATCCAGGGTGCCTCAACGGAGAGATCCTGGATTGCTTCCGCCGACGCTCTCCGAGCTTCGGCGGACAAGTCGCTGCGCTCGCAACGACGCCCGCGGTGTCTTTCATGGCAACATTGTCTGCCGACATCTGGAGATGCAGCTCCGCGATCTCGCGACGCATTTTGCGTCCGAGCTTTGCTCATCGTGCCGCCCTCACGAGATGAAGGGCGCAGGGAAGGCCGGGCGCTGGCCGCGCCCGTGGCCCGCCTGCTCAAAAAATGCAGGCGGCAGGAACCACAGGTCCGGCCGAACACACCCGGCCCTCCCTGCGCGATGGTTTTGACGGCTGCTTCGCGTTCTCCCCGGTGCGCCGGCTTGTTGGCCACCGTGCGCGCAACGCGCTTGCGCGCGTTACGCGGGACACCAGCTTCGGGGTGCCAGGACCGCGCGACTTGACCGTGCGGGCCGCATCGTTCGTCGACGCGAACTGAATCACGCTGCGACCCGACCCGCCCATCGCATTCCGCTGCCGACGTCCATGACGACCGCGATACGTCCCCTCCGACGCAACGGAACGAGCGGGACCATAATGCTGATTTTACGAAATCGTCAAGCGATTTATTTTTATCCGAAGGGGTGGACAGGATTTGCAGCAATGAGGTGATTTGGTCGACGGGCAGAAGATTGCCCCTTTAGCGCGGATACATACGGCGGATTACGGCTGCGCCTAATCCGCCCTACGGGTCGAGCGTAGGGCGGATTAGCGAAGCGTAATCCGCCACCACACAGCACGGGATTTCGAGACAAACTTGACTCCGTCAACGCTCTCCGAACGTTCCGCTGACCTCGACATCACCCGCCCAGTCCGCAGGAAACATTCCTGCGCGCACATCGCTATGAAACGAAGAATGCGGCCAGTCCGCGACGCGGCTGACGAAGCTATGCTTCACCGGATTGATGTAACAATACTCCACGTGACGGGCATAATCTTCTTCGTCGCGGATAAGATGCTCCCAGAATCGGCGCTGCCAGATGCCGCGCTCCTGCCGCACCACACGAGTGGGGCTGAGATTTTCTGTCCTTGGAAGCGCCCGCGCGAAGCGGTTCTTGATCAGCCGCCAGCGCATCGAGAAGTCGGCGTCATCGGGCGGCAAGGTCCAGACGGCATGAAGATGATCGGGCATCACCACGAAGGCATCGATCTCGAAAGGAAAACGCCGCTTCGTGGCGGCGACCGCGGAGCGCAGGACGTCGATGTGATCGATCAGCAAGCTCTGACGCCGATCGAGCAGATTCAGCGTGAAAAACCAACAACCGCCTGGAACGAATGCGCGTCGATAGTTGGGCATGGATCGAGCTTCGAGTCGAAACCAACGTAAGCCTACTCGCAGCGGATGCATGAATTCAAGATTTGCGGCGGATTACGGCTTCGCCTAATCCGCCCTACGCTCGAACCTGTAGGGCGGATTAGCGAAGCGTAATCCGCCGATCAGCCCCGTGCCTTGCACAGGCCGTCCTGTTCGGCCAACATCCCCTGGAGATGCGAGGAAACAAGAACCCCAGCCCCGAGCCCCGCCCTCATGTTCAGCGCCATCGAACGCCCCGCGGGCCCGCCGCCCAGCGCCGCCCGGATCGCCGACGACTTCGGTCCGCTCTACGCCTCGCATGGCTTCATCGGCTGGCTGTTCGCGATCACCGGACCGGTCGCCATCATCCTGTCGGTCGGCGCCAATGGCGGGCTGTCGCAGGCGGAGATCGCGTCGTGGATCTTCGGCGTGTTCTTCATCAACGGCCTGATCACGCTTGCGCTGTCGTGGCGCTATCGCGAGCCACTGGTGCTGTTCTGGACCATTCCGGGCACCGTCCTGGTCGGCCAGTCGCTGACGCATCTCAGCTTCCCGCAGGTGGTCGGCGCGTTCTACGGCACGGCGCTGTTGATGCTGGTGCTCGGGCTCACCGGCTGGGTCAAGCGCGCGATGCAACTGGTGCCGATGCCGATCGTGATGGGCATGGTCGCCGGCGTATTCCTGCGCTTCGGCCTCGATCTCGTCCGCGCCGTGTTCGCCGACTTTGCCATCGCCGGGCCGATGGTCGTGCTCTGGCTGCTGCTGACCGCGCTCCCTGCGCTGGGCCGGCGCTGCCCGCCGATCATCGGCGCGCTCGTCATCGGCACGCTCGCGGCTCTCCTGTTCGGCAAATATGATCAGAATGCGTCGGTGCAGATCGCGCTGATCCATCCGGTGATCCCGACGCCATCCTGGTCGCTCGCGGCCATGATCGAGCTGATCGTGCCGCTCGCGGTCACCGTGCTGGTGGTGCAGAACGGCCAGGGCTTTGCGGTGCTGACCGCCGCCGGTCACAAGCCGCCGGTCAATCTCGTCACCGTGGCCTGCGGCATCGGCTCGGCGCTATCAGCTGTCGTCGGCGGCGTCTCGACCTGCCTGACCGGACCGACCAACGCGATCGTCGTCTCCGGCGGCGAGCGCAAGCGCCACTATACCGCGGCGATGGTGGTGGGCGTGCTTGCGCTCGGCTTCGGCCTGCTGGCGCCGACCTTCACCACGCTGCTGCTGATCGCGCCGAAATCATTGATCACCGCGCTGGCGGGCCTCGCCATGCTGCGCGTGCTGCAAACGGCGTTCGTGACCGCGTTCAAGACGCGGTTCTCGTTGGGCGCACTGATCGCCTTTCTCGTCACGGTGGCCGACGTGCCGCTGCTCAATATCGGCGCCGCGTTCTGGGGACTCGTCGCCGGCTTCGCGCTGTCGTGGCTGCTGGAGCGCGCGGATTTCGCGGCCGAGGCCGATACGTGAGCTGCTTGCCGCATCGCACCACGCTGCGTCATCGCATCCCCAGCCGAACCGGCAACGCGCTGTTGCAGCGCCGCCAGATCACGCTACACTTCCAGATCAAAGAAGAATGATCCTGGGGAGGATACGAATGACCGCGATCACGCGCCGCAACATGCTTGCAGGCACGGCAGCAGCAGGCGCGCTGGCGCTCACCGGCCAGCCTGCCTGGTCCGAGCCGCAGTGGAAGAAATATGCCGGCACCAAGCTCGAGGTGATCCTGGCCAAGGGCCCGCGCGGCGACAATCTGCAGAAGAACATCAAGGAATTCACTGCGCTGACCGGCATCGAGGTGGAATCCGAGCAGATCCCGGAGCAGCAGCAGCGGCAGAAGGTCGTGATCGAGCTGTCGTCGGGCAAGCCGAGCTTCGACGTCGTCCATCTCAGCTATCACGTGCAGAAGCGGCAGTTCGAGAAGGCCGGCTGGCTCGCCGACATCACCGACTTCATGAAGGATCCTAACCTCACGGCGCCGGACCTCGTGCAGAGCGATTTCTCCGCCGCCGGCCTGACTTACGCCAGCAACGACAAGGGCCGGATGTTCTCGCTGCCATGGTCGGTCGACTACTTCATCCTCTACTACAACAAGGAGCTGTTCGCGAAGAAGGGCGTCGAAGTGCCGAAGACGCTCGACGAGATGGTCACGGCGGCGCAGAAGCTGACCGATGCCAAGGACGGCACGTTCGGATTCGTCGGACGCGGCCTGCGCAACGCCAACATGACCCTGTGGACGAACTTCTTCCTCAACTATGGCGGCGAGTTCCTGGACGCCAAGGGCAACATCCTGACCGACGGCCCCGAGGCAATCGAGGCCACCAAGCTGTATCAGAAGCTGCTGACGACCTGCGCGCCTCCGGGCGTGGCCGGCTTCAACTGGATGGAGTCGATGGCCTCGTTCACGCAAGGCCGCTCGGCGATGTGGATCGACGGCGTCGGCTGGGCCCCGCCGCTGGAGGATCCCAATGCCTCGCGCGTGGTCGGCAAGGTCGGCTACACCGTGGTGCCCGCCGGACCGAAGGGGCAGTACTCGGCGACCTATGGCGACGGCATCGGCATTGCGGCCGCGAGCAAGAACAAGGAAGCCGCTTGGCTGCTGTGCCAGTGGCTGGTGTCGAAGCCGCAAGGCGCCCGCCTGGTGCAGGCCGGCGGCGGCGTGCCGTTCCGCAACTCGGTGCTCAACGACCCCGGGGTCCAGGGCGGCGTGAAGATGCCCAAGGAGTGGCTGCAGTCGGCGATCGACTCCGGCAAGATCTCCAAGCTCGGCCTGCCCGTGATCATCCCGGTCGCCGAATTCCGCGATCTCGTCGGTGCGGCGCTGACCGCGACGCTGTCGGGCGCCGATCCCGCCACCGAGCTGAAGAAGGCGCACGAACAGTTCCGCCCCATCCTAGAGCGCAGCGAGAAAGCGTGAGCACGATCGTCGAACAGGCCGGCGCGGCAGCGGAGGCGGCTGCGCCGGAACGTGCGCTGCGGCCGCCGTCGTACTGGCCGTTCGTCATCCCGGCGCTGGTCACCGTGCTGGCGGTGATCATCTTCCCCTGGCTGTTCACGATCTGGATGAGCTTCCAGGAGTGGAAGGTCGGTTCGCCAACGACATTCGTCGGGCTGTCGAACTATCTCAGGCTGCCGGCCGATCCCCGCTTCGTCGAGTCGGTCGGGCACACGCTGTCCTATACGGCTCTATCGGTGCTGCTGCCGCTGGTGCTCGGCACCTTCGCGGCGGTGATCTTCCATGCCCGCTTCCCCGGCCGGGGACTGCTGCGGGCGCTGTTCATCATGCCGATGATGGCGACGCCGGTGGCGATCGCCCTGGTGTGGACGATGATGTTCCATCCGCAGCTCGGCATCCTCAACTACCTGCTGTCGCTGGTCGGCCTGCCGCCGCAGCTCTGGGTATTCCATCCGGGTACGGTGATCCCCTCGCTGGTGCTGGTCGAGACCTGGCAGTGGACGCCGCTGGTGATGCTGATCGTGCTCGGCGGCATCGCCTCGCTGCCGACGGAGCCGTACGAGAGCGCACAGATCGACGGCGCCAGCACCTGGCAGATGTTCCGCTACATCACCCTGCCCTTGATCATGCCGTTCCTGTTCATCGCCGCGATGATCCGCGCCATCGACGCGATCAAGAGCTTCGACATCATCTTCGCGATCACCCAAGGCGGGCCCGGCTCGGCGTCGGAGACCATCAACCTCTATCTCTACAGCGTCGCCTTCGTCTATTACGACCTCGGCTATGCGTCGGCGATCGCGGTGGTGTTCTTCGCGCTGATCATCGCGCTGACTGCGCTCTTGCTGGTGCTGCGCCGCCGCGCGCAGTGGAATGCGCTGGGGAGCGACACATGAGCGCGCAGACCATCCTCGGCCGGCTCGGGCTCGCGCTCGGCGTCTTCCTCATCGTCTCGCCTGCGATCCTGTTCTTCCTCTGGATGATCTCGCTGTCGGTGAAGTACGAGGTCGACAACGCCGCGTATCCGCCAGTGTTCTGGCCGGAGCATTTCGCCTGGAAGAACTATGCCGACGTGCTGTCGTCCAACCGCTTCTTCACCTATTTCAAGAACAGCCTGGTGGTGACCGGCGGCGCGACGGCGCTCGCCATGCTGGTCGGCGTACCCGCCGGCTACGGCATCGCGCGCATGGCCGCGCACAAGTCCGCGATCGTGATCCTGATCGCGCGCATCACGCCGGGCCTGTCCTATCTGATCCCGCTGTTCCTCTTGTTTCAGTGGCTCGGCCTGCTCGGCACGCTGTGGCCGCAGATCATCATCCATCTCGTCGTCACCGTGCCGATCGTGATCTGGATCATGATCGGCTATTTCGAGACCACGCCGATCGAGCTCGAGGAAGCCGCGCGTATCGATGGCGCGACGCGCTGGCAGATTTTCCGTCACGTGGCATTACCGGTGGCGAAGCCCGGCCTCGCCGTCGCCTTCATCCTCGCGGTGATCTTCTCCTGGAATAATTTCGTGTTCGGCATCGTGCTGGCCGGACGCGAGACCCGCACCTTGCCGGTCGCGGTCTACAACATGATCTCGTTCGATCAGCTCTCGTGGGGGCCGCTCGCGGCGGCCGCGCTGATCGTGACCCTGCCGGTGCTGCTGCTGACCGTGTTCGCGCAGCGGCAGATCGTGGCCGGCCTGACGGCGGGTGCGGTCAAGGGGGGCTGACGGGTATAATGCATACCAAAGAGAACCTGCGGCGGAATGCCAAACTTGCCTTGGTCAGGCCATAGTCTGCCACTTGGTTACCTGCGTGGAACCGGGATTCGCCCCGCCCCTGAGGCGCGGCGATGGCCGCGTTGATGGCTTCATCTCGTCTCTGCGCCGGCTTCGTTCCAGCCGAATACCACTGCGCCGCACGATCGACCGGCTCCGGATTTGCGCTCCGTCCGGTCCGTCTTGCAACCTGTCACTGGCTGAACGCCCGACCGACGAAAGCTGCATGACGTCCGATCGCGACGCCTCCGCGCCAGACCGATTGACTGCCCTGTTGCAGACCGAGCTGCTCGACTCGCCGCCGGAGCCGGGCTTCGATCGCGTCACCCGCTTGACCTCGCGGCTGCTGCAGGCTCCGGCGGCGATCATCGCGCTGGTCGATCGCGACCGGCAGTTCTTCAAGAGCTCGGTCGGCCTGTGCGAGCCGTGGGCGTCGCTGCGCGAGACGCCGCTCAGCCACTCCTTCTGCCAGCACGTCGTGACCTCGGCGCAGCCGCTGGTGATCAGCGACGCCAACGAGCATCCGCTGGTGAAGGACAATCTCGCGGTGCCGGTTCTCGGCGTGATCGCCTATCTCGGCGTCCCCCTGCGGCTGCCGAGCGGCGAGGTGATCGGCGCGCTCTGCGCCATCGATCACGAGCCGCGGCCGTGGAGCGACGACGACATCGCCCAGCTCACCGAGCTCAGCGAGATCGTGATGGACGAGATCGCGCTGCGCACCGAGAATGCACGGCGGCGCACGATCGAGCAGCACCATCGCGTGCTCGTCCATGAGCTCAATCACCGTGTCAAGAATACGCTGGCGCTGGTCGACAGCGTGATCGCGCTCAGCATCCGCGCCGATTCGGCGCTGGCCGCGTTCGGCGAGGTGCTGCGCGGCCGCATTGCCGCGCTGACCCGCAGCCACGCGCTGGCGCTGGATCGCGGCCGCGAGGCGATCGCGCTCGATGAGCTGGTCTGCGCCGAACTGGCGCCGCTGCAAGGCGACCGTGTCACGGTCGACGGTCCTGGCGTGCCGCTTCCGCCGGGCGTCGCGCTGTATCTGTCGATGGGGCTGCACGAGCTCGTCACCAACGCGGTGAAATACGGCGCGCTGTCGAACGATGCAGGACGGGTGACGCTGAGCTGGACCCATGCCGACGGGCGGCTCAAGCTGTCCTGGGAGGAGAACGGCGGCCCGCAGGTCTCCCCACCTGCGAGCAACGGCTTCGGCTCGCTGCTGTTCGAGCGCATTCTCGGCGCGGCGCTGAAGGGCGAGGTCACGCGCGACTTCGCGCCGGATGGGCTCAGGGTTTCGTTCGACCTGCCGCTCGCGCCATGACGGAATTCAGCCGCGCTGGCCGCGCCGGCGCGTCAGCGTGATCTCGGCCAGAATCGACATCGCGATCTCCTCCGGCGTGATGGCGCCGAGATCGAGGCCGGCCGGTGCCTTGACCTTGTCGAGCAGCGCGGCGTCGATGCCGGCCCTGATCAGCTTGTCGCGCAGGCTGTCCATCTTGCGGCGACTGCCGACGAAGGCATGGTAGGCCGCATCGCAGGCGAGCGCGGCGCGCAAGGCCGCCTCGTCGCCCTTGCCTTGCGTCGACACCACGACGAAGCGGCTGCTCCCGGCCGGTTGATCCAGCGCGAAGCCATCGATCAGCACATCGGCCTCCGGTGTCGTGACGAGATCGGACGCCGGCGCCGCCAGCGTCACGTGATAGCCGAGCGGCCGCGCCTGCGCCGCGAGCGCGATCGCGACCGGGCTCGCGCCGAGGATGACCAGCGCGGGATGCGGCAGCACCGGCTCGACGAAGATGTCCATGGTGCCCTTGCTCGGGCACATGTTGGCGGCGAAGCGCACGCCCTCCCTGGTTTCGCCCGGCTTGACGCCGAGCTCGGCGAGCAGGTTCTCAGGCTGCACCGAGACCATGCGCGGGATGCCGTCGGCGAGCGCCTCGCGCGCCGCCTTCAGCACCGCGCCGCGGGCGCAGCCGCCGCCGATCCAGCCCGCGACGATGCTGCCGTCGGGGCGGATGATCGCCTTGGCGCCGGCCTTCGCGGCGGTCACCGACACCGTACGGACGACGGTGGCAAGCACGAAGCTCTCGTCGGCAGCTTTCAATTGGGCGGCGAGATCGAGCAGTTCGGAGGAGGTGGTCATGGGTGCCTCCTCTGACGCACGTTCGAGGCAATCTGCAGCAGCACTGAAGGTCTGTTCCCTCCCCCCTTGTGGGGGAGGGTTAGGGAGGGAGGCGTCTTGCACCGAACTCGGGGTACCCCCCTCCCCAGCCCTCCCCCACAAGGGGGGAGGGAGCCGACCGCCGATGCCGAGACAGTCTGCGTCAACAACACTTCAGAGCGGCTCACCCTCGTCATCTCACAACCTCGCCAGATACGGCTCGAGCGCCGCGAGCGAGCTCAACGTATGCGCGGGCGCGTAGAGATCGACGAAGGGCAGCGCGGCCTTGATGCCGCGCGCTTCCGGCGCATAGCCGTCCCAGCCAAGCATCGGATTGAGCCAGACGATGCGGCGGCAGCGGCGCGACAGTTGCGCCATCTCGCGGCCGAGCAAGGCTGGGTCACCGGTGTCGTAGCCGTCGGAGACGATCATCACGCAGGTCCGCGAATGAATGACGCGCGGCGCGTGCCAGCGATTGAAGGTCTGCAGGCTCTCGCCGATCCGCGTCCCGCCGCCGGCGCCCTGCGCCATCATCGAGAGACGGTCGAGCGCCCGCGCGGCATCCTTCTCCCTCATCGCATCCGAGACATAGGCAAGCCGGGTGTGAAACAGGAACGCTTCGGCCTCATGAAAGGCGTCGAGCACACCGTGGATGAAGCGCAGGAACACCGCGGTGTAGGGGCTCATCGAGCCGGAGGCGTCGAGCAGCACCACCAGCCGCAGCGGCTTGTGCTTGCGTCGCCGGTGCACCAGCGCAATCGGCACACCGCCATGGCTGATGTTGCGGTGGATGGTGCGGCGCAGGTCGAGCCGCTCGCCCTTGCGCCGCAACTGATCGCGGCGCGTCAGCCGTGTCCGCATCGCCCGGGCGAGCCGCGCCGCAGCCTCGTGCGCCAGCGCGACCTGGTCAGGATCTGCGAGCTTGCGAAAGTCGGTATCGCTGATGGACTCCACGCGCGATGCTCCTTCGCGCAGGCCCTCGCCACCCGCGTCGCGTGGGGTTTCGTCAGAGGGAATCTGATCGGTCGCGCCGTGAGGCTCCGGCTGACCGGCATTCGCATCCTGCAGACTCTTCAGGGACGGGCTGTTCGCTCTCGCCGTCGCGCCGGCGACCAGCGAGCGCGAGCGCACGCGCTTGCCGAGCCAGAATGCGTCGAACAGGCCGTCGAAGCGATCCCACTCGCTCTTGCGCGCCGAAAACAGGTGCTTGAACGCGGAGCGCAACAGGCCGGGCTTATCGGCATAGCCCGCACTCATCACGGCCGCCGCGTCCTGCCCCTCCGACAGGCCGACCGCGAAGCCGTTGTCGCGCAACGTCTTGAGAAATGCACCGAGGCGTCCCGCGACCAGCCGCGCGACCGCGTTCATGTCCTCGTGGTCGGGTGTGGTGCCACAGCAGCTCATGCGACCTTCCCCAGCAGCCGCGCCGTGACCTCGCGCGTGATCCGCGCGCGGTCCTCATGGGTCTTGAGCAGGCACATCAAGGTGTCATGCACCATCTCGGGCTGGTCCTTGAGATCGCGCACGTCGAGCCCGACCAGTGCCGCCGCCCAGTCCAGCGTCTCGGCGACGCCGGGCACCTTGCGCAGTTCCTCCTTGCGCAAGGAGTCGACAAGGCGCGCGATCTGCAGAGCCAGTTGCGCCGAGGCGCCGTCGATCCGCGCCAGGATGATGCGCGCCTCGCGATCGACGTCGGGATAGTCGACGTAGTGATAGAGGCAGCGCCGGCGCAGCGCGTCGGACAATTCGCGGGTGCCGTTGGAGGTCAGCACCACGTGCGGGATGCTGATTGCTTTGATGGTGCCGAGCTCCGGAATCGAGACTTGGAAGTCCGACAGGAGCTCCAGCAGGAACGCCTCGAATTCGTCGTCGGCGCGGTCGATCTCATCGATCAGCAGCACTGGCGGCGTGGCGCGGCGGATCGCCGCAAGCAGCGGCCGCTCCAGCAGATATTTCTCGGAGAAGATCTGGTCCTCGATGGTGTCCGGCTGGCCGCGATGCGCCTCGATCGCGAGCAGCTGGCGCTGGTAGTTCCACTCGTAGAGCGCGGAGCTCTGATCGAGGCCTTCATAGCATTGCAGACGGATCAGCTCGCTGCCGTGCACGCAGGCGAGCGCCTTGGCGACCTCGGTCTTGCCGACCCCGGCCTCGCCTTCCAGCAGCAGCGGCCGTCTGAGGAGCTGCATCAGCGCGATCGCGGTCGCCAGTTCGCCGTCGGCGATATAGCCGCAAGCGGAGAGCGATTGTGCGATGTCGTCGCGGGCTTTCATGTCAAGTTCGACTGCAGCGTCATCGGAGGTGAACTCCCCTCCCCCTTGTGGGGAGGGGTTGGGGGTGGGGGTCTCCACGGCACACTGCCCGTGGGGTACCCCCTCCCTAGCCCTCCCCCACAAGGGGGGAGGGAACGCACCGCTCGCGCGGTAAACGCCAGCGCCTTCAGTCTACGCCACCACACCCAAATTCTTCGCCGCCTGCCAGTTGCGCCAGAAGTCGTGGGGCATCTGGATGTGCGTCGCGCCCAGGAACGAGAACGCGTCATTGACCGCATTGGAGAACGCCGGCACGCCGCCGACATTGGGGCTTTCGCCGACGCCCTTGGCGCCGATCGGATGGTGCGGCGAAGGCGTCACCGTGAAGTCGGTCTCCCAATGCGGCGTCTCCACCGCGGTCGGCATGAAGAAGTCCATGAACGAGCCGGTGACGACATTGCCCTCAGCGTCGTAGCGGATCTCCTGGCCCATCGCGATGGCGAAGGCTTCGGTGAGGCCGCCATGGATCTGGCCCTCGATGATCATCGGGTTGATGCGGGTGCCGCAATCATCCAGCGCATAGAAGCGTCGGACCTTGTACACGCCCGTATCCACATCGATGTCCATCACGCAGAGATAGGCGCCGAACGGATAGGTCATGTTGGGCGGATCGTAGTAGCTCACCGCCTCCAGCCCCGGCTCCATGCCGGGCGGCACCGAGTTGTAGGCCGCCCAGCAGATGTCCTTCATCGACATCACCTTCTCGGGCAGGCCCTTGACCCGGAAGCCGTCGATGTCCCATTCGAGATCGTCCTCATGGACCTCGAGCTTGTAGGCCGCGATCATCTGCGCCTTGGCCTTGATCTTGCGCGCCGCCATCGCGATGGCCGCGCCTGCCACCGGCGTCGAGCGCGAGCCGTAGGTGCCCAAGCCGTAAGGCGCGGTGTCGGTGTTGCCTTCCTCGACCATGATGTTGTCGGCGGGAATGCCGATCTCGCTGGCGATGATCTGGGCCCAGGTGGTCTCGTGCCCCTGGCCCTGGCTCTTGGTGCCCATCCGCGCGATGCCGGCGCCGGTCGGGTGCAGCCGGATCTCGCAGGAATCGAACATCGCGATCCCCAGGATGTCGCAGTTCTTCGACGGACCGGCGCCGACGATCTCGGTGAAGAAGGAGACGCCGATGCCCATGATCTCGCGGGTCTCGCCGCGCTGGAAGGCGGCGCGCTTCTCGGCCTGCTCCTTGCGGAGACCGGCGTAGTCCACGCTCTCCATCATCTTGCGCATGGCGGTGTGGTAGTCGCCGGAATCGTACTCCCAGCCCAGCGCCGAGTGATAGGGAAACTGCTCCGGCTTGACGAAATTCTTCAGGCGCAGCTCCGCCGGGTCCATGCCGAGCTTCTGCGCCAGAATGTCCATGCCGCGCTCGATGCAATAGGCCGCCTCGGTGACGCGGAACGAGCAGCGATACGCGACGCCGCCGGGCGCCTTGTTGGTGTAGACGCCGTCGACGGAGAGATGCGCGACCGGGAAGTCATAGGAGCCGGTGACGATGTTGAAGAAGCCGGCCGGCCATTTCGACGGGTCGGCGCAGGCGTCGAAGCCGCCATGATCGGCGAGCACGTGGACGCGCAGGCCCGTGACCTTGCCGTCCTTGGTCGCCGCGATCTCGGTGGTCATGTGGTAGTCGCGGGCGAAGGCAGTCGCGGTCAGATTCTCGATGCGGTCCTCGACCCATTTCACCGGCTTGCCCGTGACGATCGAGGCCACCGCGGCGCAGATATAGCCGGGATAGGCGCCGACCTTGTTGCCGAAGCCGCCGCCGATGTCCGGCGCGATGACGTGGATCTTCTGCTCGGGGATCTTGGCGATCAGCGACACCACGGTGCGGATCACATGCGGCGCCTGGAAGGTGCCCCAGATCGTCAGCTCGCCCTTGATCTTGTCGAACGAGCAGACGCACTGGCAGGTCTCGAGCGGCGACGGATGGGTGCGGTGATACGAGATCATCTCCTTGATGGTGACGTCGGCCTTCTTGAACGCGGCGTCGGTGAGCTCCTTGTCACCGACGCTCCATTCGAAGATGTGGTTGTGATGCTTGCGTGGGCCGTGTGCGCCTGTGGTCTTGCCGGCGAGATCCTCGCGCAGAACAGGGGCGTCCGGGTCCATCGCCTTGAACGGATCGACCAGCACCGGCAGCGGCTCGTACTCGACCACCACCTTGGAGACGCCGTCATCGGCGGCATAGCGGTCGGTCGCGACGACGAAGGCGACCTCCTGGTTCTGGAACAGCACCTTGCCGTCGGCGAGCACCATCTGCACGTCGCCGGCCAAGGTCGGCATCCAGGCGAGGTTGACGGTCTTCAGCGTCTCGGCGGTGATGACCGCGAGCACGCCGGGCACTTTCAGCGCCTCCTCGGTGTGGATCGCCTTCACCCGCGCATGCGCATGCGGCGAGCGCACGAAGTCGCCGTGCAGCATGCCCGGCAGCTTGACGTCGTCGACGTAGTTGCCCTTGCCCTGGGTAAAGCGGATGTCCTCGACGCGCTTGCGCCGGCAGCCCATGCCTTCGAGCGCGGCTTCGCGTTGTTCCCGCGTGGGAGTCAGGTCGTTCATTCCGCGGCCTCCTGGAATTCCACGCCATTGATCTTGGCGGCGGCGTATTGGATCGCCTTGACGATGTTCTGGTAGCCGGTGCAGCGGCAGATGTTGCCGGAAATGCCGGCGCGGATCTCCGCCTCCGTCGGCGACGGATTCTCCTGCAGCAGCCGATGCGCGCGGATGATCATGCCGGGCGTGCAGAAGCCGCATTGCAGGCCGTGCATCATACGGAAGCCTTCCTGCAGCGGCGACAGTGTGCCGTCGGCGTTGGCCATGCCCTCGATCGTGGTGATCTCGCAGCCGTTGGCCTGCACCGCGAGCATGGTGCAGCTCTTCACGCTCATGCCGTCGATGTCGATGGTGCAGGCGCCGCAATGGCTTGTCTCGCAGCCGATATGGGTGCCGGTGAGCTGCGCCTGCTCGCGCAGGAAGTGGACCAGCAGCGTGCGCGGCTCGGCGAGGCCTTCGACCTCGCTGCCGTTCACCTTCATCGTGATGTGGGTTTTGGGCATTTGGTGCTCCCTTGAAATTTGTTTGAGCTTTGGCCCGGCTATCAGCCTCCCGGGCGGTGAGCTCCCCTCCCCCTTGCGGGGAGGGGTCGGGGGTGGGGGTCCACGGCGGCAGTCTCGCTTGGGGCTACCCCCCTCCCCGCCCCTCCCCCACAAGGGGGGAGGGAGATGAGAGGACGTGCCGGGGGCGAGAAGGCACCGCATGCGGGCCCGCGGTGTCAGCACACCCTGCTACTTCGCCCTCGCCGCCGCGCGCTGCAGGGCGCGCATGACCATAATGCCGCCGACATGGATGCGGTACTCGGCCGGGCCGCGCGCATCGGACGCCGGCTGCATGATCGCGCGCGCTGCATTCGCAGCGGCCTTCAGCGCGGCATCGTCGAGCGCCGTGCCGATCACGGCGTTCGCCGCGTCGGTCGCGAGCAGCGGCGTCTCGTGCAGATTGGTGAGTGCGATCACACAGCTCGCCACCTTGCCGCCGGCCATGGTCAGCACGACGGCCGCCGCGGCGGTCGCGTAGTCGCCGACCTTGCGCTTCAGCTTCTCATAGGCGTAGCCGTGTCCCGCAGGCGGAACGGGAATGCTCATCCCGGTGAGGATCTCGCCCGGCTCCAGCGCGGTGAAATAGGCGCCCTGGTAGAACTCCCGCGCCGCGACCTCACGGGCGCCGTTCGGCCCCTCCAGACGGTAGCTTGTATCGAGCGCCAGCATCAGCGCCGGCATGTCGTTGCCGGGATCGCCATTGGCGACGTTGCCGCCGAGCGTGCCGCGGTAGCGCACCTGCGGATCGGCGATCAAAAGCGCCGTTTCGTGCAGGATCGGCAGGCTGGCTCCGATCTCGGTCGAGGCCAGCAGCTCGGCCTGCGTGGTCATCGCGCCGATGACGATGCGGTCGCCATCGCGGCGGATGCCCTTGAGCCCGGCGATGCCGTGCAGATCGATCAGATGCGCCGGAGTCGCCAGTCGCAGCTTCATCATGGGCAGCAGGCTGTGGCCGCCGGCGAGCGGTCGCGCGTCATCGCCGAGGTCGGCGAGCAGCTTGATCGCATCGCTGACGCTCGCCGGCCGGTGATAGTCGAACGGGCCAGGAATCATGACGTTTCCTCTCCTGTGCTGGCCTGCCTTATCGGCAAGGCCGTCGCGTTGTTGCGGCGGGCGTTCGTGCTGCGAGAGCGAAGTGCGAACGCGGACGCATCGCGGATTGGCGCGGAGCGTCGATCGGGATCGCTGGCCGCGCAACGAAGCCGGCACGGAGAGCGGCGAAATCGCACGAAATGCGGCTGGTCGCGCACGAATTGCGTCAGCGAGGGCGACCCAATCGCGCGAGTGACGGCGTGAGCGGCCGCGCAAGACGCGCGCGCGGTGTTGCATGCGTTGGGGAGAATGGCGGCGCGCTGTTGCAGCAGCGAAACGAACGCTGAACTCAGGCCGGCCGCCGCAGCCCGAGCCGCGCCTTGACCTCGGCGACCTTGGCGCGGCTCACCGGCACGCGCGGCTTCGAGGGGCCATCGAGCTCGATGATCGCGCCCTCGCCTTCCCGACCGACGTAGATCACATGCTCGATCGCGACGATGTGGCTGCGGTGCACGCGGATGAAGCGGCCGGGATCGAGCTGCGCCTCAGCCTCGGAGATCGACCATGGGCACATCCGCTCGCGGGTGCCGTCGTGGATCCGCGTGTAGTGCGCATCGGCGCGCACGCTGCGCACGTCCCCGGCATCGATGAAATGGGTGCCGTTGGCGCCCTCCAGCGGCAATCGCGCCGCGGTCGCGCGCGGCGGCTGGCCGATGCCCCCCAGCGGCGCCGCCGTCGCCCGGCTCATAGCGGCGACCTCGACCACCGGCTCGGCCGCCGTCGCGGCCGGCTCCGGCGCCAATTGCGGCGCAGCCTCGGCAACGGCCGGCATCGGCTGCGATTGACGGCGCGGGTCCGGCACCAGCGACAGCAAAAATCCGGCGGCGATGACGAAGCACAGCACGGCGACGACGATCGCGAGCGCTTGCGGCGACGCAGCAAGTCCTGGTGCGGCGTGATCGTGTCCCTCGCCCATCGGCACGACATGCATTCCCAGCATCGCCGTGTAATGCATGCCGGACACGGCGATGCCGAACGCAACCGCGCTGATGGCGAGCCGCAGCCCGTCCTGCCGCGCCAGGAAGATGCGCAGGCCGCCATAGGCGGCGCCGATCGCAATCGCCACCGACAGCGCCACCAGCGCCGGATCATGCGTCAGCCCGAATGAGCCGGACAGGCCGTGCATGCCGACATAATGCATGCTGGCGATGCCGGCGCCGAGCAGCAGCGCGGAAGGGACGACGCGCCGGGGGGAGGGATCGCCGATGCTGACGAAGAACAGCGAGATGCCGATCACGAGCGCGCAGATCAGGAACGAGATGATGGTCGGCAGCACCAGATAGACGGCATCAGGCGGCAGTGGCGCCGCCATCATGCCCACGAAATGCATGGTCCAGATGCCCACGGCCAGAATTCCGGCGGCGCCGGACAGCAGCACGCGCGCATTCTCTCCCGGCCCGCTGCGGATGCGCGCGGTGAGACTGAAACCGGTATAGCCACCCAGGCTCGCGATCACGACCGAGAGCGCGACGAGATAAGGATCGTATCCTTCGATCATCCTTGTCGGCCGCCCGTCGCCACGGGCCAGCCTCCTCCCAAGGGAGATTTTACAGGGGTGGCGAGGAAATTGACAACACAAGGCGGGGAGCGTGAGGGGGCGTGTTGTCGCTGGGGGACAAGCGAGGGCGGCAAGCTTGATTGGCGTGGCGCCAGACGTTGGATTCGATCTGGAGCGGCGAACGCGGTGAGTTCCCCTCCCCCTTGCGGGGAGGGGAGCAGGCCGCCGTCGCGGTGAGACCTCGGCTCCCGACACTGAAGCATGTGTGGCCGGCCGTGACCGGCCACACACCGTCCGCCTCAGATAATCCCCGCCGCGACCTGGCTGCGCAGCCGCTCCAGGCTCAGCAGCGTCTCGGCGCAGGCGGTCGCCACCTCGATGCCCTTGATCGCAAAATGTTTGCGGAAGAACTCGAAATGCGCCTGCGTCTCGTGGAATTGCTGCGGCGTCAGCACCGCGGAGAACACTGGCACCTCGGTGCGCAATTGCACGTCCATCAGCGCCTTGATGACGGTGTCGGCGACGAATTCGTGGCGGTAGATGCCGCCGTCGACGACGAGGCCGGCCGCGACGATCGCTGTATAGCGCCGCGTCTTGGCCAGGAGCTGCGCATGCAGCGGGATCTCGAACGAGCCCGGCACCTCGAAGATGTCGACACGATCGCGCGGGATGTGGCGCGCCTCGATCTCGTCGAGGAAGGCCAGACGGCATTCGGCGACGACGTCGCGATGCCAGGCCGATTGCACGAAGGCGACGCGCTGCGGCTTGCTGAAGCGCGGATGCGACGGCGCCGGTGGCGACTCGTCGGGCGGTGACGCGACCGGCGTATCCGCCGGCGGCGACGTTCCTGCGGTGATGGTGTCGGTGGGCGTATCAGTAGGCGCGTCTTGCAACATCTGATTCATGGTTGTCCTCGTCAGAGACCAGAATCAGGGCACACGGAACGACGACGCCCCCACGCTGGATTGCGCGGGGTGCCGGGACCCGTTCTCTTTCATCCGGACTGTGACCGTCGGCTTCGGAATCGCACCGAATCTGCTGACCCTTCTCTGCGCGACACGTTCCGGAGAACAGAATTCTCCAGACCGTGCCTTGCCGAGAAGGCGCTCGCGGGCTCGCGCTCGACCGAGAACGCTTACCGCCGGTGGGGAATTTCGCCCCGCCCTGAGAACATCGGCCGCCCGGATGGACGGCCTGAATGAACTATGCAGGCGGTCGGCGGCTGCGGCAAGGCCTCACGCCCGCGGTCCGCGACGGGCGGCCATGCAGACGCTCACGGCCGTTCCTGCGGCCAAATCACCTCAGACCGAGCGGCTGCGGCGTGTCCGATTCCGTTTTGTTCTCGTTCGCCGATGATTCCACAGGCCGGACAGGAGTTGTGGACGAAGCGGTGTTTGGCTGTGGACGGACTCGCCCCCCCGTTGCGCAGATTCCGCAAATCACATCAGTTTGTCCTCGCACGCCTCGGGGTACCTCCGGGACTGCAAGCCGGGTCGCGAAGCGCCAAGAGGGCGTGGGCCGGGTCGCCGCGTATGTACCAACGAGATCAAGAAGACGAGGTCGAGACGGCATGTCCCTGCTCGAAAGCACTATCGATTCCGCAGATCATCCGCTGAGCGTGGTCGAGACAATTGCGGCCGACAATAATTGGATGTTCGAGCGCTCCGGCGAGGACGAGATCACGATCGCCTCCAAGGGCCAGTGGACCGACTATCAGCTTTCCTTCACCTGGATGGCGGAGATCGAGGCGCTGCATCTGGCCTGTGCCTTCGACATGAAGATTCCCGAGGCGCGCCGCGCCGAGGTGCAGCGGCTGATCGCCGCGATCAACGAGCAGCTCTGGCTCGGCCATTTCGACATCTGGACCCACACCGGCATGGTGATGCACCGCCAGGCCCTGGTGCTGCCCGGCGGGATCACCGCGTCGGGACTGCAATGCGAGAGCATGCTGGCGGGCGCCATCCACGCCTGCGAGCGCTATTTCCCGGCCTTCCAGTTCGTGGTCTGGGCCGGCAAGTCGACCCAGGAGGCCATGGCGGCGGCGCTGTTCGATACAGAGGGCGAGGCGTAAGCCGCCGCCGCTCCATCACACGCGGTGTCGTCCCTGCGCACGCAGGGACCCATACCGCGTGATGTCCGTGTGGCGCGCGACGCTTGTCGCTCTGCCCCTGCTCCACTAGAACCGCCGGTGGTTATGGGTCCCTGCTTTCGCAGGGACGACAGCGGAGTGCGTCGTGACATCAGCGGACAACAACCTGCTTCATCAGCTCACCGGCACCATCGTGCTGGCCGGCGCCGGCAAGATGGGCGGGGCGATGCTGACCGGGTGGTTGGCCGGCGGCCTTGATCCCGCGCGCGTGGTCGTGATCGAGCCGATGCCGTCGGCCGAGATCACGGCGCTAAAGGCCCGAGGCGTCCGCCTCAATCCGACGGCGACCGCGCCGGCCGAGGTCGTCATCGTTGCCGTCAAGCCGCAGATGTTCCCCGACGCCGGCCCCGCCTTGAAGCCGTGGGTCGGCGACGCGACGCTGGTGCTGTCGATCATGGCGGGGACGACGATCGCCGGCCTGCAGCAAACGATCGGCGGCGCGGTCGTGCGCGCCATGCCGAATACGCCCGCCGCGATCGGCCGCGGCATCACCGTGGCGGTGCCGGCCGGCAATGTCAGCGCCGCGCAGCGGGGGCTGACGGACGCGCTGCTGCGTGCCACCGGCGCAGTGGAATGGGTCGACGAGGAGGCGCTGATGGACGCGGTGACTGCCGTGTCCGGCTCGGGGCCCGCCTATGTGTTCCTGCTCGCCGAGGAGCTCGCCCGCGCCGGCGTCGCCGCCGGCCTGCCCGAGTCCCTGGCGACGAAGCTCGCGCGCCACACCGTGTCGGGCGCCGGCGAGCTGCTGCGCCAATCGGACCTGCCGTCCGCCACCCTGCGCCAGAACGTCACCTCGCCGGGCGGCACCACCGCCGCGGCGCTGTCGGTGCTGATGGGAGCCGACGGCTTCCAGCCGCTGCTGACCAAGGCGGTCGCCGCGGCAACGGCGCGTTCGAAAGAGCTCGCGAAGTAGACAACCGCGAGCTGACAGCTCAGCGCGACGGCGTCGGCGGCCCGCCATGCTGCTGGCGCCATTGCAGGAACTGGCGGAACAGCGCGCTGCGCTCAGCCGGATCGTTCGACAGCTGTCCCCCGCTCTGGCGCACGAAGCTCTCGAACTGGGTCTGGCGCACGTCGGCGACCTGTGGTCGCGGCACCATGTTGTGCGCCAGCAGCCACTCTTCCGCGGCCTTGAACCGCTTCCAGTTCGGGATGGCGGCGACGATGCTCGACTCCCGCCATTTCGGATGCCGCGGCGGCTTCATGAACTCGTCGTAGTTGGCGAAGAACGCCTCGACGAAGCGCGCCACCTTTCGGTAGCGCTCGGTATTCTCCGGCCAATTGTAGCTGACGAGCAGCATGCCGATCGCCACCGTCTCGATCGTCTCGCCGGGGTTGAGCAGGTTCGGATATTCCTCGGAGGACAATGTCGTCGGCAGATAGAGGTCCTGCAGCCGACGGTCGTAGGGGATCGTCACCAGGTGCAGCGCGCGGTTGTCGTTCCTGATGTTCCGGGCGAGCTGGAACACCTTGCCGGTGGAGACGATGTAGGCGTCCGCGTCGCCATCGATCAGCTTCTGGATCGATTTGGCGTCATCGGTCGCGTAGTCGAATGACGCCGTCAGGCCGAGCCGGTTGAAGATCACGCGCGCGGAATAGAAGCCGACATCGGTCGGCGCGATGACGCGCTTGCCGTTGAGATCGAAGATCGAGCGGATCGAGGAGCGCGCGATGACATGGATCTCGTTGTGATAGAGCCGCGCGATGTAGCGGAGCTGCGAGGTGATGTCGGGAATGCCGTATTGCAGGCGGTAGAATTCGGGCACGTCGGCGGCGACCGCGCCCATGTCGATGCTCTTCAGGAACAGAATATCGGAGACGTTGCGCACCGGTCCCTTGCCGAGCACCGGCAGCACGCGGACGTTGGTCTGATCATCGAGCACGCGCGCCATGTCCGAGCCAAACACGGAGGTGGCGCCGCCGGCCGGCGCGGTGATGACGGTGACGGTGCCGTCGTTGACGTCGGTCGGGTTGGGCAGCCGCCACACGTCCGGCCCGCTGCCGGGCGCGGGCGACAGCGACGCCGGCAGGCCGGCGGGACGTGGCGGCGCGGGGATCACGGGTGCGCCGTTCGGCCGGGCGGCCGGGGCGACGGGCACGATGATGGAGCGGGTCGCTGCCGGGCGCGGCGGCTGCGGCGGTTGTTGTTGCAGCTGCGGCCAGGCCTGCGCCGATGCCTGGCTCAGCATGAGTCCGGCTGCGAGCGCGGCGAGCGCGACTTGCGAAGCTGCCTTCGTGACGATGGACATAGCGCAACGGCCTCCTGCACCATCGCGATGCCGCCGCAGCGTTCTCGACCCGTCCGGAGCATTCACCTCGAGGCCTGCCTGCGTCAGGCATGCGACGGGCGACCGCGGCCTCGGCTGAGACCTCGCGACAACCAACCTCGCGATGCGGAGCGCGCCCGAGGCCAAATGGCCGCGATCGGCTCCGATCGAGTTCCATAGTTGCGTGACGTGATTCGATCGATTTGCGGCGGCCGCCGGGATTTTGTATGACGACGTGCATATAAGCCGGATATTGGACTCCGGCTGTGGCTCTCGTGCAACGCCTCTTGTTTCAGGCTGCCAGCCGGTGTTGCCGTCGTGCCAGGATCAGCAGCGTCACGACGATGGCCAGGTTCAGACCATTCCACGCGACGCCGTTGGCGAAGGCCGCCGAATAGGACCCGGTGGCGTCGAAGATGACGCCCGAGACCCAGCCGCCGAACGACATGCCGAACACCGAGGCGAAGATGATGATGCCGACCCGGGTGGCGGCCTCGCGCGCCGGCATCGCCTCACGCACGATGATCGCATAGCTCGGTACGATACCGCCCTGGAACAGGCCGAACATGCCCGAGATCAGATAGAGCGACGTCAGGCCGTCGAAGAACAGATAGAACAGCAGCGCAAAACCCTGCGCCAGCGAGCCGATCAGCAAGGTCCTGACGCCGCCGATGCGATCGGCGAGAAAGCCGGAGCCGATCCGGCTGACGATGCCGAGCGCCATCATCAAGGACAGCATCTGCGCGCCGATGGCGACGCCGTAGCCGAGGTCGCCGCAATAGGCGACGATGTGCACCTGCGGCATCGCCATCGCCACGCAGCAGGCGATCGCGGCGACGCTGAGCAGCACCGTCAGCGCATTGGTGGAGATCGGCAACTCCAGTTGCGGCGGCGCCGCGCTGGCATGATTCTGCGCGCCGGCACCATCCATGCGGGCGCGCAACACCAGGAGCAGCGCGCTCATCGTCACCGCGCAGAACACACCGAGCGCGACATGGCTGGCGCGCCAGCCGATCTGCTGCACGCCCCAATTCACCAGCGGCGGCCACACCGTGCCGGCGACGTAGTTGCCGGAGGCGACGATGGTGACGGCGAGGCCGCGATAGCGCACGAACCAGTGCGACGCCTCCGCCATCAGCGGCGCGAAGGTGACGGACGAGCCGAGCCCGACCAGGAAATACACCGCCTGAAACTGCCACAGCGTCACCGAGGCGCCGGCGAGCAGATAGGCCGCGGCCGTCGTCGCGATGCTAAGCGCCATTGCGGTGACGATGCCGAAGCGGTCGGTGATCCGGCCGACGATGACGCCGCCGACGCCGAAGCCGAACATCGTCAGCGTGTAGGCCAGCGAGACCGCGCCGCGGCTGGCGGCGAACTCGGCCTGCACGACCGGCAGGACGACGACGACGGTCCACATCCCCGCGCCGCCGATGGAACCGATGACGAGGGCAAGCGCCAGCCGCGCCCAGGCCTGGCGCGAGTCCGGAATGAAATGAGGCGCTTCCTCGAATCTTGTATTGGGTCCGTGCACGATTTCAGCAACTTCGTTGCCGCACCGCATCAGGTCAAGCCACATTGCTGCGGCAATGGGCATGCAGAAGCAGCGCAACAGGAGGGATCTGCACGATCACGGTTCGGCCCTCTTGGCGGCGCAACGCTTTATCATTAGGTTGCGCGCCGGATTGGAGTGATTGGCCGCGCATGTCGTTGGGACTGACACGGAAGATGCTGATGGTGGCAGGACGGCTGCTCGTCCTTGCTTACCTCGTCTGCGTGGTCAGCCCCGGCGTGGCGCTCGCGCTCGGCGCGGGGGCGGCGCCCTGTCTCGACGAGACCGTCGTTGGCGCTGTGGTCTCGCCTCATGATGCGGCTCGCCACGAGATGGTCATGATGGCGATGCCACAGACAATTGCGGCGCACGTCCATCATCATGCTCACCCTGTCGCAGACGCCGGGATGCACGCTCCAGCTTCCGCACCGTCGCACCACGATCATGGCAAGATGCCGGGCCCGTGCTGCGCCATGATGTGCGCCGTGGGCCTGGCCGCCACGCTGCCGGCAGTCGCCCTCCCCGCCCGCCTCGCTGCCACCGGCGTCGTTGCGCGCGACGAAGGCCTGCCCGGCCGCACGCCGCCGCGCCTGTACCGTCCCCCCATCGTCCTGGCCTGAGCGAACGACCCCGGCTTCGCGCGCAAATGACGCGCGGCCGCTCGCGTTTCATCAGACCAAGGATACCTCATGTTGTCGCAATCCAGGGCGACGCCCGCTGCCGCATGTCCGGCGCGGCGCAGCCTGCCATTCTCCGTCGTCGCCAGCGCATTGACGCTGCTTGCCGCGACGAGCCTCGCCGCCTGCCAGCCGCGCACGGTCGCGTTAGCCGGGGCTGATCCGGCCGATCCGGCGGCGAACGCTGCGCCCGTGCGCATGTCGGGCGTCGTCGGACCCTACACGCCGCTGCGCCCGGCCGCGCCGGCCGCATGGGGCCAGCGCACCGACCCCGGCGCACCGCGCCCTGAGCCGAGCCGCTAAGGAGCGCCACATGCAGGGGACCATCAGGCTCGCGGCCCTCGCCGCAGCACTTGCGCTCGCAGGCTGTGCCTCGTTCTCGCCGGACGGCGGCATGAGCGCCGTCGCGGACATCGCCGGCCACATCACCGGCAAGGAGGTCGCCTCGGTGAGAGGCGATGACGATGCTGAGCGCGTCCGCGCCGCGACGCGCCGGCTGCTCGCCCGGCCCTTGTCGGCCGATGCCGCCGTGCAGGTCGCGCTGTTCAACAACAAGGGCCTGCAGGCCGCCTACAACGCCCTCGCGCTCAGCGAGGCGGACATGGTGGAGGCCAGCCTGCCGCCCAACCCGACCTTCTCCCTCATGCGCATCAGCGGCGACGGCGCGCTGGAGGCCGAGCGTCAGGTCGCCGGCGACATCCTGGCGCTCGCCACCTTGCCGCTGCGCTCGGAGATCGCGCGCGAGCGGTTTCGCCAGGCACAATTGAAGGCCGCGCTGGCGACACTGCGGCTCGCCGCCGAGGTCCGCCGCGCGCATGTGCGCGCCGTCGCCGCCAACGAGCTGGTCGGCCTTCTCGTCGAGGCGCAATCGGCCGCGGAGGCGACCGCGAAGCTCGCCTCGAAGCTCGGCGAGACCGGCGCGCTCAACCGGCTCGATCAGGCGCGCGAGCAGGTGTTCTATGCCGAGACCACGGCCGAGCTCGCCACCGCCCGCCGTGCCGCAGGAAGCGCCCGCGAGCGGCTGATCCGTCTGATGGGCCTGTGGGGCGACGATCTGAATTTCCGCCTGCCCGATCGGTTGCCGGCGCTGCCGCGCCGCCCGCTGAGCCAGCCCTTCGTCGAGGCCGATGCCGTCGGCCATCGCATCGATCTGCAGGTCGCCCGCCTCGAGCTCACGGCGCTCGCCACCGCGCTGCAGCTCAGCGAGGCGACGCGCTTCGTCACGTTGCTCGATCTCGCCGGTCTCGACCGCAAGACCGTCGAGCCCGACGGCCGCATCATCCGCGAACGCGGCTACGACGTGCAGTTCCAGATCCCGATCTTCGACGGCGGCGAGGTCCGCGTGCGGCAGGCGGCCGAGACCTACAACATCGCCTTCAACCGCCTGACCGAGCGCGCCGTCACCGTCCGCTCCGAGGCGCGCGACGCCTATCGCAGCTACCGCGCGGCCTTCGACATCGCCGGCCATTACGCCCGCGAGGTGCTGCCGCTGCGCCGGATCATCAGCGAGGAGATGCAGCTGCGCTATTCCAGCATGCAGGTCGACATCTTCGCGCTGCTGCTCGAGGCGCGGCAGCGCCTGGCCTCGCGCCGCGCCGCGATCGACGCCGTCAGAGACTTCTTCCTCGCCGAGGCCGAGCTGTCGGCCGCCGTCAATGGCGGAGTCGCGAGCGGCGAAGACAGCGCACAGCAGACCGCGAGCGCGCTCGCGCCAAGCAACGACTGAGAGGAGAGCCAACATGTTGTCCCGCCGAACCCTGCTCGGCTCCGCGGCGCTGGCCGGCGCCTCCGCCGTCTCCGGCCGCGTCCAGGCTGCTTCCATTCCGGAGGCGCCGACCATGGACAAGGCCGTGATGCAGCCGCCGCTGCATCCCAGCGCCGGCCCCGACTATCAGCCGGTGGTCACGCTCAACGGCTGGTCGCTGCCGTTCCGCATGAACGGCGACTGGAAGGAATTCCATCTCGTCGCCGAGCCGGTCACGCGCGAGTTCGCGCCCGGCATGACCACGCATCTGTGGGGCTACAACGGCCAATCGCCGGGCCCGACCATCGAGGCGGTCGAGGGCGACAAGCTCAGGATCTTCGTCACCAACAAATTGCCGGAATACACCACCGTGCACTGGCACGGCGTGATCCTGCCCTGCGGCATGGACGGCGTCGGCGGACTGACGCAGCCGCACATCAAGCCCGGCAAGACCTTCGTCTACGAGTTCGAGATGAAGCATGCCGGCACCTTCATGTATCACCCGCACGCCGACGAGATGGTGCAGATGGCGATGGGCATGATGGGCATGATCGTCGTGCATCCGCGCGACAACCTGCCGCCGCCGGTCGACCGCGACTTCGTATTCGTGATGTCGACCTACCGCATCGAGCCCGGCAGCTATCTGCCGAAGGTCAACGAGATGACCGACTTCAACATGTGGACCTGGAATGCGCGGGTGTTTCCCGGCATCGATTCCTTGCCGGTGCGGCTCGGCGATCGCGTCCGCATCCGCATCGGCAATCTCACCATGACCAACCATCCGATCCACCTCCACGGCCACAAGTTCAAGGTGATCGGCACCGACGGCGGCTGGCTTCCCGAAACGGCGCAATTCCCGGAGACCACGACCGACGTGCCGGTCGGCGCGGTGCGCGTGCTCGACTTCACCGCCGACAACCCCGGCGACTGGGCGTTCCATTGCCACAAGTCGCATCACACGATGAATGCGATGGGCCACGACATGCGCAACCTGATCGGCGTGCCGCGCAAGGAGCTGGCCGCCGCCGTCGGCAAGCTCGCGCCCGACGGCATGGTGATGGGCAACACCGGCATGGCGATGGGCAACATGGAGATGCCGGCCCCCGACAACACGCTGCCGATGATGACCGGCAGCGGCCAGTTCGGGCCGATCGAGATGGGCGGCATGTTCACGACCGTGAAGGTGCGCGAGGGCCTCGCCCGCGACGACTACCGCGATCCCGGCCCGTATCAGTTCCCCAAGGGCACCGTGGCCTACGAGGTCGCAAGCGCGCCGGAGCCGGTGCGGCGAAGCGACGGCGCACCGACGCAGGTCCGCACCCAGCGCTGAATTCACCAAACACCGCATCAACCGACGACCACCATCAGGAGATATCCATGAAGACTGCATTCGCGATCAGCGCAATGGCGGCGGCGGCCGCTCTGATCGTCGCACCGGCCCGTGGCCATGAGCAGCACGGATCGCGCGGCTATTCCGCCGGTGAGCCGGGTGATCCCAAGCAGCCGTCACGCACCATCGAGGTGCTGCTGAGCGAGATGGAGTTCACGCCGGCGCGCATCGAGGTGAAGCGCGGCGAGCAGATCCGCTTCGTGCTGCGCAACACCGGCAAGGAGGATCACGAGTTCCTGCTCGCCACCAAGGCCGAGAACCTGAAGCACGCCGCGGTCATGAAGAAGCACCCGCATATGGAGCACGACGAGCCCAACGGCGCCCGGCTCGCGCCGAACAAGACCGCCGAGCTGCTGTGGCGGTTCACCAAGCCCGGCACGTTCGAATATTCCTGCCTGATCCCAGATCATCGCGAGTTCGGCATGACCGGCCACGTTGCCGTGAAGTGACGGATGAAGCCGTCTTGACAACGCGTAGGGCGGATCATCGCCGCGTCATTCGCCCTACGCCTCGCCATGAGTTCACCAGTAGAAGGAAACACATCATGAAGACGTTCTCTCGGCTCACGACCGCCGCCGCGTTGGTTCTCGCTCTCGCGACCCCTGCCCTCGCCGCCGAGGCGATCAGCGGCGACGTCAAGAAGGTCGATGAGGCCAACGCCAAGATCACCCTCCACCACGGCCCGGCCAAGAGTCTTGGCATGGACGAGGCCATGACCATGGTCTACCGCGTCAAGGACGCTGCGCTGCTGAAAGGCCTCAAGGCCGGCGACAAGGTGAAGTTCGAGGCGGTCGAGGACGCCTCCGGCTACACGGTGACCAAGATCGAGAAGGGCAAGTAGCAACGGGCACCCGGCTGCTTTGCCCAACCGCTAGATCACGCTGCGATTCCACGGAATCGCAGCATGATCTCATCTCCTTGTTTGAGCATGATCTCCGCGCAAACGCTTTCGGCGTTTGTCGCGGGGGAAAACCGGTTTCCGCTTTTCCCGATCATGCTCTACAGCCTCGCCCCGGCGAATATCCCCGTGATCCAGTCGAGGAACACGCGCAGCCGCAGCGTCATCTGCCGGTTCTGCGGATACAGCGCGTGCAGCGGCGTCGGTGATGGCGGCGTGTCGGCGAGGATCTCGACCAGGCTGCCATCCGCCAGATCCGGCGCGAAGCGATAGCGCGGCGCCTGCACCAGGCCGAGGCCGAGCCGGGCGAGGTCCATCATCGTGTCCGAATTGTTGACCATGACCCGGCTCGGCAGAACCAGATGGCGCAGCGTTCCGCCGCAGGTGAATTCGAGCGGCAGCACCTCGCCGGTGCGCGACGAGATGAAGCCGACCATGCGGTGGCCGTCGAGATCATCAGGTCCAGCCGGCGTTCCGTGCTCGCGCAGATAGGCCGGGCTGGCAACGGTGATCTCCTCGATCGTGCCGAGCCGGCGCTGGATCATGCCGCTCGCCTCCGGCTCGCCGGAGCGGATCACACAATCGACACCCTCACGCACGAGATCGACCAGGCGGTCGCCCTGGCCGATGCGCAGATCGAGCCGCGGATGCGCGGCGAGAAACGCGGGCAGATGCGGCAGCAGGAACGTCCGCGTCAGCAGCGGGTGCGCGTCGATGCGCAGCAGGCCACGCGGGCGCGAGTCGCGCAGGGCAGTCTCGGCCTCCTCGATGTCGGCGAGGATGCCGACGCAGCGCCGGTAGTACTCCTCGCCGTCCAATGTCGGGGTGACGTGGCGCGTGGTGCGCTCGATCAGCCGGATGCCGAGCCGCGCTTCGAGCTCCTTCAGCACCTCGCTCGCCGTCGAGCGCGGCAGGCCTAGATCGGCGGCCGCGGCGGTGAAGCTGCGGCGCTCGACGACGCGAATGAACAGACGCATGGCATCCAGGCGATCCATAGCGATTGTTCGCCCAGGCCGACATCTGATGTCAAGACAAGGCCGATTATACGGACCAGGCGATCAGCTATGCCCTCTCGCATTGAAACGAGGGAGACTGACCATGCCCAACTCTTCATCCCAGGTCGCGATCATCACCGGCGGCTCGCGCGGGATCGGCGCGGCCATCGCCGAACGCCTCGCCGCTGACGGCGTCGCGGTCGTCATCAACTATGCCCGGGCCGAGCAGGCCGCGGCGCACATGGTGCAGCGGATCGAAGCGACCGGCGGCCGCGCGCGCGCCGTGCAGGCCGACATTGCCGATCCCGCCAGCGCGGCGGCGCTGTTTGACGCCGCCGAGCAGGCCTTTGGCGGCGTCGACATCCTGGTCAACAATGCCGGCACCATGGCGCTCGGTGCGTTCGCGGAGCTGAGCGACGCAGATGTCGCGCGCCAGTTCGAGGTGAATGTCGCAGGCGTGTTCCGAACCCTGCGCGAGGCGGCGCGGCGACTCCGCGACGGCGGCCGCATCGTCAATTTCTCCTCCAGCGTGGTCGGCCTCTATCAGCCGCGCTACGGCGCCTATGCCGCGACCAAGACCGCGGTGGAAGCCATGACCCATGTGCTCGCCAAGGAGCTGGCGCCACGCGGCATCACGGTCAACGCGGTGGCACCGGGGCCGACCGAGACCGAGATGTTCCTGAACGGCAAGACCGACGCGCAACTGCGCGCGATGGCGGCCGCGAACCCGTTCGGCCGCTTTGGACAGCCGCGCGAGATTGCCGACGTGGTGGCGTTCCTGGCGAGCCCGCAGGCCGGCTGGGTCAACGGCCAGGTCGTGCGCGTCAATGGCGGCGTCATCTGACATCGCGCCGTTTTCACCCGCCGGCTGATGCCGGCCCAATACCGAAGGAGTCCCCATGCCGTTCGCCAACATCAAGGTGCCGCAGGCCGCGCTGACCAGCGCGCAGAAGGAGGAGATCGTGCATCGCGTGACCGCGATGTTCGTCGATTACTTCAGCGAAGCCGCGCGTCCGCACGCGATGGTACTGATCGAAGAGGTGCCCGACGGCGGCTATGGCCGCGCCGACGAGGTATTCGTGATCCCGCAAGCCTATCGCGCGGCGACGTGAGCCGCGGGCCGCGGCCGCGCTCCTCGCATTGCCCGCGATTCCCTGACAGGGCGGATGAACATCAGCGTCATCCGCCATCCCATGGATCGCCAGGCCCGCGGCGGATCGCGATGCGCTGATCCGCCCTACGCGAGCCGGCCCATCTCTCTCACCGTCATTCCGGGCTCGCGCTAGCGCGAGCCCCGGAATCCACGACCACGACCGTCAGCCACGATCTTCTCTCACAATGACGGCCTGTGGTTATGGATGCCGGGCTCATTCACGGGCGCCAGGTTCGCCCGCGAATGCCCGGAATGACGTGCGGATGGATCGCGCGGTGATCCGACAACCGGACATGTTGGCGCTTCGATCTCGATCGTATGGTCAGCCTCCTCACACGGAGCGCGCCATGAAGGCCTATCTCGTCCTCGATCTCGCGGTTCACGACTTCCCGGCATTCAAGACCTATATCGACGCGATCCCCGCCTTCATCGCCTGGCACGTTGGCCACACGATGCCGCTAGAGCACTGGCTGCGCTGATTGAAGAGGTTCGCCTGTCTACCAGACGCCAGGGATAAGACCGTGCGACCTTGCGGCGCTTTTCTGTTACTTGGACGCTTCGGTCGGTTCGGCCGCGGGCTCCGTCACAAGCACAACGGCTTCGTCCGGGATGTATATGTCTTGAGCCGGCATGCTCTTCAGCTTGCCGAGCAGGTAGGCGTTCTTGCTCGCGCGAGAGCCAAATACCTGAATGGCCTCACCGGGGTTCTTACGAATGAAATCCTCAACCGCTTTCAGGCCAGCACGAGTGATGTATTTGCGGCCCATTTTCTTCTCCACGACACAGTGGACGTTGTCGCCGTCGATCTTCAGGTGGCGGAGCAGCAGCGTCACCTGGGGCGGGTGAATCCGAGGAATGCCGTACACATCCCTCACCACCGCCGACAGCATCCTTGCCGCTTCGGTCGGGATGTTCTTGTCTTCATCCTCAAGGGGGGCATGAACGACCTGCTGGAGGTCAACGTTACCCATGACCACGTAAGCCGGCGCACCCGCTTCCTGTACGATCTGGCCCTTGTCGATGAAGGCGAGGCCCTTGGCAGTCTCCTTCGACATGAAGATGCGCGAATGCGGAGCCGACATGTCAACGATGCCGGCGTTTTCCAGCCCAACCTTCTGGATGACCTGCAGGGTCTCCATCATCTTGCGCAGGTATTGGGTCTCGCGCTCGACCAGCATGTTGTGCAGTTCGGCAAAGCCGATGGTGCGGGTCTGGCCAGCATAGCGGTAGTAGATGGCGCCTTCCTGGATGACGCCAACGTCCTTCTTGCCCGCTTTCTTGTCTTCGGCCACCTTCGACCGAGTGCGCTTGCAGATAACCGGCTTGTGGAGGCAGGGATTTACGCCAACCGCATACAGGGTAGCCTTGCCAACCGTGTATTCGCGGATGGTGAAGGGGAGCTCCGGATCGAAATCATCCCGTAGCCGGTTAGCCCAATTGGCCTCATCGGTCATGTCCTGCGCGCCGATGATGTTGCGTGGCTTGTTGCTCACGCCGAAGATGATCACGCCGCCCAAGGCGTTCGCGAAAGAGGCCAGCACCTTGGTGTAGTCCGACAGGTCAGCGGAGATGAAGCCTTCCTTGAACTCAAGCCGCTTGCCCTCGCGGCTTGTTACCGCGCCGGTATCCGCATCGAACTGAACCAGCTCAGTGAAATCCGCTGGCAAGGCAAGCATGACAGCACCACAACGGAAGGGTGTAAAGGTCGGCCCGCCGCCGTCACCTCAAATACACATTATATATGAAAGTAACCGCGATTCCCACGATAGCGACGATGCCGATCGGCCCGCGCCGCGCTCTGGCGATACCAAACAGGAGCACCAGCGTCGCCCGTCCGGGGCCAAGCGCCTGCGACAAGGCAGGGCCGTGCGACATGACCTGGCTGAGGTCACACTCGACCGGCGGCGGCTTAGCCGGCTTCTTCGGTACGGGCAGCTCGTCACTCATGGGGCACGCTGACTCCTATAGTTCGTCCTCGGTTCGCTTGGCCGGCAAGATTCGGTTTTCAGATAACCTTCGTGCCACGTCGCCGAACATTTCCTGGGCAGTCGGTCTGCGGTCTCTGGCCATAACCTCGATTGTGTCGTCCAGCACGCGCTCGAAGTCCTTTTCCTGGATGTATTGGATGCGTGCCCACGCGTAGGGCTTCAGCTTCTCTACCAGCGGCGCCATATCGTATTCCTGCAGATCGTCGCGGCTGCGGCGAGGTGCCTTGGCAATAAACTTGTTCTCGATGAGCCAGGACAACGCACGCTGCACGGTCCGCTCGCTTATGCCCATGCGCCTCGCGATCGTGCTGGTACGGGGTCGTGGCATCCGGCCGTTCGAATGCCAGTGCGCGATGATGTTGAGGAGCACGTTGAGGTGCTCGCTGGAGATTTTGAGGTCTGCCTGATGCAGCAGCAGCACATACGGCAGGGTCAGGAAGCCGGGATCGGTTACGTAATCCCATTTCGCCCTGACGCGGCTCGGCCGCCTCGGCTCGCCGGTTTCGGTGATGGTCATGGGGCCTCGTCGTGATCGTGGGCTGATTTGTAGTCAAAAAACGATAGGACGGCATGTGTTCTTTTCAGTAAAATGACAAAATTGGCGGATTTTTGCGAGCTCGGCATACTTCTGTCTTCTCCTGATATCGAGCGCAGGCTCAGTGCGGTTCTTTGATACCGCTAACCGGGTTACAATCAGGGGGTGAACGGGGGAAAGCAGCGACGAAACGTCCGGACGGGAAGCCGGTCGGTCAGCCATTTGAGCTTGGTCAGTCGGGCAACCCTAACGGCCGTCCCCCTTGCAGTCCCAACCTCGAAGCCCGACGACACCAAGCTTCCCCAGCCGATAGCCGGCTGACGCCAGACGTGCCCAGTGCGGCGAGGAGAAGAAGGCCATCGACGCCGTCTTCATTGTCGGCCTGCTGCAGGCGCTCCAGGGCGACAAGGTGTGGGCGCAGTTCCTCGTAGAACGCCGCTGGGGCAAGGTGCCGGACAAGTTGGAGGGTGGCGACCCGGCCAATCCTCTGCAGGTCAGCAGGAAGCCTGAAGTCGTTCTAATGCGGCCGAAGGAAAGCCCGGCCTTACGATCAGGATAACCAATGGCCTGCGCGTGCACCCGGAGCCCCGTATCTCTGCGCAAGCCTCGAACAACGTGCTGAAGTGCGGAAGTGCCTTAAGCCTGTCGCCAATCGCGCGGCTGACGCTGAGCGGCATAGCCGAGCAGAAGCCGCCGAGCAACTTCGACGGGCTGTTGGGGTGACACGCGAAACCGGCTCGGGTGCGATGCTTGTGGATCATCGAACAACTCGACGAGGTCAGTGCCAAGCCGCCCCTGCTGCTATGGTACAAATCCATGCAACTCACGTTTGCGAGGAAGGCAAGGAGCGATGGCGTTATTCTCAGGCTGGAGTCTGAGCGACAAGATTGCGGCAGTAGCAAGCCTCGTCGCATTCCTCCAATTTTGCGCACTGATCGCCACTATCTTTTACACGGTTCGAAACGGCCGGCGCCAACTGCGCGCCTACATCCACACATTGGGCAAAAACATTCTTGTTCAGGACGACGAAGCCGATCGCTTTGTTCACAGCTTCACTACCACCAACGCAGGCCAAACACCTGCTTACAAGTTACACGTTGAGGCGGTCACTAAGCCTCTGCCCCATCCCCTCCCGAGGGATTTTGACTTTGCCCAACTCTTTATGCCAAAGGGCAGAAATCCGAGCGTGATGATGGTTGGACCTCATAGGTCTATCGACCATGACAGCCACGCTGATACAATCCTGTCATCCTCCGAGATGATCCGCATCAAGACCCCTGAAAGCGGGATGCGGCTCTACACCGTCGGAAAGATCAACTACGAAGATTGTTTTGGGCGGCGGCGTTTCACGAACTTCTGCTACTTCCTCGAATGGCAGATCACCCCGAAGGGCCATTCCTTCAGCGTTCATCCGAGTGAACATAACGACGCGAATTGAGCGACGGCTCGCCAGCCTGAAATCCGCTCGCCCGACGTCGTGATCCGGAATTCGACTTGGTCGACCAACCGGCGGAGCCCCATCTGGTAATCCCCTGTGTAGCACGACGCTCGCCCGGACGACGACAATGGAACTGCGAGAACTCTGCCCAAAGATTTCTATTTCATTTTTCCCGAAATCATGTATATCTCTCCCCGTCCTGCTTCCGCCGGAGGGGCGTGTCGCGACCGTCACGAGACGTGGGAGGTGGGATGCGATGGGCGCAAGGAATCGCAGCGTGGCTTCGTGTCGCGCCGACGAACGGTTCGTTGCGCACGGCGAAATCGTGCGGTCCTGACACCCCGACGCTGGTGTCCCGCGGCGGCGTGCGCAAGCGCGTCGTCGCGCATGGTGGCCAACAAGCCCGGTGCACCAGGGAGACCACGTATAAGCCGTTCCAACCGTTGCGCAGGGAGGGCCGGGCGTGTTCGGCCAGACCTGTGGTACCTGCCGCCTGCATTCTTTTCGCAGGCGGGCCACGGGCGCGGCCAGCGCCCGGCCTTCCCTGCGCCCTCCCCAAATTCGAGGGCGAACGTGCTGCACAGCCCGGGCGCCATGCGCCGCGGGAAGGCGAGTCTGCGTCCGTTGAAACAGAAAGGCGACCAATGCAGACGCGCGCTCGGCAACCCCGTCCCGACAAGACCCCCGCGGCGCTCTGGCCGCCGGCGTTAACCATTTGCTAACCATGGCGCGGGCAAGCTTTGCCGCGTCGCGCTGCGCGTGGCCGGCGACCGGACGACCACAGGACATCCTGGGCTTTGCTGCCGCCGGGCATGGCGGCGGCCCGGTTGCCGGCCGCAGCGCTTCGCTGCGGCGTCCGACGCCATGCCGTCCTGTCTGTCCGGAGACCCAAGTCCTTGAGCACCGTCGGTTCGCGCGCCTTCCAGAAGGCGCGGCAGGAAAAGAAGCAGAAGAAGCTCGTCGAGACGCAGCTGACGACGGCGTACAAGGCCTTCCAGGCCGGACGCCAGGCCGAGACGCAGGCGCTGTGCGCGAAGCTGCTGCAGGAGGTCCCCGGCTGCTTCGATGCCATGCATCTGCTCGGCGTGTCGCTGGTGTCATCGGCACGCTTCGCCGAGGCCACCGCCTTCCTGGCGCAGGCCGTCGCGATGGAGCCGAATTCCGCCGACGCGCAGTCCAATCTCGGCTGGGCGCTGATCAATTGCGAGCGCTACGAGGAGGCGCGCGCCGCGCTGGAGCGATCGCTGGCGCTGCGCCCGAATGCGCCGATCACCTTGCGCAACCTCGCAATCGCGCTGCTGCGGCTCGGACAGGGCGAGGCCTCGCTCGCGGCCGCGACCCGCGCCCTCGAGCTCAAGCCGGACGACGTCGATGCCTGGTGCAATCGCAGCGTCGCCGAGCTGATGCTGCGGCGCTGGGACGCCGCTGCCGCCAGCGCCGAGCGCGCGCTGGCCTTCAGCCCGAACCATTTCGAGGCCACGGTCAACAAGGGCCTCGCCCATCTCGAGCTGCACCATTTCGAGCTGGCGGAAGCGACCTTCAATGCGGCGCTGGCGGCACGCCCGGCCCACGCCGAGCTGCGGGCGCATCGCGGCCGGCTCTACATGATCTCCGGACGCACGGCGGAAGCCGAAGCCGATTTCGACGCCGCCGTGACGCTCGATCCCAATCTGCAACTCGGATGGCAGGGCAAGGCGCAGATCTGCATCCTCAACGGCAATGTCGCGCAGGCGATGGCCGCCTGCAAGCGCGTGCTCGACACCAATCCGAAGGCGCAGGTCGCGCTCACTTTGCTCGGCGCCTGTCGCGGCCGGCTCGGCGACGTCGCAGGCGCCATCGCCCAGTTCGACCAGGCGCTCGCGGTGCAGCCGGACTATGACGAGGCGATCACCAAGAAGATCTTCTATCTCGACTTCCTGCCCGGCGCCGACTTCGCGGTCCAGCAGGCGGCGCGGCAATATTGGTGGATGGCGGTCGGCTCCAAATTCCCGCGCCGCAAACTTGCGCCGCGTTCGCTCGATCCCGACCGGCGCATCGTCGTCGGCTACGTCTCGGCCGACTTCCGCATGCATTCGGCGGCCTTCGCCTTCCTGCCCGTGCTGCGCGGCCACGACAAGACGCAGGTCCAGGTCAACTGCTACTCGACCTCGCCGCGGCACGATTCCTACACCGCGACGTTCCAATCGATCGCCGACGTCTGGGTCGAGGCCTCGAGCCTGTCCGACGACGAGCTCGCCGACCGCATCCAGGCCGACGGCGTCGACATCCTGGTCGATCTCTCCGGCTACACCACGGGCACGCGCATGCCGGTGTTCGCGCGCAAGCCGGCGCCGATCCAGGTTACGGCCTGGGGCAGCGGCACCGGCACGGGCCTTGCCACGATGGACTACTTCTTCGCCGATCCGGTCACGGTGCCCGAGAGCGTCCGGCCGCTGTTCGCCGAGCACGTCCACGACCTGCCGTCGGTGATCACGATCGATCCGGTGCTCGACGTTCCGCCGTCGCCGCTGCCGATGCTGACGAACGGCTACGTCACCTTCGGCGTCTACAACCGCATCGACAAGATCTCCGACGCGGCGATCGCGCTGTGGGCACGGCTGCTCGCCGATATCCCCGACGCGAAGCTCGTCGTCAAGCATCTCGCGCTGAACGATCCCGCGGTGCGCGACGGGCTGCTCGCCCGCTTCGTCGCACACGGCGTGCCCGAGGCGCGCATCCTCTGCCTCGGCGCCAGCGAGCGCGTCGAGCATCTCAAGTCCTACGAGCGCATCGACATCTCGCTCGACCCGTTCCCGCAGAACGGCGGCATCTCGACGTTCGAATCGCTCTACATGGGCGTGCCGGTCGTCGCCAAGCTCGGCGCTGGCGCGGCCTCGCGCGCCGCCGGCGGCATCCTGACCGCGGCCGGCCTCGCCGACTGGGTCGCCGGCGATGATGACGGCTACATCCGGATCGCCAAGAGCTTTGCCGCGCAGCCCGAGCTGCTGGCGAAGCTGCGGCCCGAACTACCCGGCCTGGTCGCGCGCTCGCCGGCCGGCGACGTCGCCAACTACACGCGCTGCGTCGAAGCCGGCTATCGGCAGTTCTGGCGGGACTATTGCGCCAAGGGAGGCAAGGCCGGCGCCTGATCGCGCCGGCGTGCCAAGGCCTCGATCTGGCAGCAGCCCTCGACGCCCGATCGCACGAACGTCCGGCTTCGACCGCCCCCCGCAACCGCAAGCTGCATCGATTTCCGCTGTGCCATTTTGGCCGCGTGCGATCTCGCGCGCGGCTCTCGGACTGATACCACGGCGTTTCTCCGTCCAGACCAAGGCGCAATCAAGCCCATGGCTTTTTGGTGGCGAGGATGCGCCTCGCAGCAGCCCCGTTTGCGCCCAACCGGCGAGTAGTAGACCTGATTCATCAACCAAGGAGATAATGCGCGAAAATCGACCGTGCCTCGCGATCGCCGTGTGGCCGGCAACGGAGGAATTTGGGGCATGCGGGTCGCGTTGTTGAGTTGCGTCGTTGCGGCGGGATTGAGTTTGGCGGCACCGTTGCTCCCGGCCATGGCACAGACCGCGCGGACCGGAAGGCCGGCGGCGGCAACGGCCGCTGCGGCCGGCGAAGGCGGCAAGCTGCAGGAGTCCAACGAATGGACGGTCGGCGTCGCCGGCGGCCTGCTCGAAGGCACCAACATCCGGTTTGCCGCCGAGATGGCCAAGGTGCTCGACGACCGCCCGAATCTGCGCGTGCTGCCGATGGTGACCTACGGCGCGCTCGGCAACATCGAGGACCTGCTGTATCTGCGCGGCGTCGACGTCACCATCACCTCGGCGGACGTGCTCGACGAGTTCGTCCGCAACGGCACGCTCGCCAACATCAAGAACCGGATCCGCTACATCTGCTCGTTCTACATCAACGAGATGCATGTCTACGTCCGCCCGGAGATCAGGACGCTGGAGGATCTCGCCGGCAAGAAGGTCTCCTTTAACACCGTGGGCAGCGCCGCCAACCTCACCGGCGGCATCGTGTTCGACCGGCTCAAGATCGGCGCGGAAAAGGTGTTCATCAACAATTCGGTGGCGCTGGAGAAGATGCGCAGTGGCGAGATCGCCGGCGTCGTCCACGTCACGGGCAAGCCGACCGACCTGTTCGCCAAGTTCAAGCCCGAGCCGGGCTTCCACTTCCTGCCGATTCCGTTTGCGCGCAGCCTGCAGGACTACTACGTGCCGACCAAGCTGACCTCGCAGGACTACCCCAATCTGCTCAAGCCCGGCGAGAGCGTCGAGACCATCGGCGTGCCGCAGGTGCTGGCGGTCTACAACTGGCCGCCGGAGACCGAGCGCTACCGCCGCGTCGCGCGCTTCGTCGACTATCTGTTCAAGCGGTTCGACCAGTTCAAGCAGCCGCCGTTCCATCCGAAATGGAACGAGATCAACCTCGCCTCCTCGCTGCCCGGCTGGACCCGCTTCCGCGCCGCGGAGGAGCTGCTGGCCAGCACGCGCCCGCCGCAGGCCGACGGCGCCGCCGTCAAGCAGCAGTTCGACGAGTGGATGAGCACGCGGGCGCCGACCGGCGGCCGGCGGATGAGCGAGGACGAGACCAGGGTCCTGTTCGAGCAGTTCCGCGACTGGATGAAGCGCGACGGCGGCCAGCCGGCGCGATAGCGCCGATGGTCGTGGCGTCGACTACGACACCGCCGGCTTGCGGCGCAGCGCCGCCGGCGAGTCGGGTTGCGCCAGCGGATGGGCGGACGCGAACGCCGGCAGCGCCATCGCGGCCTCGACGACGCGCTGCACCGTCGGCGTCGCGGCGAGGTCGAGGCCTTTATTGCGCGCGAAGACGGCGTGGCCGGCGAGGCAGATGTCGGCCATCGTCGGCGCATCGCCATGGCAGAACCGGCCGGTCGCGACATGGCCTGCAAGCTGGGCCTCGATCGCGACCAGCATCTCCGACGCCCAGTGCCTGAGCCAGGCCGCGCGCGCCGCGTCGTCCACGTGCAGCACCTCGGTGAGATAGCGCTGCACCCGCGGCGTCGTCAGCGGATGCGCATCGCAGGCGATCATCGCCGCCAGCGCCCTCACCCGCGCGCGCCCCTTGGCATCGGCAGGCAGCAGCGCCGCGCCCGGACAGGCTTCGTCGAGATATTCGAGGATCGCCAGCGACTGCGTCAGCACGGTGCCGTCGTCGAGCACCAGCGCTGGCAGCGCCATCTGCGGGTTGAGCGCGGCATAGGCCTCGTCGCGATGCTGCTGCCGGTCGACATCGACCGCGACCTGCTGATAGGCGATGCCCTTGAGGTTGAGCGCGATGCGCACGCGAAAGCTCGCCAGCGACTGCCAGAACGAATAGAGCTTCATGCGGGTCCCCCTGGGCGGGCGAGTGAATGTCGACGTCTTCGATCGATCCGTCGCCCACGGTCGACATTCGATATCCGGCGATCAGTTCACGCTCGAGATGAAGCCTGCGAGAATCGTCCGGCTCTGGCTGAGTGCCTCGATGCGTTGATCGATGAGGCCGACCTGCTGCGCCAGTATTCTTCGCAAATTGTCGCAAGGCCTGAAATCTGGACGGTTGTTGCGCACGCAGGGGAGCAACTGCTTGATCGTCTCGAGCGTCATGCCGGCGGAGCCGAGCAGTTTGATCCGGCGCACGGCTTCCTCGTCCGCCGGCCCGTAGTCGCGGTAACCGGACGAGGTTCGGTGCGGCGCAAGCAAGCCTTCGTCCTCGTAGTAACGCAGCATCCGGATGCTGACTCCCGTCCTCCGGGAAAGTTCGCCGATCTTCACCTGAAAACCTCTTGACCCTGACAGCGCTGTCAGACCTTACAGATCGTGCTCATCCAAGTGGAGTCCCCTTGTGACGGGAGCAACGATGAAAGCCTATCATTTGAATGGCCATGCGGGCGCGGGTCGCCTGGTGCGCACCGACGTCATCAAACCTGAACCCGCCCCTGGCGAGGTCCGCATTCGGGTCGAGGCGGCAAGTCTCAACTACCGCGACCTCCTGATCCTCGACCGAGCGGGTGAAGGCGGTTTCGACCGCCGCGTCCCGCTCTCCGACGGCGCAGGCATCGTTGATGCCGTAGGCTCCGATGTCGTTCAATGGCGCCCGGGCGACCGTGTGGCCGCATCGTTCTTTCGCGATTGGATTTCCGGGCCGTTCAAGGCGAGCTATGTTCCGTCAGCCCTCGGCGGCAGCACGATGGATGGCATGCTGGCGGAGTACGTGGTGCTGCCGGCGACGGCGCTGGTCCCCGTGCCGGCGCACCTCACGTCGATCGAAGCCGCGACCCTGCCTTGTGCCGGCGTGACGGCCTGGCACGGCCTCATCACCCGTGGCGGAATGGGCAAGGCCGACACGCTGCTGGTCCAGGGAACCGGCGGCGTCGCGCTGTTCGGCCTTCAGTTCGCGGCCGCGCTGGGCGCGCGCGCGATCGTCATCTCGTCCTCGGATGAGAAGCTCGCCCGCGCCCAGGCGCTCGGCGCCTCGATCCTGATCAACTACCGCGACACGCCCGATTGGGATGTGGCCGTGATGAAAGCGACGGACGGCGAAGGCGCCACGCATGTCCTCGAGCTCGGCGGCCCCGGCACCTACGACCGATCGCTGCGGTCGGTCGCTTCGGGTGGCAAGATCGTCCAGATCGGTGTCTTGACGGGGTTCGGCCCCAAGCCCGACCTCGCCCGCCTGCAGTGGGAGAATGCCGACATCATCGGCGTCACCGTGGGTTCGGTCGAACATTTCACGGCCATGAATCGATTCCTGGCCGAACACGCGATCCACCCGATCGTCGATCGGGTCTACGACTTTGACGACGCTCCCGAAGCGTTCGCCCGTCTCCGGTCCGGCTCGCACTTCGGCAAGATCGTTGTGAAGCTATAGGCGAGAGGATGTGAGCACTTCGCCGATCTGCGACGCCGGAAAGCGCATCCCCCCCCGGAGTTGGCACAATCTCTCCGGGTTGGAATCAACCCACGCAACAAACCGAGGGGTCGATCACGCCTCGCTGATCCGCACGCGTGGCCCCGGCCGGCAGCAGCGCCGGACGGCGCGTGACCGATCGTGCCTCACCGTCCCCCTGCTGTCACTCCGCACCGGCCGTGAAGTCCTGGTCGGCAACGCTGGCGGTCTGCGGCACCTTGATGACCACGGCGGCGCGATTGAGCGCCTGGTGGCAGGAATTGCAGGCGGCGGTGAGGTCGGCATAGGAGCGCTCGAAGCGGCCGATGTCCTTCTGCTTGATGGCCTGCGCCAGTTCGTCGAACGGCTGCTGCGTCACGGCCGTCGTCATGTCGGCAAACGAATTGCCCTCGACCAGTGGCTGCGCCCGGCTGACGCGGTTGAACGCGCCCTTGAGATTGCCGAGCTCATAGGCGCTGAACGCCCAGTTGCCGCTATGGCCGGCGATCCAGAGCCTGAGATGGCGCGGCTGGATGGTCGCGATCATCAGGTCGCTGACGGTCGGCAGGTAGGCTGGCGCCGGGGTCGGTGTCGGCGTCTCCGCCCTGGGCGCGGCGACCGCGATGAGCGATGCAAGCCCGGCCAGGCCAGCAGCCGTCGCTGTCAGCCGCAGACCATGGGGGAGCTTCTGTCGACGCATTTTCGGTTCTCCTGCATTCAATTTAGAAGCCTTCTAAAGAGCAGCATCCCTCGCCGCCAATCGCAAACGCTGATCGCAGCGATCAGAAAAACTTGATGCCGCGCGCCGCGCGACACGCACGATATCGACACATTGCTCGGCGCCACGCGCGCAGCCGGACGACGCGCAAGCGCCGAGCCCCGGGTCAGCAGAAAACCTGAATTTTGATTTGACGAAATATTCTTGTTTCATTTTTTCCGAAATCGTGTATATGATCTCCCATCCTGCTTCCGCCGGAGGGGCGTGTCGCGACCGTCACGAGACGTGGGAGGTGGGATGCGATGGGCGCAGGGAATCGCAGCGTGGCTTCGTGCCGCGCGGACGAACGGTTCGTTGCGCACGGCGAAATCGTGCGGTCCTGATACCCCGACGCTGGTATCAAGCGGGTGGCGGTGCTCACGCATTGCGCCTGTGATGGTGGCCAACAAGCCCGGCGCACCAGGGAGACCACGTATAAGCCGTTCCAACCGTCGCGCAGGGAAGGCCGGGTGTTTCGGCCAGACCTGTGGTGACTGCCGCCTGCTTTTTTTGCTGCAGGCGGGCCACGGGCGCGGCCAGCGCCCGGCCTTCCCTGCGCCCTCCATCCGATCGAGGGCGGACCTGACGCACAACTCGGGCGCGCGGCGCCGCGAGACCGTGGGCGCACGCCAACCAAGCCGATGCAGGAGACCGACCGATGCAGACCAGCGCCTGGCTCGCCAAGTGCGCCCGCTCTCCTGCCCCCGCAACCCTTTGTTAACCGCCATTAACCGAACGCTAACCAACCACCGGGCAAAAATTGCCGGGTGGAATGTGCGTGTCGTGGTTGGGTGCAGTTGACGGAGGAGACCTTCCGTGGACGCCGGCGCGGTACCTCAGTTTCGGAACGGCGGCCCTGCGGCCGTCGCGCAGTCGTTTGGGGCCGGCACACGCGGCCCGCGGGAAGGGGCGAAAGCCATGGTCGACGTCACGGCGGGTCAGGGGGTCGGATCTCCGGCCGGCGGGTTCTCATTCGCTGACCTCAAGACAGCAGTCCTGCGCGGCGACATCGCGCTGGCGCTCGGCATCCTCACCATCCTGGTGGTGCTGATCCTGCCGCTGCCCTCGCTGGTGCTCGATCTGTTCCTGGCGATCTCGATCACCCTTTCGATCCTGATCCTGATGACCGCCTTGTTCATCCAGGCGCCGCTGGAATTCTCGTCCTTTCCGACCATCCTGCTGATCTCGACGATGCTCCGGCTGTCGCTGAACCTGGCCTCGACCCGCCTGATCCTGTCGCGTGGCCACGAGGGCACCGATGCGGCCGGCCACGTCATCGAGGCGTTCGGCAACTTCGTGATGAGCGGCAATTTCGTCATCGGCATCATCGTGTTCGCGATCCTGGTGACGGTGAACTTCGTCGTCATCACCAAGGGTTCGGGCCGCATCGCCGAGGTCGCGGCGCGCTTCCATCTGGACTCCATGCCCGGCAAGCAGATGGCGATCGACGCCGACCTCTCCGCCGGCCTGATCGACGAGAAGGTCGCCAAGATCAGGCGCAAGGAGCTGGAGGACGAAAGCGGCTTCTTCGGCGCCATGGACGGTGCCTCGAAATTCGTCCGCGGCGACGCGGTCGCCGGCCTGCTCGTCGTCTTCATCAACATCATCGGCGGCATCATCATCGGCGTCGCCCAGCAGGGTCTCGGCTTTGCCGAGGCCGCCCGCACCTACACCACGCTGACCGTCGGCGACGGCCTCGTCACCCAGGTGCCGGCGCTGATCGTCTCGACCGCCGCGGGCCTCCTGGTCTCCAAGGCCGGCGTCAGCGGTGCCGCCGACAAGGCGCTGATCAAGCAGTTCTCGGGCTATCCGCAGGCGCTCGGCATGTCGGCCGCCGTGATGCTGGTGCTGGCGCTGCTGCCGGGCATCCCGACCCTTCCGTTCCTGGCGCTCGGCGGCGGCGCCGCCGCGCTCGCCCTCAAGGCGCGCAAGCAGAAGGAGGTCGCGAAGGCCGAGGAGGTCGCCGCGGCTGCAGCGCCGGCGGCGGCTGCCACCGCCGCGGCCGCCGAGGAGCCGATCTCGGCCGCGCTCAAGATCGACGACCTCAAGATCGAGCTCGGCTATGCGCTGCTGCCGCTCGTGAACGCACCCGACGGCACCGACCGTCTGACCGACCAGATCAAGGCGCTGCGCCGGTCGCTCGCGATCGAGATGGGTTTCGTGATGCCGTCGGTGCGCATCCTCGACAACGTCCAGCTCGAGGCCAACACCTACATCATCAAGATCAAGGAGGTCGACGCCGGCTCCGGCAAGATCTGGCCGAGCCAGTTCATGGTCATGGACCCCGGCGGCAACCAGGTCGCGGTGCCCGGCATCCACACGACGGAGCCGACCTTCGGCCTGCCCGCCACCTGGGTCGACGCCGGCCTGAAGGAAGAGGCGACGCTCAAGGGCTACACGGTCGTCGACGCGGCGACCGTGCTGTCGACGCACCTGACCGAGCTGCTCAAGGCCAACATGAGCGACCTGCTGTCCTACGGCGAGGTGCAGAAGCTCCTGAAGGAGCTGCCGAAGGAGCAGAGCGAGCTGGTCAAGGACATCGTGCCGACGCAGATCACGATTTCCGGCATCCAGCGCGTGCTGCAACTGCTGTTGTCGGAGCGCATCTCGATCCGCGACCTCTCGACCATCCTCGAAGGCATCGCCGACGCGCTCGCGTTCTCGCGCAACCCGGCAACGATCGTCGAGCACGTGCGCGCCCGTCTCGCCCGCCAGATCTGCGCCCAGAACACCTCGCCGATGGGCTATCTGCCGCTGATCGCGCTGTCGGCCAGGTGGGAGCAGGCGTTTGCGGAATCGCTGATCGGCCAGGGCGAGGAGCGCAGCCTCGCGATGCAGCCGTCGAAGCTGTCGGAGTTCATGACCGCGACGCGCGATGCCTTCGAGCGCGCCGCACGCGAAGGCGAATCGCCGGTGCTGGTGACGTCGGCGGCGATCCGGCCGTTCGTCCGCTCGCTGGTCGAGCGCTTCCGGGCCCAGACCACGGTGCTGTCGCAGGCCGAGATCCATCCGCGGGCGCGGCTGAAGACGGTGGGGAGCGTGTGACGCTGACGTTGCGGAACCGCAGAATTCCGGGCGCGTTTGATCGGCGGGGCCGGCGCGAGGCGTCGGCTTTTGCCGTTTTTACCGGCGGACCACCCCTTGCTTTACCGCCACAGGCAAACGAATTCTTAATTTTGCGTTAGGTGGCTGAAATTTCATCCGCATACCGAACAACTAATCAAACTATTGATACATCTGCATTAATTTGAATTTCATCGACTTTCGATCGCGAGACATCACGCCTTATCACACACTTGTGATGTGGCCTACGAAACAGAATTGAGGTTTCCTACGTTAGTTCACGCGAGACGATGAACCGGAAAGCCCCCGGCTCACACGAATCAGCGAAGGACGGAAGACGGCAGGAGGCTTCCATGAACCACTCGATTTACAGCGCGGATCGTACGACCCACCTCAAGATCGTGGTGGTTGCGCTCGTGGCTGGCATCGCAGTGGCCGGCCTCGGCATCTCCGCCCGACTGAATGCAGAGCCGAACTACGCGCAGACGGCAAAGGTCCTCAAGGCCGGCAAGCCGGTCGTGGTGACGAGCTCGGAGATGTCGGTAGTTCGCTGACAGGAATTCCCGGAATTCACGCGGTTCTCACAGCCCCCCAACTGGCCGCGTGGATATGTAGTAGACCCAACCCCAAGTCGACTACTGAAAACGCCCGCTCCCCACGGGCGTTTTCTCTTTTGGGCGTTGAATCACCGCGCCGACGGCACCGTCTCGATCAGCTTGCCGGTAAAAACGATCGGCCCGGTCGCCTGCCCGGTCGGCGACCCGCCCTCCGGCTCGACCGTGACCGCGTAGGTTGCGCGGTTGACGGTGTCGGCGTCGTAGGACGAGAGAACGGGACGGCTGGTAAAGTCGCTGCCGCCGATCACGCCGAGCGAGCGCGGCTTCTGCAGCTTGTCGGACACGAGCCACAACTCGAAGCTCTTGCCCGGCTCCGGCGCGGCGCCGACCCGGCGCACGGTGTAGCTCTTGCTGGCGGCATCGACGGTCAGGATGAAGGCCGGCGACGCCGCGTCCTTCTGCAGGAGGGCAACGAACTGGGCGGAGGGCTGCGCGACCGGCACCTTGACCTCAACAGTCTGGATCCGCGGCTTCGGCTGCAATGGCCGCGGCAGGAGGTCGGGGCGGTAAACCTGGACGCCGACCAGCGCGAGCAGCACGGCCGCGAGCGCGGTCATGACGTTGGCAACCGCGCGCAACTGCCGGACCTTGGACGAGAGCTGAACGACATTGGTGTCGTCGTTCGCGATCTCGCCAGCCGCGAACGTGCTGCGTGTCGGCGTGATGACCGGCGCCGCGACCTCAGGCTCTGGTTCGCTGACGGGAGACGCATGGATCGGCGCAGCTTCCGCTTCGACAGGTGGGACCTCGGGAGGTGCGGGCTCGGGCTGAGCGGCAACGACCTGAGCCTCGACGATCGTCACCTGTCCAGCCGGCGCGCTCTCCGCGTTCGCGCGCAACCGCGCAATCTCGGCCTTGATGCGCTCCCACAGTTCGGGACGCGGCTCGACCAGCCCGACCATCTGATTGAGCGGACCGAGGCGAAATTCCCACGCCTGGACCAGCGCGACAAAATCCTTGTCGACCGCCATCATGGTCTCGACCTGCGCCCGTTCGGCGGCGTCGAGCGTCCCGAGCGCGTATTCCGCCGCCAGCGCGATATGGTCTTCGCTATACGCCATCACAGGTCCAGGTCACGTCCTACAAGGTCTCTCGCCGGTCCAACAGCACCTCATCCGAGACCGAGGCATTGGCGGATGTCCATCATGCTCCGCCTCAGCCAGGTCTTCACCGTGTTCACCGGCGCCTCGAACTTGGTCGCCAATTGCTCGCGGCTCCAGCCGTTGTAGTAGGCAAGCAGCACGAGCTTCTGGCGGTCGGGCTCGAGCTGGCCGACGCATTCCAAAAGACGCTTGAGCTCCTCCGACATCTCGCGGCGCGCCAGCGGATCCGGCGTCTCGGCCGCAACCTCCAGCGCGGAGGGCTCATCCTCCAAAGACAGCTCACCGCGCTTTCGCACCAGGTCGATGGCGCGGTTGCGGGCGATGGCGGCCATCCAGGTGATCGGGGAAGACACCGCTGGGTTGAACTGTGCGGCGTTGTTCCAGACCTTCACATAGGTCTCCTGGACGACCTCCTCGGCGAGGTCCTGTCGGTGCAAGATACGGAGCACGACGCCATAGAGTTTCGCGCGCGTCGCCGCGTAGAGGCGCTCGAAGGCAGCCTCGTCCCCTTTGGCAACAGCGGCAAGCAACCAGACCAGCTCTGCCGGCGTCAGCATTCAGCGTCCCCGAAAATCGCCCCACTCCCTCGTTCGAGCCTACGTCCTCCCGTAGCACAAGTCCTGGGCAACTCTCCACCGGGGCGGGCGCGACGAAAAACCCGGACCTCGCGGCCCGGGTTTTCGAAAGCGACAGCCGTGACGGCGACAGGCTCAGGCGATGACGCCGAGCCGGGCGCGCATCAGGCCGATAGAGTCCATGTCGGCCTGCTCGCGGGCGCTCTCCTCGGCCTTCTCGCGGGCCTGGTCACGCTCGTCGAGCAGCTCGACCTTTTTCATTTCCTCGAACGCCTCGGACAACGCGGCCTTGGCGTCCTCGAGCTGGGTGCGCAGCTCGTCGGCCGAGCGCGTCAGGTTTTCCCGGCGCTGGATCGCGGCCTTGGCGTAGGTCGGATAGGCAAAATGGGTCGGGTCGTTGATGCCGGCCCGCTCCTGCTCGGTCTGGATCTCCCGCTCGAGCTCGGCCGACATGCGCTGGAAGTCAGCGATCATGCCCTCGATCTGCGTCACCCGGCGGCGTTTCTCATCCACCTGAAATTTCTTCAGACGGATCAGCGTTTCGCGCGACTTCATCGACTCATACTCCCCAGAAGTCCCGTGTACGGCGCGGGACAGGGCCGGCCGCCCTTGCTGGGCTCGCCGACTAGGCTCATTACATGGAGGGGATGATTACCCGACAAAGTTAGCTTTCCGTTTCCAAGCGCCCCAGGATCTGTTCCAGCTCCCGATACCCGTTCTGCAGCGTCGAGACCTCGTCCTTGCGCTGGCGCAGGAACGCCTCCAGCGGCTCGTGCAGCCGGATCGCCTCGTCGACCTCCGGACTGGAACCGGCGCGATAGGCACCGAGCCGGATCAGTTCCTCCATGTCGGCATAGGTCGCCATCACCTGGCGCGCGCGCATGATCGTCGGCAAGAATACGGGGTCGGCCGATTTCGGCATCGTGCGCGACACCGATTTCAGGACGTTGATCGCCGGATAGCGGCCGCGTTCGGCGATCGAACGCTGCATCACCACGTGGCCGTCGAGAATGCCGCGCACCGCATCCGCCACCGGCTCGTTGTGATCGTCGCCATCGACCAGCACCGTGAAGATCCCGGTGATGGTGCCCTCGCCGCTGCCCGGCCCCGCCCGCTCGAGCAGTTTCGGCAGCTCGGTGAACACCGTCGGCGTGTAGCCCTTCGCGGTCGGCGGTTCGCCGGCCGACAGCCCGATCTCGCGCTGCGCCATCGCAAAGCGCGTGACCGAGTCCATCAGACAAAGGACATCCTTGCCCTCGTCGCGAAAATATTCCGAGATCGCGAGCGTCAGATACGCCGCCTGCCTTCGCATCAGCGCCGGCTCGTCGGACGTCGCGACCACGACGACCGAGCGCGCGAGACCCTCCTCGCCGAGATCGTCCTGCAGGAACTCCTGCACCTCACGGCCGCGCTCGCCGATCAGCCCGATCACCGACACCGCCGCGTCGACGTTGCGCGCCAGCATCGACAGCAGCACCGATTTGCCGACGCCGGAACCGGCGAAGATGCCGAGTCGCTGGCCGCGGCAACAGGTGAGAAAGGTGTTCAATGCACGGACGCCGAGATCGAGCGGCGAGCCGACGCGCCGGCGCGAATGCGCCGGCGGCGGATTGTTCCGATAAGGAACCGGCGAGGCGCCCTGCGGCAGCGGCCCCTTGCCGTCGATCGGCTCGCCCATCGCATTGATGACTCGGCCGAGCCAGGCCGGCGACGGCCGCACCTGATTGGCGGCATTGGCGATCACGGCGCGGCAGCCGCGGCGCACGCCCTCCAGCCCGGCGAACGGCATCACCACGGCATTCTTGCCGGAGAAACCGATCACTTCGGCAGGGATGTAATTGTTGCCGGTCTCGATCACGATGCGCGCGCCGACCGACATCGCATGAATCGGCCCGGCGATCTCCACCATGAGTCCCTTCACGCCGACGACACGCCCATAGGTGTTCACGGCGTCGATGTCGCTGATCTGCTCGGCCAGAGCCTTCATTGCCAAAGCGCCTTCATCGCGAGAGAGCTGTCATTGGGCCAGAGCCTTCATTGCGAAAACCTTAAGTAGGGGCAGATTCGCGTCGTCGGCTTAACTCTGTGTTTACTCGCATCATTAATCATTACGTCATGGTCTGGAGTGACTGACGTGCTTCGCTTTGCCGCCCTCAAAAAGCGGTGAGATCCGAGAGTCGGTTAGGTCCATCTCTTAACATGGAGCTTGAACGAGAGCGGCTAAGAAAAACTGCTTCATCGCAACACCTTACGGCGATTCGATAAAAATTGCACGGATAGAGCTTGCGGAGGGGAATCAGGATTTGTTAACCATCTCTCGTCAGGATCCGAATCAGTTGTTCAAAGGCGTTTTGAGTGCCGCAGATGGCGGCCGACCTGACGCCCGGAGCGGCGACTATGGGGAACTGGCATGCGCGTTTTGCTGATTGAGGATGACAGCGCCGTCGCGCAGTCGATCGAACTGATGTTGAAGTCCGAAAGCTTCAATGTCTACACGACTGACCTGGGCGAAGAAGGCGTCGACCTCGGCAAGTTGTACGACTACGACATCATCCTTCTCGACCTCAATCTGCCCGACATGTCCGGTTACGACGTGCTGAAGCAGCTGCGTGTCTCGAAGATCAAGACGCCGATCCTCATCCTGTCCGGCCTCGCCGGCATCGAGGACAAGGTCAAGGGTCTCGGCTTCGGCGCCGACGACTACATGACCAAGCCGTTCCACAAGGACGAGCTGATCGCCCGCATCCACGCGATCGTCCGCCGTTCCAAGGGCCACGCCCAGTCGGTCATCCAGACCGGCGACCTCGTCGTCAACCTCGACACCAAGACGGTCGAAGTCGGCGGCCAGCGCGTGCATCTGACCGGCAAGGAATACCAGATGCTGGAGCTGCTCTCGCTGCGCAAAGGCACCACCCTGACCAAGGAGATGTTCCTCAACCATCTCTACGGCGGCATGGACGAGCCCGAGCTGAAGATCATCGACGTCTTCATCTGCAAGCTGCGCAAGAAGCTCGCCAACGCCTCCGAAGGCCGCAACTTCATCGAGACCGTCTGGGGCCGCGGCTACGTGCTGCGCGAGCCGCACGACATGGACGAGCGCATCCCCGCCTGAGCTTTCACTGGGTCCACCGGCGAGCCTCACGGCTTGCTCCTCCCAGACTGGGCCCCGCCGCGAATGGCGGGGTTTTTGTTTGTGGGCTGGGTCGATCGAGGCGAAGAACGTCGCGCACAGGCTGCGGCTTCGCGAACATTGCGCTCCCTTCTCCGGCGGTTGCGGCGCATCGCCTGTCCCGGCAGGGCAAGCCTGGCAGTCGGGCGCGATCTGCTGCCCCCATCTCCGTCATTGCGAGGAGCGAAGCGACGAAGCAATCCAGAGTCCCACCCTGGCCCCTGGATTGCTTCGCTGCGCTCGCAATGACGCCCGGGGGCGACGTTCAACCCGAGAAGCACGCACGACATCTACGGATGCACCTTATGCGACCCTGCGGACAAACCCTCGCGATCTCGCGGCGCCCAGCGCCCGAGCTATGTGCCATTCTCACCGCCCTCTCCTAACCGAGGGCGCAGGGAAGGCCGGGCGCTGGCCGCGCCCGTGGCCCGCCTGCAGAAAAGAAAGCAGGCGGCAGTCACCACAGGTCTGGCCGAAACACCCGGCCCTCCCTGCGCGATGGCTTTACGATTTATACGCGATCTCCCTGGGGACCGGCTGTCTTGCCCCCATCACCCGCAGGCAGCTCATCAGCAACGCCCGCAGGCTCGACCTCAGCACCGGGAGGCCAGGACCACGCGACTTCACCGTGCGCTCGGGATCGTTCGTCGGCACGGCGAACCATGCTGCGATCCCAAGCGCCCATCGCATCCCACACCCGACGTCCGTGACGACCGCGAAGCGTCCCCTCGTTGGGGCGGGACGCGCGGAGTAAAGCACATTTTTCGTAAAAACAAAATAGAATTTCGATAAACAGAAATCATATTTCTTCCAGCCGTTCGAACGGCCACCGTCAAGGCTTGCGTTCCCGATCGAGACCCTGTCGAACGCTCCTGTTTCGGATCGACGATCTGCCATGTGCGGCTTCGCGCAAGTCACCTGCGATGCCCATGCGGCGCAGAGATCGGTCCCAATTCTGATCACCACGCTCGGCGGGGTGGTGTCGACCAGTTGCCGGAACGTGCTGAGCGGCGATCGGCTTCTGGTCGACATGACGACCGGCGTTTCGCAAGTCGAAGTCGATAGCGGTACGGTGAAGGCATCGGTCAAACCCGTCGTCAGAGGCATGTTGCGGAGCGACATCGGCTCCGCCGGGCACCGCACCAGAGCCGAAGAAATGATGCGAAAAGTTGTGCGGACCGTGACGTCGCACCCGCCCTTATTACCTTGAGTTGCATCAAAGACGGTCAGCAATTTCCGTGGCAGGCTAGCATTGACGGCGTATCCGTCATCAATGGTCCTTCAACGTGAGGAGTTCACTATGGCTAGAAGCATTGCTGTTGGTCTTGCTATTCTCGCCGTCTCTACATCTGCGGCCTTGGCAGGACATCGTACTCATCATGCAAAAGGTACTCATGCAAAAGCCAGTGCGGCTCAGCAGGTCGGGGCGAGCAAAAGTGATCGCGACCAATATGGAAATATGCAGGTCAATCCCGGAACTCCGGGCCTGAGCGGCAGCAACGCTGCCCTACATGCAAAAACGCATCGCGATTCCGGCTACGGGCCGAAGAGTGACTACAATGCAGACGGGACCATGCGGGTTGATAGCGGAACTCCGGGCGTAAGCGGCAGCAACGCTGCCCTACATCGTAGAACGCACCGCGATTCCGGTTACAATCCCAAGAGTGACTACAACGCGGACGGGACCCTGCGGGTGCATCAATAGTCGTTTCTTGCGACCACGTGATTGGCCCGGAGCGTTCCGCGCACCGGGCTTTCACGTCCACGAAAACCAGCGGTCCTTGCATTGACCGACAGCGATTACGGTGACGCTGCTCGACTGCACAAAACTATCATCTCGGCCGTTGTGTAACGGCGGGCCCATGAGTCTGGCCGGTCGCGCTGGCGGCACCGTACGCGCAGACGCCATGTAGGAGCTAGTCGCAAAGATACTGTTCCTGCTGTCGTCCGAGGCGTCGAACCTGACCGGCGCGTTCTACGCGACGGACGGCGGATGGACGGCCTATTGAACCCGCTTCCAGTCCGCTGAGGACTGGAACGATCGTTCACCCACGATCAGCTTCGAGCAAAGAGACGAGATCATGATGCGATCCCGCGGACCCGCATCATGATCTCAGAGTCTCGGAAGAGCCGCGGACCTAGCGGCACTCCTTGATTACGGTGACGCTGCAGAAAACTATCGGAAACTACCGCGCGATCCTCCTCCAACGGCGAGCCTCGCCAAAAGCACGTCCATGAGTCCGTCCGGTCGCTCTCGCTGCAGCGGCGCGGACCGGATGGGTGGCCTGCGGCACATTTCGCTCTGGTTGATCAAGATCAATCGCGCTACCTTGGCCTCGCCGATCATCGGATCACGCAATGAGCTGGTGGCAGAGCCATGCCGGACGGCAGACGTCTCCCAATGCGCGGAAGCCTCGGTCCGCACCTGGCGGCGTGGCTGTTCTCGCTGCTGCTCGTTTCTGCCGCCGGCGCCCAGGCACTGGGGCCCACGTTCGAGAACCGGCCGATCGAGTCGGTGCGTCTGGTGCTGTCGGGCGTGGTGCCCAGTGGGGCGCAGCGGGTCGCGTTCGAGGATCGCATTCGGCGGGCACTCAACATCTATCCGGGGTCGCAGCTTCACGACCTGATGGTCGATTTCGGGCTCGGCAAGGTGAAACGCATCCCCGGCGTGGCCTCGGCCTCGATCAACTACGTCGACGGCAACACCGGCGGCGTTGCGGTCGAGGTCAGCGTCGTCGTCGGCGACCGGCCGCAGGCGGATCCGGGCCGCGTCGATTTCCCCTATCTTCATCAGGGCGACGACAGCCTGCTGAAGCTCAAGCTGACGGCCGCGACGCTCGGCTACGCCAATCACGATGCCTGGTATGGCCGGCCGCAGGCCTTCGTCGGCGCCAATCCACTCGCCAAGGGACCGGCCGGCGCCGGCTGGTCGTCGTTCGGCGAAGCCGCGCTGGAGGGCGGGCTGCAGGGCATCGGACCGGTCGGCAACAACATCTATGCCTATGGCAGCCTCTCCTATCTGGCCAGCGGCTCGACCGGCACCGACCTGTTCGTCACCGGCGCGCGCCGCCATGGCGCGATCGAGGACGCCTATGCGGGCCTGGTCACGGGGATCACGGGCGACGACGGCTCGCGGCTGGTGATCAACCTGTCCGGCGGCCGGCAGCCATTCCAGATCGCCGACGGCATGCTGATCAGGATCACGGCGGCGAACGGGTTTGACCGCGCCGCGCTGCAGCTCAATCCGCGCTGGGCTGCCGACAGTTTGTTCCTCGCGCAGGCTCGCTACAACACCACGAAATTCGAGGCCTTCCGTCTCGCCCCCGACGAACTGCCGGCGATCGATACCCACACCGTCATCGCCGGCGCGAACCTCGAGACGGGCCTGGGAACGCCGCATCAGCTCGGACTGACCTATCTGACCGTGCCGCGCTCCGACTACGGCTGGTACACGGCCACGGCGCAGGGCACGCGCCAGGGGCTGCAAGTCGCCGACCTACGCTATTACTGGACGCCCGCCATCGGCGCGTCCGGTCCCTATGCGAAGACGGAGCTGGCGCTGCAATGGAACGACCGCAACGCGTTTCCGATGCGCGCCTGGGGCGGCTATGTCGAGGCGGGCTACACCTTCAACGAGGCGCTGTGGCGCCCCACTTTGAGCTATCGGCTGTCCGGCTTCAGCGGCGACAATCCGGCGACGCGCACCTATGAGCGCTGGGATCCGCTGTTGTCCGGCGGCACCGGCGAGGAATGGGTGCAGGGGCTGAACCACTACAAGCTGTTTCAGGACACCAATTTGATCGCGCATCGCCTGCAGGCGATCCTGCGGCCGGCGCCGCAATGGGAGCTCGTGCCGCAGGCCTGGCTGTTCCAGGCGCAGCAGCTCAACAATATCGGCGGCACCACCTCGACGCTGGCCGGGCATCTGCTCGGCTACGAGGTCAACCTGACGGTGAAGTATTTCATGAGCCGCAACGTGATGTTCCAGTCGGGGGTCGCGCTGACGGCGCCGCTGTCCGGCGTCAGCCAGGCCGTTGCCGGCACCACCCGCCCCTGGTTCAGCGCGATGTCGCTGGCCCGGATCAGCTTCTGAAAGGAGATGTCGATGGATCGCCGCAGCATGTTGCAGAGCCTGGGTTCGGGGGCGGTGACGATCCCGCTGGCGCAGCTGCTTCCGGGAAGCGCCGAGGCGGCGGAGCCCGCAGGCCCGGCGAACCTTGCGATCAGCCCGATCGATCCGGACTACTTCATCAAGGATCGCTTCAAATCACGCACGATCGCCATCACCGGATTTGCCCGCGGCATGGGCCGCGCCGCCGCGCTGCGGGCGGCGCGCGAGGGAGCGAACATCGTCGGGATCGACTGGCTGCCGGACATGGCGCGCGACACGGCGGCCATGATCCAGCGCGAGGGTGGCGCGATCGAATTTCTCGTCGGCGATGTCGCGAAGGGCGACACCTGCGACATGATGGTCAGGCGGGCGGTCGAGAAGTTCGGCGGACTGGATTTTGCCATCAACAATGCCGGCGTCATGGACGGCGTGTTTTCCGGGGAGGCATTCGACTACGACAAGCAGAAGGATCTGCTGTTCGCGCCGATCCACGAAGCCTCCGATGCCTATTGGGACAATGTCCTCGCCACCAACGCCACCGGCGTGTTCCGCGCCATGCGGGCCGAGCTGCGGCAGATGGTCGCGCAGAAGCGCGGCGGGGCGATCGTCAACGTGGCCTCGATCGCCGGCCTGACCGGACTGGCCGGCAATCCGGCCTATGTCGCCAGCAAGCACGCCGTCAACGGATTGACCGCCAACGCCGCGGTCGACTACGCGCCCCACGGCATTCGCATCAACTCGGTCAACATGGCGGCGACCGACACGCCGATGATCGCGCGGGCCGCGCAGGCCGTCGCGGCCAAGATGCAGCGGTCGCCGGCCGACGGCGGCATGGGACGGCTGAAGACGAACTCGATCCTCAGCTATGCCGATCCCCGGCATCGTCCGGCCACCGTGTGGGAGCAGGTCGCGGTGATGCTGTTCCTGCTGTCGCCCGAGGCGTCGAACCTGACCGGCGCGTTCTACGCGACGGATGGCGGATGGACGGCCTACTGAGCCCGCTTCAAGACGGCTAGAGCATGATCTTTTCGGAAAACCGGTTTCCAATTTTTTGGATCATGCTCTGAGGACTGGAACGCTCGTGTGCCCGCGATCCGCTTCGGGCAAGAGACGAGATCATGATGCGATCCCGCGGACTCGCATCACGATCCCATGGCTTCGTCTGCGCGGCGACGGTTCAGCGCGGGCGCAACGCTCAGCGCCCTTTCCTCTTGGCGCTCGTCTTGGCTCGCCTGGCGGTCTTGGTCGCGGTCTTCTTCGCCGGACGCTTGGCCGCCGTCTTGGTCGCCTTGGCCTTCGCCTTCTTCGCTGAGGCGGCACGCTGGCTTGCCGTTTTCGACGCCTTCTTCGCGACCTTCTTTGTCGTGCTTGTCTTGCGGCCGGCCGAGGTCTTGGCTGCAGCGGCGGTCTTCTTTTGGGCCTTCTTGGCCGGCTTGGTCGACGGCCTCGCGGGCTTCGTCGTCGCAGCCGGTGTCTTGGCCGGCTTGGTGGTGCCGGTTGGCTTGGCGGGCTTCTTCGGCGTCGGTGGCGTTTCGACCGCCCCGCCGCCACCCGCCGCCGACAGCCAGAACCGCAGCTCCGGCGACTTCTCATCCGCGCCCTTGATGTAACGGTCCTGCCAGGTGTCGTCGGATTGCAGCGGCTTGCCGAAGATCTCCGGGTGCTGCTGCAAGAGGAAGCGCCAGGCGTAGTGGTCGTAGAGGTCGAGGACGTGGCAGGCATAGGCCTCGGCGAGGCCGCGGTGGCCGCGGATGATCAGCATGTTCTCGTCGTTGTTGTGCGAGGCGCGGAAGCCGAGATTGTGCGAGCCGGTGACGACGACGCAGTCGTCGCTGAACGGATCGATCACCACGATCTTGCTGTGGATGATGGCGAAGCCGTATTTGCCGAGCTCCCTCTCCCACTTGCCGAACGCGTCCTGCACCGCGCCGGCCGGCACGGCGCGGAAATCGATGCTGCCCTTGGCGCCCGGCTTCTTCGGCTTGCCGGCCTCGCCGACCACCGTCACCTGGGGCGCGGTGTCGTCCGCTCCCTCCTCCGCCGGCACCTCCGAATGGCCGCCGGAATGCAGCGCGGCGGAGAAGTTCGTCGCGCGCACCGGGCTGGTCAGCGCGCCCCGCACGAACAGATCGGGCTTGTCCTTGAGCAACTGGCCGGCGACGTCGAGGATCGAGTTGTTGCCGGGATCGAAGGCCAGGAACAGCACGGCGTGCTTGGCCGATCGCATCAGCTCGAACACGCGGCCCATGTCACCGGGCGTATCGGGATTCTTGCCGAGCTTGCCCGGCGTGTTCGGCGAGAACATCGGCTCGATGGTGACGCCGTGGCCGAGATCGATCGGCGTCGCGATCGAGCTGGCATTGTTGGCGCGGGCGAAGTCGCGCAAGGTCTTCGACTGCAGCGCCGACTTGTCGCCGGCGGCGGCGTCGACGTCAGCCTTCAGCGCGTTCCAATAGCCGACATAGCGCTGCGCCAGCGCTGGGCTCTCCACCACCAGCGCGTTGTTGGTCTGGGTGCACAGGCCGGTCGAGGTCCAGTTGGTCGAGCCGGACAGCACCGCGCTCGGCTTGCCGTTCTCGGTGAGCACCATGAACTTGTTGTGCGGGATGCTGCCCTTGCCGAGGATGCGGTCGATCACGGCGACGCCGGCCGCCTTCAGATTGGCGCGGTTCTCGGCGTCGGCATCGTCAGAGTCCTTGCCCTGCTCGTTGCCGAGGATGACCGAGCGGCTCGCGGGGTTCTGGTGGAGCTGCTTCTCCAGTCCGTCGGGATCGTTGAGCTCGTAGAGGGCGGCATGGATGGCGCCGCCGCCGGCATCGGCACGCGCCAGCAGCGAGGTCAGGCCGTCTTGAAGCTGGCCCATCAGGCGGATGCGAATGGGATCGGCAGGATCGAGGATGTGCGGGGCCAGCGCCGATACGCTCGGCTTGTCGTTCAGCGCATGGCTGAGCGCCTGGGTCGCGGTGATGCCGCGGTTGAAATAGACATGGAACGGCGGCCGCTCCGGCGTCAGCGTCACCTGATTGCTCTCCAGCGGCGCGACGCCGGCGAGCGGCGTAAGCGGCTGGCCGGGCGTGCCGCCCATCGGCACGATGCGATATTTGTAGGTGCCTCCGCGCTTGGCCTTGAGGTCCTTCCACCAGAATTTCTGCACCGGCGCCCGGTCGGTGTTGAGGCCGTCGGCGGTCTGCCCGGCAAAGCGGGCCAGCGCCGGCAGCACTGTGTCGGTGTTGTCAGCGACATCGATGCGGTGAATGGCGAAGCCGAGACAGCCGTCGAGACGGCGATCGAATGTCCAGGCGACCACGGCAATATCATTGTTGGAAAATGCAAGCGCGGGCATGGCGGCACTCCTTGTCTGACAAGGATTATGTCGCCCGGTTGTAACAATGGTTCGACACATCTGGAACAGGAAAGGGACGGCGGCGGTAGCGCGGGGTGGTGGTGCGGTGCGGGAGAGATGGTGGTGCGACTGACGCAATGATCACCCTCCCCCTTCAGGGGAGGGTGGGGACTGTTCTCTCCGTCGTCATTGCCGGGCTCGACCCGGCAATCCATCCCTTCGCGAGAACAATTTTCCCACTTGATGGATGCGCGGGTCGAGCCCGCATGACGAGTCTGTTTTGGAGCGTCGATCACGGGACCTATGACGCACCGCGACGGTGAGAGCTCGCCCGAGCGATGCTGGGACATCGTCATTGCGAGGGGCGAAGCGACGAAGCAATCCAGAGTCCCACCCGCGACTCTGGATCGCGTTGCTGCGCTCGCGATGACGCGTGGAGAGAGCGCGGCTTAGACGATACCGACCGGCTTGCCGCGCGTGACGTAGCGCCCCTCACCTTTCGCGCCGACCAGCTCACCATCGCGCACTACGAATTTTCCGCGCAGCATGGTCGCGACCGGCCAGCCGGTGATCTCGATGCCTTCATACGGCGTGTAGTCGGAGCCGTGGTGCAGACCGGACTGGCTGATCTTGGCCGTCTTGTTCGGGTCCCATAACGCGATGTCGGCGTCGTAGCCGATGGCGATGGAGCCCTTGCCCTTCAGGCCGTAGGTCTTGGCGTGGTTGGTGGCGGTGAAGGCGACGAACTGGTTCAGCGTGATGCGGCCCTTGCTGACGCCTTCGGAGAACAGGATCGGCAGCCGCGTCTCCACGCCGGGGATGCCGTTCGGCACCCAGCGAAAGCTGGTGCGGCCCTTCGGCGTCAGCTTGCCGGCCTCGTCGTCGTAGCGGAACGGGCAGTGATCCGACGAGAACAGCGAGAACACACCCCTTTGCAGGCCTTCCCAGCACGCCTCCTGGCTGGCCTTGTCGCGCGGTGGCGGCGAGCAGACATATTTGGCGCCTTCCATGTTGAGGCCCTGCATGTCCTCCTCCGTCAGCACCAGATATTGCGGGCAGGTCTCGCCATGGATCTTCAGGCCGCGCGCCTGCGCGCGGCGGATCTCCTCCATCGCCTCGCGGTTGGACACGTGGACGATGACGATCGGCACGTCGATCAGCTCGGCCAGCGAGATCGCGCGATGGGTTGCCTCGCGCTCGACCGGAATCGGGCGCGACTTGCCGTGATAGTACGGCGCGATCTTGCCGGCGCGCTCCAGGCGGTCGGTGAGGAAGCGGATGGCGTCATAGTTCTCGGCATGGATCTGCACCAGCGCGCCTTGCTCGCGCGCGACCTGCAGCACGCCGAGGATCTCGTAATCGTTGAGCGCGAGCCCCTCATAGGTCATGAAGATCTTCAGCGACGAATAGCCGTCGGCGACCAGCGCCGGCAGCTCCTGGCCGAGCACGGCGTCGGTGGGATCGGCGATGATGAGATGGAAGGAGTGGTCGACGTAGCAGGCCTTGTCGGCGAGCGCGTGATAGTCCTTCAGCGCTGATCGCAAGGGCTGGCCCTTCTCCTGCAGGCAGTAGGGCATGACGAACGTGTTGCCGCCGAAGGCGGCGGCGCGCGTCGCGCTCTCGAAATCGTCGGCCATGACGATGCCGGGGCCGGAGGGCTGGCTGATATGGACGTGGCTGTCGATGCCGCCCGGCAGCACCAGCAGGCCCGTGGCATCGACGATCTCGTCGGCATCGGTGATGGCCTCGCCGATCGCGACGATGCGGCCGCTCTTGATGGCGACATCGGCCTTGAACGTATCGCTCGCGGTGGCGACGGTGCCGTTGCGGATGACGGTGTCGAAGGCAGCCATGTGACGCGCTCTCCCTAGTCCAGATTCAAGCGAATTTCTGAAACAGCGATCCCCACCCGCTGACGCCGCTGACATCGACCCCTGCCAGTCTCAGCGATTTCCATACCACGGTGGCGATGGTGTCGAGAATCGGAATGCCGGTCTCCAGCTCGAGCCGCGCGACCAGCGGCGCGGCGCGCATGTTGGTGCAGACCACCGCGATCGCATCCGGCTTCTCGCGCGCGACCTCGCGGATCATGGTCTCGATCTCGGACGGCGTCACCTCCGCGAAGGAGAAATTGTCCTGCAGGTTGAGGTGCCGGTCGCCGCGGCAGGCGATGCCGAGCTTGTCGTAGTTGGCGATGATGCGCGCCTGGACGTCGTCGCGGTAGGGCGTGACGAGGCCGAGCGAGGTGGCCTTCGCCGCCGCCAGGATCTCGTTCAGCGCCAGCATCGAGGTGGTCGCAGGGATGCCGGTGGCTGCGGTGATATGCTCGCACAGTTTCACGTCGGCCTCGAAGCCGAGCCAGCCCGACGAGGTGCCGTTCCAGCCGATGACGTCGACCTTGGCATGCGCCAGCAGCTCGGCGGCGCGCAGGATGTTGGAAATGTCGAACTGCGCGAGCGCGTCGGACGAGAGCGCGATCTCGGTGACCTTGAAGCGCGAGAAATGCGCGGAGACGTTGGGCAGGCTCGCGACCATCGCCGAGGTGATCGGCTCCAGCGCGGTGTTGGACGACGGCGTGAGCATGCCGAGCAGCGTGCGTGTGGTCATGGGTGAACGACCTCGTTCGATCGCGGATGGCGAGCGGGAGAGCCTCCCCCGCTTGCGGGGGAGGCCGGATCGCATCGCAGATGCGATCCGGGTGGGGGAACTCTATCCGCTCGGGCAGCGCGCCGTGCGGCGCCCCCACCCCAGCCCTCCCCCGCAAGCGGGAGAGGGGGCGCACTGCCGTTGTGGCGAGGGCTTGACCTGAACATGCAGCGCTTGGGCGGGCGCGATTGAGCAGCAATCATGCACTCGCCCCCTGCTCCGCCCGCTCGCCACGCAACAACGCCAGGATATGCCGCTTCAACTCATTGAACTGCGGTGACGTGATATCACGCGGCCGCGGCAGATCGATCGGGATGATCTCGACGATGCGCCCCGGCCGTGCGCTCATCACCGCAACATGCGTGCCCAAGGTCAGCGCCTCGTCGATGCCATGGGTGACGAACACGATCGTGCCCTGGTGCTGCTGCCAGATGCGCACCAGCTCGGTCTGCATGTCCATGCGGGTCTGCTCGTCGAGCGCGCCGAACGGCTCGTCCATCAGGATCACTTGCGGATTCATCAGCAGCGCCCGGGCGATGCCGACGCGCTGGTTCATGCCGCCCGACAGCTCCGACGGATAGTGGTTCTCGAAGCCGGTCAGCCCGACCATGTCGATATAGATCTGCGCCTTCGCCCGGCGCTCGGCCTTCTGCCCGCCGCCGAGCAGGAGATGAAAGGCGACGTTCTCCCACACCGGCAGCCACGGCATCAGATTGGCATGCTGGAACACGACGCCGCGATCGGCGCCGGGCGCGATCACCGGCCGGCCGTCGACGGTGATATTGCCGGCGCTCGGCTTCTCGAAGCCGGCAATCATGTTGAGCAATGTCGACTTGCCGCAGCCGGAGGGACCGAGCAGGCAGACGAGCTCGTTGCGGGCAATGGACAGATTGATGTCGGCGAGCGCGGTGACGTCGGCGTTGCGCTTCTTGTCGGTGAAGATCTTGGAGACGCCGGAGATCTCGATCGTGGCCATCGTCATTCTCCGCCACGAAGCGTGGTGTTGCGCTGCCAGTGCAGCACGCGCGCCATCACGAAGCGGATGGCGAGATCGCTGCAGAAGCCGAGCAGGCCGATACTCGCCATCGCCGCCAGCACCAGATCGTAGCGCAGGAAGTAGTAGGAATCCCACAGCACGTAGCCGAGCCCGCTCTTCACCGCGACCATTTCGGCCGTCACCGTCAGCATCCACGCCGAGCCGATGCCGATGCGAAGCCCTGCAAAGATGCTCGGCATCGCCGCGGGCACGACGATGTAGCGCAGCAGCTTGCGCTCGCTGCCGCCGACCATGGCGCCGGCGCGGATCAGATTGCGGTCGCAGGTCTTCACGCCGTGGATGGTGTTGAGCAGGATCGGAAAGAACGCGCCGAGGAACACCAGGAAGATCGCCGGCTTGTTGGCGATGCCGAACCAGATGATGGCGAGCGGGATCCACGACACCGGCGGGATCGGCCGCAGCATCTGAAGCGTCGGCTCGATCACGATCTCTATCTTGCGCGACCACCCGATGGCGACCCCGAGCGAGACGCCGAGCACGGTGGCAATCGCAAAGCCGGCGGCAACGCGCGACAGGCTCGCCAGCATGTCGGCGAGCCAATGGCCGCTGTAGGTCTGGGTGTTGCCGTCGGTGCCGACCAGCCAGTCCGCCCACGCCCACACGACCGTCGACGGCGCCGGCAGCAGCGCTGCCGGCAGCGCGCCGGAGCGCGAGAACGCCTCCCAGCCGGCGAGCACGAGCACCGGCACGACATAGCGGTCGAGCTTCCTGAGCTGGGCGAGCGCCGTCATCTCAGTAGCCGAGCTCGGTCTTCGGCTTGCCCGTGGCCGCTTCCAGGAAGCGGTAGTCGAGGTTCTTCTCGACGGCGGCCGTGACGTCCGAGTTGATGTATTTCAGGTCGCGCATCATCGTGGCGATGGCGAGCGCCGAGGCACGGTACATCTTCGGGTCGGGATCGAGATTCTCGACCGCGCCGGTCGCGATCGCCTTGTCGAGGCCGGTGATCTTGGAGATGACCTCGATCAGCGCCGGCTTGTCGGCGGCGATGTGCGCATCGACCTTGACGACCGCGCGCACCACGCCCTCCAGCGCCTTCGGGTTCGACGTGATGACGTCGGAGCGGGTCAGGATCAGGTTGGTCAGCTTGCCGGCGGCCTGGTCGTAGGGGAAACCGAAGAACTTCGCCGCCTTGGCCTGCATGATCTGGGTCGCGAACGGCTCGACGGTGCAGATCAGCTCGACCTCGCCGCGGCGCAGCGCCTGCAGATGGTCGGACGGATTGGGGATGTTGACGAACTGCACGTCCTTGTTGATGTCGATGCCCTGCTTGGCGAAGGCGCCGCGCATGTGGATGTCCTGCGCATTGCCGCGCGAGGCGGCGACGCGGAACGGCTTGCCGTCGGCCTTGTATTTGGCGATCAGCGCCTTCAGTGCGCTCCAATCGCCCGGCGCGACCTCGAGATCATTGCCGAGCAGGATCGCCGAGCCGCCATTGACCTGGCCGGAGATCGCGACCACGTCGAAGCCTTTGTCGAGCGCGATGGCGTAATGCAGATAGGTCACCTGCGCGACGTCGATGTTCTTCGAGACCAGCGCGGTCAGCGCGTCCGTGCCGGTGTTGAAGCTGACGGCATCGATCGCGACGCCTTCCGCGAACTGCGGCGTCAGCGACATCGGCGTGCAATGCGCGCATTTGGCGTAGCCGAGTTTGATCTTGGCGGCGTCGTCGGCGAAGCTGAGCGAGGGCAGCGCGAGCAGGGCGAGAATGAGCAGCACGAAACGTTTCACATCCATCTCCAGGGCAGGTCGATCCACGGGCTTGTCTCTCATGGCTTGTGCTCTCATCAGCAAGCGACATGCCAACTGGATGCGATATGCAATATTGATTTTATGCAATAAAATCAGTATTTAACAGCCATCCAATCTTGAAGGACCTGCCTGATCCGCGGGCGCATCGCCCGAATTTCAGGCATCTCGCAGCGGAGCAGCCGCGCCCACATGACCCCACCAGCACCCCGGCCCAGACTGAAGACGCGCTTCAAGCCGGCGCGGCTGAAGCTGTCGTCCGACCACTCCAAGCGGCCGCTCGAGCGGCTGTCGCTGCACGATCAGGTCGTCGCCAGGGTGCGCGAGATGATCGTGGACGGCGAGCTCGCCGCCGGCGCTGCCTTGCCCGAGCGCATGCTATGCGAGACTTTCGGCGTGTCGCGCACGCCGCTGCGCGAGGCCTTCAAGATCCTCGCCGCCGAGGGCCTCATCGAGCTGCGGCCGCATCGCACGCCCGTGGTGGCGCCGATCGACGCCCGCGAGATCGCCGAGATCTTCGACGTGATGGTGTCGCTCGATGCCGCCGCGGGCCGCGCCGCGGCCGCGCGTGCGACGGCGGACGACCTCGCCAGGCTTGACGCCATGCATGCCGAGCTGGTGGCGCTGCATCGTGCCGCCGAGCGCGCCGCCTATTTCCGGCTCAACCAGCAGATCCATGCCGAGATCACCAAGCTCGCCGGCAACGCCGTGCTGCTCAACATGTGGGGCACGCTGCACGCGAGCGTCTTCCGCGCCCGCGCCGTGGCCAATTACGATGCGCGGCGCTGGGACGAGTCGATCCGGGAGCACGAGGCCTTCATGGCGTTGCTGCGGGCCCGAGACGGCGACGGCTTCGCGCAGGCGCTCTCCGAGCACACCCGCAAGACCGGGGATTCGGTGCTGCAGATGCTGGACCAGGCCAGCCAGGAACTGGCGAAGGGCGGATAGACTTTGTTCACGTCGAACCGGGCATGCTGGCATCGCGACAGATGAGAGCTCCACACGCTTGGCCTGATCATGATCCTGCAATCGCTCGCCGGCCTGCCGGCCTTTCTGGTGTACTTCTGTACCGCGCTGGCCGCGGTGACGGCTTACCTGTTCGTCTACACCCGCGTCACGCCCTACAATGAATTCCAGCTGATCCGGGACAATCACCCCTCGGCCGCGATCGCGCTCGGCCTCAGCCTGCTCGGCTTCACCCTGCCGCTGGTCAGCGCCATCGCCCATTCCGCCAACGTGCTGGACTGCCTGGTCTGGGCGCTGGTCGCGCTGATCGTCCAGGTGATCGTCTATTACCTCGTCCGCATCCCGGTGCCGGATCTCGCCCAGCGCATCGTCGCCGGCGAGCTGGCTTCGGCGATCTGGCTCGGTCTCGCGTCGCTCTCGGCCGGCGCGCTGAACGCCGCCTCGATGATCATCTGACCATGGCCGAGCAACGCCGCGAATTCGGCAAGCGCCGGCCGATGCCGCCCCCGCCCGCGACGCCGCCGGTGAAGCGCTCCGGCCATGTCGCGCTGCTCTTGATGGGCACGCTCGCCGTCGGCAGCACTGCCTATGCGCTGATGCCGCGGCAGCAGAGCTGCCCGCAGCCAGGCGCCGAGACGCCGACCATGGCCGGCCAGCCGCAGACGGGCGAATGCACGACGCGCCGCTCGAGCGGCGGTGGCGGCGGCAGCGGCTCCGGCCGCTGGGGATTTTCCAGCGGCGACAGCGATTCCAGAAGCAGCGGATCGAGCCATGTCGCCGAGGCCTCCTCCGCACATGTCTCGCGCGGCGGCTTTGGCTCGTTCGGACACGGCTTCGGAGGCGGCGGCTGATTTTCGTCGCGCCGGCGCCGTGAAAACACCGCGTTCATGCTGTTATCTCGGATTCGGATCTTTGACACAGACTCAAAATCATAAAAAACTGGCCTACCTACTGATCGGAAGCGATCCGATGCAATGTCGGCACCTGATGGTGCCGGCGACGATGAGGGCTGCGGCGACCGCCGCCGCCTCGCAGCAATCTGCTGGCAGGCGATCGCGTGGTCGCCGGCGCGGGATGGCGCCGGGACCGCGCGGACGTGATCGTGGCCGCATCATTGATGGCGGCCGCGGTCGTGCTGCGCCCTGTTGCCACGGGCACGGCTTGTTCGCTGCTGCCTTAGGCTGACGCCGATGCAGCGCATCCCCTGTCCCGAACGTGACGACTGGCGCGAGACCGCGGCACGATGCGGATTCGACTTCTACGAACTCGACGGCGAGCGCTATTGGGACGAGCGCGCCTACTACGCATTCACGATCGCCGAGATCGAGCTCGGCATCGAGGAGCCGACGGCCGAGCTCGAGCAGATGTGCCTCGCGCTGGTCGCGCGCGTCGTCGGTGACGAGGCGCTGCTGCGCCGGCTGAAGATCCCGCAAGCGGTCTGGCCGCTGCTGGCGGAGAGCTGGCGCCGGAGGGACGGCAGCCTCTATGGGCGGTTCGACCTCAGCTATCAGGGCGGCCGTACGCCAGCGAAGCTGCTCGAATACAACGCCGACACGCCGACGTCGATCTTCGAGGCCGCGGTCTTCCAATGGACGTGGCTCGAGCAGGCGATCGAGCGCCGCATTCTGCCGGGGCGCGCGGACCAGTACAACTCGATCCATGAGCGCCTGATCGAACGCTGGCGCGCCCTCGGCAAGCGGCGCCGCGTGCATCTGGCCGGGCTGACCGCCAACGCCGAGGACGCCACGACCCTGGCCTATCTGGCCGACACGGCTGCCCAAGCGGGCCTGTCGACAACCATCCTTGACGTCGCCGACATCGGCTGGCGCGAGAGCGGCGGCGGCTTCGTCGATCTCGAGGACGGCGACATCGCGCTCGCCTTCAAGTTGTATCCCTGGGAATGGATGATTCGCGATGCGTTCGGCGTCAAGCTCGCGCAGGCGCCGACGCAATGGATCGAGCCGCCGTGGAAGGCCATCCTGTCCAACAAGGGCATCCTGCCCCTGCTCTGGCAGATGCACGAAGGCCATCCGAACCTGCTGCCGGCCTATTTCGAGGACGATCCGAAGGCCGCCGGCCTCGGCCCGAGCTTCGTGCGCAAGCCGATCTACTCGCGCGAGGGCGCCAATGTCAGCCTGGTGTCCGACGGCGTCGCCGTCTCTACGCAGGAGGGTCCCTACGGCGCCGAAGGCTTCATCCGCCAGGCGCCGGCGCCGCTGCCGGATTTCGGCGGTGTGTTCCCGGTGATCGGCAGCTGGCTCGTCGACCATCAGCCCTGCGGCCTGTCGATCCGCGAAGACACGAGCCCGATCACGGGCAACCGCTCGCGCTTTTTGCCGCACGCAATCCTGTAGGATATTAACGACCGCCGACGAAAACGCCTCGACACGCCGGTCGAGAGGATTAGATAGACCGAGGGTGAACTCCCTGCGCGATGGGCGCGCATGACCGGGACATGACCGGGACGAGGCATGGCGACGGACAAACCCGAACTCGAAGGCTTGCGTATCCTGGTCGCCGAGGACGAGGGCCTGATCGCGCTCGAGCTGGAAACGGTGTTGCAGGGATTCGGCTGCGAGGTGGTTGGTCCCGTCTCGCGCGTCGGCGACGTGCTGCGCGAGGCCGAGCGCGGCGGCCTGGACGGCGCGCTGCTCGACGTCAACCTGCGCGGCGAGCAGATCTTCGCCGTCCTGCCGCAGCTGATCGCGCGCGAGCTCAAGATCGTGATCACCTCCGGCTATGACGATGCGACGCTGTTTCCGCCGGAGTTCCGCAGCCTGGCCCGGCTCGCCAAGCCGTTCGACGAGCGCGCGCTGCGCGCGATGTGCGAGGCCACGTTCGTTCGGCGTCAACGCAACTCATAACGCCTCGCTCACGCCCGGCGCATCGGGAGGCATCGCGTGTCCATCATCGAAGATACCGCGGCCTACGAGGCCTGGCTTCGCAGCCAATGCAAAGTGGTCGAGGACGACCTTCTCGCCAAGCACCAGCGGATGCGAAAGTCTCCGTTCGCCCTGCTGCGCGCCACCTATTATCGCTGGGCGCGGCGCATCGAGGAGATCTGCCCGGAGCTGGCCGAGGCGCCGGTCGCGCTGTGCGTCGGCGACATCCATCTGGAGAATTTCGGCACGTGGCGTGATGCCGACGGGCGCTGGGTGTGGGGCGTCAACGATTTCGACGAGGCTGCGAGGATGCCCTACGCCTTCGATCTGGTCCGGCTCACGACCAGCATCGAGCTCGCGCCCGACATGGCAATCGACAGCCGCGACGCCGCAGACGCGATCCTCCAAGGCTATCGCGACGGTCTCAAACACCCGCGGCCGGCGCTGCTCGACGAACACGAGATCTGGATCAGGCCCTACGTCAAATGCTCGGATGATTGCCGCCGCGCGTTCTGGGAGGAGATCAACGGCCTCGCGGCCGCCGATGCGATTCCATCCGCGGTGCGGAAGCTGCTCACCGCCAGCCTTCCGGAGCAGGCGAAGAATGCCGCATTCTTCCATCGCTTCGCCGGCGGCGGCAGCCGCGGACGTCCGCGCTACGTCGTCGTCGCGACATGGCGCGGCGGCCGCGTCGTCCGCGAGGCCAAGGCGCTGGTCCCTTCGGCCTGGACCTGGGCCAAGAACAGGACGAAGGGCAGGATGCAACCAAAGCCGGCGCCGCCGCACCGATTCGTCGAGCTGTCGACCGGGACCTATCGCGCGCCCGATCCATTCCTGCACGTTCACAGAACCAATGACGGGGACTACGTGGTCCGACGCCTGTCGGCGGATTCACGCAAGATCGATCTCGGCGAGGAAGCCGGCGCCGATCTCAAGCTGGAGCTTCTGCGCGGCATGGGCACCGACCTCGCCTCCATCCATGCCGCCGACCGCCGCGCCGGCGCCGGGATCGCGGCGGACCTGAAGCAGCGCGGTTCAGGCTGGCTGCGCCGAGCAGCGCGCGCCGCGCGTGAGGCGACGGAAAGGGACCACGACGTCTGGCGCCGCAAGGCGGCACGCTCCGTTCCGATCGCGCGCTGAGGCGGGCATCCGATCAGTCCGGCTGCACGGCCGATGCCGGCAGATGCTCGGGGGTCGTCTCCGCGGTCAGCGCAAAGGTCAGCGAGCAGCGAATGCCCGCGGGCTCGAAGTCGAGCAGGGCTTCGCCCTCGAGATCGAAGCGGACGACGCGGTCGATCAGCGTGGTGCCGAAGCCGCGCCCGCCGCCGCCTTCGATCAGCGGTCCGCCGCGCTCGAGCCAGACCAGCTCCAGCCGGCGGCCATCGTCGCGCAGGCGCCAGGAGATCGTGACCTGGCCGTGGGAGGCGGACAACGCGCCATATTTGGAGGCGTTGGTCGCAAGCTCGTGCAGCACCATCGAAAGCGGCAGCACCAGCCGTGCCTCCAGCAGCACCGGAGGGCCGTCGATGGCGATCCGCCCTTCGCCGATGCCGTAGGGCGCCAGCACGGTGGTGAGCAGTTCGTTCAGTCCGATGCCGATCCAACGGGTCTGCGTCAGGATGTCATGCGCGATCGAGACCGCCTGGATGCGCCCGGAGAACGCCTTGTTGAAGGCCGGCAGCGACGGTGAGGTCCGCAAGGTCTGCCCCGCCACCGACTGCACGATCGCCAGGATGTTCTTCACCCGGTGATTGAGCTCGGCGACCAGCACGGTCTGCTGCTCTTCCGCGCGCTTGCGTTCGGTGATGTCGGTCAGGGTGACGATCGAGCCGACCGTCTCCTTGAGATCGTTCACCAGGGGCCCGCCGGACAGCAGGAACGACCGCCCCGACGCCTGCGCGTTGCGCAAGGCGACCTCGACGCCATGGAAGGGCTTGGTCGCCAGCGCCTGATCAAGGCTCTCGCGCGAGAAGCGCGTCAACGTGCCTCGCTGGCTGGCGCTCTGCCCATCGAGCGGGAACGCCTCAGAAAACAACTGGCCGACCGGCGGTCGTTCCGCGAGCTGCTCCGCGACCCAGCTCGCATGGGTGATCCGGCCGTCGAGCGCCAGCACCACGACCGCATCGGTCGCCTGCTCCAGGATCGAGCGCGCAAAGCGCTCGGCATTGGCGACCTCCTCGGCGCGCCGCTGAATCGACATGTCGGTCAGCGTCACGAGCGTGGCCACCACGCCGCCCATCGCCATCTGGCGCATCCACACCGACACCGGCAGCTGGCCGCCGTCAGCGCGGCACAGTTGAGCGTCGGTTGCCGCATCGTCGGCGCGCTGCTCGGGCACCGCTCCCGCAAACAGCGAGGCAAAGCTGCGTCCCACCAATTGCTGTACGCCGAGGCCGGTCAGCGCGCACAGCCTGGAATTGACATAGACGATGCAGCCGTCGGCATCGAGCGTCAGCGCGCCGTCGCTCATGCGCTCGACCAGAACATGATAGGGCGCGTCCGCGCCCTGCAGCATGATGACCTGGGGTCCGGCCGGGCCCTGCACCACCACGGCATCGACGTTGCCGCGATGAATGGCCTCGACCGTCTCCTCCGCCTCGTTACGCGGCCGTCCCGCCTGCATCGCGTCTGTTGATGCCACGCGTCCTCCGTTCAGCTCGGTGCGATGTCCAGACCAACCAGCACCTTCTCCGCATTGGAGAGATCGCCGATGATTCGCTTGAGGGGCTCGGGCAGTTGACGGATCAAGGTCGGGATTGCGACGATCTGATCTCGTTGTGCGAGGGCCGGATCCTTCATCAGGTCGATCACCTCGATCGTGTAGCGGCCCGGCAGATGCGTCTCGCACAGCTTCTTGAGGTTGGCGAGCGCCGCCAGCGATTTCGGCGTCTGACCGGCGACATAGAGCCGGAGATTGTAGCCATCCTGTTCCATCGGAGCCGCCGTCATTTGCTGGATGTCAGCGGGTTGGCTGGGGAGCTCGGACGAGGCCTGGACGAGCGGCTCTCGATCTGCGCGAGGCGAGCGGCTGCGCGCTGATCCTCGCGGGCAGCGCCTTCCAGATTGATGAGCTCCATCTCGCTCTCCTCGTTGGCCAGCTGAGCCTTGAGCGTTTCGATCTGAGCCGCGAGGTCGCGGCGGCGACGTTCGATCTCGCGCGCGCGTCGTTCCGTATCCTGCATGCGCAGCAGGCGCTCGACGCGATCTCTCGCCTCCTGCGCCACCCTGGCCGATCCCGTGAGCACGCCCTCCGGGCCGACATAGACCTCGCGCAGCGAGATGCCGTCGGCACTCATCAGGAATTCGCGGACCTGGTTGGAATGCGCCATGCCGCGCGACTTCAGCAGATAGAGCTGGCGGTTGTGCTCGCCGTTGCTCTCGCGATTGTAGAGCAGCAGCCAGGTGTCGGTGAGCGACGAGATCTGCATCTCCGTGGTCGCCGTCTCCGCGCTGCCGGCGCCGAGATTGGTGAACAGCGCCGTGACGCCGCGCGCCTTCAGGAAATCGATGAGGCGCAACGTCATCGAATGCACGTCGCCGGCAATGCCGGCGCCCATGAGCGCCGAGATGGGATCGACCACGACGGCGGCGGGATCGAACTCCTTGACCTCGCGATGCATGGCGGCGAGATGCGTTTCCAGTCCGTACAGATTGGGGCGCCGGGCCGAGAACCGCAGCAGGCCGCGATCGACCCATTGCTGCAGGTCGAGACCGACCGACTTCATGTTGCGGATGATCTGCTGCGGGGATTCCTCCAGCGCGAAATAGATGCAGCGTTGCCCGCTCTTGCAGATCGAATTGGCGAAGTGTGCCGACACCGTCGACTTGCCCGAGCCGGCCATGCCCGAGATCAGGATGCTCGACCCTTTGTAGTAGCCCTGGCCTTCGAGCATGTCGTCGAGATCGGCAATGCCGGTGGAGACCCGCTCCGTCCACGCATCATGCGCGAGCCCCGACGAGGTGATCGGCATCACCGTGATGCCTTCCTGGTCGATGATGAAGGGGTATTCGTTGGTGCCATGCGCCGTGCCGCGATACTTCACGACGCGCAGCCGGCGGGTCGAGAGCTGATCGTGCACGCGGTTGTCGAGCAGGATGACGCAGTCGGCGACGTATTCCTCGAGGCCGTAGCGCGTCAGCGTACCATCACCGCGCTCGCCGGTGATGATGGCGGTGACGCCCTTGCTCTTCAGCCATTCGAACAGCCGGCGCAACTCGGAGCGCAGCACCGCCTGATTGTCGAGGCCGCCGAACAGGGTCTCGATCGTATCGATCACGACGCGCTTGGCGCCGATCGAATCGATCGCGAAGCCGATGCGGATGAACAGGCCGTCGAGATCGTAGTCGCCGGCCTCCTCGATCTCGTTGCGATCGAGATGGATGTGATCGACCACGATCTTCTTCTGCTCGATCAGCCTATCGATGTCGTAGCTGAGCGAGCCGACGTTCTTGATCAGGTCCTCGGGCTGCTCCTCGAACGCGATGAACACGCCCGGCTCGTCGTAGGCGACCGCGCCATTGTAGAGAAACGTCATCGCAAACAACGTCTTGCCGCAACCGGCCGCGCCGCACAGCAGCGTCGGCCGCCCTTGCGGCAGGCCACCGAAGGTGACCTCGTCGAGGCCGTCGATCCCGGTCGGCGATTTGGCGATGACAGGGAGATCCCGCGTCACGATTCGAGGACGCACACTCGTTTTCATCCAATCCCCCGCCACCAATTCAACACGCGTGAGTCCACACCAAGGCGTGAATAGACGCGTCAGGAACCGAAAAGTTCCATGGGTCGGCGAGATTTGCTTCGGAAGGAGGCCTGCGGGCGCAGAAAGGACCGGCCGCCCGCGCGGGACGGACGCAAGCGGGACGGAACGGCCGACCGCCCGACCGGTCGAAGCGCCCCCCGGTCACAGACGGCTCCGGCCGGCGTCAGCGCGCCGCGACCACCTTGAGGCCGGGCAGCAGCGCCGCGCCGCCGCGCGGGCTGCGCACCGGATTGATCTGGTACAGACCCCGCCGCTCCTGGTTGGGCCGGAACGCGTCGGTGATGCCGACGACCGATTCGGCGGCTCCCAGCAACAGCGTGCCGTCCGGCTCCATCACCTTGGCCATTCGCTCGAAGATCGAGGCCTTGGTCTCCTGATCGAAATAGATCAGCACGTTGCGGCAGAAGATGATGTCGAACTTGCCGAGATGCGAGAAGTCCTGCAGCAGATTGAGCTGGCGATGCTGGACCATGCCGCGGATGTCGGCGCTGAGCTGCCAGAGCTCGCCGAGCTGCGTGAAATATTTCACCAGCAGCTGGATCGGCAATCCACGCTGCACCTCGAACTGGCTGTAGAGGCCGGCCTTCGATTTCTCCAGCACCTCCTGCGACAGGTCGGTGGCAACGATCTCGATGCGCCAGCCCGCCAGAGCGGGACCGAATTCGCGCAGGCACATCGCGATCGAATACGGCTCCTGTCCGGTCGAGCAGGCGGCCGACCAGATGCGCAGGGAACGACGATTGGCGCGCGACTGGATCAGCGCCGGCAGGATGCCCTCACGGAGATGATCGAACGGAATCTTGTCGCGAAAGAAGAACGTCTCGTTGGTGGTCATCGCCTCGACCACCTGCGTCGTGAGCTGCTCCGCGCCGCTCTTGATCTTCTGCACCAGCTCCGTGATGCCCGGCAGGTTGGAGCGGCGGGCCAGCGGCAGCAACCGGCTTTCGACCAGGTACTGCTTATCGGCCGACAGATCGAGGCCGGAGCGATCCTTCAGGACCTTACGCAAGAACTCATAGTCCAGGGGTGTCACGAACGGTCTCCAGCAAACAGACGAACCAGCTTCGGTCCAATCTGATTCAAGGGAAGGACGGCCGCGCAGATGCCGGCATTGGCTGCTGCGCCCGGCATGCCCCAGACCACGCTGGTCGCCTCGTCCTGCGCGATCACGCTGCCGCCGGCGGCGACGATGTCCTTGCCGCCGCGCATGCCGTCGGATCCCATGCCGGTCAGGATCACGGCCAGGGTCGAGCCCTGCCAGACCTCGATCGCCGACATGAACAAGGGATCGACGGCGGGCTTGCAGAAATTGACCGGAGGACCGTTGTCCAGCGCGATCACCACATCGGCGCCATGGCGCGCCACACGCATGTGGCGGCCGCCGGGGGCAAGGTAGATCTGACCCGGCTTCACCACTTCACCGTCGACGGCCTCATGGGCCGGCCTGCGGCTCGAGCGCGCCAGATGCTCGGCGAGGATGGTGGTGAAGGTCGGCGGCATATGCTGGGTGATCAGCACCGGAAAGCGGTCGATCACGGGACCGAGCTCGGTCACCAGCGACATCAGCGCCTGCGGGCCGCCGGTCGACGATCCGATCAGCAGCACCTTCGGCATCTGCGTGCTGAAGGAGCGGCGCGCCAGCTGGGCCGGCGCGGCGGGCGCCACGGGAGCGACCATCGGCCGCGCCGTTGGCGCAGGCCGGAGCCCCTGGACTTGCGGGACGATCGGCGAGGCGGCCGGCGCATGCGGGGCGGGAGCGGCGCGGCGCGCCTTGGCGCCGAGATTGCGGATCTTCTGAATCAAATCGTAGTGGAAATTGTCGGCCGCCGACGCCTCGCGCGTGCTCTCGGGTTTCGGAATGTAGTCGGCCGCGCCGAGCGACAGCGCCTTGAAGCTGATCTCCGCGTTGCGGCGGGTCAGCGTCGACGCCATGATGACGGCGAGGTTCTTCTTCTTGGCAAGCAGCTTCGGCAGGGCGGCGATGCCGTCGAGCTCGGGCATCTCGATGTCGAGCACGGCGACGTCGGGATTGACGCGATCGATCTGGTTCACGGCTTCGAGGCCCGTGCGCAGCGACGCCGCCACGACCATGTCGGGCTCAGACGCGATCCAGCGCGAGATCATGCCGCGAATGACCACGGAATCGTCCACGACCATCACGCGGAGAGGTTCCTGCCTGGTCGAACTTGGGATCGAAGAACTGGCCAACGCGACGCTCATAGTTCACCAACAGGACAGAGGCACGGGGTGACGGCAAGCCCGGACGACCACGGGACCGACGCACGCGACGGAGATCAGATCAGCCCGACTTCCTGAAACTTCGCCGTCACGATGTCCTTGTCGAAGGGCTTCATGATGTACTCGTTGGCGCCGGCGTGCAGCGCGCGCGCGATGTGCGCGACATCGTTCTCGGTCGTGCAGAACACCACCTTCGGCGCGTCGCCGCCGGGCATGCGCCGGAGATTGCCGAGGAACTCGTAGCCGTCCATGACGGGCATGTTCCAGTCGAGCAGCACCGCATCCGGGAGGCCCCGCTTGCAGATCTCCAGCGCCTGCTCGCCGTCCTCCGCTTCCACGATCTGGAAATCCAGACCTTCCAGAATCCGTCGCGCCACCTTTCGAATGACGCTGGAATCGTCAACTACCAGACACGTTCTCATATCAGCCTCACGAGATCAGGATCCAATGCAACGACGCATGATGCGCCGCTGCCCGCACGTTGCAGTGTTCAGGCCGCCATCTTGTCGGCGGCGAGCTCGAGCACGCGATCGACGTCGAGAATGACCATCAGCTGGCCGTCGAGGCGGTGCACGCCGCCGGCAAGCTTCGCCATGCGCGGGTCGAGATTGACGGGGTTCTCCTCCCGGCCCTCCTCGGGCAGCCGCAGCACCTCGCCGATCTGGTCGATCAGGAGACCGTAGGACTCGCCGCGCAGATCGACGCCGACCGCCATCGGCGGCTTGCCGTCCTCGGCGCGGGCAAGGCCGAGCCGCGCCCGCATGTCGACGACGGTCACGATGCGGCCGCGCAGGTTCAGGACCCCGGCGATCTCCGCCGATGACAGCGGCACCCGCGTCACCCGCTCCGGCATGAACACGTCCTGTACCCGGGAGATCGGCAGGCCGAACAGCTGGCCGCCGATCATCGCAGTGACGTATTCGACGGCGGCGCCCTCGGTGGTTTCGATCTTGCTGCTCATCGCACGCTACTCCTGTCCGCTTGCTGTCACGCGGCCCGCCGGTTGGCTTCGGCGCGGGCCCGTTCCTCGATCTGTTCCTTCAGCGCCGCGATCAGGCCTGGCCGGTCGAACTTGGCGATGTAGTCGTAGAGGCCCGCCTGGCGGCCGCGCTCGATCGCCGCCGGCGACACCAGCGACGACACCGCGATGACCGGCATCTGGCTCAGGTTCTGGTCGGCGCGGATCGCCTCGGTGAACTCGAAGCCGTTCATCTCCGGCATCTCGATGTCGGTGACGACGATGTCGAAGCTGTGCCCGGAGCGCAGCGTGGCCAGGCCCTCGATCGCCGAGGCCGCCGTGCGCACCTTGTAGCCGGCCGACTTCAACACCGGCGCCAGCATGTTGCGGAAGAACGGCGAGTCGTCGACCAGCAGCACCGACTGCGTCTGCGCGTCGGTGTGCATCTCCTTGCGGATGAACCAGTCGGCGAAGGCCATCGGCAGGAAGTGGCCGACGTCGATCACCTCGGTCGCCTGGCCCTTGATCACCGCCGAGCCGAGGATGCCGTCCTTGGCGCCGGAGACCTGGATGTTGAGCCGCTCCTCGACGATGTCGATGATCTCGTCGACCACGAGGCCCATCGCGCGGGTCTCGTCGGCGAACACCAGGATCGGCTGCGAGCCCGACGTCTGCACCGACACGCCTTCCATCTGCACCAAGGGCATCAGCTGGTCGCGGTACTGCACCATGTAGCGGCCGTTGGAGATCTCGATCTTGTCGGCCGCGATCTCCTCCAGGCGCGTGACCAGCGCCAGCGGCACCGCCTTGGGCTGCGCCGTGCCGGCGCGGAACACCAGCAGCGAGGTGAGCTGCTCGCCGCCGATGGCGTGATGCGCGGCGTGCTCGTCGGACACCGCCTGCGAGGCCGAGCCGGCGGCGCCGAGCGCTTTCGCAATGCCGTTCGGATCGATGATCATGATCACGGCGCCGTCGCCCAGGATGGTGTTGCCCGAGAACATGTCGATGTGACGCAGCTTGGTCGACATCGGCTTGACCACGATTTCCTCGGTGTGGAACACGCAGTCGACCACGATGCCGAAGGTCTGGTTGCCGACCTGCGTCACCACGATGAAGCCGTTCTCCGGATCGGTCGACGAGCCGTCGTCGATCTTCAGGAGCTTCTTCAGATGCATCAGCGGCAGCAGCTTGTTGCGCAAGCGCAAGACCGCGGTGTCCTTGATGCGCTCGATGCGATGCTCGGAGTTGGCGCGCGCACGCACCAACTCGACGACCGACAATTGCGGGATCGCGAAGCGGTCGCCGCCGGCTTCGACGATCAGCGCCGAGACGATCGCGAGCGTCAGCGGGATCTTGATGGTGACCGAGGTGCCCTCGCCGAGCACCGACTTGATGTCGATGGTGCCGCCGATCTGGTCGATGTTGGTGCGCACCACGTCCATGCCGACGCCGCGGCCCGAGACCGAGGTGACGGCGGCCGCGGTCGAGAAGCCCGGCTCGAAGATGAACTTGTGGATCTGCGCTTCCGTCATCTTCTCGAGCTCGGCCTCGGTGACGAGGCCGTTCGCCAAGGCCTTGGCCTTGATGCGCTCGGTGTTGAGGCCGCGGCCGTTGTCGGCGATGCAGATGATGATATGGCCGCCTTCGTGATAGGCGGACAGCCGGATGGTGCCCTGCTCGGCCTTGCCGGCCGCGGCGCGCTCGGCCATCGTCTCCAGGCCGTGATCGGCGGAGTTGCGCACCATGTGGGTGAGCGGGTCCTTGATCAGGTCGAGCACCTGGCGGTCGAGCTCGGTGTCGGCGCCGTGCATCTCGAGCTCGATCTGCTTGCCGAGTTCGGTGGCGAGGTCGCGGACGATGCGCGGCAGCTTCTGCCAGGCATTGCCGATCGGCTGCATGCGCGTCTTCATGACGCCCTCCTGCAGCTCGGCGGTGACGTTGGACAGCCGCTGCAGCGGCACCTTGAACTCGGTGTCCTCGTTGCGGCGGGCGATCTCCAGGAGCTGGTTGCGCGTCAGCACCAGCTCCGAGACCATCGTCATCAGATGTTCGAGCGTGTCGACGTTGACGCGGATCGACTGGTTGGCGACCTTGTCGTTCTCGTGCACCTCGCCGTCGGCATTGACCTTCGGCCGCGCCGCCTTCTTCGGCTCGGCCTTGGCCTCTGCTTCCGCCTTGGCAGGCCCGGCCTTGGCGACCGGCGCCGGGGCAGCGGCCTTGGGCTCAGGCGCCTTCTCATGCGCGGGCGGCAACTCGATCGCGGTCTCGCGGAAGGCCCGCTCGAGCTCGTCGAGCGACACTTCGCCCGGACGCAGCGGACGCTCCAGCGTCTGGTCGATCAGCGAGCCGTGCGTCACCGCGGGGGCGGGCGGCGCGGCCGGCACCAGCGGCGGGGCCGCCTCGCCGGCGGCCATCGCCGCCATGCCGCGCTCGACCATCGCCTCGAGCTCGCTGATGAGGTCGCGGTCCTCGCCCTCGGGCTCGGCCTCGTTGGCCTCGAGCTGTCCCAGGATGTCCTTGATGCGGTCGATCGTGGTCAGGATCAGCGTCACGGCCTCGCCGGTCACCGGCATGCCGTCGCGGAATTTGCCCATCAATGTTTCGGCGGCGTGCGCCAGCGCCTCGAGCCGCGGCAGGCCGAGGAAACCGCAGGTCCCCTTGATCGTGTGCACCAGCCGGAAGATGTTATCGAGGATCTTGGCGTTGTTCGGCTCCTGCTCGAACCGCACCAATTGATTGTCGACGGTGTCCAGGCTCTCGCTGGTCTCCGTCAGGAACTCACGCAACAGGTCATCCATGAAACTGGCCTTCGCACGCAACGGAACGCGACATGACGCGCCCTTCAAACCGTGGCCAGTTTCGGTGCAAAGCGTTTAATATTAGTTGAGTAAGCGCAAATGAACGGACTCAACAAAGAGATAAGATGCATCCGGACAAATTCGGACACATCGGCAAGGCTTGATTAACCATGGTGAAGGGATTGGTGCGTCTGTCCCACGACACGAGGTCGCAGGGACTGACGCGGCAGGACGTCCGCCCGATCAGGCCGCCTGCACGACCATCGCATTGCCGTCGGCGGTGAGCGTCACCTTGAGGCCGCAGGCATCGGCGAGCAGACGGGTGTAGTAGGGCTGCACCGCGTGGGCATCGATGGTCGATTGCAAGTCGCCACCGAGCAGATTGACGATGTTCTGCGGCAGCCGGGCATTGAGCCCGGTGGCGGCGACGCGGAAGCTCATGGTCTCGCCATCGCCGATCGGGTCGACGGTCAGCATGCCGCCGCGCGGGATCGTCTGCTGCGCCACCACCATCATGTTGAGCAGCAGCTTGACCCGGTTCTTGGGCAACAGCAGCCGCGGCAGATTCCAGGTGATCGACGTCTTGGCGTCCTCGATGTGGCCGCGCGCCATGGTCTGGGCGTCGCCGAGATCGATCTGCGCGCCCGCAGAGCCGGCCGCACCAAAGGCGAGGCGGCAGAATTGCAGCCGGGCCGACGCCGTCTTGGCGCTCTTGCGGATCAGCTCCAGCGCGAAGTCGCGATCCTCCGGCTTCGGATTGTCGTCGAGCACCTCGAGCCCATTGACGATGGCGCCGACCGGACTAATCAGGTCGTGGCAGACCTTCGAGCAGAGCAGAGCGGCAAGTTCGAGCGTATCGGGAGCGGGTATCGGATTGGCGATCTCGGGAGAGGACGTGCCGGACATTCGATGTTCCTGAAATCCGCGAACCTGGGCGAATCATGCTTGCGTTAACGCTTGATACACTGCGAAAGCATGGACCGCCACCGAACTGAGAGCGGCACACGGGAAAGTACGTAGCGGTTTTCCCGGCAGCCGCAATGAACGTGCGAACGGCCGTACCCGGATGCGCCGGGCGCCAGAACAGGGATACGATGATGCCAGCTGCGTACGGAATGGCCGGAAGGAGCACCGCGCAATGACGACGGCACCGACTGCAGGAACCGTCGGGGTCGAGGCCGCCGCGGCGCTGATGACGCCCCTGACGGAGCTCGTCGTCGAGGCGGCCTACGCGATCCTCGCCGTCAACCGCCGCGCCATGGCCGTTACCGACAAATCCGACGGCTCGCCGGTCACCGAGGCCGATCTTGCCGCCGACCGGGTCATTGCCGAGGGGCTGGCGCGGCTGGCGCCCGCGATTCCCGCGCTGTCGGAGGAGCGGGTCGGGGCGAGCGCAGGACCGTTCGAGGGCAGCTTCTTCCTGATCGATCCGCTCGACGGCACCAAGGAGTTCGTCGCCGGGCGCGGCGAGTTCACGGTCAACCTGGCGCTGGTTACCGACGGCAGCCCGCTGCTCGGCATCGTCTGCGCGCCGGCGATCGGCCAGATCTGGCGCGGCCTGGTCGGCCGTGGCGCCGAGCGGCTGTCGTTCACCGAGGCGGGTCTGGCGGCCGCCGAGCCGATCCGCACCCGGCCGATGCCGCCGCAAGGCGCGGCATGGGTCGCCGCGGTCAGCCGGTCGCATGGCGATGCCCGCACCGAAGCCTTCATTGCGGCGCGTCCGGGCGCGGTGCGCCTGCCGCTCGGCTCGGCCGTGAAGTTCGGCCGGCTCGCCGAAGGTCTGGCCGACATCTATCCCCGGCTCGGCCCGACCTCGGAATGGGACGTGGCGGCAGGCCACGCCGTGGTCGCAGCCGCCGGCGGCACCGTCACCAGCGAGACCGGCGCGCCGTTGCGCTATGGCGAGCGCCCCGACGGCTTCATCGTGCCGTCCTTCATCGCCTGGGGCGACCCGGCTGCGGCGAAGGTTTGAGACAGCCCTGCCGCGCTATTGCGGCAGGTCGCCCTCGAGCGCCGGCCAACGGGCCTCCGCACCCGGCAGATAGCGGCTCGGGTCGGCCGCGAAAGCGTCACGGCTCTCTTCGCGGTTGAACAGGAACAGCCGTTCCTCGACCACGACGAAGAAGCGCGGGTTGCCGGCCACCGTCACGCCGCGAGCCACATCGGTCGGGTCGTAGCCGCCGAATTGCGGGCCATAGACCTCCGGATGGGCCAGGAACGAGGCGCGATTGCCCTCGTTGCGAAACCGCCAGACCACTCCACCCTGGGACGCCTCAAAATCCGGCAGCCCCGGCATGGCCCTGCCATCCACGAAATAGGAAACAGGGTCGAAGCCGTCGATCGCCAGCCCGCTGAAGCGGTCGGAGATGATGCGCTGCGTCGTGGCCGCCGGCGCGCCGACCGGCGGCAGCGCAGCGAGCGCGATAGCGGCAATTACAAGGCGAAACAGCGACTTTGACCCGGTCTGGGGCGGTTGTTGCCGTTGTGCGGTCATAGTTGGTGCCGATAACATGGGAGTCGCAGGGGCATCGCCCCTCGCCCGACAATCGCCCGATGTGATTGGCGTCAGGTTAAGGCGAGGCTCGGGCAGCCGATAGCAGGGGATTTCCATCGATGAGTTTCGCATCCCGCCTTGCCGCCACGACGTTCGCGGCCGTGCTGGCCATGACCGCGTCGGTCGCCGCGCAGCAGGCGCCCCCGCCTGCCGCGCCGCCGTATCAGCAGCCCGCACCCCCGCCGCGCCCTGCGCCGAGCCCGGACAGCTTCAACCCGGACGAGCTCGTCAATGCCGGCCACCGCTTCTTCGGCAACGTTTCGCGCGGCCTCGCCTCGGTGATCGAGCGCGCCGTCAGCCAATGGGGCCTGCCGAATGGCTACATCCTGGGTGAGGAAGGCGCCGGTGCCTTCGTCGCCGGTCTCCGTTACGGCGAAGGCACGCTCTACACCAAGAACGCCGGCGACCTCCGCGTCTATTGGCAGGGCCCCTCGCTCGGCTTCGACTGGGGCGGCGACGGCGCCCGCACCATGACGCTGGTCTACAACCTGCCGGCCACCAGCGCGATCTACCAGCGCTTCGTCGGCATCGACGGCTCGGCCTATATCGTTGGCGGCTTCGGCATGACGGCGCTCACCGCCAACAACATCGTGCTGGTCCCGATCAGGTCCGGCATCGGCCTGCGGCTCGGCGCCAATGTCGGCTACCTCAAGTTCACGCCGAGCGCGACCTGGAACCCGTTCTGAGGCCGCCGCCGATACCGCCAATTGATGCCGCGAGGACACGTTCTCCCGTGACGGATCAAGGTTAACACGGCATTGGGCTGGCGTTGAATCAGCCCGCCGTGCATTGTGATTCCGTTAATCATTTCTGACCGGGAGTTGTGCGTCATGGTCGAGCCGATCATGTATTTTGCGATCGGTTTTCTGATCGCCATGCTCTGTGCGCTGATGATCGTGCCGCTGGTGCACAATCGTGCGGTGCGGCTGACGACGCGCCGGCTCGAGGCGGCGACGCCGCTGTCGATGGCCGAGATCCAGGCCGACAAGGACCAGCTGCGCGCGGAGTTCGCGATGTCGGCGCGGCGGCTGGAGATGAGCGTCGACGCGCTCAAGAACAAGGCCACCGGCCAGCTCGCCGACCTCGGCAAGAAGACCGACGCCATCAACCGCATGAAGATCGAGCTCGGCGAGAAGAACGCCGCGATCTTTGCGCTGGAGGCGCGCGAGAAGGCGCTGAAGGATCAGCTGCGCGCCACCGAGGAAGAATTCGCCGCCAAGACGGAGGCGCTGCGCGCCGCCGAGCAGGCGCTGAAGGAGAAGCAGGCCGAGCAGGTGCGCCTGACTGCCGAGCTCAACGACAAGGCTTTGCTGGCCGACAGCCGGCAGGTCGAGCTGGTGTCGGTCAGGACCCAGGTCGAGGAGCTGCGCAGCCGCGTGGCCGACGCCGAGAAGGAATTCTCCGCGACCCAGACGCGGCTCGCGCTGGAGCGCGACGAATCCGACACCGCGACCAAGGCGCTCAACGACGCCCGCGCGCGGGTCGAGAATCTCAGCCAGCGCGTCACCGAGCTCGACCGCCAGCTGATCGTCCAGGTCAAGGAAGCCGAGATGCTGGCGAGCCGCGTCGCCGACCTCGAGGGCCGGCTGTCGACCCAGGGCAAGCTGCTTGCCGAACGTGATTTCGAGAACAACCAGCTGCGCGAGGCCAACGTGGCCGCCGACCGCGCCTTGAAGGAGCTGCGCGAGGAGCTGGCCGGCATGGGCAGCGGCAAGTCGGCCGCGTTCGAGCGGCTCAAATCCGAGAAGGCCGCCCTCGAACAGCAGCTGCAGGCCGCCCGCGACGAGCGCACCAAGCTGCAGCGCGAGATGAACGCCATCCAGCAGCAGGCCGAGAGCACCTGGGCCCAGGAGCGGATGGAGAACGCGCTGTTGCGCGAACGTATCAACGACATCGCCGCCGAGGTCGCCAAGCTCGCGATGCAGATCGAGGGCCCGAACTCGACGATCGAGGCCATGCTGGCCGCCGAGCCGGCCCCCGCCAAGCCTGCCAACGCCAATGGCGTCGCCGCGGCGCCGGCTGCTGCGGCCGGCGGTGCGCCCCAGGGCGGTACCCTGGCCGACCGCATCCGCGCGCTGCAGTCTCATGCCTCGCGAGCACGGCAGCTCGGGGCCTGAGGCCGCCGGATCGGAGCCGAGTGCGGCGGATATCTGCCCCTCTCTTCAGTATGGAGGCCGGCCCGCGAGAGGGCCGGTTTCGGCCCCGATCGAGGACGGGCCACCGCACCCCGGCAGTTTTCCTCGCCATCTCCGCCGCAAATCCTTGACACCCCCTGCCCGCGCTTCGTAAATCGCGGGCTCCGACGGACTGCTTCGGCGGCTCGCTGGCTCACAGCCACGACCGCCACCGGCAACCGGGCGCATAGCTCAGCGGGAGAGCGTTCCCTTCACACGGGAGAGGTCCAAGGTTCGATCCCTTGTGCGCCCACCATTTGCCGTCGCCATCCTTTTCCTTTCATGCGATCGCTTGTGCTGGTCTGGCCCGTCGTCATGCCTCCGGCGACGCGATGGTCACGCAGGATTGAGCGGGATCAACGACTGCGTCGGCGCCTGGCTTATGTTAGCTGTCTTGCTCTGCGACCGGAAAGGTAACTCCATCTCGATGCGGCTCGTCCGTACCATCCTGGCGTTCGCGATTGCCCTGTCCGTGGCGATGCTGCCGATCGGCGCATCGGCGGCTGTGATGGCGTCGTCGGACGAGATGCAGACGAGCATGCAGATGGACGACGGGGCCGGCATGTCGATGGACGAATGCTGCCCCGACGACATGAAGGGCACCGGCTCCCCGTCGCACAACACCAAATGCAGCATGGGTTTCTGCTGCGCGGGAGGGACGGTTGCGCTCGGCGATGTCAGGGCCGTTGCCTTCGCGCCCCTCGCCGTGAGCGCGACCAGGATCGCCATTCCCGCCGATCAGGTCGCTTCTCTTCACAGCGGCAGTCCTCCGTTCCGACCTCCTCGAGTCTGATCTCGCACGAGCCGACGCGCACAATGTCTGCGCGCCGATGACTGACGTGCGCGCCGCGGGCGCCACGGCCGAGATCCATTCATGAGGACAGGACCATGCTTTCCAGAATCAGCACCGCGGCCCTCGCCGCCACCCTTTCGCTCGCCGCACCGGCCGCCATCGCCGGCGCCGCCGACTACAGCTTCGAGCCCGTCACGGCCGAGATGAAGAAGGGCGACGACGTCACGGTCGCCGTTCGTCTCACCCATAAGCAGACCGGCAAGGCCGTAACTGACGCGGTCATTTTCAAGACACGCGTCGACATGGCGCCGGACGGGATGGCCGACATGGTGTCGGAGGTGGCGCCGCTGCCGTCCAAGGAGCCCGGCGTCTACGCCTTCAAGACCGACCTGCCGATGGCCGGGCGCTACCAGGTCACGCTCTCCGCGAAGGTGCAGGGCGAGCCGGAGACGGTCACCGGCAAGGTCGTCGTCAAGGCGACGAAGTGAGCCTGCGGGGCGCTCCCCGACGAGCGCCCCGCCCTTCCCAACGGATCGCGCGCGTCGCGCGCCTCACGGTGATGTCATGAACACATTGCGTCTGCTCGCGGCCGTTACGCTCGGCGCCGGCCTTGGTTTGGGTGGTCTCTGGTCGATCCAGACATCGCCGCCGTCGCTCCGCCCCCATCTTGCCGCCACGGCGGCGGAGCGGATGCCGCTGTATTATCGCGATCCCAGCGGCGCCCCTGCCTGGTCGGCAGGCCCCAGGAAGGACGAGCGCGGGCGGGACTACCTGCCGGTCTACGACGACGATCAAGCCGCGCCCGCCCCCGCCAAGCCGACGCAGCAGGCGGACTCCTCGCGCCGGATTCTCTACTACCGCAATCCCATGGGCCTGCCTGACACGTCGCCTTCTCCGAAGAAGGACCCGATGGGAATGGACTACGTTCCCGTCTACGAGGGCGACGATGCCGAGGATGGCGTGGTGAAGCTGTCGCCCGGCAAGATCCAGCGGACGGGCGTGAGATCCACGCCGGTCGAGCGGCGCACGCTCCGCATCGCCGTCAAGGCACCGGGAACGATCCAGCTCGACGAGCGCCGAGTCTCCGTGATCGCGATGCGGGCCGAAAGCTTCGTGCAGAAGGTCGCCGACGTGACCACGGGCACGCGCGTGAAGGCGGGCCAGCCGCTGATGGAGATCTACAGCTCGGCGATGGCCGCGGCCGCAGCCGAGTATCTCTCCACCATCAATTCCAGCATCGTCGGCGGCAACGCAACCTACGGCCGCGGCGCGCGCCAGCGCTTGACCAATCTGGACGTCCCGGAGCCGGTGATCATGGCGATGGAGAGGTCGCGCGTCGCACCGATCACGGTTCAATGGTCGGCGCCGCGCGATGGCGTCGTGCTGGAGCGCAATGCGACCGAAGGCATGCGCGCCAATCCGGGCGACGTGCTGTTCCGGATCGCCGACATCTCGACGGTCTGGGCCTTGGTCGATGTCGCCGAACGCGACCTCGGCAGCATCGCCGTCGGACAGCCCGTGACGATCCATGCGCGCAGCTTCGCGGGCCGAACCTTCGCCGGCTCGATCGCAGTCGTCTATCCCCAGGTGAACAAGGACACGCGGACGGCGCGCCTACGGATCGAGCTCGCCAATCCGGACCTCGCGCTGCTCCCCGACATGTATGTCGATGCCGAGATCGACACCGCGGACCCGGCGCCGCTCTTGGCCGTGCCCGCTGATGCCGTGCTCGACACCGGCAGGCGCCAGGCGGTCCTCGTCGACAGGGGCGGCGGCCGCTACGAGCCGCGCGCCGTGACGCTCGGCCGGCGCGGCGCCGGCTATGTCGAGGTGCGCGATGGCCTGTCGGATGGCGAGGCGGTCGTCACCTCGGCCAACTTCCTGATCGACGCCGAAAGCAACCTGAAGGCCGCGCTGAAGAGCTTCGCGGACTCCGACGAAGCGCAATCCGCCGGCAGCGACCACGCCGGCATGGGAGACCACAAATGATCGCCCGCATCATTGCCTGGTCGGCGCGCAACCTGCTGCTGGTCCTGTTCGGGACCGGCTTCGCCGCAGCAGCCGGGCTCTACGCACTCATTCACCTGCCGCTCGACGCAATTCCCGATCTGTCGGACACCCAGGTGATCGTCTACACCGAGTATCCCGGTCAGGCGCCTGAGGTCATCGAAGACCAGGTCACCTATCCCCTGACGACCGCGATGCTCACGGTGCCGAAGTCGAAGGTCGTGCGCGGCTTCTCGTTCTTCGGCGTGTCGTTCGTCTACGTCATCTTCGAAGACGGCACCGACATCTACTGGGCGCGCTCGCGCGTGATGGAGTTCCTGAACAGCGCCGCCTCGCGGCTTCCGGCGGGGGTCACGCCGACGATCGGGCCGGACGCGACCGGCGTCGGCTGGGTCTATCAATACGCCGTCATGTCGAAGGAGCTGAATCTCGCCGACACCCGCACGATCCAGGACTGGAACCTGAAGTTCGCGCTCGCCAAGGCCGAGGGTGTCGCCGAGGTCGCGAGCATCGGCGGCTTCGTCAAGCAGTACAACGTCGTGCTCGATCCGCAGCGCATGCGCGACCGCGGCATCAGCCTGCAGAAGATCCGCGACGCGATCCGCGCCAGCAATGCCGATGTCGGCGGCCGGACGGTCGAGCTGTCCGAGTTCGAATACGTCATCCGCGGCAAGGGCTATCTGAAGAGCATCAACGATCTCGGCAACATCGTGCTCAAGAGCTCAGGCGGCACGCCCGTGCTGCTGCGCGACGTCGCCAATGTCGAGCTTGGCCCCGACGAACGGCGCGGCATCGCCGAGCTCAATGGCGAGGGCGAGGTCGCCAGCGGCATCGTACTACAGCGCTTCGGCGTCAACGCGCTCGACGTGATCGAGAACGTCAAGAAGCGCCTGCATGAGATCGCGAGCAGCCTGCCCAAATCGGTCGAGATCGTTCCGGTCTACGACCGCTCGAACCTGATCTATGCCGCCATCGACACGCTGAAGCACACGCTGCTCGAGGAGAGCATCGTCGTCGCCTTCGTCTGTATCGTGTTCCTGCTGCACGTCCGCAGCGCCCTGGTCGCCATCCTGATGTTGCCGGTCGGCGTGCTGATGGCGTTCGGCGCGATGAAGCTGCTCGGACTCGGCTCGAACATCATGAGCCTGGGGGGCATCGCGATTGCGATCGGCGCCATGGTGGATGCCGCGATCGTCATGATCGAGAACGCCCACAAGCATCTGGAGCGTGCCGAGCCCGACGCATCACGCGTCCAGATCCTGATCGACGCGGCCGCGGAGGTCGGCCCCGCCCTGTTCTTCAGCCTGCTGATCATCACCGTGTCGTTCATGCCGATCTTCACGTTGGAATCGCAGGAAGGCCGGCTGTTCAGCCCGCTCGCCTTCACCAAGACGTTCTCGATGGCGGCAGCGGCGCTACTCTCGGTGACGCTGGTGCCGGCGCTGATGGTGATCTTCGTGCGCGGCAGGATCGTTCCCGAGCATCGCAATCCGATCAACCGCTTGCTGATCTGGATCTACCGGCCGGTCATCAAGGGTGTGCTGCGGGCCAAGACGCTCGTGATCCTCGCCGCGGCCGCCGTGCTCGCCATCACCGTCTGGCCGGCACGCCAGCTCGGCACCGAATTCATGCCGAGCCTGAACGAGGGCACGCTGCTCTACATGCCGACCACCCTGCCCGGCATCTCCGTCACCAAGGCCGCCGAGCTGATGCAGATGCAGGATCGGATCATCAAGTCGTTCCCCGAGGTCGCCTCTGTCTACGGCAAGGCCGGGCGAGCGGCGACCGCCACCGACCCTGCGCCGACAGAGATGTTCGAGACGGTCGTCAACCTCAAGCCCAGGGAGCAGTGGCGTCCCGGCGTCACGATCGACAGCCTCGTTGCCGAGATGGACAAGGCGCTGCAATTCCCCGGCGTCTCCAACGCCTGGACGATGCCGATCAAGGCGCGCATCGACATGCTCTCGACCGGCATCCGCACGCCGATCGGCGTCAAGGTAATAGGCACGGACCTGACCGAGATCGATCGTCTGGCCAAGCAGATCGAGCGGGTGATCAAGACCGTCCCCGGAACCTCCTCGGCCTATGCCGAGCGCGGCATCGGCGGCTATTACCTTGAGATCACGCCCGACCGCGAGGCCCTCGCCCGCTACGGACTCCTGGTCCAGGACGTCCAGGATACGATCGCGGCCGCCCTCGGCGGCCAGACGATCACCACGACCGTGGAGGGCCGCCAGCGCTTCAGCGTGAACATGCGCTATCCGCGCGATCTCCGCGACAATCCGAAGGCCATCGCCGGCGATGTCCTGGTGCCGATGCCCTCAGGCGGCGCCGTGCCGCTCGGCGAGGTCGCGAAGGTCGAGCCGGCCAGGGGCCCCACTTCGATCCGGACCGAGAACGGACAGCTCGCGACATACATCTATGTCGACATCCGCGACCGCGACATCGGCAGCTACGTCGCGGACGCGCAGCGCGCCGTCACCGAGAGCATCCAGTTTCCGGCCGGGACCTATGTACTCTGGAGCGGGCAGTATGAGTATCTGCAACGCGCGACTGCCCGGCTCAAGATCGTCATTCCCGTGACGCTCACCATCATCTTCCTGCTGCTGTATCTGAACTTCAGGGCCATGACCGAAACCCTGATCGTGATGCTGTCGCTGCCGTTCGCGCTGGTGGGCGGCATCTGGATGATGTGGTGGCTCGGCTTCAATCTGTCGGTCGCCGTCGCCGTCGGCTTCATTGCGCTTGCCGGCGTCGCCGCAGAGACCGGTGTCGTGATGCTGATCTATCTCGATCACGCGCTGGCCGCGGTGAAGGCGAGGCGCAGCGTCGAAGGCTGTCCGGTGAATCGGCAGGATCTCCAGGACGCGATCATGGAAGGCGCGGTCGAGCGCGTGCGCCCGAAGATGATGACCGTTGTCGCGATCATGGCGGGCCTGCTGCCGATCATGTGGAGTACGGGCACAGGGTCAGAGATCATGCAGCGCATCGCCGTGCCGATGATCGGAGGCATGATTTCGTCGACCCTGCTCACCCTGATCGTGATTCCGGCCATCTTCGGTCTGGTCAAGGGACGCAGCCTGTCGACCAGAACCGGGACGGCGGCAAGCGCCTCGAGCGGGTCGCAGGACGTGCAAAGGGCAGCTTGATCCACCGACAGCGAGAGGAGAGACGATGAGAAATTTCGCGACAGGAGCTCCGGTGGTCGCGGCGGCGCGGCGAAGGCGCCCGATCACGGTCAGCGACTAAGCCGTACCGGCGCTGACAACGAACGATCGTCACCCCTGAGCCCGCCGACCGTTGATGTGGATCAACCTGAATGGCCCACGTCTGGCCATTGTTGATCGCCCCCTGAAGGAGGACTTGGTCATGCAAAAATTGCCCCTGGCTTTTCTGTTGGCGTTTTCTGCTTTGGCGCATCCCGCCTTTGCTCAATCCTCTAGTGACCATTCGGCCCATCATCCTGATCAGAAGGAAGCGCCAGCAACTGATGCCGGCAAATCGACCAGCGGGGCGAGTGGCGGCGGCATGATGAAGATGATGGACGGCATGCCGATGTCCAACATGATGCCGATGATGTCCGGCATGACGCGGCCGTCCGACGATTGTATGGGCGGCATGGAGGTGCTCGATCATGTGGAGGGACGGATCGCGTTCCTGCGGGCGGAGCTCAAGATCACGGACGCCCAGATGCCGGCATGGAACGGCTTCGCCGACGCGTTTCGCGCGCGTGCGAAGACGCTCGGCGATCTGCGGACTGCGATGATGTCGCAGGCCGGCTCGGAGACGGTGCTCGACCAGCTGACCGCACAGGAAAAATCGCTATCGGCTCGCCTCGACGCCACGCGAGCGATCAAGACCGCCCTGAGCGACCTCGTCGCAACCTTTTCCGACGAGCAGCGAAAGGTGGCCGACGAACTGCTCGCGCCCAATCTCGGCATGCCGCCGATGGGGATGCGGGGCGGCCGAATGAGCTCCATGCGGATGCAGCGGGGCCATTAGGAGAGGACCTGCTCCATGAAGCCGTCGACTCCGCCTCCGCCTGGCGGTCGTCAATCCGAACGGGGGATCCGCGGCGCTCGTCGGTTTCGTGCAATGACCGGTTACGACGGGGTTGCCTGGGGCCGATCGGCAAGCGGATACGCCGCGAGCGTCGCATTCGACGTCTGCGGTCGACATGGGAAGTTGACCTATATAGGGTACCCCCCTATATTATCCCGATGTCGCACACCATCAAACACAAGTCCAAGCTCCTCGCACGGGTCCGGCGCATCAAGGGCCAGATCGATGCGGTGGAGCGCGCGCTCGAAGCGGAGTTGGGCTGCGCCGACGTGCTCATGCTCGTCGCGTCGGTCAGGGGCGCAATCGGAGGCCTGACCACCGAGCTGCTGGAAGATCACATCCGGCACCATGTCGTGGACCCCGCGCACGAAAGCGATCCCGACAAGGCCAAGGGCGCCGCCGACCTGATCGAAGTGGTCCGGACCTATCTGAAGTGAGACTGGCATTGACCGATCTGTCTCAACTGCTCCAGCAAGGCAGCGCGCATGCGTGGCTGTTCGTGCCCAGCGCGATTGCCCTGGGTGCGCTGCATGGCCTGGAGCCCGGTCATTCCAAGACCATGATGGCCGCCTTCATCGTCGCAATCCGCGGCACCGTCCTGCAGGCCGTGCTGCTCGGCCTCTCGGCGACCATCTCCCACACCGCGATCGTATGGGTGATCGCACTCGCCGGTCTTCACTTCGGTCAGGAGCTTTCGGGCGAGCGCAGCGAAGCCCTTCTGCAACTGATCTCGGCCGTCGTCATCATCGGCATCGCGGCCTGGATGGTCTGGCGCACCTGGCGGGACCAGAGTGGACACCATGACCATGACCATCATCACCATCACGACGCGCTGCGATCGGTCGCGCTTGCCGGCCACGCGCTGTCGGTGGAGATCTTCGAAGATGGCGTGCCGCCGCGTTGGCGGATCCGGAACGAGACCGGCGCACTCCCACCCGCCGATACGCTCTACGTCACGACCGTTCGTGGAGACGGCCACGAGCAGCAGTTCAGTTTCCGGGCCAGCGGCGACGCCTTGGAGAGCATCGAGGAGATCCCCGAGCCGCACGTGTTCAAGGCACGCATCACGCTTGCTGGCGCCTCCGTCGAGATCCTGTTCGAGGAGCACACCCACGATCACATGGACCTCGGCGACGAGGACGATGCCCATGCGCGCGCCCACGCCGACGACATTCGACGGCGCTTCGCCGGCCGTACGGTCACGACCGCACAGATCGTCCTCTTCGGACTGAGCGGCGGTCTGATCCCTTGCCCCGCCGCCATCACGGTCCTGCTGTTGTGCCTTCAACTGAAGCAGTTCAGCCTGGGCTTCATCCTAGTGCTCTGCTTCGGCATCGGCCTGGCCATCACCATGGTGTCCGTCGGCGTTCTGGCCGCACTCAGCCTTCGGCATGTCGAGCGCCACTGGTCCGGCTTCAGCCGCCTCGCGCACCGGGCGCCCTATCTCTCGGCTGCTCTGATCGTACTGGTCGGGACCTATACGGGTTGGCTGGGACTGCACCAACTGATGACTTGAGGCGAAAGCGCGACCTAAGCCGATGCGGCGCCACAGAGGATTCATGGGCGAATTCGTCCGTGAATGGCGGCCGGACTAGCCTCTCATCGGCAGATCGAACCGCCGCCGATCGATCGCCTCGCGCTCCGACAGTCCCGCCGCCCGCGCAGAGATCCGGCTCTGACAGCGGCCCTCCTGGCTCTCCGTAGCGGCGTCGATGAGATCATCGATGTCGCGCGCAGCTTCCAGGCAGCGCCCGAGCTTGGCGAGAATGCCGAGGTCCTGGTCGTGGGCTCGAGCGACCTCCGCCAGGATCTCGGCACCGCGCTGAGGCCGATTGGCATGACATTCATTCCCATGACGCCGCGAGCCCACCGCATCGCGATGAGAGCCCGAAGCTCGCAGCCGCAGTTGGAGGCTGCTGCGTCGATGCACTGGGCCAAATTGGCCTCGCTCACCCGCGCATGGGCTCCCTGCGTCCGGCACAATCGTCACAGAATGCCCTCGCCGCTGCCCGTGCCGCCGGTGCAAGTCGGCTTTTGCGGGGCGGAACTCTCACGTTTTCCTGATTCCTGCGTCAGAACGCCGCTGGTCGAATTCGCCTATGGTCCGGCGCGTTTCCAACCCACGGAGGTTTTCCGCATGCGTAAACTGATCATCGCTACCGCCGCCCTCGCGTTCGTCTCGTCGGCCGCTCTTGCCCAGTCCACCGAGAAGCCGATGACGACCACCGGCCAGTCGGCGAAGAGCGGCGACGCCATGGGCGGGGGCGACGACATGAAGATGAGTAAGACGAAGAAGAAGTCGGCGAAGAAGTCGTCCGGCGACGCCATGTCGAAGTAAGGCGTGGGAGCGCCTGTCCGCAGGCTCCACATGCGCGACGAGATCGGGCCGCTCCTCTCAGGGGCGGCCCTTGTTCATTCGCGTCGACCGGCGATCGCGCACCTCTTCTGCGAGATGTCTCAGCCGGCGGCGAGTCCCATCTGCTGCAATCGCCCCGCGAACCAGGCCGACAAGACCGGATCGATCCGGGCGCCGACATAGACCTCCGGCGTGATCACGCTGCGGCGGTCGAGAATCACCAGCACGCCGATCCAATAGGCGAACCACAGATGCGGATCGGTCAGCGCCATCAGCTTGTGGCGGTCATGCGCCAGCGGCTGGTGGTTGCCGGCCTTGCGGACCTCGATCGCCAGCAGATTGTCGGGCACGGCACGCTTGTGCACGACGATGTCCGGGTAGACCGATTTTCCCAGCTCGTCGTCGGTCGAGACGATGGTGCCACGCGGCAGCAGCATGGCGCGGTCGCCGAGCCGGTTGTAATCGCAATCGACGTCCCACCCCAGGAAGTTGCGTTCGAGATGCACCGCCAGCCGATGCGTCAAGGCGCGCTCGCCGAGATCACGGTCGAGGATGAAGCGCTCGCGCGCATAGAACTCCTGCAGCGCAGAGATCAGCCGGTTCAATTCACTGTGCATGCCGCTCAGATACAGGAGAGAAGGACACCTCACCATCAACACGCGATCGGCGTGAGTCGCCAACCCCATAAATGAGGCGATGCGCCTTCCCTCGGCCGGCGGCCGTTTTGCGGCCGCCAGCGTTGCGGATTTACATCTGCACTTCGATCAGGCGCGGACCATATTCGGCGTTCGCCTCGGCCAGCGCGGCATTGAACTCGTCGGCCGAGGTGACGGCGCGGCCGGGGACGCCCATGCCCTTCGCCATGGCGACGAAGTCGAGCGTCGGACGGTCGATCTTGAGCATGTCCTGGGCGCGCTGGCCGGGCTCACCGGCGCCGACGCCGTCGAACTCGCCGCGCAGGATCTGGTAGATCCTGTTGGCGAACACCACCGTGACGACGTTGAGGTTCTCGCGCGCCTGGGTCCACAGCGACTGGATCGTGTACATCGCGCTGCCGTCGCCCACGAGGCACATGACCTTGCGGTCCGGGCAGGCCACCGCGGCGCCGGTCGCGACCGGGGTCGAGAAGCCGATCGAGCCGCCCATGTTCTGCAGCCAGTCATGCGGCTTGGCGGCCGCCGTCGGCGGGAAGAAGCCGCGGCCCGTGGTGATGGATTCGTCGACGACGATCGCGTTCTCGGGGATCGCATAGGCGATCGCCTGGGCGATGGTGGTGTGGTTCAGCGCGCCGGTGGGCTTGATCAGCTCGGCGAGCGGCTGCGGCTTCACGTCGGCCGGCTTGGCGCCGAGATGGCCGGCCAGCGCCTCGAGCGCCGCGGCCGAGTTCTCGCCCCAGGCGGTCATGCGGTGCACCTCGGTGCCCTCGGCCTTGAGCATGCTCGGCTTGTTCGGATAGGCGAAGAAGGCGACGGGGTCGTTGGCCTCGACCAGCACGATGTGCTTGTAGTTCTTCAAGATCGGCAGCGCCTGCTCGATCACGTAAGGGATGCGGTCGATCGAGAAGCGGCCGGCGCCGCGCGCCATGCGCGGGTGATAGGTCTGGCCCATCACGCGGCAGCCGGTCTTGCCGGCAATCTGCTGGGCGAAGGTCAGCGCCTGCTCGGTCAGCGCGCCCGCCGTCATCAGCACCAGGGTCTCGGGGCCGTGGGCATGCAGGATCTTGGCCGCCTTCTCCACCGCGTCAGCCGAATAGCTCGGGCGCTGCGCCTCTCCCGGAACCTGGGCAATGCCGTCGGCCTCGTTCCAGGCGGTGTCGGCGGGCAGGATCAGGGTGGCGATCTGCGGCGGCGCGCTCTTGGCGGCGGCGATCGCGGCGGCGCCGTCGGCGGCCACGGCCTTGGCGCTCGGCGAGGTCCGCACCCAGTCCGACATCGGCCGCGCCAGGCCCTCGATGTCCGAGGTCAGCGGCGCGTTGAAGCCGATGTGGTAGGTGGCGTGCTGGCCGACGATGTTGACGATGCCCGAGCGGGCCTTCTTGGCGTTGTGCAAATTGGCAAGGCCGTTGGCGAGGCCGGGGCCGAGATGGAGAAGCGTCGAGGCCGGCGTGCCCTTCATGCGGAAATAGCCGTCGGCGGCGCCGGTCACCACGCCTTCGAACAGGCCGAGCACGCAGCGCATGCCCTCGACACGGTCGAGCGCGGCGACGAAGTGCATCTCGGAGGTGCCCGGATTGGTAAAGCAGACGTCAACGCCGCCCGCGACCAGGGTCCGCACCAGGCTTTCCGCACCGTTCATCCTATTCTCCTGCTGATTCCGCGCGCCATTTGCAATGCTGGGCAGATCAATCATTGTTCGCCCGCGGCGTCAAAGGGGCTGGCCGCATTGCTGCCATCGCCGCGGTGCTCATGCGCGGGCTTGGCTAACAGGATGTTGGTCCAGGACGCGCGCGATTTTCCGTGGGATTTGGGTCACGGACCGTCGCCACATACCGGCCTCACGCCGCCGTGGGTTGCGAAGTGCAACCGTTTATGGCCTGTCTGCGAACGGAATTTGATGTTTGCCAGGGGATGGAAATGAAGCGCTGTTTGGCTTTGGGAATTGCTGCGGTCGCGTCGGTGGCAAGCGCCGGGATGGCGCGGGCGGAAATGTTCGACACCAGGGACCTCTTCGGCGGCGGGCCGAACTTCTACCAGAGCGGCGTGAGCCCGATTCCGCGCCAGACCGTGATGTTCCAGAGCCAGTATGCGCCCGGCACGATCATCGTGAACACCAGCGAGCGCCGGCTCTATCTGGTCCTGCCCGGCGGCCAGGCGTTGCGCTACGGCATCGGTGTCGGCCGTGACGGGTTCCGCTGGAGCGGAGTGCACCGCATCACCGCGAAGAAGGAATGGCCGGCCTGGACCCCGCCGTCGCAGATGCTGCGGCGCCGGCCCGACCTGCCGCGCCACATGGCCGGCGGCATCGAGAACCCGCTCGGCGCCCGCGCGATGTATCTCGGCTCCACGCTGTACCGCATCCACGGCTCGAACGAGCCCGAGACGATCGGCCAGGCGGTATCGTCGGGCTGCTTCCGCATGACCAATGACGACGTCGCCGACCTCTACGACCGCGTCTCGGTCGGCGCCACCGTGATCGTCAAGAACTGAGAGCCGCACGCGACCACGACGATGAGGCAATGTCACAGCGCGCATCCTCGCCGGCAGCACCGGTGCTCCGGGCGTCCCCTGCGGAGCGCGGTGGCTGCCGCGCTGGCTGCGCTCGTGACCGTGGTGGTCCCGCTGCCGGCGTCGGCCGCCGAAATTCCGGCGATCGCCGCCCGCCAGCGCATCGAGAAGAAGAGCTTCACCGACGCCGAGATCACCGACGGCTTCTTCAAGACCGCCTTCGGCGCCGAGTATCACCTGGCGGGCCGGGTTGACCGCATCCGGAAATACAGCGCGCCGGTGCGGGTGTTTGCCGACGGCCGCCGCGCCGACCGCAAGGCGCAGCTCGCCAAGGTCGTCAAAGATATCGCCGCCCGCATCCGCAACCTCGACATTGCGATGACCGAGACCGACGGCGACGCCAATGTCCGCGTCAAGCTGGTGCGCGACCGCGACCTCTACCACACCATCAGCCAAGCCTATGGCAGCGAGCGCGCGCGCGAGATCAAGACCTCGCTGGATCCGCAATGCCTGTCCGGCTTCCGCAAGAACGAGGCGTTCGAGATCGAGCGCTCCGACGTCATCCTGACCGTCGACAACGGCGATTTCGTCTTCCTCGATTGCGCCTATGAGGAGCTGCTGCAGTCGCTCGGGCCGATCAACGACACTTCGAGCGTGCCCTGGACGATGTTCAACGACAACGTCTCGATGGGCTATTTCGACGTCTACGACCAGTACATCCTCAACCTGCTGTACGACCCGCGCGTCAAGGCCGGCATGACGCTCGCCGACGTCAAGGCGGTGCTGCCGGACGTGCTGGCCGATGTGCGGGCCTGGGTGAGGAAGACCAACAATCTGGCGGAGTGAGCGGTCGGTTGATCCGAACGCGCTTATGATCGCCTCATTGAGAGCCCGGACGCCGCCTCAGCCTCCGCTGTCGTCCCTGCGAACGCAGGGACCCATACGCCGCGGCCTCTGCAAGTGGCAAGCTGAGCGACGCCCGCTTCCAACAACGAGGTTCGGTGGTTATGGGTCCCTGCGTTCGCAGGGACGACACCGAATGTATGGCAACGCTGTCGGCACAAATCGACGCCAAGCGCAGCCGTCGCCCAACGCCAAACGCGTCCCAATGCCTAGCGACAAATCCCCTTCAGCGCCTTCCACTCCTCCGCATTGAGCAGCGGCGGGCCGCTCGGCGGCCGGTCCTCGGCGCGCATGCGGGCGAGACGGTCCTCGCTGAGCGGATGGCTGGCCCACAGCGACGGGCGCTTGCCGTCCTCCTTGCCGGTGATGCGGAACAGCAATTCGCCCATCGGGCGCGTCGGCCGTCCGAGCTTGTGCATCACCTCGATCGCGAAGCCGTCCGCGGCCGCCTCCGCCTCGCGCGAATAGGACGCGTTGATCATGGCCCGCGAGGCGAAGATCGCCGCGCCCGCGCCGGTGACGTCGCCGAACAGCAGGCCGATCAGGAACGAGCTGCCGCCATTGTGGATCATCTGCCGCAGGTTGTCGCGATGCTTGAGGTGGCCGAGCTCGTGCGCCAGCACGCCGGCGACCTCGTCGGGGTCATTGGCCTTGTCGAGCAGCCCCCTGAACAGGAAGAATCGCCCGCCCGGCAGCGCGAAGGCGTTGGGGATCGGCGTGTCCAGCACCTGCGACGCGATGCTGTCGTCGAGGCCGGCGGGGCGGCGCAGCGCCGTGACTAGCTTGGCGAACGCGGCCTGCCCCGCCGCCTCGCTGCAGAGCTTGTCGCCGAACACGGTCTGGATCTGCACCACGGCGGCCTCGCCGAGATGCCGCTCCATGGTCGGCGGCACCAGAGGCGTCAGCCGGTCGGAGGCGAACGGAATCACCACCAGCACGACGGCGACGATCGAGGCGGCGGCGGCCAGCGACCAGCCGACGATGCGCGTGATGGCGCCGCGGGTCATCCTGTTCTGGTCGATGTGGCTGCAGCGCGCGATCAGCTCAGCCGACAGCGCTGCGTCGCGGATCTCCAGCCGCGCCAGCGGCGACGCCGACAGGCAGCTCACGCGCAGCGTTCCGCTCGGCCCATCGACGCGGCGGATGTCGGCATAGGGCCAGGAGACGAAATTGTCGGCGCTGCGCATCACCAGCTGATTGGCAAAGCCGATCGTGACCACCTGCCGCCGGTTGGACAGGCCGTCGAAATAGACCGCAGGGCCGCCGAGCGGAGCGGCAGGCTCGACCGGCGTGGCGGCGGCCGGCGCAGCAGCGCCCGCCGGCCCGGAATCAGAATCCGGCGACGTCGAGTCCATCGGCAAATCCTTCGCCGAGCGCGCTGGCCAGATCGCCCTTGGCGGCGACATTGGCCATGGCCTCGATGCCATGCACTTGAACCGACTGCAGCACGGTCGCCCACATGTCGCGCACCAGATAGAGCCGCATCACGACGTTGAGCGCCAGGATCCAGGCGACGTAGCCCAATCCGACCAGCACCAGCATCGGTATGTTGTCAGACAGCGCCTGCACCTGAGGCAGGCCGTCGCTTCCCGGCCCCAGCAGTTTGATCATCAGCGCGGCGACGCCACTGAAATAGGCGCCGGAGGCGACCGACAGCAGAAACCACCAGCCGATCACCTTCCAATACAGACCATAGAACGCGTTGCCGGGCAGGTCCGATTCCAGACGCACGCCGCCGAAGCGGATGCCCGACAGCCACCAGCGCCACTCGATCGCTTTGAACTGCGCATAGACGAACGGAAACAACGGAAACAGCAGCAGCGCAAACGGCGCGATGACCCACAGATACCAGGCGCGCTTGAAGAACTCCCAGCCGCGTCCCTCGAAGTCGCCGCTGAGATCGCCATAGTGCGAATGCCGCATCTTGTAGCGCTCGAGCGCGGCGGCGCGCCACGGCCAGGCCAGCCCCAGCGTGACCACCGTCAACAAGGTCCACAGCATGGCGCGCCCGGCATAGGCCCAGCCCGAGCCGGTCATCCAGAATCGGATGCCGCGCCAGACCGTGCGCGTCAGGCGGTAGCGGCGCGCGCGGAAGATCGCGAACTGGCCGAAGGCGTAGAAGGCGATCACCAGCGGCACGCTGGCGAAGGCCTTGAAGCGCTCGGCCTCGACGCCGACGAGGAAGTAGGCAAGGTAGATCGGGACCAGGATCGCCATCGCGAACAGGAAGCCAATCAGGAGCTCCTTGCCGCGGCCGGTATATTCGGCGGCATCACCGTCGACGGCCGTGTTGACCCAGAGATGACGGCGGATGTCGGTCGCGAGCCAGAACCGGTAGAAGCCCAGCGTGATCAGTTCGATGGCCGCCCCGCGGCTGACCAGCCGGAAGAACTCGCCACGCGCACCTGAGAAGGTGGCGGTGAGAGGCGGAAGCGGCGGCGGCTGCTCCGGAACGTAGCTCATCTGGTTCACGGCTCAAGCCTCCGACACCCGCAAAAGATCTACAATATACCTCGATGGTTCGTCGCCGGGACGACTTCGAGGTTCGACGTATTTTCTACGCAAGTCGGCCGGAAAAAAACACCGGCCTCGACGAGGATGACTAAAATATCTGCATCCGGCCGGTTGGCGAACGCATGTCCCGCATACGCCAACCGCTTGGTCTGCGCCTCAAGACGTCTTCTCGAACAATTCCCGCCCGATCAGCATGCGGCGGATCTCGCTGGTGCCGGCGCCGATCTCGTAGAGCTTGGCGTCGCGCAGCAGCCGCCCGGTCGCATAGTCGTTGATATAGCCGTTGCCGCCGAGCAGCTGGATCGCATCGAGCGCACATTGCGTCGCCTTTTCGGCGGCGAACAGAATCGCGCCGGCGGCGTCCTCACGCGTCGTCTCGCCCCGATCGCAGGCCTTGGCCACGGCATAGACATAGGCGCGCGCGGCATTCATCGTCGTGTACATGTCGGCAACCTTGCCCTGCACGAGCTGGAAGGTGCCGATCGGCTGGCCGAACTGCTTGCGCTCGTGCACGTAGGGTAGCACCGCGTCCATGCAGGCCTGCATGATGCCGAGCGGACCTGCCGCGAGCACCGCGCGCTCGTAATCGAGGCCACTCATCAGCACATTGACGCCGCGGCCGACCTGCCCCAGCACGTTCTCCTCCGGGACCTCGCAATCCTCGAACACCAGCTCGCAGGTGTCGGAGCCGCGCATGCCGAGCTTGTCGAGCTTCTGCGCGGTCGAGAAGCCCTTCATGCCCTTCTCGATGATGAACGCGGTGATGCCGCGCGGGCCTCCTTGCGGATCGGTCTTGGCATAGACCACCAGCGTCTCGGCGATCGGACCATTGGTGATCCACATCTTGTTGCCGTTGAGGACGAAGCGGTCTCCCTTCTTGTCGGCGCGGGTCTTCATCGACACCACGTCGGAGCCGGCCTGCGGCTCGGACATCGCCAGCGAGCCGACATGCTCGCCCGAGATCAGCTTCGGCAGATATTTGCGCTTCTGCGCCTCGTTGCCGTTGCGGCGGATCTGGTTGACGCAGAGGTTGGAGTGGGCGCCGTAGGACAGGCCCACCGAGGCCGAGGCGCGCGAGATCTCTTCCATGGCGATGCAGTGCTCGAGATAGCCGAGGCCGGCACCGCCATACTCTTCCTCCACCGTGATGCCGTGCAGGCCGAGCTCGCCGATCCTGGGCCAGAGATCGCGCGGAAACTGGTTGGAGCGGTCGATCTCGGCAGCGCGCGGCGCGATCTGCTCTTGCGAAAAGCTCGCCACCGTCTCGCGAATCGCGTCTGCGGTCTCGCCGAGATCGAAATTGAACATGCGCTGCGCGTTGGCGATCATGGGGCGGCCTCCTGCTAGTCTTCTGCTTTGCAACAATCGCCCAAAGCCATATTCCGTGACGTGGCGCTTGTCACGCCCGACGTCCGGACAAATACCAGCGTTGCGACGCAAGACCGGCCCGGCGGCCCCACTCCGCGCTTGCCCCGCGCTCCCGGGCAGGATGTAATCGCACCCAACATCGCCGGACAGCTCAAATCCGGCCATCAGGGAGACGTCCATGCACGGGACCACCACGACGGCCGAGGCACAGCGACACGCCGCAGCAGGCGAGCGCGTCGACGACACGGCCGCCAGCCGCGCCGCATCGTTGCCGCTCGCCGAATTCGACCCCGGTCATCCGGAGTTGTTCCGTACCGACACGCACTGGCCCTATTTCGACCGGCTGCGTCGCGAGGATCCGGTGCACTACTGCAAGGAGTCGATGTTCGGTCCCTACTGGTCGATCACCCGATACGACGACATCATGGAGATCGAGACAAACCACGCGGTGTTCTCCTCGGCGTCCGCGCTCGGCGGCATCACCATTCGCGACGTCGATCCTGACCTGCGCCGCGAGAGCTTCATCGCGATGGATCCGCCGCGCCATGCCGCGCAGCGCAAGACCGTGGCACCGATGTTCACGCCGACACATCTCGACGAGCTCGCGATCAACATCCGCAAGCGCTCCGCCGAATGCCTGGACAATCTGCCTGTCGGCGAGGTGTTCGACTGGGTCGATCGCGTCTCGATCGAGCTGACCACGCAGATGCTGGCGGTGCTGTTCGACTTCCCCTGGGAAGACCGCCGCAAGCTGACGCGCTGGTCGGATATCGCGACCACGATCCCCGGCCCCGATGGGCTTGTCGCGACCGAGGACGAACGGCAGGCCGAACTGATGGACTGTGCGCGCTATTTCGCCCGGCTCTGGCAGGAGCGCGTCAACCAGCCGCCGAAGAGCGACCTGCTGTCGATGATGGCCCACAGCGAGGCGACCCGGAACATGGACCCGAAGAACTTCCTCGGCAATCTCGTGCTCCTGATCGTCGGCGGCAACGACACCACGCGCAATACCATGTCCGGCAGCATCTATGCGCTCAGTCAGAACCCTGATCAGTACCGCAAGCTCAAGGACAACCCCGCGCTGATCGACAGCTTCGTCCCCGAGGTCATCCGCTGGCAGACCCCGCTCGCCCACATGCGCCGCACCGCGCTGGAAGACATCGAGTTCCGCGGCAAGCAGATCAAGAAAGGCGACAAGGTCGTGATGTGGTACGTCTCGGGCAACCGCGACGAGGCCGCCATCGAGCGTCCCTACGACTTCATCATCGACCGTGTCAGGCCGCGCCAGCATCTGTCATTTGGCTTCGGCATCCACCGCTGCGTCGGCTTGCGATTGGCCGAACTGCAACTCAAGATCATCTGGGAGGAGATCCTGAAACGATTCGATCATATCGACGTGATGGACGAGCCGAAGCGGGTCTATTCGAGCTTCGTGAAGGGATATGAGACGTTGCCGGTACGGATTGCAGTGTGAACTGATTGCGGTGCAGATCAACTTTGCCGTCATGCCCCGCGCAGGCGGGGCATCCCGTATTCCGGAGAACGATATTGCAATATGATTGACGTCTCGACGTACTGGATCGTCCGCCTTTGCGGAGGATGACGTGAGTACGATCGGTACGGCAGCAAGAAACAGCAGCAAGAAAAGGACCACCCCATGACCGTCCAGGCCGCGCTTCGCTCCGATAAGGCCGATCTGCTGCGCGACACGCGCCTCGAGGCCTATTCGACGCCGATCGAGGACTTCCATCCCGGCGCGCCCCGGCTGTTCCAGAACGACACGATCTGGCCGTGGTTCGAGCGGCTGCGCAAGGAGGCGCCCGTGCACTACTGCACCAAGGCGCCGATCGAGCCCTATTGGTCGGTGACGCGCTATCACGACATCATGCATGTCGATACCAACCACGCGGTCTTCTCGTCGGACGTCAGCAATGGCGGAATCATGATCCGCGACGTGCCGCCGGGCTATGAGTGGCCGAGCTTCATCGCGATGGACGAGCCCCGCCATGGCGAGCAGCGCAAGACCGTGCAGCCGATGTTCACGCCGGACCATCTCGACGAGATGGCGGTGCTGATCCGGCAGCGCTCGGCCAAGGTGCTGGATTCGCTGCCGCGCAACGAGACCTTCAACTGGGTCGAGAAGGTCTCGATCGAGCTGACGACACAGATGCTGGCGACCCTGTTCGACTTCCCGTTCGAGGAGCGCCGCAAGCTGACGCGCTGGTCGGATGTCTCCACCGCCCTGCCCAAGAGCGGCATCGTTTCGTCGGAGGAGGAGCGCCGCCGCGAGCTCGGCGAATGCGCCGAGACCTTCGGCCGGATGTGGAAGGCGCGTCAGGCCGAGCCCGGCCGCGACCTGATCTCGATGATGGCGCACAGCGAGGCGACGCGGCACATGACGCCGGACAATCTGATGGGCAACCTGATCCTGCTCATCGTCGGCGGCAACGACACCACCCGCAATACGATGACGGCATCGGTGCTGGCGTTGAACGAGAACCCGGCCGAGTATCAGAAGCTGCGCGACAATCCGGCGCTGATCGAGACCATGGTGCCCGAGGTGATCCGCTGGCAGACGCCGCTCGCCCACATGCGCCGCACCGCGCTGGTCGATACCGAGCTCGGCGGGAAGACGATCAAGAAGGGGGACCGCGTCGTGATGTGGTACGTCTCGGGCAACCGCGACGGGGAGGTGATCGAGAACCCCGACGCCTTCATCATCGACCGCAAGCGGCCGCGCATTCATCTCTCATTCGGCTTCGGCATCCACCGCTGCGTCGGCATGCGACTCGCCGAGTTGCAGCTGCGCATCGTCTGGCAAGAGATCCTCAAGCGCTTCGACCGCATCGAGGTCGTGGGCGAGCCGAAGCGGGTCTATTCCAGCTTCGTCCGCGGCTATGAATCGCTGCCGGTGCGGATCCCGGGGTGAGTTCCTGTTGCTCCCGCCACTCCACATGACGATCGCGTGGTCGGCCGCATGGGGCCTCATGGTTCGAGACGCGCCCGCGAGCGGCGCTCCTCACCATGAGGGTGAGGAGCCGCGCACCGGCGTCTCGAACCATGAGGCCTCCCCAGCCGGACCACGAGGCCCTAGGCTGCCTATGAGAATCCGGCATGGCGGGTTGAACGAGATTCAATGGGCTTCGACGGTCGTTTCTGGCTAAATCATCCGCTGCACCATCGGTGCTCATGAACCTCAGGACGCCATGGCCGCTTCCGACACGCCCACCACCGACTGGCCGCTCGCCATCTACGAGGCGCTGAAGGCGGCCGACGTCCGTCAGCTGTGCTACGTCCCCGACGCCGGCCATTCCCGCCTGATCGGCCTCGCCCATGACGATCCCGCGATCGCCACCACGGTCCTGACCACCGAAGAGGAAGGTGTCGCGCTCTCCGCCGGCGCCTGGCTCGGCGGGCAGCGCGCAGTGCTGCTGATGCAGTCGAGCGGCGTCGGCAATTGCGTCAACATGCTGTCGTTGCTTCAGAGCTGCCGCTTCCCGTTCCTCGCCTTCGTGACGATGCGCGGCGAGTGGGCCGAGTTCAATCCGTGGCAGGTGCCGATGGGCAAGGCGACGCAGGCGGCCTTCGAGATCATGGGCGTCACGGTGTTCCGGCTGGAACGTCCCGAAGACGCCGGCGAGATGGTGGCCGCTGCAGCGAGGCTCGCGTTCGACAGCGATCAGCCGATCGCGGTGCTGATCTCCCAGCGCATGATCGGCGCCAAGAAGTGGACGGAGGCGAAGTGATGGGAGCACCGCTCGACCGCCGCACCGCCGTCAAGGCGCTGCTGCAGGACCGTGGCGACCTGCTGGTCGTCAGCGGCCTCGGCTCATCGTCCTACGACGTGTTCGCCGCGGGCGATCACGACGCCAACTTCTATCTCTGGGGCGCGATGGGCGGCGCGGCCATGATCGGCCTGGGTCTCGCACTGGCGCAGCCATCGCGCCCGGTCGTCGTCATCACCGGCGACGGCGAACAACTGATGGGGCTCGGCAGCCTCGCGACTGCAGCCGCGAAGAAGCCCAAGAATCTCTCGATCGTCGTGCTCGACAACGCCCATTTCGGCGAGACCGGGATGCAGATGAGCCATTCCGGGCTCGGCGCAAATCTCGAGCTGATCGCGACCGGAGCCGGCTTTCCCTCCGTCAGCACGCTCGAGGACAGCGCGGCGCTCGACGCCTTCCGGCCGAAGCTGCACGCGTTCTCCGGGCCGCACTTCGCCCGCGTCGCGATCTCGACCGATCACGTTGACCGCGCGCTGCCCGCACGCGACGGTGTCTTCCTCAAAAACCGTTTCCGCGGTCATCTCGGATTTCCCGTCAGCTAGAACGTCGCCGCAGGCGGCCTGCTCTGTCGCTCCGGCAAGGCTGCTCGGCTGCAACGCTGGCATTCCAAGCTTGCCAAGCGTGACCCGCTTGGTCATAGGCTATCAGGAAACAAGTCCAGGGAGAGAGAGCCCAGGCCGCGTCACGGCGGCCGGCGGAGCAACACATGACAGACCAGCATCAGCACGACGATTACGCCGATATCCGCGACGCGGTGGCCAAGCTGTGCGCGCAGTTCCCTGGTGAATATTGGCGCAAGCTCGATCGCGAGATGGCCTATCCCTCGGCCTTCGTCGATGCGCTGACCGAGGCGGGCTATCTCTCCGTGCTGATTCCCGAGGAATATGGCGGCGCGGGATTGAAGCTGTCGGCCGCTGCGGCGATCCTCGAGGAGATCCAGCGTGCCGGCTGCAATGGCGGCGGTTGTCACGCCCAGATGTACACGATGGGCACGGTGCTGCGCCACGGCTCCGCCGAGCAGAAGGCGAAGTGGCTGCCGAAGGTCGCCAGCGGCGAGTTGCGGCTGCAGGCTTTCGGCGTCACCGAACCCACTTCGGGCACCGACACGACGTCGCTGAAGACGGTCGCGAAGCGCGACGGCGACAGCTATGTCGTCAACGGCCAGAAGATCTGGACCAGCCGCGCGGAGCATTCCGACCTGATGATCCTGCTCGCGCGCACTACGCCGAAAGAGCAGGCGCAGAAGCGCACCGATGGTCTCTCCGTCTTCATCGTCGACATGCGCGAGGCCAAGAAGGCCGGGCTCACCATCCGCCCGATCCGGACGATGATGAACCACGCCACGACGGAAGTGTTCTTCACCGACATGCGGGTGCCGGCGGAGAACCTGATCGGCGAGGAAGGCAAGGGCTTCCGCTATATCCTCTCCGGCATGAACGCCGAGCGCATCCTGATCGCGGCCGAATGCGTCGGCGACGCCAAATGGTTCATCGCGAAAGCCACCGCCTATGCCAAGGAGCGCGTCGTGTTCGGCCGCCCGATCGGCCAGAACCAAGGCATCCAGTTCCCGATCGCCAAGGCCTATGCGTCGATGCGGGCCGCGGAGCTGATGGTCAAGGAGGCCACGCGCAAATACGAGGCCGGGCTCGACTGCGGCGCCGAGGCCAATATGGCCAAGATGCTCGCGGCCGATGCGTCGTTCGAGGCGGCCAATGCCTGCATCCAGACCCATGGCGGCTTCGGCTTCGCCGAGGAGTACGACGTGGAGCGCAAATTCCGCGAGACGCGGCTGTATCAGGTGGCGCCGATCTCGACCAACCTCATTCTCTCCTACGTCGCCGAGCACGTGCTCGGCATGCCGCGCTCGTATTGAGGTCGGGCCATGCTGCCGCTTGAAGGGATCATTGTCGTCGCCGTCGAGCAGGCGGTGGCCGCACCGTTCTGCTCGTCGCGTCTCGCCGATGCCGGCGCTCACGTGATCAAGATCGAGCGGCCCGAGGGCGATTTCGCCCGCGGCTACGACGCCGCCGCCAAGGGTCAGAGCAGCTATTTCGTGTGGCTCAACCGCGGCAAGGATTCCGTCGTCGTCGACCTCTCAAGGCCGGAAGGTCGCGCCGAACTGGAGAAGCTGATCGCCGGCGCCGACGTGCTGCTGCAGAACCTGAAACCCGGTTCGATGGACAGAATGGGCTTTGCCCGTGAGCGGCTGCGCAAGGACTATCCGAAGCTGATCTGCTGCACCATCACCGGCTATGGCGACTCCGGTCCCTACGCCGATCGCAAGGCCTATGACCTGCTGATCCAGGCCGAGAGCGGGCTGGCCTCGATCACCGGCGGGCCGGACGGCCCCTCCCGCGTCGGCATGTCGATCGTCGACGTCGCGACCGGCGCGACGGCGCATGCCGCGATCCTGGAGGCGCTGATCAGGCGCGGCCGCACTGGCGAAGGCGCCGACATCAGGATCTCGATGTTCGACGTGATGGCCGACTGGCTCACCGTGCCGCTGCTCAACGCGGAAGCCGGCAATGCGCCGAAGCGCATCGGCCTCGCCCATCCCTCGATCGCACCCTATGGCGTGTTCACCTCGAAGGACGGCAAGGACATCCTGATCTCGATCCAGAGCGAGCGCGAGTGGAAGACGCTGTGCGCCAAGGTGCTGGACCAGCCCACATTGCCGGACGATCCGCGCTTCGCCAACATGGTCGCGCGCGTGCGCAACCGCGCGCTGACCGACGGGATCGTTGCGGAGCGCTTCGCGGCGCTGTCGCGCGATGAGCTGCTGGCGAAGCTCGCGAGCGCCGACATCGCCTTTGCCGAGGTCAACAGCATGGCCGACCTCGCGGTTCATCCGCATCTGCGGCGGATCGAGGTGAACACGCCGAACGGCGTCGTCAGCTATCCCGCGCCGGCGGCGATCGTGGTCGGCGACGACAGGCATTACGGCGCCGTGCCCGCGATCGGCGAGGCCGCCTCGCCGCATCAGCGAAAGGGATGATCATGACGGACACGCTCGATCTCGATCACCTCCGGCAATGGGTCGGCCGCAGCGCCGAGGCCACCGACCTCGTCACCCCGCAGCTCACCAAGGGGCTGCGCGCGACGCTGTTCCAGGAGATCGGCGAACCGACAACCGGCGACATCGCGCCCTACACCGTGCACTGGTGTTTGGGCCAGCCGGTGTTTCCACACGATCAGCTCGGCCCCGACGGCCATCCGACCCGCGGCGGCTTCCTGCCGCCGGTGCCGCTGCCGCGCCGCATGTGGGCGGGCGGCGAGGTGCAGTTCATCGATCCCTTGCGCGTCGGCGATGTCGCGACGCGCCTTTCGACCATCACCGACGTCACCCTGAAGAGCGGCTCGACCGGCCAGCTCTGCTTCGTGTCGGTGGAGCATGTCGTATCGACGCCGCGCGGCGTCGCGATCCGCGAGCGCCAGGACATCGTCTATCGCGACATGGGTGGCGCCCAGGCTGCGCCGGCGAAGGCGCCGCCGCCTCCGCCGGTCGCGCAGCACAGCGAGACGCGCGTCTCCGATGCCGTGCTGCTGTTTCGCTATTCCGCCCTGACCTTCAACGGCCATCGCATCCATTACGACCGCGACTACGTCACCAGGGTCGAAGGCTATCCGGGCCTGATCTTCCACGGACCTTTGCAGGCCGCGCTGCTGGTCGAGTTCGCCGCCAGACTTAAGGGCAAACCGCCGGCCAAGTTCGCCTATCGCGGCGTGCAGCCTTTGTTCGAGGGCAGCGCGTTCTCGGTGAATGCGAATGACAAGGATGGCGGCCTGGAGCTGTGGACCGCCAACGCCGAGCGGCAGCCGACGATGAAGGGCACCGCGAATTGGTGACATAGGTCCCGTCATTGCGAGCGAAGCGACGCAATCCAGAGCCCCGCGACGACTCTGGATTGCTTCGTCGCTTCGCTCCTCGCAATGACGACACAACAACAATCGTCTTTCGAGGATACGCCTTGACCACCAAGAAAAGCGCCAAACCCGTCACCGTCAAGCAGGCCACCTTCGAGCTGCTGCGCGCCTTCGGCATCAAAAAGGTGTTCGGCAATCCCGGCTCGACCGAGCTGCCGTTCCTCAGCGACTGGCCCGAGGACATCGACTACGTGCTCGGCCTGCAGGAGGCTTCCGTCGTCGGCATGGCCGACGGCTATGCCCAGGCGACGCGCAATGCCGGCTTCGTCAATCTGCATTCGGCGGCCGGCGTCGGCAACGCGCTCGGCAACATCTACACCGCGCACCGCAACCAGACGCCGCTGGTCATCACCGCCGGCCAGCAGGCGCGCTCGATCCTGCCGCTGCAGGCCTTTCTCTATGCCGAACGCCCGTCCGAATTCCCGCGCCCTTACGTCAAATACAGCGTCGAGCCGGCGCGGCCCGAGGACGTGCCGGGCGCGATCGCCCGCGCCTACTACACCGCGATGCAGCCGCCTTGCGGGCCGACCTTCGTCTCGATCCCGATCGACGACTGGATGCATCCGGCGCAACCGATCACCGCGCGCAAGGTGAGCCGCGAGCTCGGCCCCGATCGCGCCGCCATGGACGAACTGGTGAGCGCACTTGCCGCCGCGAAGAATCCCGCGCTCGTGGTCGGCCCCGGCATCGACCGCGCCGGCTGCGTCGAACTGATGGTCGAGGTCGCCGAGAAGGCCAAGGCCGCGGTCTGGGTCAGCCCGTTCTCGGCGCGCTGCTCGTTTCCCGAGCGCCATCCGCAATTCCAGGGCTTTCTGCACGCCTCGCCCGGACAATTGTCCGACGCCCTGAAACCGCACGACCTCGTCGTCGTGATCGGCGCGCCGGTGTTCACCTTCCATGTCGAGGGCCACGCCGCGATCTTCGACGGCGCCACCACGCTTTATCAGATCACCGACGACGCCGAAGGCGCCGCGGTGCCGCCGGTCGGCACCAGCATCATCGCCACGATGCGGCCGGCGCTGTCGCTGCTGCTGGAGCTGCTGCCGGAGACCAGGCGCGCGGCGCCGAAGGGCCGCGTGCTACCCGACGCGCCGAAGCCATCCGATCCGATTCCGGTCGACTATCTCCTGCACACGCTGGCGCAGGCGCTGCCGGCGGGCAGCGCCGTGGTCGAGGAGATCCCCTCGCACCGGCCGGTGATGCACAAGTACATGCCAATGCCCGGCGCGGAGTCGTTCTACACGATGGCGAGCGGCGGGCTCGGCTACAGCCTGCCGGCGGCGGTCGGCATGGCGCTGGGCCGTCGCACCGGCCGCACGGTGTGCCTGATCGGCGACGGCTCGGCGATGTATTCGCTGCAGGCGCTGTGGACCGCCACGCAGCGCAGGCTGCCGCTGACGGTCGTCGTCATCAACAATTCCGGCTATGGCGCGATGCGCTCGTTCAGCCAGGTCATGCAGGTGCGCAACGTGCCCGGGCTCGAGCTGCCCGGCCTCGATTTCGTCAAGCTCGCGGAAGGCATGGGCTGCGACGCAGTGCGCGTGAACCATGCCGCCGATCTCGCCGGTGCGCTGACGCGAGCCCTCGCCCATGCCGGCACGAGCCTCGTTGAGGTGATGGTCGACGCCGCGGTCCCGCTGCTCTACGCCCAGAAGGGCTGAGCCGCCGTTCGCACAGCGGACGACTTTCACGGCATATGCGACAATGCGTCGCATCTTCAATGGCGGCGGCATGGCTCGCCGCGAAATGCTCATCGGCCCGCCCCAACCGTGCAACCGGCGTTCCGACTGCAACCGTTTGTTTCAAAAGCTTTCTGTTCCCCTGCACCATCTCGTCGCGGCCGGCTTGCCGCAAACATCGCGAAATCCTGCCGTCAGCTTGCAGGCAGACGCCTTGCTGCTTGCAAGGTCCGACCATTCTGCAAGCCAAAATCATTTTCAAAAGGTTCCATCATCCAATCCAGCGTACCAAGGGAGTTGAGCTGATGGCGGATAAGAAGAATCTTCAAACCGCGGCGTCGAGGACCGATCTCTATCGCCATGTCAGCGTGCTGGCCCTGGTGTCCGCTCTGGCGGTGACGGCGCTGCCGCATCAGGCCAATGCGCAGGCCATGACCACCGCCCTTGCCACTTCGGCCACCACCAACGCCGCCGCGAAGGCGGCGCAGGAGGCGGCGGCGAAGGCCGCGGCCCAGGCAGCCGCCAAGGCGGCCCAGGATGCCGCTGCCAAGGCTGCAGCCGCTGCCGCCGCCAAGGCCGCGCAGGACGCCGCCGCCAAGGCTGCGGCAAACGCTGCGGCCAAGGCTGCAGCGAATGCTGCCGCGAAGGCGGCGACCGACGCGGCAGCGAAGGCCGCAGCCAGCGCCGCTGCGAAGGCCGCGGCCGGCGCCGCCGCCAAGGCTGCGAACACCGCTGCGACCACGGCCGCCACCACCGCCGCGGCGACCGCGGCGAGCACCGCCGCCAAGACGGCGGCCGTAACGACCGGCACGGCTGCGGCCAAGCCCGTCGCTGCCGTCGCCACGGCCGCGACGACCGCCGCCAAGCCCGCCGCTGCCGCCACCGCCGCAACGACGACGACCGGTACGGCCAAGACCGCAGCCGCGACCAGCACCACGACGAGCGCGGCGAAGCCGGCCGCTGCGGCCGCCGCGGCAGCGACCACTACCGTCGCGGTCGCCAAGGCCACCGCCACGCCTGCCGCCACAGCGACGCCGGCCAAGGCGGCTGCCGCGGCGTCGAGCAGCACCGATGCCGTCGCCAAGGCCAACGCAGCGGCCGCGGCCGCCGCGCAGACCGCCGCCGCCGCCGAGGCGCAGGTCGCTGCCGACCGCAAGGCAATCGACGTCGCGCGTCAGGCCGAGCAGAACGCACGCGGCGCCGCGATCGAGGCCCAGGAGCAGGCCGAGAAGAACCCGACCGCCGCCAACCAGGCCGCGGCGACCGCGAACGCTGCGAAGCTGACGGCAGCCTCGGCCGCGCTGCAGGCCGCGTTCCAGAAGCTCGACAAGGACATCGACGTCTCCAACGAGGCCAAGGAAGCCGCCAACGCCGCCAAGGACACCGCGCGCGAGACGGCCGAGGCCGCCGGCAAGGCGGCCCAGCAGGCCGGCCAGGCGGCCGGCAACGCCAACAATGGCGGCAATGCCAACAATGGCGGAGCGGCGGCCGGCAACGGCAACAACAACAATAACAACAACCAGCAGAACCAGGCGGCCCAGGAAGCCGCCGAGCAGGCCGCGCTGCAGGCGGCGTTGAAGACCGGCGAGCAGGCACGCGCGGTCGCCCAGCAGAAGACCCAGGCCGCGCAGGCGGCTGCGACCCAGAACCAGAAGACGGTCGAGGCCGCGCTGAACCAGAAGATCGGCACGATCGATGCGACGGTGGAAGCGGCCGAGCAGAAGGTGAACGCCGACCGGCAGGCGCTGGAGCAGGCGCGTCAGGCCGCGCAGCAGGCCAAGCAGGACGCACAGGAGGCCGCCGAGGTCCTCGAACGCGCCAACAATGCGGCCAACCAGGCCGCACTGGCGGCGGCCCAGGCCAAGGCGCAGACCACCGCCAACGCCTTCAACCAGGCCAATGCGACGCTGAATGCCGACAATCAGGCCCTGACCCAGGCCCGCGAGACCGGCGAGCAGCAGGAGCAGGCGCTGCGGGCCGCGGCTCAGCAGCAGATCCAGGCCGGCTACACCGCCGCCCAGCAGGCCACCCAGGCCGCCTGGGCCGAGGCGCAGCAGATCGGCAACGCTGCCCTGGCCGCGCTCGAACAGTGAGACCGCTGCGCTCCGCGCCGCCTGTCGGCTTACGCCGGGCGGCGCGGACACGGATAACGATAACAAGACCATCACCAGCCGCATGCCGAACCAATCCGGGACGACCCACGCGTCGGCGACCTGACCTCATCCCGCCGCGTGAGACGCCCGGGTCCCCCCCACCCGACCGGCATGCATTGCCTTCAAGCCCCGTCCCCTGCGGGGCTTTTCTTTTGAGCGCGACAGACCAGCCGCTTGTGGTCGATGCAGACCAGCCGCGTCGTTCGCAATCCGGTCAGACATCCGTCGCGGCGTCTGGGTCCCCGTCGGCGTCGCACCCGCGCTGTCGCGCGGCTTGCCCGGGACGACGGCGGAGATGCAGGGCGGCGAAGGTGCGCAACCGGACCCGGCCGCTGCTCAATATTGGAATCGCACGCCGACGACGCCGACCACCGCCATGAAGCTGTTGAGCGCGATGTTGGAGCGGGTCCATTCGGTGCGGACCTCGCTCTTGAGCTGAACGTTGCGGTTCATCTTGTAGGTGCCGCCGGCGGCGACGAACATGCGCTGGTCGACGCGGCCGATGCCGACGAACTGATCCTGACCGTAGCCGCCGCGCAGCGTTCCGATCAGCCACGGCTCGAACTGATGGTCCATCTGCAGGATCACGTCGCGCGACAGGATGCCCGAGACGTTCATCGCCGGCGTCTCCGAGGCCTGCGAGCGCGCCACCAGCACGAACGTCGTGGCGTCGGTCGCGGCCCAAGCGAGCGTCGCATCCGCGATCACGCCGTTGATGTTCGGCATCAGCGGCGAGTCCATGCGGCGCGAGAGATAGCCGACCGAGGCCTCGCCGGTCAGCGATCCCATGTTGACGACGGCGCCGCCGCGCGCGGTGATGCCGCTGGAATCGCGGCGCTGGCCGTTGAAGTCGACCTGCAGATCGTGGTTGCGCCGATCGAAGCTCATGTCGACGAACGGCGAGATGTTCGGCGTGAGCACATAGGTGACGCGGACCTGCGCGCCCGGCTGGGTGTAGTTGCGATCCTGCGTCCGCAACGGCACGTTGGCCAAGATCAGCGCGTCGTTGAACATGACGCGGTCGGCCGATCCCTTGAATGCGATCTCGGCGGGACCGATCTTCTGCAGCACGCCGGCGCTGCCGCCGAACGTCGTGGCGCGCGGCAGCTTGAGCGCCCCCGGAAGCGCCAATGCATCGTTGACGAAACGCGCCTCGCCGGTGATCGCGGTGCCCTCGGTGACGTCGTAGCGTCCTTGCGCCCGCGCCTCGAACGTCGGATGACTGAGCGAGCGGACGTTGCTGTCCTCGGTGTAGGCGCCGCGGAAATCGGCGTTGAGCTGATGCCGCTCCCATTGCGAGCGGACCGCGACCTCCGTCGCCACGATGGCGACCGGTGAGCCCTGCCCGCCGTTGCGCCGCGTGGGATTGGTGTCATAACCGGCCTGGATCTCGACGGCCGGTTTCACCAGGAACGACCCGACCGTCACGCCCGTCGGATCATAGGGCTTCGCGTCGGCGGTCACCGGCTGCGGCTTCACCGTATTCAGGTTGCGATCGGGAAGAACGTCACGGTTGCGCAGCACGGCCGCGGGCTGGGCGGTTGCCACGGTCTCGTCTGGCTTGGCCGGCGGCGCCTCGGCGGCTGCCGCGGGCTTTGCCGCGATCTGCCGCGCAGCCGGTTGCGGCGCGGCGCGTTGAGCGTCTCCCGCCGGCTCGGCCGTGGCCACGCGCGCGCCACGGGCGGGCTGAAACGCGGAGAATCCGAAGCTGCCGACCGGCGCGCCGGGCCTGCCCGGCGCGGCCAGCGACGGCGCACCGGCCTCGCGCACCGGACGCAGCAATGCGCTCACGCCACGCGGGTCCTGGCGCATCATCAGCGTCCGGCTGTCGTTGGTGATCCGCGGAACGTTGTAGTAGATGCTGCGCGCCGTCACGTGACGAAAGAACAGCCGGTCGGCGCGTCCCGGGACGACGTCCGTCGGCTTGGCCTTGATGGTCTGCTGCGCGGACGCGCCGTCCACCACCATCACGGTCAGCAGCAGCACCTCGACGAGCGCGAGCGTGACCCCGCGGTGGGATCGCGTCACCATGAGCCGCTTGGTCCGCACCGCGAACGCGCCGGTCTTGTGTGGTGAATGAGCCTGCAAAGCAAATGCCGGGGTATGCCAATATCACGCGACGAGGTCGGGTCAGGGCGCCGTCGCGATGAATACGCAGCGCATGCACGCGACGAAGCCCCTTGCCTTGGAGATAGCCGGCAAACGTCGGCGGAAGTTTTGCCGAGCTGGGAACATTTCAGGCGAGATTGAGAGCTGTTCGCAACGAGCCGCCGCGGAGCGGCGCCTAAGCATCTTCGCGTTCGTAGAAAGCACTAATTAGTTGAAACGGTGACGATCGCTGCGCGGCTTCGCGGAAGCTGGCGAAATTCCGACTTCAGCATGAAGCTGTTTCGACCACGATCGCTCGCGTCCGAGACCGCTCGGCGATCGCGGGCCTTGCGCCATCGGCGACAGCCGACGCCTTTCAGATTCAGACCGCGAGGAAGCCGCCGTCGGCCGCCAGGACGTGGCCGACGACGTAGGGCGACGCGTCTCACCGCGATGCAGCTCGGCGCGGTCCTGCACCTGGAAAAATCCGGCGTCAGCCGCATGGTCCGCAAGCTGATCGACAGCGGCGAGTTGCAGGAGACAATCGATTCCGGCGACGCCCGCATCAAGCCGCTCTGCCTCACCGCGAAGGGACGGAAGAGGGTGGCCACGCTGCACGCCTTCGGCCGCCAGCAGGTCCGCGGCGCCCTGTCGGCCCTGTCGAAGACCGAGCGGCGCACGGTGCGCGAGGGCCTGTTGCTGTACGCCCGCGCGCTCGAAGCCTGGCGCGCGGCAGAGCAGGACATGCAACCGTCGGAGCCATGAGGGCGCCCGACGGGCAGATTGCGCATACACACCATGACGAAACTGCCCGTCGTGTTGAAATGCCGCAGCATGCGGCCTTGCGCCGTCGGGCAAATCAGGACGATCTTTCCGCGCATCCCGCCTCACCACGGAGGGGCGTTGCGCGCGATCGTCACGACACGCGAGGCGGGATGCGATGGCCGTGGCCATGCCGCAGCGTAGCTTGCTACGCGGACGAACGGCGTGGCCGCGGACGTGAAGTCGCAGCGTCCTGACACCCCGATGCTGGTGTTACGTTCGCGATGGCGCTGATGCACCGCGCGGACAATGGTGGCCAACAGCCCGGCGCACCAGGGAGACTGCGTATAAGCGTGAAGACCATCGCGCAGGGAATGCCGGTGATCGGCTGCACCTGTGGTACCTGCCGCCTGCATTTTTTGCTGCAGGCGGGCCATGGGTGAGGCCTTCACCCGGCATTCCCTGCGCCCTTCGAATCTTGAAGGGACAAGTCAACTGTACAGCTCGGGCATGATGTGCCGCGAGAAGGCGCAATGATGTCTATCGATGTCGGATCAAGTCCGCTGCCCATGATGTCCGCACGATCTCTCCTTAGCGTCATTCCGGCGAACGCCGGATCCATACGCCGCGGTCGAAAACCTCGGGCGAGATGGTCGACGCGCGTGGCTCGAACTGCACCCTGGGACTATGGGTCTCCGTGGTCGCGGGGACGACCGCGGAGGGCGTTGAGGCCGGGCGCCGTCACGTCGACCGACGATGGTCGCAGACCTACTTCCCGAACTCCTCGCGCATCTTTGCCTGGATCTTCGCCATGCCGCCGAGCCAGCGGTCGTAATTCTCGGTCTTCTTGCGCATGTAGCCGAGGACCTGCGGATGCGGCAGGATCAGGAAGCTCTCCTCGGCAAGGCCTTTCAGCACGTCCTGCGCGACCTGCTCCGGTGTCAGATCGCCGTCGCCGGATTGCGGCCCCTTCGGAATCGATCGCAGCATGTCGGTGTCGACGCCCTGCGGGCACAGGATCGAGACCTTGATGTTGTCGGCCTTGTGCGAGATCGCGAGATTCTCCGCAAATCCCACCGCGGCATGCTTGGTGGTGGAGTAAGGCGCGCTGCCGACCTGCGACAGCAGGCCGGCCGCCGAGATCGTGTTGAGGAAATAGCCGCCGCCGCGCGCCTTGTAGCGCGGGATCAGATGCCGCGCCGCGTAGACATGCGCCATCACGTGAATGGCCCAACTGCGCGCCCACGGCTCGTCGGAGGTGCCGCCGACATTGACCGACAGCGGGTCAAAGCCGCCGCCGATGCCGGCATTGGAGCAGAACAGCGCAATGGGCCCGAACTGCCGCTCGGTTTCCTCGATCACGTGCCGGATGTCGGCTTCCTGGGAGACGTCGCATCTGAAGGCGGCGCCGCCGATGCCATCAGCGACGGCCTTGGCGCCGGCTTCGTCGAGATCGGCTACGATCACCTTGGCCGCACCGGCGGCCGCGAAGGCCTCGCACAGCGCCTTGCCGATGCCGCGGGCTCCGCCGGTGACCACAACAATCTTGCCGGTCACCTGCATGCAAAGCCCTCCTCGTGGAATTTTCTAGGTCAAGACCAGGTCGAGCACTGCGGTATAATGAAAGCCGGCGCCCAGCAACACGAAACCATGCCAGATCGCGTTCTGGAAGCGCAAGCGCCGCCACGAGTGGAAGATGACGCCGAGGCTGTAGAGGATGCCGCCTGTGAGCACGCAGGCCAGGACCGAGGGCGGCATCACCGAGATCACCCGGTCGTACATCATGACGCCGCTCCAGCCGAGCGCGAGATACAGCCCGATCGAGAGCGCGTCGAAGCGGCCCGGCCAGCGCAGCTTCAGCACGATGCCGAAGATGGCGACGCCCCAGACCCCGAGCAGCAGCGCGGCCGAGAACACCGTATCCTTCAGGGCGGCGATGAACGGCGTATAGGTGGCTGCGATCAGCACGTAGATGGCGGAGTGGTCGAAGCGGCGCAGCACCCATTTGGTCGGCGACACCGGCCACAGATTATAGGTTGCCGACAGCGTCAGCATCGAGAGCAGTCCCGCGACGTAGATCGACACCACCACGATGTCGACGGCGCTGGCATAGATCGAGGTCAGCACGACGAGCACGGTTGCGGCGACCAGGCCGGCGGCGATGCCGACGACGTGGACGACGCCGTCCGCGATCATCTCGACCTTGTCGTAGTTCCAACGCATCGCGCCGGTGGCGGCATGGACGGAGGTCGAGGCGAACTGCTTCAGTTGAAATACGGTCATGTCAGAACCTGGTGCCGGTTTTCCGGGACAATTGTGCCGGAAGGATTATGGTTTCCAGTGGTCAACGTTCCGTTCAAAGTCTGGTTCTATCCGGAAACGGGCCGGAATTGTGAGCTTGAATCCGGCGTTTTGCATCGCCACCTGTCAAAAATCGCTCACGCCCTTTTCAACTGGCGAATTCCCCTCCTCCCATGGTGACCTTTTCCGAACTCGTCGAGGAAGCGCGGCTGTCGGCCCGTGCCCTGCTCGATTATGGCGAGAGCTTCCTCAACCCGACCGTCCGCCTTGGCGTCACCGGGCTGTCGCGGGCCGGTAAGACCGTGTTCATCACGGCGCTGATCCACGACCTCGTTCGCGGCGGGCGCATGCCGGTGTTCGAGGCCTTGGCATCGGGCCGCATCGCCCGCGCATATCTGACGCCGCAACCCGACGACGGCGTGCCGCGCTTTGCCTATGAGAGCCATATGCGGGCGCTGGTCACCGAGCGACGCTGGCCGAGCTCGACCGTCGACATCAGCGAGCTCAGACTGGTGATCGAATTCCAGCGCGCCAATGGCGCCGAGCGGACGCTCACGCTCGACATCGTCGACTATCCCGGCGAATGGCTGCTCGACCTGCCGCTGCTGAACAAGAGCTATGAGCAGTGGGCGCGGGAAAGCCTCGCGCTGTCGCGCAGCGAGCCGCGCGCGCATGTCGCCAAGGACTGGCACGCGCATCTGGCGACGCTCGCCCCCGAAGGCCGCGAGGACGAGTCGGCGACACTTGAGGCCGCACGGCTGTTCACCGACTACTTGCGTGCCTGCCGCGACGAGCGCTTCGCCATGAGCCTGCTGCCGCCCGGCCGCTTCCTGATGCCGGGGAATCTCGCGGGCTCGCCGGCGCTGACCTTCGCGCCGCTCGATGTCCCGGCCGACGGCCAGGCGCCGGCCGGCTCGCTATGGGCGATGATGGCGCGCCGCTACGAGTCCTACAAGGACATCGTTGTCAGGCCGTTCTTTCGCGACCATTTCGCCCGGCTCGATCGCCAGATCGTGCTGGTCGACGCGCTGGCGGCGTTCAATGCGGGCCCCGAGGCGCTGCACGATCTCGAGGCCGCGCTGACCGGCATTCTCGATTGCTTCCGCGTCGGACGCGGAAACATGCTGACGGCGCTGTTTCGGCCGCGCATCGACCGCATCCTGTTCGCGGCGACCAAGGCCGACCATCTGCATCACACCAGCCACGACCGGCTCGAAGCTGTGCTGCGGCGCGCGGTCAACCGCGCGGTGGCCCGAGCCGAGAGCACGGGCGCCGCAATCGACGTGGTGGCGCTGGCCGCCGTCAGGGCGACGCGCGAGGCGCTGGTCGCCCGCGGCCGCGACAAGCTGCCGTCGCTGCTTGGCACGCCGGCGGCCGGCGAAAGCGCCAATGGCGAGATCTTCGACGGCGACACCGAGGTGGCAACCTTTCCGGGCGAGCTGCCGGCCGATGCGGAGGAGCTGTTCAAGGGCGGCGCCTATCGCGGCCTGTCGAGCGCTGCCGCCGACGGCACCGACTTCCGCTTTCTTCGCTTCCGTCCGCCTTTGCTGGCCCCCGATCCTGGCGGCGAGCCCGCTTTGCCCCATATCCGCATGGACCGCGCCCTTCAGTTCCTGATCGGAGACCGGCTGCAATGAGCGAACGCGCCAAGCATCGTCGTCCCCAGACCTTCCGGCTCGATGATCCCGACGTCGTCGTGGTCGATGCCGAAGAGGCCGCCCGGCCGGGCCGCGGCACCATCCAGGTCACGCCAGAGGCTGATCCGGCGCAATTGCCGGTGCCGGTCGAGACCGTCCTGCCGGCGCGGCGCAGCTTCGGCTGGGGCGCACTTTTTTGGGGCTCGGTCGCAGGCCTCGTCCTGCTCGGCCTCGGCCTCGGCGTCGTCAGACTGATCGAGGATCTGTTCGCACGCAGTGAGGCCCTTGGCTATGTCGGCGCGGGGTTCGCGGCCGCAGCCGCGATCGCATTGGCGGCCGTCATTGCCCGAGAGACTTACGGGCTGGTGCGTCTCGCCACCATCGAGAAGCTGCACCAGCGCGCGGCCGCGGTGCTGCTGTCCGACGATCGCGCCGAGAGCCGCGAAGTGGTCGCCGAGCTGTTGCGGATCGCACATGCCAATCCCCGCCTGGCGCGTCCGCGTGCCGCGCTCGCCGGCCACGCCGACGACATCATCGACGGCGGCGACATGATCAAGCTTGCCGAGCGCGAGCTGATGGCGCCGCTCGACAGCGAGGCGCGGCGTCTGGTGTCGGTTGCGGCGCAACGGGTTTCCGTGGTCACGGCCGTGAGCCCGCGCGCGCTGATCGACGTGCTGTTCGTCTTCGTGGCAAGCTTGCGGATGATCCGGCAGCTCGCGCGGCTCTATGGCGGACGTCCCGGCGCGCTCGGCATGATCAGCCTGTTGCGCCACGTCGTCGCGCATCTCGCCATCACCGGCGGCATGGCCGCGAGCGACAGCCTGATCCAGCAGGTGCTGGGCCATGGCATCGCGGCAAAACTGTCGCAGCGCCTCGGCGAAGGCGTGCTCAACGGACTGCTCACGGCGCGGCTCGGCCTCGCGGCCATCGACGTGACGCGGCCGATGCCGTTCGCCGCGCTGCCGCGGCCGGCGCTGGCGGATCTCGCCAAGGATCTGCTGCGCAAGCAGGACGACCGGGAATGAGGCTCAGGCCCGCGGCGTGGAATCGAGGGCGCCGGCGAGCCAGCGCCATTGGTACAATGGCGAGTCCGGTGGCGGCGCCAGTTCGGGAGTCCAGCCCGTCAGCCTGCCGAACGCGTAACTGTCCATGACGCGGCCGCGCCAGCTCCGCTCGACGTGTCCGAGCGGCTCGCGGTGCGCGGTCGTATCCGCGAGCAGCGGGCCAGTATTGTCCGGCTCGCGCACGACATAGAGGCCGGCATGTCCTGCGATCAGGTCCATGCCGGGATCACGGAAGCCGATGAAGCGGGCCCGCTCGTTGATCTGGAGCACCGGCACGCGGCCGCGAAAGAACCACCGCATCATCGCATAGGTGCGATAGTCGGAGGTCGCGATCCAAGTCGCGCCGGTCTTTTGCAGCTCCTGCTCGACCCGCGCCGCCACCTGCTGATAGCCCGCCTCAGCGCCGATCGGATCGGCCCGCCCGAGAAAATTCCACGGCGCGACGACATAGTAGAGAAAGATCAGGACCACCATCGCAATGCCGCTGACGACGGCGATCCGCGCCCAGCGCACGGTCGATCGGACGAACCAGGCGGACGCGCCGTCCTGCGGCAGCTTGACGATGTTGATCGCGACCGCCGCAAACCCGATCGGCCACATGAACATCGGCCAGGTGTCGCCGATCCGCAAGGTAAACGATTTCCAGAGGAAGTAGAGAAACGGCACCAGCACCGCCGTCGACAGCAGGATGGCGACCGGCTCACGCGTGCGGTAGCCGCGCCAGGCCGTGAAACTCAGCGCCGACAATGTGACCGGCAGCAGGACGAAGCCGACCTGTCCGAACTGCAATCCGAGATAATCGCCAAGCGTCCGCAACGAAAACTCATGCGGCGCGGTGGCGCGAACGAACTGGAAGCGGAACGAGGCCCAGTCGTGCTGTACGTTCCAGATCAGCACCGGCGAGAACACCGCCAGCGCAATCAATGCTCCGCACCATGGATAGGGACTGAGAAGCCAGCGGCTGCGCCAGGCCGGAACGAGCAGGAACGCCGCCACGCCCGGCAGCAGCATGACCACCGTGAATTTGGACAACAACGCCAGTCCGCCGAACAGTCCGGCGGCGAGCCACCAGCGTTCATCGCCGCTCTCGGCGAGGCGCACCAGCGCCCAGATCACCGCGAGTGCAAACGGGATCGCCGCGACGTCCGGCGCCACCTTGGCCATCAGCAGGCCATAGTAGAGCGCGGCCTCGGGCAGCAGCACCGCGAGGATCACGGCCCGCATATCGTGAGTGGTACGGCGAACGATGTCGGCGAGCAGGAGCTGCGTCACCCCCATCGCGAGGATGCCGGCAAAGCGAACGCCGAGATTGGTATCGCCGAACAGGGCAGTGCCCAGCCGGATGAACCAGGCGATCATGGGCGGATGATCGAGGAAGCAGAGCTGCAGCTCCTTCGACCAGGTCCAGTAATAGGCCTCGTCGGTGCGCAGATCGAGCGTCCCGGCATAGACGATGCGGATGATCGTCATGCTTGCGATCACGGCCGCAGCCATCAGCCACGCAGCGCGCGTGGATCGAGACTTTGGGCTGTCGATGCCTGGGGAAATGGCCGTCACGCGGTGCTTTTCCCCGACTCCGCCGGGCGAGTCAACGTTCGCGCGCAGCTCGCGCCGCCGGATGACCGCCGCCACCAGCCCTCTAGGACAACAGGGAATAAATCTCTAGCATTGCGGCTCCAGATCATACGGACCACATGACCATTTCGATTTACCATCGTTTGCGGTCGACCTGTCGCGGCATCGGTGTGCGGCAGGTGCGGCTGATCTGCGGCTTCATACTCTTCAGCTACTTGCTCAGTCATTTTTTCAACCATGCGCTCGGCAACATCTCGCTGCAGGCGCTCGCCGAGGGCGTGTCCTATCATGTGGCGTTCTGGCAGTTTCTTCCGATCGCCGTGCTGTTCTATGCGGCCGCTCTTACCCATGGCGGGCTCGGCGTGTGGGCGCTTTATCAGCGCCGGCAATTCAGCCGCAACACGATGGAGCCGCTGCAACTGCTGCTCGGCCTAAGCATTCCGGCGCTGATCTTCAGCCACATCGCCGGCGTCCGCATCGGACAGACCCTGTACGGACAGGAGAAGCTGTACCCGCAGGTCCTGTACTCGTATTGGACCGGCCCGTCCTGGCGGATCTGGTTGATGTCGGCAGCCCTGCTGACGTCATGGACGCATGGCTGCATCGGGCTGCACTTCTGGCTGCGGCTCAAGCCGTTCTACAAGCGCGCGGCGCCGTGGCTGCTCGCCTGCGCCGTGCTGCTCCCGGCGCTGGCGCTGCTCGGCTTCTACCGTGGAGGCCGAGACGTCATCGCCGCCAACGCAACACCGCAGTGGCGCGCCGAAAATCTTTCGTTGAGGCAGACCGGCACGCCATCTGAACAGGCGGTGCTGGAGACCATCATGAACGGCTTCCTGATCGGCTATGGCGGCCTGATCGGCTTGGCGCTCGCCGCGCGCGGCGTGCGAGCAGTCCATGAGCGACGTGGCGGCATGGTCACGCTGTCCTACAACAATGGCCGCTCCATCCGGGTGCCAAAGGGTTTGTCCGTGCTTGAGGCCAGTCTGCGCAACAACGTACCGCATGCCAGCATGTGTGGCGGCCGCGCGCGCTGCTCGACCTGCCGCATCAGGGTGATCGGAGATCCCGGCGCGCTGCCGCCGCCCTCGCCTCGCGAGGCCTTCGTGCTCGCGCAGATCGGCGCGGCGGACCCGTCGGTCAGGCTGGCCTGCCAGTTGCGCCCCACCGGCGATCTTTCATTCTTCCAACTGTTCATGCCGAACCCGACACCCGGCGAGCGCGGCAGCTCGCGTGCCGGAATCGGGCAGGAGCGCTACCTCGTCAGCCTGTTCGTCGACATGCGTGGATCGACCGGCCTCGCTGAGAAACGGCTGCCGTTCGACGTGGTGTTCATCGTCAACCGCTTCCTCAGCGCCGTCTCCCAGGCCGTGCTGGCGAATGGCGGGCAGCCCAATCAGTTCGTCGGTGACGGTATGCTCGCGCTGTTCGGACTAGCCACCGATTCACATGTCGCCTGCGGCCAGGCGATCCAGGCGGCGCGTGACATCGCGGCCAATATCGCCGAGCTGAACGCGTTCCTCAGCCATGATCTGCATGACCCGATCCGCTTCGGCATCGGCATTCACGGCGGCGAGGTGATCGTGGGCGAGATCGGTTATCGCGACCACATGGTGTTCACCGCGCTGGGCGACGCCGTCAACGTCGCATCACGACTGCAGGACATGACGAAGACCCTCGGCTGCCAGGTCATCATCTCGGACGAGGTCTACGCGCGGGCGCGACTCGGCTCCGACGTGCTGCCGCAGCGCGAGGTCGAGATTCGCGGCCGCGCCGAGCCGATGCGCGTCAGGACGGCCATTGACGCCGCTGAACTCGCGATGCTCTCGGACGAGGGGACGGCTGCGTGACGAGTTGCGTTGAACCTGTTTGCAGCCTGCGCTGTCATACCGAGAACGGTTGCAGCGGGTCCGCGGTGACTGGCGGAACGGTGGCACTGCGGTCAAAAGCCGCAAAGTCGCCACGATATCGATCATTTCGGGCCAAAACCGCCCGCTGTTTGCGCTATCACGCCTGTCACAACCGCAGTAGTCTCGAATTCCGGGCCTGACGGTTTGCGGGGACCGCGGCTCGTACTCGGATTGGTCCCGCGGAGGCGACGTATGGCTAAAGGTACGGTCAAGTGGTTCAACCCGACCAAGGGCTATGGCTTCATCCAGCCCGCGGCCGGGGGCAAGGACATTTTCGTTCACATCTCCGCAGTGCAGAAGGCCGGGCTGGCGACCCTCAACGAGGGCCAGACCATCGAGTACGACGAGATTGCCAACCGCGGCAGGAGTTCGGCCGAGAACCTGAAAGTGTAGCGGATCAATTGGCGCGCCATTCCGCCTCGCGGCTATTCGGCGCGATCGTTTCCCTCACCAAGCCAGCATGATTGTCGACACGTCGAAATAGACAGGAGCGGTGCCCGCTCCTGATCACATCTTTGCGTTTGTTTGTAGTTTCAGCTCCCTCCCCGCCATTGCCTCACCCGCCCGACCCGGGTCAAATGCGCCTCGAACCGCGCCGTCAACGTAATTCCAGCGCGCGGAAACAAGCGACGGGAGCGACGCAACATGGACGACAAGGGCATTTTCCATGGCCTGAAGGTGCTGGACTGCGCGAGCTTCATCGCGGCCCCCGCAGCCGCCACCGTTCTTTCCGATTTCGGCGCTGACGTCATCAAGATCGAGCCGCCCGGCGCCGGCGATCCCTACCGCAACCTGCCGAACCTGCCGGGCTATCCGCGCAGCGAGCATAACTACGCGTGGTATCTCGAAGCCCGCAACAAGCGCAGCCTCGCACTCGACCTGTCGAAGCCGGAAGCGCAGACCGTGCTGCAGCGGCTGGTAAGTGAAGCCGATGTCTTCATCACCAATTTCCCGCCGTCGGTCCGCGCCAAGCTCGGCCTCACCCACGAAAAGCTGGCGCCGCTCAATCCGCGGCTGATCTATGCGTCGTTCACCGGATATGGCGAGAAAGGCGAGGAAGCCGACAAACCCGGCTTCGATAGCAATGCCTATTGGGCGCGCTCCGGACTGATGGACCTGGTCCGTGCCGACGAGAGCACGACACCCGCCCGCTCCGTCGCCGGGATGGGCGACCACCCCTGCGCAATGGCGTTCTATGGCGCGATCGTCACGGCGCTTTACCAGCGCGAGAAGACCGGCAAGGGCTGCCACGTCGCCTCCAACCTGATGGCCAACGGGGTCTGGGCGGCCTCCGTGCTTGCTCAGGCCAAGCTTTGCGGCGCGACCTTCGTCGAGCGGCGGCCGCGCGAACGCGCGCTGAACGCAGTCGCCAATCACTACAAATGCCAGGACGGCCGCTGGATCATGCTCTCGCTCCTCAATGAGGAGAAGCAGTGGCCGATCCTCGCCCGCTGCCTTGGCCGAGAGGAGCTGATCGACGATCCGCGCTTCGTCACCAAGGCCGATCGCCACGCCCGCTCGGTCGAACTGATCCACGAGTTCGACGCGGTGTTCGCGACCAGGCCGCTGGCCGAATGGCGCCGGATCCTCGACGGCAGCGGGCTCGTGTTCGGGGTGGTCGGGATTCTCGACGACATTCCAAACGACAGGCAGATGATCGAGAACGAGGTGCTGGTGCCGTTCGAGAACGACACCATGCTGACGGTCAACAGCCCGATCTTCATCGACGGCCAGCGCAAGGTCACCCCGCGCAAGCCGCCCGGCATAGGCCAGCACAGCGACGAGATCCTGCGCAGCGCCGGCTTCGACGACGAGGCCATCCGCGACCTGCGCGCGCGCGGTGCGGTGGCCTGAGCTAGCGCGTCGCGATGAAGCACATGCCGAACCGCGTCGCCGGGCCGGTCTGACAGGACAGGTTCGCGGCGCAGGTCCAGCTCGAGAAGCTCTTGTCGTTGTCCGCGGCCGCGGCGTGGCTCGCGTAGCAATGCCCGCCCCAGCCGTCATTGTAGACCGTGCCGGCGAGCTCATCGCTGCCGCGCAATTGCGGGCGGCTGGCGAAGCCGCGCGAGAAATCCGGAGTCCGCCCCTCGGCAAAGGCGTTGAGGATGTCGCGCCGGCGGACCTGGTCGCCGAAGAAGTGCGGCGAGCCCGGCACCACGACGGTGTTGGACGGCTTCTCCGCCATCCAGTCGACGCCGGGAAAGTGAAAGCCGCCGATGCCGCGGGTCTGATGGCAGCCGCCGCAGCTCGAATCGTTGAGGCGTCGCTCGAAGCCTGCGACCGACCGGATGTTCTGCAGCACGATGCCCTGCGCGGCCGCCTTCTCCAGCGCACCGACCACGTCGGCCTCGGTGAACACCGCGCCCTGCCCGGCCGCGCTCCCCTGCACCAGCCCGTAGGCCGGCAGCAGATCGGAATTGACGAATCCGACCGGGGTCGGCGCCACCGCAACCTTGGCCAGGAACTGCTCGGGGATCACCGCGGTGCCGCGGTCGAGCTCGCCGAGATGGACGGGGTCGAGCAGCCAGGCCTTGAACTCGCGCGCCAGCGCGGCATCCGCCAGCAGCCGGTCGCGATCGACCTGATCCTCCAGCACCGCCTCCTCGAACGTCCCGCTCGCGGCCTGATAGTCGAACACCTTCATCATGTAGTCGGTGCGGAAATCGCGGATCGCCGATTTCGGCGCATGCGCGATCTGCAGGTTGGTCTCGATGCGATGGATGTTCTCCGACCTGATCAGCGCCAGCGGGCCGTCCGGCGCCGTCAGCTTCGCGGCAAGCTCAGGCCCGGTCAGTTGCAGATCGGACGTCGCCAGCCACCGCTTGGCGATCTCGGCACAACTCGGCGAATTGCTCTTGGCCTCCGCATCGCTGCGCGCCTTGAGCACGATGTTGAGCGTCATCGGCAGCCGCGGCGAGGCGACCTCGCCATCTTTGGCCTCGGGCGGCGTGGTCCGCGTCAGGCGGTACAGCAGCCGCACCTCGCCGCAATGATCGGGATCGACGAAGGCGCGATCCATGCGATTGACGACGCCGGCCAGCACGAAGCGGGCATCGGGCGAATCGAGCACGGTGCGGTCGAACAGCTGGAACGCGTAGGACGTACCGACGCCGATGCTCTCGTTCGGCAACGTCGTCTTGTGCTTGTCGACGTAGCGGTCGAACTCCGTGTCGAGCGCCTTGCGTACGGGCATCATCGACGGCAGCGCAAACAACGCCGCGTCGGTCAGCGGCGCATCACTGGCGTGCGCAAGCATCTTCCCGAGGCCGAACGCGCCGTTGTCGAGCTCACGCAGCGCGAACGGCTCGAGGATGGCGGCGCCGCGCTCGACCGGCGGGCTCTCGTCCGCATGAGCGAGCGGGCCGCAGCACAGCATGACAAGGCCGAATACCGACAGTCGCAAGACGCGCCTCCTCACTTCCACGAACATGCAATTGAGGGCCTGCTAGTCCTCGAAGATAGCCGAAAGGCGGGCGGCTTCGGACAATTGTGCGACGAGGCGCCTCACGTCGCGGTGAGGCGCCTCGTCCAGATTCGTCTCCAAAAACAGATGGTCCGTCAGCGCGCGACGACAAGCCCCTTGGTGGTGACGACCACCCAGCGACCGTCCTGCTTGCGAATCGCGTCGACCTTGCCGAGGCCCGGCACGGGATCGCCGGCATAGACCTCGTAGAGGCCACCGCGGCCCTCGATCAGCGCGCCGCCACGACCGACGTCGCGCAGCACCCAGCCCTCGACGACCTTGGGCTTGGTGGCCTCCGTGCGGTTCGGCTCGGGGCGAGCGGTCTCCGCCCTGGCCGGCTCGGCCCGGCTCGCCTCTGCCCTTGCTGCTTCGGTCCTGGCTGCCTCGGTGGTCCTGGCCGCGTCGGCCCGGCTCGCCACGCCCGCGGGCGGCGCCGCCGCATTGATCGCCCCCACCGCCTGCGGCGCGGACGCGGCGCTGTCACGCGCGGGGGCTTGCGCGGTCGCGGACGCCTGCGCGGCGCGCAGCCGGTCCACGGCCTCGCTCAGACGCTGCAACTCGCTCGGCTTGGCCGACGATTTCGTCGACAGGTCACCCAGGATCTTCTCGAGCCGGTCGAGACGCTCCGCGGACTTGTTGAGCTCGACGAGGCTCGTCTGATTGGTCTGGTCGAGGCTCGCCTTCAGCGCGGCGACATCATTGTCGATTCGCGCCACGGTCGCGCCAAGCGTGGAATCCGCAGCCTCGCCGGCCGTCGCATCGGCCGCGTCGCCGCCGCCGGAGCGCGTGACGAATTTGGCCGTGACCAGACCACCGGCAACGCCGCCGACAACCATCGACAGCAGCAGGATCGCAGCCATGGCCGGTAGGCCGAGCCTGCCGTTCACGGCATGCGGCGGCGGGGTCTGGCCCGGCTGCGGAGGTGGCAGCGTCGCTCCCGCAGCGGCCGTGCTGGCCGCCGTTGCGGCAGCGGCCGCCGGCTTGGACGCCGCATTGAACTTGAAGGGCTCGGTCTTGAACTTCGCTTTGGCCCAGGCCGCGGCCTTGTCGACCGCGGCAAAAGCACCCGCCCTGGTCGCCGGTCCGGCATCCGCCTGGACTGGCGTGACCGGGCGCGTCGCGGACGCCCCGGGTTTGGCCGCGGATGCCTGCTTGGCAACGGGCTCCGACTTGGCATCCGGTTTGGCATCCGACTTGGCAACAGTCTCCGGCTTGGCAGCCGGCTCAGGCCGAACGACGGCTTCTGTCTTGGTGGCAGCCACCGACTTGATCGGCGCGTCCGGCTTGATGGCCGTCTCCGGCTTCGGCGCGGCCGCTGCCATCGGGCCGACTTTCGGCGCATTGGCCGCGAGCATCGACAGCTTTGGTGTCTCGACCTTGAGGAGCTCACCGGCCGCAGCCGTCTTGATCGGGTCCGACTTGACCGGCTCCGTCCTGATCAGATCCAGGATCGTCGAGGGAGGTTTCGCAGCACTCGAGGCTACTGCAGCTTCGACTTTGCCCGGCGCCGCAACGTTGCCCCCCACCGCCTGGGGCTTGGTCAGCTCCGGCTTGACCTTGTCGGATTTGCCCTTGTCGGACTTGACCAGGTCGAGCCGCGCGGGCTCGGGTTTGGCTCGCTCCGGCTTCACCGCTTCGATCTTGGAGGGCTCGATTTTTTCCTGCTCGGCCGTGAGGGTTTCGACCTTGACCTGCTCGGGCTTGACCGGCTCGACCTTGGTCGTCCCGATCTCGGTGTCGGCCATCACCTCGGTCTTGATCTCGGACTGGCTGGCCTCCGGCTGTGGCCCGGGCGCGATCACCGCTTCCACGATCTTCGCCTTCGGGTCGATGCCCGGACGGTCAGCCGCCGGCGCTTCGTGATCCGGCGCGATCATGGGCGGGGCGACGGTCGCGATCGCAGGCACGGCCAGATCGACTGCATCGGGGACTGCGGATGTCTTCGGCATCGGGTCGACACTCGCACTGGCCTTGCCAGTGGTACCGGCCACGCCAAGGCTGGCCCGTTCGGGCTTTTGGTCGCTCACGTTCAGAGTCTCCGCATGACGTTGAGCACTTGGTAACCTTAGTTAGCGTTCGATTGATTGCCAAAATCTTACTTTTGGAAGGCTTACCTGAGTTTTAGGGATTCATACGGGGCGGATTTGCGCCGACAAAGTGGAGCAGATGTGGCGGACGGTGCCCGATTATTCAGCTCTGGCGGACGCGCCCGGGGGCAGCAAGTTCGATCGGCACGCGGCGCAGCGCGGTCGACGCGGCGTCAAACGGAGCCGCTCTCGCGGCGCGATTGCGCCCGAGCTTTGCCGATCATTCCCTCCTCGTCAGTCGGAGGGCGCAGGGAAGGCCGGGTGCCGACTGGCACCCGTGGCCCCCGTGCGGAAAGATTGCACGGGGCAGGAACCACAGGTTCAGCCGGAGCGACCCGGCCTTCCCTGCGCGATGGTGTTACGGCTGCTTCGTAGTCTCCCCGGTGCGCCGGGCTTTCTGGTCACCGTCATCCGCACGAGGCTAAGCCTGCATGCGAACTTGGCATCGGCATCGGGATGCCAGGACCCTACGACTTGACCGTCCGTACCTCGCTTGCTCGCCGGCCCGCTCGCGCAGAGCCCCAAGCCTGATACGGCCACCGCTCCCCGCTGCTACGCCTCGTGACGATCGGCCGAGCCGCCCCTCCTCATCGCGAACGGGATGGCCGGGATCATCGTCGTGATTTGCCCGACGCTGCAAGGCGGCACACATGCGACAAACTGGCTCGACGGGCAGTTGGCGCATGGACGTATTGCCGGAATTGCCCGTCGGGTGGGTGGGCGATGGGCGACTGCAGGCTCGCGAATGTTGTAGTCCAGCAATGCAATCGACAGATGGAGGGCATGCACCGTCAGCGAAATCACCTCCGGCCGACGCGGCAACCACCGATTGCATAATGTCCCGTGCAGCGCGCCGTTTTCGATGAACGCTCTGGTTGCTTTCGTAGACTAATACTCTGCGTTCGGGCTATTTTTCATTTCCAGCATTTCAAGGGGGAGCGCTCATGCGAAAGCTCATTTCTTCGATCGGATTTTTGTGCGCCGCGTTTTTGATCCTTGCCTCGCCAGAGGCTCACGCGCAGGCGACGCGGACCTGGGTGTCCGGCGTCGGCGACGACGTCAACCCGTGCAGCCGCACGGCGCCCTGCAAGACCTTCGCCGGAGCGATCTCGAAGACCGCCGCGGGCGGTGAGATCGACGTGCTCGATCCCGGCGGCTACGGCGCCGTCACGATCACCAAATCGATCACGATCGACGGCGGGGGGACGATGGCCTCGATCCTGGCGTCGGCGACCAACGGCATCAACGTGAATGCCGGCGCCAACGACGTCATCATCCTGCGCAATTTGAGCATCAACGGCGCCGGTACGACCCTTGGCCTCAATGGCGTCAATTTCCTGGCCGGCCGAAAGCTCGTCGTCGAGAACTGTACCTTCGAGAACTTCTCGCAAAGCGCGATTTCGGTCGCGCCGACCGGTGCGGCCCAGGTGGTGATCGCGGACTCCTCGCTGAAGGCGTCCGCGTTCGGCGTCACGGTCTCGACCGCGAATTCGAGCAGCGCGATCAGCGTGCTCGTCTCGAACACCAAGGCCATCGAAAATGGCAATGCCGGGATATCCGCCACGGTCCCGGCCGGAAAGCCGGGGATGGGCGTGTTTCTCGACCGGCTGACCTCCGAGTTCAACAACACCGGCGTTCTGGCGAGCGGCAGCGGCGCCATCGTGACGTTGGGAAATTCCGTCATCCAGGGCAATTCCAACGGCGTCGTCCAGACCGGCGGCGGCTCCGTCTCGTCCTTCAAGAACAACGCAATCAGCAACAACGGCGTCGACGGCACGCCGCTCACGGGGATCAGCCTGAACTAGCGACGCCGCCGCGGGAAACCCGGCATTTGGCGAGCTGCGCCTGCCGGACAACGTGCAATCACATCAGTGAGGTCCCGTTGCCGGCGGGACCTCGCTCGATTGCGTCAATGCTGGCGCTCAAACGCCGGTGGCGGCCGCGTGCTGGGCCGCCATCTCGGCATCCGCGGCGGTGACGCGCTGGAACGCCGGACGCTGGGTGATGCGCTCGGCGTAACGCGCGAACACGTCCTTGCGCGGCACGACGCCGAACATCATGGTCCAGTTGAAGGCGACGCCCCACAACACGTCGGCGGCGGTCATGCGCTCGCCGAGGAGATACGGCCCCTTGGCGAGCTGCTGCTCCAGCGCGCCCAGCATCGTATCGTAGTCGGCATAGGGTGACTGCGTGATCGGGGCCGGTTCGCGCTTCATGAAATGGTCGATCACGGCGGGCTCGAACGACGCACCGTAATAGGCGATCCAGCGCAGATAGGGCCCGCGCATGGCATCATCGAGCGCCGGCGTCAGGCCCGCTTGCGGAAACAGATCGGCGAGATAGATGAAGATCGCGACCTGCTCGGTCACGATCTGGCCGCGATGTCCGATCGTCGGCACCTTGCCGAGCGGATTGACGGCCAGGAACTCCGGCTTGCGCTGCTCGCCCGCCTTCATGTTGAGGACATGCAGATCGTAGGGCGCGCCCAGCTCCTCGAGCAGGACGCGGGTGCCGGCGGCGCGGGTCTGCGGCGAGTAATACAGCGTGATCTTGTCGTCGGCGGTCATGATGGTGTCCTCCCATTGCCGGCTGCGGTGCTGGCTTGTCGCACACCATACCTGACAAGGTGTGTCAGGTATGTTTAAAGAAGGGCATGCGCGCGAGCCGGCTGCTCTCCATCCTCACCACCTTGCAGGCCAAGGGACAGGTCACGGCGCCCGAACTCGCAGGCGCCTGCGAGGTCTCGGTGCGCACGATCTATCGCGACATCGACGCGCTCGCCGCGGCGGGCATCCCGGTCTATGCCGAGCGCGGCGCCGAAGGCGGATTCCGCCTGCTCGACGGCTATCGCGTGCGGCTGAACGGGCTGTCGCCGACGGAAACCGACGCACTGTTCATGGCGGGCCTGCCGGGCCCCGCCGCCGCGCTCGGGCTCGATGGCGCGATGAGCGCGGCGCAGACCAAGCTGGTGGCGGCACTGCCGCAAAGCCTGCGCGCCAATGCCGGCCGCATGCAGGCGCGCTTCCATCTCGACGCGCCTGGCTGGTTCGGCGAGTCCGAGGAGCCGACGCATCTGCGCGCCATTGCCGACGCCCTGCTCCGCGACGTCATGGTCGACGTCCGCTATCAGACCTGGCGTGCCGAGAAGCGCCGCCGCGTCGCGCCGCTCGGCCTCGTGCTGAAGGGCGGCAATTGGTATCTCGCCGGGCAGGTCGAGCGCAGCGTGCGCACCTATCGCGTCGCGCGCATTCTCGACTGTGCCGTGACCGACGAGTGCTTCGCGCGACCTGCAGACTTTGACCTCGCCGCCTATTGGCGCGCCGCGACGGAGCGGCTGGAGGCGGAGCTGCATCCGAAGCAGGCGACGGTGCGCCTGTCAGCGCTCGGTGTGAAGCTGCTGGAGGTGTGGAGCCAGCCTTACGTGCGCGCCCGCACGCGCCTCGCCGACGACACCGATGCCGACGGCTGGCGCATCGTGACGATCCCGATCGGAACGACGCTGTGGCATGCCGCCGGCGAGCTGCTGCGCTTCGGGCCCGAGGCCGAGGTGCTCGACCCGCCCGAGCTGCGTGCGAAAATGGCCGAGCTGGCGCGGGCGATGGCGGAACGCTACGGCGCATGAGCTGCGACGGCGTGAGTTGCGGACGTATTTTCCATCCGCATCATTGGCGAGAGGGGTGCGCGCTCACGTCCAGCCAGGATGAGCGCGACCGGCAAGTGAGCGCGACCGGTATGATCGGAGCTAAAGCACCACTGGTGTGTCGGGCAGCTCGTTGGGATCGCCGGCATGCGGCGGGTAGTGCCTGGCGAGCTCGCGTGACACCGCGGCAATGCCATCGACCACGCCCCGCTCAAAGCGGCCTGCGCGAAACTCCGCTTCCATCGCGCGGCAGATCGTCTCCCAGCCTTCGGCGCCGACATGTCGATGAATGCCGCGATCGGCGATGATCTCGACGTCGCGATCGGCCAAGAGCAGGTAGATCAGGACGCCGTTGTTGTGCGCGGTGTCCCAGATCCGCAGGTTGGAAAAGATGTCCAGCGCGCGCTCGCGCGGCGGCTGGTCGCGCCACAACGGCCGGCCGTCGAGCGCGCCCTCGACGACGAAGCGAAGCTGGCCGGCATGGGTGCGCTCGCCGTCCTTGATCGCCTGCTCGATGCGTGCCAGCACAGCCGGCGTGAAGATGCGCTTCAGCTGCCAGTGATGATGCAGGAGATGCCGGCCGATCCGCCTGATGCTCATGGTCGCGCGCCTCGTCCTCACCAGTTGCCCGAGGCGCCGCCGCCACCAAAACTGCCGCCGCCGCCCGAGAAGCTGCCGCTGTCGCTCGAGCTGCCGCTGCTCCAGCCGCCGGATGACGAGCCGCTCGACCAGCCGCTGCCGCGGCGCCCGCCCGACGTCGGCATCGACGAGGACAAGCCGCCGGCGATGAAGGCAATGACGATGCCGGCCACGCTGGACAGCAGCGCAAGCGTGGTCGATCCCACAAGCACCCAGGTCAGAATCCCCAGCGCGCCGCCGGTCGCAAGCGAACCCAGCAGCCGCCCGAACAAGGCCCGCAGCACGCCACCAATAAAGATCGCACCGAAGAAGGCGACAGGTGCGAACGAGGAGATGGTGTCGATATCAAGATCCGTGCCGTGCGAGGCCTGCGGCTGCGGCACCGGCAGACTCTCGCCATTGATCACGCCGATGATGCGGTCGACGCCGGCGTCGATGCCGCCGGCGAAATCGCCGCTGCGAAATCTTGGCGTGATGACCTCGTCGATGATGCGCCGCGCGGTGACGTCGGTGAGGCTGCCTTCGAGGCCGTAGCCGACCTCGATGCGCAGCTTGCGGTCGTTCTTGGCGATCACCAGCAGCGCGCCGTCGTCGACCTTCTTGCGCCCGATCTTCCAGGCCTCGGCGACGCGGAGCGAAAACTGCTCGATGGTCTCCGGCTGCGTCGTCGGCACGATCAGCACCGCGACCTGGCTGCCCTTGCGGGTTTCCAGGTCCTTCAGCTTCTGCGTGAGGCCTGCGATCTCCGAGGAGGACAGCGTGCCGGTCTGGTCGACGACGCGGCCGGTGAGCTGCGGCACCGCGACGTCCGCCAGCACGATCGTCGCGAGGCAGACGAACAGCGTCGCAAGCAGCGCCTTGAGGACCGGCAGCGCGCGCACGATTCCCTGCTCCGGCTATTTCGACGGCGCAGGCGACGGCGCGTTGAAATCGACCTTCGGCGCGACCGATATCTCGCGCTCGTTCTCGACGGTGAAGTTGGCCTTTTCCTTGTAGCCGAAGACCATCGCGGTCAGGTTGTTCGGGAAGGTGCGGATGCCGACGTTGTACTCCTGCACCGCCTTGATGTAGCGGTTGCGCGCCACCGTGATGCGGTTCTCGGTGCCTTCGAGCTGGGACATCAGGTCGCGGAACAGCGCGTCCGATTTGAGCTGGGGGTAATTCTCGGTGACGACCAGCAGCCGCGACAATGCTCCGGTCAGTTCGCTCTGCGCCGCCTGGAACTTCTGCAGCGCCGCGGGATCGTTGACGACGTCGGGCGTGGCCTGCACGCTGCCGACCTTGGCGCGGGCGTTGGTGACGCCGAGCAGCACGTCCTTCTCCTGCTGGGCAAAGCCCTTCACGCTGTTGACCAGGTTGGGCACGAGGTCGGCGCGGCGTTGATACTGGTTGACGACCTCGGACCAAGCCGCCTTGACCTGCTCGTCATTGGTCTGGATGGCGTTGTAGCCGCAATTGGTCAGGCTCAGCGTCATCAGTGCCGCCAGCACGGTCAGCAATCTCCGCATCGCGCGTCCCCCTCTTCATCCGGTTGTACCGCCTTCACACAGCACAGCTTTGGCGACGGCGCAATGACGGCAGCCGGCCGCCGGACATGGGTCGCGGCGGCCGGTGCGTCGGTTCAGGGAGGTTCCGGGTCTGCCGCGGATGCGGGTCATTCGCGCGGAATGACCGGCGGAGAGAGGCAATGTCGTCTTTGCAGCGGGACTCGCGGCTGGATGAATGGGCCTGCGCCAACCACACACTCCGGCATTCCGGGGCATCCGCGCGCCCCGGACGACACCATAGGCGCTTACGCTCAACTGCCCTTGCGGTCGCGTAGCTGGGTCACGAACATGTCCTGCCAGCTCGCCGGCTTGACCTTGATCGAGCCGACGCCGTGCATGAACTCGGCGATCTTCAGCACGCCCTCCGGCGTCGACGAGAACCAGGTGTCCTTGTCCTGCAGCATCTCCAGCACGTCCTCCTTGGTGGTCTTCACCTTGGCGGTGCGGGCATAGATCTCGGCTGCGGCAGCCTTGTCGTTGGCGATCAGCGTGCAGGCCTCGTCGAGCGCATCGAGGAACGCCTGCACGACCTTGGGATTGGCGTCGACGAAGCGCTTGGGCGCGAACACCACGTCCATCGTCATCCGTCCGAGCACGTCGGCGGAATTGGCAACGCGGCGAATCTTCGAATCCTTCAGCTCGATGTAGGAGAACGGCGGCGAGGTGAAATGCGCCGTGATCTCGGTCTTGCCCGAGGTGAGCGCCGCCAGCGCCTCCGGATGCGGCAGGCCGACGGTCATCGGATCGAGCTTGGCGTAGTTCTCCTTGCCGAACTCCTGCGCCGCCATCATCTGCAGCATGACCGCCGAAAGCGAGGTCTTGATGCCCGGCAGGGCGATCTTGTCGCTCGGCTTGAAATCCTTCAGCGACTTGATCTCAGGATTGTTGGTGTTCATCCACAGCGAGGTCGAGCTGAGGCCGCTGACGCCGACCACCTCCACCGCCGGAATGCCCTTGGCCTTGGCCCACAGCGTGATGAAGCCGGGCGCGCCGGTGCCGGCGATGTCGAGCGAGCCGGCCATCATCGCGTCGTTGATGATGTTGCCGCCGTCGAGCATCTGCCAGTTCACCTTGAACGGACCGAGCCCGGCCTTCTCCGCCTGCTTCTCCATCAGCTTCTGATCCTCCATCACGATCAGCGGCAGATAGAGGATGCCGTAGCCCTTGGAGAGCCTGATCTCCTTGACCTCGGCCTGCGAAGCGCCGGTGGCGCCGAGCAGCGCGGTGAGGCCGAGCGCGGCGGCCGTGAATGATTTGCTCCAGGACATGGTCGTCTCCTTCCCTGTTGTTGTGCTTATAACTCGAAATTCAGTGCTGCATGCCCCAGCGCCGCACCGTCTTGCGCTCGATGGTCGCGAACACGACGTTCTCGACGACGAGGCCGATGAAGATCACGGTGAATAGGCCGGCGAAGACGTTGGCCGTCTCCAACTGGTTGCGGTTCTCGAAGATGAACCAGCCGAGGCCGCCGGACCCCGAGGACACGCCGAACACCAGCTCGGCCGCGATCAGGGTGCGCCAGGCGAAGGCCCAGCCCACCTTCAGGCCGGTGAGGATGGCCGGAAATGCGGCGGGGATCAGGATGAAGCGCACCAGCTTCAACCCGCGCAGGCCGTAGTTCAGGCCGACCATGCGCAAGGTGTTCGACACCGAGCGGAAGCCGGAATGGGTGTTGAGCGCGATCGCCCACAACACCGAATGCACCAGCACGAAGATGATGCTGCCCTTGCCGAGGCCGAACCAGATCAGCGCCAGCGGCAGCAATGCGATCGCCGGCAGCGGATTGAACATCGAGGTCAGCGCCTCCAGCATGTCGGCGCCGATCCGCGAGCCGATCGCGATCGTGGTCAGCACGGCCGCCAGCGCGATGCCGATGCCGTAGCCGATCAGCAGCGTCTCCAGCGACACGAGGGTGCGCGCAGGGATGATGCCGTTGCCGATGTTCTCGAAGAAGGCTGAGAGCGTGTCGGTGAAGGTCGGAAACAACAGGGGATTGCCGAGCCACAGGCCATAGGCCTGCCACAGCGCGGCGAGCGCCACCAGGATGATGGCCTTGCGGACCGCACCGATATGGTAGATGCGTTCCAGCCAGGACAGGCTCGCCTCGACCTTGACGTCGCCGAGGGGCGTGTCTGCATTGACGATTTCGGGGCGCAGCGCCAGCGTCTCGCTCATGGATGCTCTCCTCGTCTCAGTGTTGGCCGAACAGCATGTCGTTGATGCGCCCTTCGAGGGCGACCTGTTCGGGCGAGCCCATCGTGCCCGGCGGCACGCTGTTGAGCTCGGCGCGGACGCGGCCGGGATGCGGCGACAGCAGCAGGATGCGGGAGCCGATCTTGATCGCCTCCTCGATCGAATGCGTCACGAACAGCACGGTGAAGCGGGTGTCCTGCCAGAGCTGCAGCAGCTCGTCCTGCATCTTGCGCCGGGTCAGCGCGTCCAAGGCGGCGAACGGCTCGTCCATCAAGAGCACGTCGGGCTCCATCGCCATGCCCCTGGCGATCGCGACCCGCTGCTTCATGCCGCCGGAGAGCATATGCGGATAGGAGTCGATGAACTTGGTGAGGCCGACCTTGTCGATATAGGACTTGGCGCGCTCGTTGGCTTCCGCGGTGCCGAGCCGGCCGCTGGCGGTCAGCGCGAACACGACGTTCTCGCGCACCGTCTTCCACGGCAGCAGCTGGTCGAACTCCTGGAATACCATCATGCGGTCCGGGCCGGGCTCGCTGACATCGTGGCCCTTGAGGCGGATGCGGCCCTCGGTCGGCTTCAGATAGCCGCCGATCGCCTTGAGAAGCGTGGATTTGCCGCAGCCGGAGGGGCCGAGCAGCACGAAACGGTCGGAATCGAAGACCTTGAAGTCGACGCGGTAGGTCGCCGTGACCAAGGTGTCCGGCGTCTTGTACTGGAGCGTCACGCCCTCGACCGAGAGCAGCGGCTCGAACTGAGATGGCGATTGATGGACGGTCATCGTCCTCCCCTCCTTTATATTGCAATGCGAAATTTCGCTCGGTGCACTTCGGCGCCCTTATTCGAAGTGATAGAGGAGGAGACTGACGCGAACCTGACTCCGAGGCGGACAACAAGACCTTGCGCATCCTGCTGGTGGAAGACACGCCCGAGATCGGCGCCGCCGTGACCAGCCGGTTCGAACGGATCGGCTATGCCGTCGACTGGGAAAAGGACGGCCGCACCGCGAGCGAGCTGATCGAGGTGCAGACCTATGACCTTATCGTGCTCGACGTGATGCTGCCGAACATGGACGGCTTTGCTGTGCTCAAGCACCTGCGCAAGCGCGGCCTGCGCACGCCGGTGCTGGTGCTGACCGCGCGCTCGGCGGTCGACGACCGGATCGGCGCGCTCGACCTCGGCGCCGACGACTACCTGATCAAGCCGTTCGACTATCGCGAGCTGGAGGCGCGGGCGCGGGCGCTGCTGCGCCGGGCCGCCGGCCAGTCCGACAATCTGCTGACCCTGGGGCCGCTGGTGATCGACCGCGCCGGGCGCACCGCCAGCGTCGCCGGCCAACCGCTGGACCTGACGCGGCGCGAGCTGACCGTGCTGGAAATCCTCGCCGCACGCCCTGGGCGTTACGTCGCCAAGGAGGAGCTGGTCGAGCAGCTCTTCAGCTTCGACCAGGATCCGAGCCCCAACGCCGTCGAGCAGTTCGTCGCGCGTCTCAGGCGCAAGCTGGCGGCGACATCCGTCGAGATCAAGACCGAGCGCGGCCTTGGCTATCAGCTCCACGCTTCGTGACCTCAGGACCTCGCTGCGCGCGCGGCTGCTGATCGCGATCGGCGCGATCCTGGCCGTCGGCGCCGTCGTGCTGAGCCTCGCCGCCTGGCAATATGCAGCCACCGCCGCGCGCGACGCCTATGACAAGCTGCTCGCCGGCGGCGCCGTGCAGATCGCCGAGAACATCTACATGCAGGGTGGCGTCGTGACGCTGGATCCGCCGGCGGCAGCGTTTGCGACATTGTCGGCCTATGACCTCGTGTTCTATCGCGTCACCGATCCGCGCGGCGTCGTCGTCGCCGGCTATGACGATCTCGCCGTCACCGCGCCCGCCAGGGCGCTGCGTGAGGGCGTCCTGCTGCGCGACGGCATCTATCGCGACCAGGCGGTGCGCATCGCGGCCGTGGCGCGCAAGCTCGACGGCGCGCCCGGCGACGGCTGGAGCGAGATCGTGCTGGCGCAGACCCTGCGCGCCCGCGACGCGCTGACCTGGGATCTCGCCTCCAAGGCGATCGGCCTGATCGCTGCGATGAGCCTGCTGGCGCTGGTGGCGACTGCGCTGTGTCTGCGGCTGGTGTTCGCGCCGCTGACGCGGATCGAGGCCGAGATCGTCAAGCGACGGCCGGACGATCTCAGCCCGATCGCGATCACGCCGCCGCGCGAGGTGCGCGCGCTGGTCGGCGCGATCGACGGCTTCATGCAGCGCCTCGCCGAGCGCATCGCGCTGATGCAGCGCTTCATCGCCGACGCCACCCACCAGCTGCGCACGCCGCTGGCGGCGATCGATGCCGAGGTCGAGCTGCTGAGCGATCAGACCAAGGACCCGAGGGCGCTCGACAGGCTGCGCGGCCGCATCGCGGATCTCGCCCGCCTCACCAGCCAACTGCTCGATCACGCCATGATCCAGCACCGCGCCCAAGCACCGCGCTTCGCCGCGGTCGATATCGACGCGCTGGCGAAATCGGTGCTGTCGCAGAGCGTGCCGCTCTCTCTCGATCGCGAGGTCTCCGTCAGCTTCGTGCCATCGGAGGACGAGGTGATGCTCGCCGCCGACGCCATCAGCCTGCGCGAGGCGCTCGCCAATCTCATCCACAACGCGCTGGCGCATGGCGCGCGGACCCGGCTGATGGTGACGGTGGGAAGAACCGCGACGCATGTTGCGATCATGGTCTGGGACGACGGACCTGGGATCGCAGCCGACGCGCGGCAACGCCTGCTGACCCCGTTCCAGAAGGGCGACGGCTCCCACGGCTCAGGCCTCGGCCTCGCCATTGCGAGCGAGGTCGCGCAGGCCCATGGCGGCCGTCTGCGGTTCAGCGGAGTGGCAGGCGACTTCAGTGTGCGACTGGAGCTGCCGGTGGATCGGTCGACGGCAGTCGATCCACGTCCAGATTCACAGCTCAAACAGCAGCAGACATGACGTCGTCGTCCCGCGGCGGATCACGCCCGAGTCTTGCGATCGACATGCCCTTTCGAAGATCGAGAGGGCGCAGGGAACGCCGGGAGCCTTCCAGCGTGCACTTGCAAAGTGTAAAGGCTTGGCGGAATGAGTTGGCAGAATAGCGAGACCGTGGAATTCTGACACGAACTCCGTCGAGGATCGTTAAGCCCATCTTTTGGGAGAACCTCTCATGGCCTGGGTGATCTTATTCATTGGCAGCCTTTGCGAGGTGGGTTGGCTGATCGCTCTCAAATATTCCGAAGGTCTCTCGCGCCTGCCGTCGATCCTGGTCACCGTGGGTTTTATGGGCGCCAGCGTCGGTTGTCTTGGCCTCGCCGTGAAGACGATCCCGATGGGCACGGCCTACGCCGCGTGGACCGGCGCGAGCATCGCCGTCGCCACTCTCTTCGGAATCTATCTGTTCGACGAGCCGACGACCGCGACCCGGCTCGCCTCGATTGGTCTCATTGTACTTGGCATCGTCGGACTGCGCCTCGAGTCCGGATAGGCGTGCCAATCCTCAAAAATAGCTCTCGAGCGCCCCGCGCCGCCTGATGTCGAGTGTCGCGCAATGGAATGCGCCGCCAAATGCGGCGTAATGCAGGAATTCGCAGGGGATCGGCTCGAAACCCCATTGCTCGATCGCACGCATCGTTCGCACATGATGCGGATCAACGATGATGCGCTTTTCGTCCACCATCAGTACATTCATGTTGAGCCATTTTCCGCAGAGCGACGTGATATTGAGCAAGCGATCGGTGATCGGATCAGGCTCGGGAGCGACGAGAATGTCCCATTTCTTCAGTATGTCCGGGAGGCGGCTGACGTCGATGTATTCGGGATTGATCAGAAGCCTGCCCGGCCCCAGCGGCAAAATGGTCGTGTCGATGTGCATCGGGTTACGACAGCGGCTCTCGATCTCGTGGATGCGATAGCCGTCGCCGAGATGGCGGCGCAGCCATTCGATGCCGGATGCATTGGTGACATTGCTGAGGGTTACAAACAGATCGCGCCCGCAGCGGACGAAATCGGCAGCGTCGAACACCGGTTCGAATTCAGTCAGAATATATGACATCGGCTCACCGTTTTCGGGCCGTCTGAAATCGGCGTTATACAGTTCGTCCGTGAGTTGCGGCCGTGGCGCGGCAGTCCAGCGGGCGCCGCGACGGAAATAGTCCTTCAGGACCGGACGAAAGGAATGGGTCTCGAAATAGCGGCTGGGCCACGCCATAGGCGTTTCAATGATTTCGTCTCCGATCACCAGCATGCTATCGCGCGGGCAGGAGTTGCAGAAACCGCGCGAAGACCATTCGGGCGTGCTGAAGCGCTTCTTGAAATCAACCGGTTCCGGCCGGGTGACCACCACGCCAAGCGACTGCAACAGCGCAATAAAGCCATCGAGCTCGCGCTGAGCCGGTTCAATCATCATCCTTGGATAGCGAAAGCCCCCGAGCAGCGCTTGCGCCCGTGCAGCCATTCCCGGAATGTTACAGGCGACGACCGGATGAGCGGATGGAATCGTCGCGCCTTCGAGCCTTCCGACAATCACTTCCTCGAGTGGATCCCACTCATTGTGCGAGTTGACCGGAGAAATCCTTACCTTGCGGTCGGCATCCGGGCCGCTGTCGTGCGTGATCATGGCATGACCAAAGCAAGAGGTGCTGATGTGGCACGAATACTCTAATGCGGTAGCATCGTCGGCGCATAGCCTCAGTGCAGCAATGCACCACAATCCGTCCTTAACAAACGGCGCGGCGCTTCCAGCCCAGTGCGGTGGCAGGGCTTCACGGCGAGCGCTCCGCAGTCATGTCGCGCGGCGTGCGAGCGCCACAACGCGGATATAAAGATGACGTTGTATCTGTCCGTAGGGCTCTGCCCTATCAGGAGCCGCCTTTCTTGAATTCCAGCGGCGCGGCCGGCTTGAACTGGCTGCTCACCTCGCCGACCAGATCCCTGTCCGCCCCGGACAGGTCGAGCTTGCGGATCGGAGCGCCGACGGAAAGGTCCAGCAGCGGCAAGCTGACCCAGACGATGTTCGGGCTGAGCGTCGATTCGAAGAAGTAGAGCCGGTCGGTCGAGTCGGCGACGGCGCGCCAGATCGTATGCGACGCCTCCGGTCGCTTCGGTTCTGGCCGCACGAAAGGCTGCGCCACGTTGCGCATGACCGACAACATGCGGGCCACGGTCTGGCGGGTGTCCGACGGCTTGGTCTGGTTCTGGATGTAATAGGCGGCGCGGACGAAGCGGTCGGCCGCTTCGCTCGTCCCCGGCAGCGCTTCGGTGCCGCCAAAGACGTGGTATTTCTTCAGATTGGCGAGCTGCTCGGGGAAGGGCGGCGAGTTCGTCATGACCAGATAGCGGCGGTCGTGATGAACGCGCACCTTGCCGCCATCGACGATTTCGATGATCGCCGAATCGCCCGTCGCGTCCGAAAGCGACAAATGCACGGTCGCCGTCGCGTATCCGGGCATGCCGGCGGCGATGAGTTGATAGCGACCGGTTTCGATGTCGGCCACCGCCTCGGCAACGGTGGCAAAGTTGTCGAGGTTGTATTGCGCCCAGAGCGACAGCGCGAGGCCGGGGCGCTTGAGATCGCGCTTTCCGTAATCGCTCTCGGAGAGCCACAGCAGGTTGGCTACAAGACCTTTTTCATTCATGCCGTCGGCGATCGCCAGATTATAAACCGCCCCGCCGACGCTGCCGTATTTCGACGTCCAGCTCAGTTCGTTGTCGTCGCCGCTCTCGCCTTTGCGCGCAAGGCCGCGTGGGAAGGCCCAGAGATCGGTGCGCATGTCTTCGGGCCAATCCATGTTGCGCCCGGTGACAACGGCCTGACCATTATCGGCCCAGAGGACGCGCGAACACGCGTCCGCCAGAGATGATCCAAACGCGACGATTGCCAAAGCCATCGCCCCGCTCACCACGCCCGCACACCGCCGCATGGTCACGCTCCTCGTTGTGTTCAATACAATCTAGAGGCGAGTGCGAGTCGGCGACCTTGATCTGGGTCAATCATCGTCGGTCGCGGCGCCGCGACGATTCGCATGAGATCGTTGTCTTGCCGGGCTCGGCGGGGGCGATCCGACAGCATCGTCCCCTCAGGTGCGCAATTGCACCGAAAATCTCGAGATTCTGGATTCAGCCCTGACGGGCTGCCCCGGAATGGCGGGCTATGACGCAGCAAGATCAGTCGCCGCTGCGCATGCAGGGGGCGCGACCAGATGCGGGCGTGACCCTCGCCGCTCTCGTCACTGAACAGCTCGGCGTAGCTCGCGCGTTGAGCGACGCAACAGGAGCACGTCCGGCACGGGAGCGTCCCGCGCGCTCGCTCAGGCCGACGCTTTGGCCTTTGCCGCCTTCGCCTCGGAGATCGCCGCCCACACCTTCTCCGGCGTCAGCGGCGTCTGCAGGTTGGTGATCCCCAGCTCGAACAGCGCATCCATCACGCCGTTGGTGACGCAGGGCGGACCGCCGATGGCGCCGGATTCGCCGCAGCCCTTGGCCCCCAGCGGGTTGGTCTTGCACGGCGCGGAATCGTCGAGCGTGACCACGATCGGCGGCACGTCGTCGGCGCGCGGGATGCAATAGTCCTGATAGGTGGCGGTCAGGAGCTGGCCGTCGGCATCGTAGGCGACGTTCTCGTACAGCGCCTGGCCGATGCCCTGCGCGACGCCGCCATGGATCTGGCCGGCGACCAGCATCGGATTGACGGCGACGCCGACGTCGTCGACCGTGGTGTAGCGCACCACGCGGCTGATGCCGGTCTCCGGATCGATCTCGACCTCGCAGACATGCGTGCCGTTCGGCCAGCTCGGACCGTCGACCTCGCCCTCGCTGTCGACCGACAGCTTGGCGCCCTGCTCCTTCCCGGCGATGTCGAACAGGCTGATGCGGCGGTCGGTGCCGACGACGGTGAGGAAGCCGTCGCGATACTCGATGTCCTCGACCGCGGTCTCCAGCAGGTTGGACGCCTTCTCGCGCGCCTTGGTGATGAGGTCGTTCGACGACACCGCCACCGCCGTGCCGCCGACGAACAGCGAGCGCGAGCCGACGCTGCCGAAGCCGGTGGCGAGATCGGTGTCGCCCTGCACGACGTCGATCTTGTCCAGCGGAATGCCGAGCGTATCGGAGATCATCTGCGTATAGGTGGTCTGCAGGCCCTGCCCCATCGCCATGGTGCCGGAATGCAGGATGACGCGGCCCTCGGAGGTCGCGTGCAGCGATACCTTCTCGGTGTGGGCGCGGCCGCCGGTCCATTCGATGTAGCTGGTCAGGCCGCGGCCGTAGAGCATGCCGCGCTTCTTCGCCTCGCGCTTGCGCGCGTTGAAGCCGTCCCAATCGGCAAGCTTGGACGCGCGCTCCAGCATGTGGGCGAAGGCGCCGGAATCATACACCTGGCCGACGGCGTTGGTGTAGGGGAGCTGCGCCGGCTTGATGTAGTTGGTCTTGCGGATGGCGCGCGGATCGATCCCGATCTGGCGCGCGGCCGCATCGAACAGCCGCTCGACGATGAACACCGCCTCGGGGCGTCCAGCACCGCGATAGGCGCCGACCGGCGCCGTATGCGTCATCACGGTCTTCACCTCGAAATGCACCAGCGGCAGATCATAGACGCCGGTCTGCACGAACGGCCCGAGCACCAGCGGGATGATGTTGGCCGCACCCGACGAATAGGCGCCGGTGGCGCCGATCGAGCGCACCCGATAGGCCAGCACCTTGCCCTTGGCATCGAGCGCGAACTCGGCGGTCGAGGTGAGGTCGCGGCCATGGGTGCCGCCGACGAACTCGTCGGTGCGCTCGGCGCGCCAGCGGATCTTCTTGTTAAGCTTGGTCGCGGCATAGGCGACGATGCCGTCCTCAGGATAGAGGTTGGTCTTCTGGCCGAAGCCGCCGCCGATGTCGCCGACCAGCACGCGCACGCTCTCCTTCGGCCGCTTCAGCACGGCTTCCGCCAGCACGTCGCGTGTCGAGGCCGGGGTCTGCGATTGCACATGGAGCAGCAGCCGGCCGGTCTTCTTCTCGATCTCGGCGATGGTCGAGCGCGGCTCCATCGCCGAGGGCACCAGGCGCTGGCTCGTGATGTCGAGCGAGACCTTGTGCGGGGCGTTGGCGAAGGCCTCCTCGACCTTGGCGGCATCGCCATAGCTCATCGCGGCGACGATGTTGTCGGGCGCCTCCGCCCAGACCACGGGCGCACCGGGCGCGAGCGCCTTCACCGGATCGGTCACCGCCGGCAGCACCTCGTAATCGACGACGATCGCTTCCGCAGCCTCCTGCGCGACCGTGCGCGAGGTCGCGACCACGGCGGCGACCGCCTCGCCGGTGAAGCGGACGATCTCATGGGCAAGCAGGCGGCGCGGCGGCACCGTCATCGGCTTGCCGTCAGGACGCTTGAAGATTGCCAGGGTCGGAATGGTGCCGACATCGTCAGCGACGAGGTCCGCGCCGGTGTAAATCGCCTGCACGCCCGCGATCTCGCGGGCGGCGGCGGTGTCGATCGACAGGATCCTGGCATGCGCATGCGGGGAGCGCAGCACGTAGAGCCACAGCGCGCCGTCCTCCGCCTTGTCGTCGATGAACTGCCCCTTCCCGGTCAGCAGCCGCTGATCCTCCAGGCGCTTGAGGGGCTGCCCCGCACCAAACCGCATATTGTTGGGAAGAATGTTCATTCGTCAGTCCTTGGTCAGTTCAATGAATTTGGCAGGGTCTTAGCGGATCGGCATTGCGGTGGCCAACACGTGTTTAAGCTGGTGCGTCATGACGAACCGTCATTCCGGGGGCGCGCGCAGCGCGAGCCCGGATTCCATAACCACGACCGGTAGTTTGGAGGCTCGATGTCTCCATGTCTGCCCACCCGAGAGGCCGCGGAGTATGGATCCGGGCTCAGCCCTTTGGGCTGCCCCGGAATGACGATGAGGAGAGAGCGGGGGCCAAAGCCGGGGCTAGCTCACCCCAGGCTGCGCAGCACCTCTTCGACGACCTTGCGCTGCTCGGGCGAGAGCGGGGCCTGCGGCGGCACGGGATCGCCGACGTCGTAGCCCTGGATCGACAGGCCGGCCTTGATGCAGGCCGCGAGGTTGAAGCGGGCGAAGGCCTCGTTGACGCGCCACAGCTTCTTCTGCAGCAGCATCGCATCGTCCCAGCAGGACGCCTTGCACAGATTGTAGAGCGCGACGCTCTGGCGCGGGATGATGCAGGCCGGCCCGGCCATCCAGCCCTTGCCGCCGATCAGCATCACCGCGGCCGGAATGTGTGAGGACGCCGCGAACACCTTGATGGCGTCGCCGCAGCGATTGATGATCGACAACAGCCGGCCGGTGTTGGTCGAAGCGTCCTTGATGTAGTTGATGCGCGGATGCTCGGCGAGGCGCGCGATGACGTCGAGCGACAGGTCGGAACGCTGGAACTGGGGATTGGTGTAGATGACGACGGGAACGTCGACGGCATCGGCAATCGCCCGGAAATATGCCTCGATACCGGCGTCGTTGACCGGGAAATAGGCTTCGAGCACCGCCAGGATGCCGGTTGCGCCGCGCTTCTGGTAAGCCTTGGCCTGCGCCACCGCGTCAGCAATCGTAGTCGAGGCCACGCCTGCGATCACGGGAACGCGGCCCTGGGCAGCATCGATGGTTGTCTCCACGACGGTCATGCGCTGGGCACGATCGAGATAGGCGAACTCGCCGGTGGAGCCGAGCGGCGTCAGGCCGTGCACACCGGCAAGGATCAGATCGTCGCAAAGACGCCCCAGCACCTCCGTACGGATCGTTCCATCCGCGCCGATCGGCGAGGCCAGGTAGGGAAAGACACCATGAAATTCAGTCATGCGGCCGGTATAGCGGCCGGGTCGCTGGTTCCGCAAGGCGGCCGCCGAAGCGAGAGGCGCCCTTCTCAGGCCCGGCCTGTTGCCCGCAGCGACATCTGCCTCAGGGACCTGACACCAGCGGACAAGAGCCGGTGTGTAGCAGCGCCACACTGCCGCGATGGAATGCGGGGTGTTGCCGCAAACCGAGCTGCCAATCAGCTCACGTTAAATCCGGCTTCAAACTTTCTCTCCACCATAGGTGCATGTCCCGCGGCGGAGGCGGTCAGAGGGCAGCGATTCAATCTGGGATTGCGCGCACCGTGGCGAAGAAGGACGAGCGCGATGACCTCAAACACGGCAAAAATGGCTACGAACTTCGCCATTTTCAGTCATTTTTCCGCCGGATTGACCAACCATCATGCGAAGCGGAAAGAGTTAGTACGAGTGCTCCAGCGTAAATTCGCCGTAGGAATTTCGATCGGAGACGAGGGAAGCCTGCAGCGAGAACGACGATGAAGACGCTTTACGATTTACTCGGAGCTCTTCCGGACGATGACGCTGACGATATCCGGGCGGCCTTCCGCAAAGCGGTCAAAGAGAGCCACCCCGACGTCAATCCCGGCGATCCGGATGCCGCGCTGCGGTTTCGACAGATCATCCGCGCCAACGACATTCTCGGCGACAAGGAGCAGCGCACGGCCTATGACCGGCTGCTCGGCGCCGCGCAGGACGAGCATCAGCAGGATTCCAAGCTGGCCGTCGTCGCCAAGGTCCACAAGGTCGCGTCCGGCGTAATGGCGCTGGCCGGTGCGTCCGCCGTGGCGCTAACCGGCTACCTGCTGTTCACCCACATGTCGTCGGCTTCCGTCGCGCCGCTCAAGCCGATCGTGGTTGCGACCAACAAGGTCAAGCCGAACGAGGTTCCCGCCAAACCGATCGATAGCGCCACCGACGCGGCGACGACCGGCGATGCGGCCGCGAATTCCGGCGGCGAGACGGCTGCCAGCGCAACGGTCGGCAGCGCATCGGGCAGCAATGCCTCGGTATCCGATCCGCTTCCGCTACGCGTCAGCAAGATCGACACGGTCTATTCTGCCGAGCAGGAGCGTGCGCCCTGCGCGGCAGGCGCGACCGCGCCATGCACGGCGGATACAATGCTCGCCGGGGGTACGGCTTCGAACGAGGCCCAGGCCCATCACGATCGCGGCATGGCCGCGTTCCAGAAGGGCGACTTCGCGGCGGCGCTGGCCGATCTCGACGCGGCGATCCAGCTCGATCCCCGCTACCATGAGGCCTATATCGACCGCGGCATCGTGTTCTATCGCATGCGCAAGTTCGACCGCGCCTTTGCCGACGTCGCGGCCGCAAAGCGCATCGAGAAGACGAACCGCGCCGTACTCGACGCGATGGCGAAGCGTCAGCCGCTGCGGCCGCTGAAGCTCGAGCCGCCAAAGTCCGACATCAAGGCGGAGACGCCGAAGGCAGAGGCACCGAAAGTGGCGGCGGCGGCGCCGATGCCCTCGCGGATGTCGACGGCGACGCCGGTCTATCCAACCACCGACCCCAGCCGCGCCCCCTGAGCGATTGACGAAGATTTAAGGTAACTCCGAACCTTCGTCGCGCGAATCGTTCGCGCCCATCAACTGTTAGGAAAGGTGTCCCATGGTGTTCCCATGGGACATGGGCTGCTTTCCAGATTCATCCATCCGAACCCGGCGATCCGGCGCGAGCTCGTCGATCTGCTGTACACGTCTCTGCCGCAGGTCATGTCGATCAACGCGGCCGCCATCACCGGCTCGGTCACGCTTGCGGTCCTGCACGGCGATCCCGGCTACATCGCGATCACGTTCGCGATCATCGTCAACGCCATCGGTCGCGTGGTCAGCCTGCTGCGCTACAAACAATATGCGGGACGCCTGTCCGATCGCGACGTGATCCTCTGGGAGAAAGTCTACGCCGCGGGCGCCGCCGCCTTCGGCCTTGCGCTTGGCGCTCTCACCTTCCGCGCGTTCCAGCTCAACGATGCTCCGGGCGCATGGATCGCCTTCGGCCTGTCGATGTCCTATTGCGTCGGCATGGTGTCGCGCGCGGCGATCCGCCCGTGGGTCGTGCTGACGACAACCGCCGTGCTGCTCGCCCCGACGCTCATCGCCGGGTTGATGCGCCCGGAGCTGCCCTATCAGCTCGGGGCCGTCCTGCTGGTGCTGTTCTGGTTCTCGATCCGCGAAGCCTCGCGCCATCTCAGCACCGCGTTCATCGAGCGGCTCGAGGCCAAGCACGCGCTGGCCCGCCAGGCCAACCATGATTTCCTGACCGACCTGCCCAACCGGGCGGCCTTCCTGGCTGCGCTCGAACGCACGACCCGGACTGTCGCGATCATTGCCATCGATCTCGACGGCTTCAAGCCCGTCAACGACCGCCATGGCCACCACGCCGGCGACGACCTGCTGCGTCAGGTCGCAGCCCGGCTATCGAGCTGTGTCGGCCAGGGCGGTCTCGCCGCGCGCTTCGGCGGCGATGAGTTCATGCTGCTGAAGCCGGTGACGGGCGGCGCGGACGGACGCGACGAGGCGCTGGCGCTGGCGCGCGAAGCAATCCGCTCGCTGTCGATGCCATTCCTGCTGTCCGACATCCCCGTGGTGATCGGCGCCAGCGCCGGCCTGCTGGTGAACGACCGGCCGCTCACGGACGAGTCCATGGACGAGGTGCTGCGCCAGGTCGACAGCGCGCTCTATGCCGCCAAGCGCGCCGGGGGCGGCTGCTGTACCTGGGCCGAGGCCGCGGACGGCGCATTGCGGCAGGCGGGCTGACGCGCGGCCTTCGATCTCAGGCGACGATCACCTCGTGCAGCAGCGCGTCGATCTCGCCGGCGTCGAGCTCACCTTCGAGTCCGATCAGCACGAGCTGGGCCGTGAGGCCATCGGCGGGCGACACCGGCGACGGCGCCAAGGTGCCGCGCGTCGCCACCGACTGAAACAGGATCGGCTGTCCCGGATGGTCGGTGAACAGCAGGATGCCCTTGATGCGCAGGGTGCGCGGCGCGAGCTTTCCGATCACCTGCTGGAAGCGGGCCAGCGACAGCGGAGCACGGGAGGTCCAGGTGAGGGTTGCGAAAGGTTGCGACATCGTCGGCACCTGCTTGGGCAGCTCTCGCGGCGCGCGAATGTCGCGGCTGAACAGCAGGTCCGGCGCGACGACGCCATGCGCGATCTCGAAGATCGCCGATTGCGGCTTGGTGCCGCCGACGACGGCGCGGGCCGCATCGAGCGCGGCGCGGTCGAGCAGATCGGCCTTGGTCAGCAGCACGAAATCCGCGGCCCGTAACTGCGAGCGCCACAGCACATCCTGTTCGATCTCGGGATCATCGCGCAGCCGCTGCGGGTCGACCAAGGTGACGACGGTCTCGAGCGGCGCCACCTTGAAGATCACGGGATCCATCAGGCTGCGGATGATTTCGGCGGGATCGGAAATGCCCGATGTCTCGATCGCAATCGCGTCGGGTGCCGGATCGCGCTTGATGACGGAGGACAGCGTGCGCAGCAGGTCGCCCTGCAGCGAGCAGCAAATGCAGCCGTTCTTGAGGCTGATCACCTCCTCGGTGACGGTGCCGAGCAATTGCGCGTCGATATCGACCGCGCCGAAGTCGTTGACAACAGCGGCGATGCGCCGTCCGTCCGGATTGGCGAGCAGATGATTGAGCAGGGTCGTCTTGCCGGCACCGAGCGATCCGGCGACCAGCAGGACCGGGACGATCATGACAGGACCGGACGGCGTACCGCCTGCCCCGGCCGGACGTCGCGAACGAGCTCGCCATCGGTGATGACGGCGCGGCCATTGACGAGCAGATGCCGTACGCCCTCGGACGGCCGGTTCATGTTGAGGAAGTCGGCGCGGTCGCGCAGGCTGGCGAGATCGAGCACGGCGATGTCGGCGTCGCAGCCGGCCTGCAGCCGTCCCTTCTTGCGCATCGCGGGCGTCGACGGTTCCAGAATCCGGGCCGGGATCAGCGTGCACTTGGCGAGGCCCTCCATCAGCGGCACCGCCTTGCGGTCCAGCACCCATTCGCGCAGGAATTTCGTGAACGTCGCCGATGAGCGCGGATGCGACACCGCGTCATCCGGCAGCGGCCAGGCGTCGCCGGTGTAGTCCGTGCCGTTGGACAGGATCCACGGCATCGCATCGGAGGCGATGGCGCCGCCCGGAAACAGCACGGAGACGTCGAGCAGGTCGCGGTGGCGCTGGTTGACGGCGACATCGAGGAAATGGATCAGCACCAATGCGCCGGGATCGTCCTGCTGCCGCGCCAGCAATTCGTCACGGCTGCCGAGCCGATGGCGCTCGGCGACCATCTCGATTGCGTCATAGCCGGTACCCATGCGCTGGCAGAACGCGGGATCGGCGAAGAAGCCGGCGCCGACCACGGTCGAGCCGGTGCCGTAGGGATAGGCTTCGGTCGTGACCTTCAGGCCTTGCTTCTGCGCGGTCTGCACCAGCTCGGCGCAGCGCTCGACATCCTGCAGGCTGGTGCTGTTGAAATGGCAGATGTGCATGTGGGCGCCGGTCGAGCCGGCCAGCCCGATCAGCCGCGTGTAGGCATCGACTGAGCTGCGCGGATCGACGTTCGACATATAGGCGATGTGCGTGTAGGTCGGCACGTCGTGCTTGGCCGCCAGGCTGCACAGCTCCGACAGCTCCTTCATGCCGGTGCCGGGCGCGTAGGCGTTCGGGAAGGCAATGCCGAGACCGCCCTGCTCCAGACCCTGCCGCGTGCGCTCGACGATCTCGGCGGTCTCGGCAGCCGTGGCGACCTCCTCGACCCAACGCTTGTCGCGCATCGCCTCGCCCATGCCGGCGATGTTGGACGCGGTCTGCTGCGTCGTCATCGTCGCGATCCGCGCGAACACCCAGCCCGACGCTGCGCCGTAGTTCAGAAGGCGGCCGATCGCCGCCTGCTCGTCATACCAGCGCGCCACCGGCATCACGCCGATCTCGAGCTCGAGCGTGGTGGTGACGCCGTCGAAGGCCTGCATGCGGTCGGCCGGCAACGACTGGCCATGCGCGTGCAGATCGATGAAGCCGGGCACGACGGCGAGGCCGGCCGCATCGACCACCTGATCGGCGGCCCCGCCGACATCGCCCACGGCAGCGATCGCGCCATCCTTGATGGCGACATCGGCCGTGGCGTCGAGCTTCGTTTCCGGGTCGAGCACGCGACCGCCGCGAATGATCAGATCGTAGTGAGGCATGAAATCAGCTGGGCTCGCGAGGTGGAACTGCGCCCAGGCCTAACACAGATGCGCGGCGATGAGAACGCGGCGGGAGAGATCGATGCTCTCCGAGCCATGCGTGGCGCACTTATCAGTTCGTCGAGCTGGGGCGCCGCTCTTCCCCTTGCGCAAGGGATCGGGCAGGATTGCGAAAGACGACCTCTCGGCATCCGCCGTTCGACAGAGGAGACCCGAATGGCTTCGCACATACGGCGCATCGCCGACTTCACCTGCGAGAAGCAGCCGGCGACGGGCTCGCGCGGCATGGTGGTGACCAATCATCCGCTCGCCTCCAGCGCCGGTGCCGAGATGCTGATGCGTGACGGCAACGCGATCGATGCCGCGGTCGCCGCGCTGTTCGCGCTGACGGTGGTCGAGCCGATGATGGTCGGCATTCTCGGCGGCGGGCTGTCGCACATCCGCCTTGCGGATGGACGGCACATCGTGCTCGACGGATTGAGCACCGCGCCGCGGCGCGCCACGCCAGGAATGTATGATCCGGTCTCCGACGAGATCACGCTGGCGCGCGAGACCCGCGGCCGCCGCAACGTCGCAGGCGCGCTCGCGGTCGCCGTGCCCGGCGCGCTGAAGGGATGGTGCGAGGCCCTGTCGCGCTTCGGCCGGCTGCCGCTGGCCGAAGTGATGGCGCCGGCGATCCGGCTCGCTGAGCACGGCTTCATCGCCAGTCCCTATCTCAACGATTGCGTGCGGCTGGTCGCGGACGACCTCGCGCGCGATCCGCATCTGTCGACGCTGTTCGTGCCGGGCGGCGAGCCCGTCAGTCCAGGCACGCGCGTGATCCAGACCGACTATGCGGCATCGCTGCGGCTGATCGCGGAGCAAGGACCGGACGCTCTCTATGGCGGGCCGCTCGGGATCGCGCTGGCCGACTACATGGCCGACAATGGCGGGCTGATCGATGCGAGCGACCTCGCCGCCTACAAGGTGATCGAACGCGCGCCGATCCGCGGCCACTATCGCGGCCATGAGATCATCGGCCCGCCGCCGCCCTCCTCCAGCGGCGTGCACATCGTGCAGATGCTGAACATCCTCGAGGGCTTCGACGTCGGCGGGCTCGGCTTCGGTTCGGCCGATGGCGTGCACGTGCTTGCCGAAGCCTTGAAGATCGCCTTTGCCGACCGGGCGGTCGCCACCGCCGATCCCGCTTTCGTCGACGTGCCAGTCGAGCGGCTGACGTCGAAGGCCTATGCCGCGCAGCGGCGGGCGCAGATCGACATGAGCCGGGCCCGGAGCTTCGGCCCGGGCCTTGCGCCGACGGAGTCCGCCAACACCACCCATGTCACGGTCGCCGATGCCGAGGGCAACGTCGTCGCGGCGACCCAGACCATCAACGGCCTGTTCGGCGCCTGCGTACAGATCCCGGGCACCGGCATGACCGCCAACAACTACATGTACAATTTCGATCCGCATCCGGGCCGCGCGCTGTCGATCCAGCCGGGCAAGCGCGTCTTCACCTCGATGGCGCCGATGATGGCGCTTCGCGACGGCCGCTTGCGCTATGCGCTCGGCCTTCCCGGCGGCCTGCGCATCTTTCCCTCGGCCTTCCAGGCGCTGGTCAACCTGATCGACCACGGCATGTCGCTGCAGGAGGCCGTCGAGGCGCCGCGGCTCTGGACGCAGGGCGGCGTGCTCGAGCTCGAGCCGGCGTTTCCCGACCATGTGGCGCGGGAGCTCGCCGCACGCGGGCACGAGATCAAGCGCGAGCCGGTCGTGGCCGGCGGCATGAACGCGATCGCGTTCGGCGACGACGGCACGCTGACAGGAGCCGCGTGCTGGCGCGCCGACGGCACCCCGATCGCGATCTCCGGCGGGCGCGCCCGCGCCGGGCTTCGCTTCGCCATCGCGTGAGCTCTACAGGCGCTCTCGCATCATCCGCGCGATCGCCTCGCCGATCACGACGGTGGTGAAATGCGTGTTGGCGCGGCAATCGGACGGCATGATCGAGGCATCGGCGACGCGCAGGCCGGCAATGCCCTTCACGCGGCCGTCCGGATCGACCACGCCGTCGCCATCGTCGAATCCGCTCATGCGGCAGCTCCCCGCCGCATGCTGGATGTCGCCGGTGACCTGCCGCAGCAGCGCATCGAGCTCGGCCTCGGGCAGCGCAGCCGCCTGCGGCAGCGTGAACTCCGTATCGCCGAGGCGAATCCAGTCGGCGATGTCGCGCAGCGCCGGCTGCACCGTGATCACGGCCAGCCGCTTCACCGCGTCCCGCATTCGCGCCACGTCGCGCGGATCGGCCAGCATGTTCTCCTCGACGATCGGATCCACGCTCGGATCGGTCGAGGCGAGCCTGAGCGTACCGCGCGAGAAGGCGTTGAACAGTCCGGCGCCGATCGCGCCGGGCACGCCGATGCCCCGATGGTTGAACGCGATCAGGATCATGTCGCGCTTGCCGCCGCCGGCGAGGCCCGACGAGTAGGTGACGCAGCAATTGGTATGGCGCGTGTCGCGGTCGGTCGGACGCAGCGCCTCGCGGAGCTGGATGGTGGTGCGGAACAGCGGATGATCGAAGAAGTGCCGGCCGACCGGAAGATCACGCACGACCGCAATTCCCATCGCCAGCAGATCGGTCGCAGGGCCGATACCCGAGCGCAGCAGGATCGCGGGGCTGTGGATCGCGCCGGCACACAGCACGACCTCGCGCGCCGCGACGTTTTTCACGCCTTCACCTTCGACGTGGACGCGCACGCCGGTCGCCCTGCCGTCGCTGATCAGCAGCCGATCGACCAGCGCCCGTCCGCGGATCTCGAGGTTCGGACGGCCGCGGGCCGGCTCGAGATAGCCCTCATTGGTGGAAATACGGCGGCCGGCGCGGCTGTTGATCGGATAGCAGGCAACACCCTCGCCATCGGGCCCGTTGAGATCGTCGCACCAGCGATAGCCGCTCGCCAGCGCGGCATCGCGCAAGCCACGATCGATCGGGCCCCATGTGTCAGGCGGTGCGCGAGTGACTGGAAGCGGGCCGCCGCGACCGTGCCCCTCGCGATCACCGAATGCGAGATCGTCCTCGATCACCGCGAACAGCGGCATGATGTCCTTGGCCGACCATCCCGTGCAGCCATTGGCCGCCCATTCATCGAATGCATCGGCCACGCCGCGGATCGCGATCTGGCCGTTCATCATCGAGCTGCCGCCCAGCCCCTTTCCGCGCCAGTAGAAGCGCATGTCCTGCCCGGCGACGCGGCGGGACATCAACTCCGGCCACTGCCATTTCTCCTGGAAGGCGCGATCGTGGATGATCGGAATCGGGTTCGGCGTCACGATCTCCCACGGCGCGTCGTCCGCGCGCCAGTCCGCGCCGGCTTCGAGCAGCAGGACCCGCGTCCGGGGGTCTTCGGACAGGCGCGCAGCGACGACCGCTCCCGCGGAGCCGCCGCCGACCACAATGACGTCATACATGGACTGAATTCTCGCTTGTTCTCAGGCACCGCAACCATGACGGCCAGCTTGCGCTGCCGAGAGCGATCCGTGAAGCCCTTGAAAACTCAGGCCGTCAGCATGCCGACGCAGAGCTGCGGCGCATCCTCGGCAACGAGACAGGAGGCGACGGCGATCACCTCGCGCGCCGATTTCCAGGCGCCGCCGCCACCTGCCGGGCCATTGGTGTAGAGCGTCTCGACCTCGTTGCCGATACGAATCGCCTCCGCCATCGTCTCGGTCCGCCCGGCGACGCGAACGCGCACCTCGTAGGGCTCGGTACCCTGTGCGCGATCGTCGCCATGCAGCGCATTCAACCCGATCAGGTCGCAGCGCAGCTCGTTCACCGCCACGCCGGTGAGCGCGAGGCGCTCCCTGACGACATCGAGCGCAAGGCGGCCGCGCGTGACCGCGCCAGGGCCGGCATAGGAGATCTGACCCTCGCCGACATAGGAATCGAGATAGCCGACCGAGGTCTTCAGCAGTCCCGTCTTCGGCCGGCCGCGACCGCCGACCACCCTGACCCGGTCCGGACCAAGCTCCTCGACGGTCACCTGCGAGAAATCCGCCACGACGTCGGGTTGGAAATATTGCACGGGATCGTGGATCTCATAGAGCAGTTGCTCCTTCACGGTCGCCGGCGTGACGCAGCCGCCGGAGCCCGCGACCTTGGTCACGATCAGTTCGCCATCCTCGCGCACCTCGCCGATCGGAAAGCCGAGCCGGGCGAGATCGGGAACATCCTTCGCTCCGGGATCGGCGAAATAGCCGCCGGTGATCTGTCCAGCGCATTCGAGCAGATGACCGACGACGGTGCCCTGCCCGAGCCGGTCCCAATCATCCAGGGCCCAGCCGAACTCGTGGATCAAAGGTCCGAGAAAGAGCGCTGGGTCGGCGGCGCGCCCGGTGATCACGACATCCGCGCCGGCCGCGAGCGCCTCCGCGATCGCGCCCGCCCCGACATAGGCGTTGGCCGAGACGACCCGATTGCCGAGGGCCCGGATCGTGTCGCCGGTGTCGAGCATGACATCCGCTGTCTTCAACGGCTCCAGAACATCGTCGCCGGTCACGGCCGCGATCTTCAGCCCCTTCAGTCCAAGCCGGCGCGCGATGGTGCGGGTGGCTTCGGCCGCGGCGACCGGATTGGCCGCCCCCATGTTGGTGATGATACGGACCTTGTTGGCGCGGCAGATCGGCAGCACGGCCTGCATGCGCGCCGCCAGCAGCGGATCATAGCCGGCGGCCGGATCCTTCATGCGCGCCTGCTGCGCCAGCGCGATCGTGCGCTCCGCCAGGCACTCGAACACGAGATAGTCCAGGCCGCCCTTCGCCGCGAGCTCCACCGCAGGCTCGATCCGGTCACCGGAATAGCCCGCTCCGGCGCCGATCCTGATGCTCCGCATCGGCCGCTCCTCCTGACATCGTGCGCCGTTCGTCGGCTTCTGCCGGTTACATTAGCGGCCGCGGTCCGAGCTTGCCAGCGTCCGCGTGGAACGGTCAGGCTGCCATCGTGCTGCTAGTCCGCGAGCGCCAGCGTCGGCGCCTCGCTGCTCGCCGTGCATGCGACGGCAACGGCCATGTGCTCGTCGGCCCAGCACCAACGCTGGCCGCCGGCACGCTTGGCCGCATAGAGCGCGCGATCGGCCTGGTCGAGCAGCGCCTCGGTGTCCGCCTGCCGATCCTCGGTGACCAGGATGCCGGCGCTGGCGCCGATCTGAACGCGCGTTCCAGCCAGCGTGAAGGGTTGCGACAGCGCCGTCACCGCCGCTTGCGCGAACGCGAGAGCGGCGTCACGTCCCACCGCAGGCAGCAGCAGCATGAATTCGTCGCCGCCGAACCGCGCCGCCAGGCCCGTTTCGCCGAGGCAATCCTGCAGACGTGCGCCGACCTGGCACAGCAGCTCGTCACCGGCCTGATGGCCGAACCGGTCGTTGACGAGCTTGAAGCCATCGAGATCGACCGCGATGATGGCGACGGGGCGATCGCACCGGCCGAGCGCGGCGATGAACGCGGCGCGGTTCGGCAGGCCGGTGAGGAAATCGCGCAGCGCCTGCCGCGCCAAGGCCTGCTGCGCCGTGATCCGCTCGGTGAAGGCGGCCGTGAGTCGATACGACGTGCCGCGCAGCGTGATCCAGAACAGCACCACCATGCCGGCGCCCATCCGGTACACCGGCTCGGGCTGCATCAGGCAGGCCACCACGGTCGGAATCAGCAGCACCGCCGAGGAGGTCATGACGATCCATGGGCTGACCCGCGATACGATGCCGACGCAGAAGGCCATCGACAGGCCGAAGCACATCCAGATGCCCGGCCCGTCGCCGATCTGAAACGCGCGTGCCGACAACGCACCGACGGCCAGACCGAAGGCGGCGGCGCCGAGGCCGTAGAGGCGTTCCCAGCGAATGATCGCATCGTGATCGAGCCGATCGAAGCGCGCGGCGAACATCCGTAGCTTGAGAACACGAAGGGCGCCGATCACCAGCAGCACCACCGTGATCGCGGCGTAGCCCGGATCGCGCGCAACCCAGGCCATCACGCTGCCGATCACGACGGCGGCGGCCGAGATCGTCCCGACCAGCGGCATCGAGCTGTACAGCAGATGCGCGAGATCGCGACGAATGTCCGGGTCCAATCGATGCATCGCAATTCCAGTTCGCAAACGCGCGCACTCTCGTACCCGCGCCTTAACGAAATCTCGCTGCACCCGCGAAGGGCTGCCATGCGCCGCGGATGCTTAAGAGATCCTCACCGCGACGATGACAATGCAAGTGGATACAATGCGAATGATGGTGCGCGCACGCGCGCATGAGCGATGCAGGGCCGGGATCAGCTCGCCCAATTGTCTCGGAATTCGCCGAACAGCGTGATGCCGCCGCATGCATAGATCGTCTGTCCGGTGATGTAGCTCGCTTCGGACGAGGCGAGAAAGGCGAACACGCCGGCGATCTCTTCCGGGCTCGCCACCCGCCCCATCGGAATGTGGGACTCGACCGCCGCGCGCTTGGCCGGGTCCCCGGTCCAGGCCGCGTTGATCGGCGTGTCGACGGCGCCCGGCCCGACCGAATTGACGCGGATGCCGCGCCCGGCGAATTCGAGCGCCAGGGTCCGCGTGAGGCCCGCCATCGCGCTCTTGCTGATCGAATAAGCGAGATAGCCGGGCTTCGGAATGATCTGGTGCACGCTTGAGGTGTTGATGATGTTGCCGCCGCCGCGCGTGACGAAATGCGCCAGCGCGTGACGCGCGCAGAGCACGGCACCGTTGAGGTTGACCTCGAGGATCTTGCGATACGTGTCGACGTCGAGCGCCTCGCTGGGCGATTCCCGCTGAAAGCCGGCATTGTTGACCAGGCAGTCGAGCCGGGGCCAGCGCTTCAGCACCGTCTCGAACATCTCGGCGATCTCGGCCTCGACGCCGATGTCGGCCTTCACGGCAACGTGATCGCGCGAGCGGTGACCATGCGCGGCAGAGGCGGCCTGCACCAGCGCCAGGGTTTCGTCGCCGGACGGCGACGGGCCGCCGAAATTGATCGCGACATGCGCACCCTCCTCGGCAAACCGCACCGCGATCGCGCGGCCGATGCCTTGCGTTGCGCCCGTCACCAGCGCGTAGTGTCCGACGAGACGCGACGCCCGTTCGGCTGGTTGGTCAGATGGCTCCATGTCTCGACTCCGTGAAAATGATCTCGCCTCGGCGCGCTGCGATGACTCGCGTTCGGATGACAAGGCTATCAGGAGTCTGGTATCGCTCCACTCCGTATCCGTCGTTGCGCACGCAGGCGTGAGACGTCATGTATCTCGGCATCGATCTTGGAACATCCGCGGTCAAGACGATCATCGTCGATGACACGCAGCGCGTCGTTGCGAGCCGCAGCCACGCCTTGACGATGGACGTGCCGCGACCGGGCCGGGCCGAGCAGGACCCCGCCGCATGGATCGGCGCGGTATTCGCCACGCTCGATGCGCTGAAGGCGGATCATCCCGGCGCGTTGGCGGCGGTGGACGCCATCGGCCTGTCGGGCCAGATGCATGGCCCGGTGCTGCTCGATGCCGCGATGAATCCGTTGCGGCCCTGCATTCTCTGGAACGACGGCCGGTCGGAGCGCGAATGCGCTGCGCTGGAGCAGCGCTGGCCCGCCTTGCGCACGATCACCGGCAACAAGGCGATGCCCGGCTTCGCCGCGCCGAAGCTGATGTGGATCGCGGCGCACGAGCCCGAGATCTTCGCGGCCACGCGGCTGGTTCTGCTGCCGAAGGCCTATGTCCGGCTGGTGCTGACGGGCGATGCGATCGAGGACATGTCCGATGCGTCCGGCTCGCTCTGGCTCGATGTCACCAGGCGCGACTGGTGCGACGAGGGCCTCGCCGCCACCGGCCTCACCCGTGCGCAGATGCCGCGCCTCGTCGAAGGCTGCGCGCCGGCAGGCCGGTTGCGCAGCAACCTCGCGGAACGCTGGGGCATGACGAAGCGTCCGGCCTTCGCGGGCGGCGCCGGCGACAACCCGGCCGGCGCCATCGGCATCGGTGCTGTCCGGCCGGGCGCCACATTCATCACGCTCGGCACGTCCGGCGCCGTGATCTCGCCGGTCGACGCCGTCACGGCCAATCCCGAGCGCGTCGTTCACACCTTCTGTCATGCCATCCCGGCGATGTGGCTACAGGCTGGCGCGATGCTGTCGGCGGCCTCATGCCTCGCCTGGGTCGCGCGGCTGCTCGGCGCGAGCGAGACCGAGCTGCTCGCCCCGCTGGGCGCGGGCCCCGCCGCGCCGTCGCCGGTCAGCTTCCTGCCCTATCTCTCGGGCGAGCGCACGCCGCATGACGATCCCCATGTCCGCGGCCTGCTCGACGGCCTGAGCCACGCCACCGACCGCAACGCCATCGTCCAGGCGGTGCTCGAGGGCGTCGCCTTCGCACTGGCCGACTGCCGCGACGCGCTGACGGAAACCGGGCTCGTCATTGCCGAAGCGGATGCGATCGGCGGCGGATCGCGCTCGGACCTTTGGCTGGCGATCCTGGCGAATGTGCTCGGCATTCCCGTTCATCGGCTGGCCGAGGGCGAGACCGGCGCCGCCTTCGGCGCGGCGCGGCTGGCACGTCTTGCCGTCACCGGTGAGGACATCGGCGCGGTCTGCACGCCGCCGGCGCGCGTGCGGACCTTCGCTCCGGACGTCGCGCTGTCGGCAGCCTATGCCGAGCGGCGGCCGCGCTGGCGACAGCTCTATCGTCGGCCGAGCTAACCGGATCTCCGAAAGGCATTCGTCGCGGCGACGTGTTGCGGCGGCGTCTCTTTCATATTGTATTCGGCAACAGCCTCTAGTTTAATGGCTTCCCGCGCCAGCGATCAACGAGCCGCGGACGACGAGACGACGTGCATTGGGAGGCACGATGAGCGGTCCGATCCTCGAGATGCGCGGGGTGTCGAAGTCATTCTTCACCATCAAGGCCCTGCACAAGGTCGACCTCACCGTCTACGCCGGCGAAGTCCATGCGCTGATGGGCGAGAACGGTGCCGGCAAATCCACGCTGATGAAGATTCTCTCCGGCGCCTATCGCCCGGATCCCGGCGGTGAGATCCGCATCGAGGGCCGGCCGGTGCGCATCGAAGGGCCGATGGGCGGCCGCAACGCCGGCATTTCGATCATCTACCAAGAGTTGTCGCTGGCGCCGAACCTGACGGTCGCCGAAAACATCTATCTCGGCCGCGAGCTGTCGCAGAGCGGCCTGCTCGCGCGCAGCACGATGCGCGAGGGCGTCGGACCGATCCTGGACCGGCTCGGCGCCGATTTCACGGCCTCCACCTTGGTGGCCGAGTTGTCGATGGGCCAGCGCCAGCTGGTGGAGATTGCCCGCGCGCTGCATGCACGATCCAAGATCCTGATCATGGACGAGCCGACCACCTCGCTGTCGGCCGGCGAGAGCGAGAAGCTGTTCGCGCTGATCCGCCAGCTCCGCGCCGAAGGGCTCGCCATCATCTACATCTCGCATCGCATGGACGAGGTCTATGCGCTCGGCGACCGCGTCACCGTGCTGCGCGACGGCCGGCTGGTCGGCTCGCTCGACAAGCCGGAGATCCGCGCCGACAGCATCGTCCGCATGATGGTCGGCCGCGACGTGTCGTCGTTCTACAAGAAGGACCACGACCCGCACGCCAAGCGTGATCGCGCGGTGCTCAGCGCCGTCGACCTCGGCGACGGCCATCGCGTCAAGAATTGCTCGTTGACCGTTCATGCCGGCGAGGTGGTCGGCCTCGCCGGGCTGATCGGCGCCGGACGCACCGAGCTCGCGCATCTCATCATCGGAGCCGCGCCGAAGACGACCGGACACATCGAGCTCGACGGTGAGAAAGTCAGCATCGACACGCCGCGCGATGCGCTCGATGCCGGCATCGCCTATCTGACCGAGGACAGGAAGGCGCTCGGGCTGTTCCTCGACATGTCCTGCGCCGACAACATCAACCTCGCCGTGATCGGACGGGACGCGAAGCCCGGCGGCATTCTCGACCGCGACAAGGCGCGCGCACGCGCCGACGAGGCGTTCAGCGCGCTCGGCATCCGCGCTCCCAATCCTGGCGTCACCGTCGGCGGCCTGTCGGGCGGCAATCAGCAGAAGGTGCTGCTGTCCCGCCTGCTTGCGACCGCGCCGAAGGTCCTGATCCTGGACGAGCCGACCCGCGGCGTCGATGTCGGCGCCAAGTCCGAGATCTATTCGATCATCGACAATCTCGCCAAGTCCGGCACCGCGATCCTGGTGATCTCGTCCGATCTGCCGGAGATTCTCGGCATCTGCGACCGCGTGCTGGTGATGCGCGAAGGGCATCTGGCCGGCGAGTTGCAGCAGAGCGCGACATCCCCCATCACCCAGGAAGACATCATGGCGCTGGCCACCGGGACGGAGCACGTCGATGCCTGACAACAGTTCGTCGCAAGCCAAGACCGCGCCTTCATCCGGCCTGCCGTCCGCATCGGACAACAAGCAGCAGCGGCTACGGCTGATGATCCGCGCTGCCGGCATGCTGCCGGTGCTGCTGATCCTCTGCGTCGGCTTCCACATGCTGTCCGACGGACGCTTCTTCTCAGGACAGAATCTCGGCATCGTGCTGCAGCAGGCCGCCGTGAATACCGTGCTCGCCGCCGGCATGACCTTCGTCATCCTGACCGGCGGCATCGATTTGTCGGTCGGCTCGATCCTCGCCGCGGCTGCCATGGCCGGCCTGACACTGTCGAAGATGCCCGATCTCGGCGCACTGTGGCTGCCGGCCGCGGTGCTGACGGGCCTTGCCTTCGGCGTCGTCAATGGCGCGTTGATCGCGCTATTGCGGCTGCCGCCGTTCATCGTGACACTCGGGTCGCTCACGGCGGTGCGCGGTCTCGCCCGCCTGATGGGTGGCGACACCACCGTGTTCAACCCATCGATTCCCTACGCCTTCATCGGCAACGCCTCGCTGACGATCATTCCCGGCGTCGTCTCGATCCCCTGGCTGTCGGTGATCGCGCTGCTGGTGATCCTGGGCTCCTGGCTGATCCTGCGCCGGACCGTGCTCGGCGTGCACATCTATGCCGTCGGCGGCAATGAGAGCGCCGCGCGACTCGCCGGCATCAAGGTCTGGGCGGTGCTGATCTTCGTCTACGGCATGTCCGGCCTGCTCGCCGGCCTCGGCGGCGGCATGCAGGCGGCGCGGCTCTATGCGGCGAACGGTCTGCAGCTCGGCCAGTCCTACGAGCTCGACGCGATCACCGCCGTCATTCTCGGCGGCACGTCGTTCGTCGGCGGCATCGGCTCGATCTGGGGCACGCTGGTCGGCGCGCTCATCATCGCGGTGTTGTCGAACGGGCTCATCTTGGTCGGCGTGTCCGACATCTGGCAATACGTCATCAAGGGCCTCGTGATCATCGGCGCCGTCGCGCTCGACCGCTACCGGCTGCAGGGCTCGGCCCGCACCTGAGACAACATGGCGGGCGCCACCGGGGCCCGCCACAACGCATTCTTCCACGGCCACTGGTCCGCCGTGCGTAGACGAACAGGAAGGACCAGGGAGGAAACACATGGTCAAGTCGATGTTATCAGCCGGTGCCGCGCTGGCGCTCGTGATGAGCTCCGCGCCGTCATCGGCCAAGGAGCTGAAATCGATCGGCGTGTCGCTGGGCTCACTCGGCAACCCGTTCTTCGTCGCGTTGTCGAAGGGCGCCGAGTTCGAGGCCAAGAAGACCAATCCCAACGTCAAGATCACCGCGGTCGGCTTCGAATATGATCTCGGCAAGCAGGTCACCCAGATCGACAATTTCATCGCCGCCGGCGTCGACATGATCCTGCTCAACCCGGGAGATCCCAAGGCGATCGGCCCGGCGATCAAGAAGGCGCAGGCGGCCGGCATCCTCGTCGTTGCGGTCGACACCGCCGCCGAGGGCGCCGATGCCACCGTGACGACCAACAACGTGCAGGCCGGCGAGATCTCGTGCCAGTACATCGTCGACAAACTCGGCGGCAAGGGTGACGTGATCATCGAGAACGGGCCGCAGGTGTCGGCGGTGATCGACCGCGTCAACGGCTGCAAGAGCGTGTTCGCCAAGGCCCCCGGCATCAAGGTTCTCTCCAGCGACCAGGACGGCAAGGGCTCGCGAGAGGGCGGCCTCACGGTGACGCAGGGCTATCTCACCCGCTTCCCGAAGATCGACGCCATCTTTGCCATCAACGATCCGCAGGCGATCGGCACCGATCTCGCTGCGCGTCAGCAGCAGCGCACCGGCATCATCATCACCGCGGTCGACGGCGCCCCCGACATCGAGGCGGCGCTGAAGGATCCGGCCTCGCAGCAGATCCAAGCCTCGGCCTCGCAGGATCCGTTCTTCATGGCCCGCCGCGCCGTGCAGATCGGCGTCGGCCTGCTCAATGGCCAGAAGCCGGCCTCGACGGTCGAGCTGCTGCCCTCCAAGCTGATCACGCGCGACAATGTCGGCGAGTACAAGGGTTGGACCTCGGAGCGGAAGGAATAGAGTTCGATCGTCGACCCGCATCTGATTGAAAGCATCGAGAAGCGCCGCCCTCTCTGGGGCGGCGTTGTGCTTGGAACCACATTCTGTCTCGTCGGCGTGCCCTCAACGACCGATCGCCGCGGACTCGCGCGTCGATGGCAGATGTGGCAATCAACGTTCTCGACGGCGGAATTCAACCTGCGCTGGTGGCATTGGAGCTGGCGGTTCCTCCGGGGATGGCTGCCAAGCTCGACGATCTCGGCCGCGGCCTGGTGCGGGCGCAGGGCCTGTTCCATTCCACAGCAGGAATTCCTCGCCGCGCTCGGCCGCGCATAGGACCGCGCTCAATCAGCGCCCTGTCGCGTTTGCGACAAGACTCCCCTGTTTGTCCCCGCTTTCCGCTGGTCCGGAACTTGCGTGGGCCTGCCTGACGGCATCAATCAGCAGGCGATCCGATGGCTTTCACCGCAGTCTGTCCAACAAGCGCCATGACCGAACGCGGCATGGGCCTGTACCAGGTCGGCAAGAAGAGCGTGCTGCTGCTCTGGCCCCGTGGCGGCGAGCTGAAGGCCTATCGCGGCCGCTGCCCGCATGCCGACGTGCCGCTGGCGGAAGCGACCTTCGACGGCCGGACGATCACCTGCCCGCACCATCAATGGGGCTTCGACGCCACCCATGGCAAGTGCGTCACCCATCTCGTCCGCAATGCGCTGCACGCCTACCCGCTGCAGGTCGAGGGCGATGAGATCCAGGTGGATGTCGGGCCGGTGAAGCCGGCGCGCGCCGCGAGCTGATCGGGCCCAGGCCGGCCGCGGGGCGCTCGACGGTCGCGCGGCAGACACCTGCCCGCACACCGCCGCAGCTATCCCGTTGCCATCAGCCGCTTCATGAACTGGTCGACCTCGCGACGCAGCGTCTCGACCTCACCATGGACCCGCTCGGACGCATTGTTGACCCGCGCCGCGATCCGGCCGGTGTCGGCGGCAGCGCTGCTGATCGCGCCGACATTGGACGCGACCCGTGCCGTGCCGGACGAGGCTTCCTGAACGTTGTGCGCGATGTCTCGCGTCGCCGCCGCCTGCTGGTCGACCGCGGCCGAGATGGCGGAAGCGATCTCGTCGATCTCGGCGATCGTTCGCGCGATCGCCTCGACCGACGCGACCGACGTGGAGGTCGAGTGCTGCATCTCGTTGACCTTGGCGCTGATCTCTTCGGTCGCCTGGGCGGTCTGATCGGCAAGACTCTTGACCTCGGCCGCAACGACGGAAAAACCGCGCCCGGCGTCGCCGGCCCGCGCCGCTTCGATCGACGCATTCAGCGCCAGGAGATTGGTCTGTTCCGCGATCTCGCTGATCAGCTTGACCACGTCGCCGATCCGGACCGCGGCATCGGCAAGTTCGCGGATCTCCCCGCCGGCACGATTGGCCTCGCTGACCGCACGCCCGGCGCTTTCGGTGGAGCGTGAAACCTGCCGGCCAATTTCGGCGATCGAGGACGCGAGCTGATCGGCCGCGCCTGCCGCCGTCTGGACATTGGACGACGCGCGCCCCGAGGCGGCGATCACATCCTCGGTCTGGCGGCTGGTTTCCGTCGCGGCCGTCGCGACGTGGCCGGCATCGGACTCGAGATCCTCCGCCGCACCGACGAGGCTGACGACGATCTGATCGAGTTGGGTGCCGAACTGCCGGGCCAGACCCGCAATGTCGACCACCCGGCGGCCGAGGCTGTCAGTGCCCTGGTTGATGATCGCCGCGGACCGGCGGAATGCGCCAGGCAGGCCTCGCGCCATGATCTTGCGGAAATGCTTGCCGCGGCTGGCATAGTCCATCGACGCCGACGCTTCGCGCACGAAGGCGTCGGTGATGTCGAGCATGTCGTTGATCGATTTCTGCAACAAACCGATGTCGCCGTGCTGGCGCCGGCTCAGCACCCGCGGCTCGAGGTTGCCTTTGGCCGCGCTGTGACACACCATGGCCGCTTCCGCGACCACGGCGGCCGCCAACCGCAGCTGCCACAGGGCAAGGCCGAGCAGCAGCGCGACCGCGATGAGCAGCGCTCCGCCTGCCGCGGGCGGGGTCGCGCCGGCGACGACGAGCCAGGCCAGCGCGCCGAGTGTCAGCAGCGCCGCCGCCGCGATCGCGATCTGCGCCTTAGAGAGAGAGCACGAACTCATCATATTCAACGCCTTGTTGTTTGATCACCGCGACCATCATGTCAAAGCTTGCGCGCAGGCCGTCCTTGGCATTGGCGTGGCGCGCCTCTTCGTCGCACAGCGCCTTGTAGATGGACTTGAGCCGCTCGATCGGCGCACGCTCGGGTCTGCGGCGGTTGGAATGGTAGCCGATGATATTGCCCTGGTCGTCCAGCGTCGGCGTCACATGGGCGAGCACCCAATAATGGCTGCCATCCTTGGCAAGGTTGACGACATAGGCGAAGATCTCGCGCTTGGCCTCCAGCGTGTCCCACAGCAGCTTGAAGACGCAGCGCGGCATCTCGGGATGGCGGATCAGGCTGTGAGGCGCTCCCAGGAGCTCGTCATAGCTATACCTGGCCATGCGAACGAAGACGTCGTTGGCGTAGGTGATGCGTCCCTTGCGGTCGGTCTTCGAGACGATCAGGTCTTCTTCGCCGAGCATCTGCTCGATTCCCGTCGGCTTCACAACGTGGGCCATGGCTGGTCCTCCTTGCGGTCATCACGATGCGGGGCGGACAGACGGGATGTCCCGGCCTTCACGGACGGTCCGGTCGACGCGCTGGCGGAACCGGCGTCGTCCGGCATGCGGCCGGGTGTCGCCGAGACCCCCATCGACCGGCTTTCGTCGGCTCAGGAAAAAGGCTGTCCGCCTCACCGGCCTCAATCTGACGTTAACTGTCAAACATCGCGTTAACCGGGAGGTCCGCCAAACTACAGAGACCGCCCGCGGCAGGGACGGGACGCGCCGGCTCGATGGTCGGCGTTGGGTCTGGACCGCTGGCCGGAGGATCGCATCGGCCGTCGCCTTGTCGGAAGATGTGGCACAAGGACCAGGAGGTGCGTACGTGACGCCACGCAACCTCGTGAGACGCGCACGGACCGGTCGGGGCGCTCATGCCCGACCGGCCCGGCGCCCCCTGCCTCAGAAGAAGCCGAGCTTCTTCGGGCTGTAGCTGACCAGCATGTTCTTGGTCTGCTGGTAGTGGTCGAGCATCACCTTGTGGGTCTCGCGTCCGACGCCGGACTGCTTGTAACCGCCGAACGCCGCATGCGCCGGATAGGCGTGATAGCAGTTGGTCCAGACGCGCCCCGCCTGGATGTTGCGGCCGAAGCGGTAGCAGGTGTTGGCGTCGCGGCTCCACACGCCGGCGCCAAGGCCGTAGAGCGTGTCGTTGGCGATCGCCAGCGCCTCGTCCTCGGTCTTGAAGGTCGTGACCGAGACGACCGGTCCGAAGATCTCCTCCTGGAACACGCGCATCTTGTTGTGTCCCTTGAACACCGTCGGCTTGACGTAATAGCCGCCGGCGAGATCGCCGCCGAGCATGTTGCGCTCGCCACCGATCAGGAGCTGCGCACCCTCGTTCTTGCCGATGTCGATGTAGGACAGGATCTTGGTGAGCTGCTCCGAGGAGGCCTGCGCGCCGATCATGGTGGCGGGATCGAGCGGGCTGCCCTGCACGATCGCGCCGACGCGCTTCAGCGCGCGCTCCATGAAGCGCTCGTAGATCGACTCGTGGATCAGCGCACGGCTCGGGCAGGTGCAGACCTCGCCCTGGTTGAGCGCGAACATCACGAAGCCCTCGATCGCCTTGTCGAGGAAGTCGTCGTCCTCGGCGCAGACGTCCTTGAAGAAGATGTTGGGCGACTTGCCGCCGAGTTCGAGCGTGACCGGGATCAGGTTCTGGGACGCATATTGCATGATCAGCCGCCCCGTCGAGGTCTCGCCGGTGAAGGCGATCTTGGCGATGCGGTTGGAGGAGGCCAGCGGCTTGCCCGCCTCTAAGCCGAAGCCGTTGACGACGTTGAGCACGCCGGGCGGCAGCAGATCGCCGACGATCTCCATCAGCACGAGGATCGAGGCCGGGGTCTGCTCGGCCGGCTTGAGCACGACGCAGTTGCCGGCGGCGAGCGCGGGCGCGAGCTTCCAGGCCGCCATCAGGATCGGGAAATTCCACGGAATGATCTGGCCGACGACGCCGAGCGGCTCGTGGAAGTGATAGGCGATGGTATCGTGGTCGATCTCGGCGATCGAGCCTTCCTGCGCGCGGATCACGCCGGCGAAATAGCGGAAGTGATCGATGGCGAGCGGGATGTCGGCGGCGGTCGTCTCGCGGATCGGCTTGCCATTGTCCCAGGTCTCGGCGAGCGCGAGCTTGTCGAGATTGGCCTCCATGCGGTCGGCGATCCGGTTGAGGACCATCGCGCGCTCGGTGACGCTGGCGCGGGCCCAGCCGTCCTTGGCGGCATGCGCGGCGTCGAGCGCGGCCTCGATGTCGGAGGCATCGGAGCGCGCGATCTGGCACACCGGCTGGCCGGTGATCGGCGAGATGTTGTCGAAGTATTTGCCGGCGTTGGGGGCCTTCCAGGCGCCGCCGATGAAATTGTCGTAACGCGCAGCGAACGGCGGCTTGAACGCCGCATTGACGTCAACCTTGGTCATCTGTCTCTCCCATTCACGCCGATGCACACGGCGTTGGAGACAGGCTCGATCAAACCGACGCAACAGACCAGAGGCCGGAGCGAGCGCGTCCGAGGAAGTGTCGCAGTTCTGCGACATCTTGGCTGCGATTCGACAGCCGCGGCGCGTTCACCGCTCGAGCCCGAGCCGCTTCATCTTCCGGTGCAGGGTGGCGCGCGACATGTCGAGCTCCTTCGCCGCCTTCGAGACGTTGCCGCCGGCGCGCGCCAGCGCGCGCTTCAGAACAGCACGCTCGGCGGCGTCGATGTCGTCGCCCTCGGTGGTTGCGTCCTTGATCAGGTCGCCGGCTGGCACCGGGCGCGCCAGCGCGGACGAAGGAAGGTTGAGCGCACGGCGCGCCGCCCGTGTGGCACCGATGACGAGGTCGTTGCGATCGACTGCCAGCAGCGAGTTGATCTCGCGCTCGCTGTCCGGCGTGAGCACGATGCGGGCGTGCGGAAAGGCCTGGCGGAAATTCTCCGCCTCGATCAGGCGCGCGGCATCCGCGACGGTGGTCGCGATCAGCCGGCTGAAGCCTTCGGTCAGATCGGCACGACAGGAGGAGACGTCGAGCGCGGCCTTGAGCTGACCGTGCTCGTCGAAGATCGGCGCCGTGGTGCAGAACAGGCGCGCGTTGCGCGACAGGTAGTGCTGATCGCGGTCGATGGTCAGCGGCCGCTTCTCGACCAGGCAGGTGCCGATGGCGTTGGTGCCCTCGTGCCGCTCGCTCCACACCGCGCCGGTCCAAAGGCCCCAGGATTCGAAGGTGGCGTCGTCCCCGCGGGCGCCGCGGCGCTCGAGCACGGTGCCGTCGGCATCGGCGAGCAGCACCGAGCAGCCGACGCCCCCAACCGCCAGGAACAGCCGGTCGAGGCTCGCCTGCGCGATCGCGAGCAGCCGCCCGAGCCGCGCGCGCGCGTCCGCGATTTCGGCGGCAGTCAGGCGAGCCGGCAGCTTCGGCGTGGCGGGATCGAGCGCATGGAGATGGCCGGAGCGGCGCCATGATGCCGCGAGCGCCGAGACCGCCGGCGCGCCTCTGTCGGCTCTGCTGTCAGCGTCAGCCTTCGCATCCCCCTTGGCCAAGGCCTCCAGGACGCGATCCGAATGGGCATTCCCGGGCGAACGCCCCATGTCCCTCCTCCCGGCTCTGCCCGCGTTGGCGCGGCTTATTGCTAGACTAGCGCAACTACAGCACCGCGGTTTGACCGGCGTCAAGGAACGCCGACCAGGCTGCAATCCTTCGCTCGCCGCCGGGGCCGCGACCGATGCCTCACTTTCCCCGGACGACTACGGGGGTGTCGCAACACTGCGACACTCCCTCGCCCGAACTGGTCCGTGCGCCCTGAAATGGAGCCGGTGCCTTAAAGCACATTAATCCTCAGCCCGGATGGTTCCCGCACGCGCTTCGCACCGACGAACGTCATTGCCGGTGTCGCGAGGCAACCATGAGAGGGAAACATGCGCCTATCCTTTGCGGCAATACGCTCCATCCAGACCAAGATCGCCTTGATCGCCGGCTTCTGCCTGGCGCTCACCTGCGTCATCCTGATCGGCTACGGTCTGTTCTCGACGCAGAGCATGAACCAGTACGTCAACCACGAGGTGATGCAGCTGGTCGATCGCCAGACCAAGGAGAGCCTGATGAACCGGGCCTCCACCGAGGCCAACGTCATCAAGGCCGAGCTGGAGGTCGGGTTCGACGCCGCGCGCACGCTGGCGCAGTCCTTTGCGGTGTTGGCTGACGCCAAGAACGGGACCGCCACGAGCGCCCGCCGCGCGCAGCTCAACGCCGTGCTGCGGCACGTGCTGGAGCTCAATCCCGCCTTCAACGGCACCTATTCGGCCTGGGAGCCCGACGGGCTGGACGGCAACGATGCGGCCTTCAAGGCCAACAAGGAAATGGGCTCCGACCACACCGGCCGCTTCCTCCCCTATTGGACGCGAAGCGCCGGCGGCGCAATCGCCGTGCAGCCGCTGGTCGAATACGACAGCAGCGAGCGCCATCAGAATGGCCTCGTGAAGGGCGCCTGGTACATCAACCCGAGCACCACCGGGAGGGAGAACATCCTAGGACCGCTGCCCTACATCGTCCAGGGCAAGCCGGTGTTCCTGGCCACGATGTCCGTTCCCGTCATGATTGACGGCAAATTCCGCGGTCTCGCCGGCGCCGACTACAATCTCGACTTCGTGCAGAAGCTGGCGGTCAAGATCAACACCTCGCTGTTCGACGGCAAGGGCAAGGTCGTGATCCTCAACGACACCGGCCTCGTCGTCGCCGACAGCGCCGACCAGAACGTCATCGGCAAATCCGCCGCCGAGGCCGACTCGCGCTGGGCCGACAGCGCCGCCATCGTTCGAACCGGCAAGGGCACCGTTCTCGACGAGCCCAACAATCCCAACGTCGACATCTACGCCCCGATCACATTCGGTCTCACCGACACGCCCTGGTCGGTCGTGATCTCCGTCCCGCGCGACGTCGTTCTCGCCTCCGCACGGCAGCTCGACGCCTCGCTCAGCGGCCGCTCGACCAACAACACGCTGTGGCAGCTCGGGGTCGGAACGGTGATCACGGCGCTTGCGATCTTCCTCATCTGGGTGGCGGCACGGGGCATTGCCCGTCCGATCCAGGATTGCGCCGTGTTTGCCAATGGCATCGCCAAAGGCGACTTCAACCAGACCCTCACCATCGAGCAGGCGGACGAGGTCGGAGCCCTCGCCACCTCCCTGAAAGCCATGCAGGGCGACCTGAAGCAGAGCATCGCGCAGCGCGCCGAGGACCAGGCCGCCGCCGACGCCCAGCGTCGCCACGCGATGAGCCAGATGGCGGATCAGTTCGAGGCGTCCGTCGGCGGCATCGTCGAAACCGTGTCGGCTGCCTCGAGCACGCTGGAGACGTCGGCCGGCTCGTTGAGCGCCACCGCGGAGCGGGCGCAGACGCTGGCTACGACGGTCGCCGTGGCATCGGAGCAGGCGTCCACCAACGTGCAGTCGGTGGCGTCCGCGACCGAGGAGATGGCCTCCTCGGTGACCGAGATCAGCCGCCAGGTGCAGCAGTCCGCGCGCATGGCCAACGAGGCCGTCACGCAGGCACGCTCCACCACGGGGCGGGTCGGCGAGCTGTCGAAGGCGGCCGCGCGGATCGGCGACGTCGTCGAGCTCATCAACAGCATCGCCGGCCAGACCAACCTGCTCGCCCTCAACGCCACCATCGAGGCGGCACGGGCGGGCGACGCCGGACGCGGCTTTGCCGTGGTCGCCACCGAGGTCAAGGCGCTTGCCGAGCAGACCGCGAAGGCGACCGGCGACATCGGCCAGCAGATCGCGGGCATCCAGACCGCCACCCAGGAGTCCGTCGGCGCGATCCGCGAGATCAGCGAGACCATCGAACGTCTGTCGGAGATCTCGGCCACCATCGCCGCCGCAGTCGAGCAACAGGGCGCGGCGACGCAGGAGATCTCGCGCAACGTCCAGCAGGCGGCCCAGGGCACGCAGCAGGTCTCCTCGAACATCACGGATGTGCAGCGCGGCGCAAGCAGCACCGGGACCGCGTCCTCCGAGGTGCTGTCGGCCGCAAAGCTGCTGTCGCGTGACAGTGGCCGCCTGAGGGACGAGGTCGGCAAGTTCCTGAGCTCGGTCCGCGCGAGCTGAGCGCCGGCCGACCAAAACCGAAAAGGCCGCCTGGATGAGCCAGGCGGCCTCGTCGTGTTGGATGCAATGCGTCTGCTGCTGATCTCAGCGGCCGCCGCGCGACAGCATCTCGAAGCGGTAGTTGACGCCGACCATCGCCGTGTGGAGCTGGGTCTTCTGGCTGACGACGTTCGGCCCTCCGGTGATCGCGGCGGCGCCCGGCAGCGTGCCGGTCACGGTGCCGAAATCGGCGTAATCATATTCGGCGAAGGCCGACCAGTTGCGGGCGAACATCCACTCGACGCCGGCGCCGACCGTCCATCCGCTGCGGTTGAACGCCACGCTCGCCGACTGCCCGGTGGCGGTGTTGACGACCGAAACGTTGGTCCGTGTCCACGCCGCACCACCGCGCACGTAGGCCAGGATCTCAGGTGTCACGAGATAGCCGGCACGCACCGTGGCGGTGTAGAGGTTGCTCGTCCGCGTGTTCATCGTCAGCGCCGGCCCGAGCGGGCTCGACGCGTTGATGATGCCGATATCGGCCATGGCCTGGATGCCGACGACGAAGCGGTCCATCTGATAATCGCAGCCGAGCTGCAGGCCGCCGATGACGTCGCTGCCATTGCTCGAGATGGCGGTCGGAATCTGCACGGCAGCGACGGGCAGCGGCGCCACGTTGCCGCCGCCTGCCACCGGCGGCTGGTTCTGCGGCGGCGGGTTGCCATTGTTGCCCTGCGGCGGCGGGTTCGGCTGGCCGCCGCCATTGTTCGGCGGCGGATTCTTCGGCGGCCAGGGCTTGTCCGGATGATACGGCCATCCGCCATGATGGTAGTTGCCGCCCTGCTGCTGCCAATGATCCTTGTCGGGCTGCTTGTCGCCATAGCCGCCCTTGCCGTCATCATTGTCGCGCGGCTTGCCGCCCCAGCCATAGCCGCCATGCTTGTCGTCGTCGCGTTGATCCGGCTTCAGCCAGGCGTAGCTGTCACGCTCGCTCTTCAGCGGCTGCTTCGACCAGCCGAAACCGAGTGGCTTGTCGTATCCGTCGTCCTTCTTCCCACCCCATCCGGAAGCCGGCTTGTCGTGATCGTCCTGCCGATCACGGTGCAGCCAAGCCGATCTGTCGGAGTAGCCGTTTGAATGCAGCTGCGACCAGCCGCTCGACTTGTCATGGTCGTCGTCGTGATGCTTGTCGAACCAGCCGCCACCATATTTGACGTCGTTGTAGTTGTTGTCCTTGTTCTTGGATGGCGCCGACGGCCAGGACGACTTGTTGTCGCCGCCTTTCGATCCAACCTTTGGCCAGTCGTGATCCTTGTCGCCATACGGCTTGCCGGGCTGCCACCAGCCCTTGTCGCCGCGCTCACAGATCGGGGGCTTTTGCGGCGGCTTATGCGGCGGCTTCCACCCGCCGTTATTCCCGCCGGGGTTGTTCGGCGGCGGCGGGTTCGGCGCAGGGTTTGCAACCACAGGCGGCTTGACCACAGGCGGGTTGTTCGCGTTACCGACCGGTTGCTGCACGGGCTGAACGGGCGCGGCAGCGGCATTGGCGACCTGACTCCACGTCTGCTGCTGGCGTGACCAGGCCATCCCGGCATTCGCGCCGGCATGGCAGCCACTCCACCTGTAGGCGAAGACGTCGGGCGGCGGGAGCGGGGGAGGCAGGGCGAGATCAGTCGCCCAGACCGATGTCGTACTTCCTGCGAAAGTAGATAGGCAAAGGCATACGCCAAATACGCGACGCATCGAACTCACAACTCCTGAACACGTGCCGCAACAAACGGCGGCCGCATCAGGAGGGTGAGATTGTGTCGCGAACTGAATTGAAAAATGTCATTCGGAAGGAATGCAGATCGGCCCCCCGACGCGATCGAGATTCGGCTTTGACTGTTGCACGCAAGATGCAGGATTCTGGCAAAAAGAAGCAGCGCGCGACACGATTGCGACAAACGGCGCGATGCGCGATGCCGTCGCGGCTCACGAGTTCATTCGTAGACGAACGTGCGCACCGAACTCACTGGATGCGCTGCGCGCGGCCCCGCGCTCGACGGCATGCTTCCTGATCGCGCGCACCTCGCGATCGTCGTCCTTCACATCTACTACACGTCTCGATTGCATCACATCGAGCAGGGCGGCATATCGGCTGCACGGCCGCCATCGTCTTCGACGCGCCGACGCTCGGCTGTCCATGCGTGTCGACAACCCCTGCTCTTGGTTTCGCCGTTATCGCGCAGCCTGTGCGACGTCATCGATCGGGAGAGAAAGCGGCGGACGCCGCCGTAATCGCACCGAATGAGGCGTGGCTCCGTCAACGTTGCGGCAACTCATCGGGGGCGCGTGCCGCGAAGCATCCATAATTGCGGCCGGTTGTGTCGTGCTCACTCGCCGGGCTCGAAGGCCCCGCAGAGGGTGTCGATCCGATCCTGCACTCCGCAGAGATGCACCCATTTCCGCTCGTTCTGGATTGCGATGAGGATGGAACGGAGCAAGGGCACGGCCGATCGCGACCGGAAATACGGATTTGAGCTCGCCGCCAAATCGTCCGGTCATCAGCACAAGCGCCGCCTGCGCCGCCCGCGCATCATGGCTGGGCTCGCCTCGGCCATGACGACAGACTGAGGCCCGTCGGGCGGATCAGCGCAGCGTGATCCGCCGCGCCGCGCGGTGCGCACGGCACATAGCGTGTCATGCCACCATCATCACGGATTGCGCCGGGAGAACGAGATGGCATAGGCGCCGTTGCGGATGTCGATCATCGGATCGTCGGAGGCCTCGATACCGTCGGTGAGCTGGCCCGGCAGGAACAGCAGCTTCTTCTGCGCGGCGTCGCTGTCTTCGACCGCCTTGTCGATCGTCAGCACGCCGAGCTCGACCAGCTTGCGATCGTCAGGCCACGGTTTGGCCGGATCCTTGGTGTCGTCGCCGGCCGCGGCGAGCTGCGCCTTGAAGCGGAACGTCACCGGCCCCTGCTTCAGCCGCGCCGGCAGCTCGGCCATCAGGAAGTCCGGCGCGCGTTTCGCCGCGTCCTCCTGGTCGATATGCACGACCTTCTCCGGCAGCATCTGCCAGCGCACCGCCTGCTTCTCGCCGGCCTTGTTGACGAGGACGAAGGCGTTGACGCCGAAATAGGCCTCGTCGGCAAGACTGTCTGGCGTCGCGATGGTGCCGAGCGCCGCCGGCACCGAGGGATGGCTGGCGATGAACTGCTCGAGCCTGGTCGGCTTGACCGCGTTCGGTCCAGAGTCCGCGATCGCCAGGAACAGATCGCGCAACTCCGCACCGGTCGAGACGGGGAAGAATTTCAGCGAATTGATCACGAGGTCCATGTCGCTGCCATCGGCGAGATGAAACTTCACCGCCATGCCGTGCGGATTGGCGTCGCCGGAGCCGTCCGGCAGGTTCGGCACGCCGGTGGAGTCCGAGAACCGCACCGTCACCGGAATCTCGCCGCCGCTGAACAGCGACGCCTTGCTCAAGGTTGCCGCCTCGGTCGACGGCTTGAACTTGCCCTCGACCACGACGCCCTTGGCGTGATTGGCGCGAAAGCCGGCGTGCACGCCGAACACCTTGTTCATCGCATTGACGAGTTGCTCCTCGACCGGCGGTTCCTGCGCGAGGGCAGCGGCGGGCAACGCGAGAGCAATCCCGGCCAGCGCGGCAACGAGTGTGCGTATCGTCATGAGCGGCGTCCTCCTGTATGAGCGATGCAGCATAGCAGCATGAATTGACGCGTGAGCGATTTTCGAGCGCGGCCGATTGGGCGCCCATCACAGCGGCATGATCCACCTTGCGGTCTGACAGGAGCCATCACGCCCCATCACCGCTCCTTGCGGCGAGATGGCGAATGTCTCTATTGTAGCCACACGTGCCCGGTCTGCCTCCCTCCGCCCTGCGGTGCGGATCCGGGGATCGTGCCCCCTCCGACCCTGACGCCGGACGGCGCGCCCACGACGGAGTTTCGACTGTGTCCGCACCGGAAAGCTTCCCCATCGACAAGATCCACATCCCCGACAAGAAGCGCAAGGCGCTGAAGCAGGACGCGATCGACGCGCTGGCCGAAAGCATTTTGGAGGTCGGCCAGCGCGAGCCGATCCTCGTCCGCCGCGACAAGGACCATTTTGTCCTGGTCGAAGGTCTGCACCGCCTCGAAGCCTGCAAGGCCCTCGGCGAAAGCGCCATCATGGGTCTGCTGATCTCCGCCGAGGAAGCCCGCCAGCGCGAGCTGCCACCGCCGCCCGTCGATCCTGAGCGCGAGAAGATGGAGCGGCTGCGCAAGCTGCGGCTGGAGAAGGAGGAAGCGGAGAAGCTCACAACGGCGCCGAGGGGCGTCTCTGGCGCCCATGCCGCGACGCGCCCGCGCGCGCCGACGGAGACGACGAGCCGGAGCAACAGGCCTGCCACCGCGAAACCATCGCGCCCCGGACAAGGATCGTCGCCCCGGACCTTGTCGGATTGGATCAAGCAACAAGAGCGCAGCGGCGGGCGATACTGACGGTTTCAACGCGCGAGTTCCTCCCCGGCCACGGTCTGATTGAGCGGCAGTCCTTCTGGCGGGTCAGCGCAGCGCGATCCGCCCGGCGGCCTCTCCGATGCGCCTTGCGCAGCGGGATCAGGCTGCATGCAGATCGGACCGGCCTGGATCTGCCCGTAGGCGCCGCGAGTCCGTCCCGCATGTTGCTCCGCGGAGGACGGTGCGGGACGGGATCGCTAGGCAACTCGGATCAAGCCCGTCCGACTCAGCGCGACGCGAGGGAGCGCGGCAATCACTGCGAGCATGCCAAAGGCTGCGACGTTGGCCCCCACGTCCCTCGTCGCAACCGCCTTCGGCTGAAAAAGCCTATTCTCGGAGAAGATGCTCGCCGTCTGGATCATCGACTTTTTGCGCGCTTACGGGTTCGGACGCCGTTTCCGGTATTTCACGATTGCGCCGATGCGAGGTCTGTCGCTCGGCCAGGGGCTTATCGCGGCCGCCAAGGCCGATACGATTTCGATCGCGTCTTGGCCGGTCGGAATGCACGGCTTCACACTTGCCATTTCCACGGCCTCCGACACGTGCTCGGCACGCGACTGGAGGTCTACGGCTCGTGAAGGTCAGCAGCCCGGAGTTCCGTGCTCCTGGGTTCCTCACTTCCCACCCGGCGAACTGGTGGCTTCTGACTCGGGGCTCGAAGGAGAAGAAGTAGCGACCTCCGCGGCCGATCGAGGCCCGTTTGGTATTGAGCTGCGGATTGTCTCACGCCCCCCGCTATACCGACAGTGCCAGAGATAGTCCGCCATGCGCCGAGGAATTGGGTTGGCAAACCGGATGGGGGCCCTTCTCGGCCCCGAACGGGTACGGATGCGGCGCGTGGAACCCCTGCTTCGACGAGACATTCTTTTCTCGTCCGTTGAATCACCGCCGCTGCCCCGCGCTCGTCGGCCATGAATCTTGGAGCGTTGACTTGACCTCATTTGAGCAGAGGCCGCTCGGCCCGATCATCATCCTCGTGGCAGCCGCCGCCGGCACGCTGCTCGGCCTCTACGACTACCTAGCTCCTTTGACCGGGGTCACTGGCGCCCCGGGCGCGTTGCTCGTCATCGGATCCAGTCTGGCACTCGTCTTCGACGCCTTCGTCCTGTGGTTTGGTCGAAGCGGGTGGCTCTTCTGGGTGTTCTGGTCCCTCGGGCTGCTCGGCGCGCTCGGCACAATAACCGCCGCCTGCTTTCTGCATGCGTGGTGGCTGGCGGCGGCCACGGTCGTCGCACTCGTCGGATTGATTGTGACGCTTGTCGCCCCACCCCAGCCAAGAAGAGCCGTGGCATGAGAATCCGTTCATTCTGCCGTAGCGCCCCATTTGCGGCGCTTACGCTGGCGGTCATGGTCGCGCTGCCGCCGGCGATTGCACAGAACGACACTGCTCATCCGGCTGCCACCCCCGGAAGCATTCCAGGCCCAGAGCAGCATGGGCCTTCGAGCACTGGCTCGGAGCAGCCCCACAGCAATGCCGGTCGCGCATCGTCAGCACCGGGCAACGAGCAATCGGGAGCTGCCGACGCAGGCGCTCAGCTGCCGTCCGGCAGCTTGCCCACGCCGAAGCCGATCCCGCTCGTCCCGACCCATGCCGTCTGGAATACGTTTCACGGTCAGCTCAATGCCCAGAAGTACTCTCCCCTGACCCAGATCACAGCCGACAATGTCCGATCGCTGGTAAAGGTGTGGGAGTATCACACCGGCGACGTTTCGGATGGGTCGGGCAAGCTGCCGACCAGCGTCTGGTCCGCCACGCCGATCTTTGCCAATGACACGCTCTACATCGGCACGCCGTTCTATCGCGTTGTTGCGCTGGAGCCCGCGACCGGAAAGGTCAAATGGACCTTCGACTCCAAATCGACGCTCAAGGCCTTGACCCAGCCGGCGCTGAAGAACCGCGGGGTCGCCTATTGGGAGGCAGCGAATCCCGTCGCGGGCCAGCCGTGCCAGAAGATCGTCTATCTCGGCACCATGGACGCGCAGCTCTTTGCCATGGACGCGGATACTGGCAAGCTCTGCCGTGATTTCGCGAACGGCGGCGTCCTCAACGTCGATCAGTGGAACGACGTGAACAACAAATATCCGCTTTCGTTGCTTCAGCCGCCGACGGTCGCGGGCAATCACGTGATCCTGGGCTGGGCCGGCAAGGACTGGGCCTATGCTGAAGCACCGCCCGGCACCGTATTCTCGCTCGATCCGCAAACGGGCAAGCGACAATGGTCCTTCGCTACGCTGCCGCCGAAGATCGCGTCCCGCACCGGCACCGCCAATGTGTGGACGGGCATGTCGGTCGACGAGGGACTTGGATTGGTCTATCTCCCGGTCTCCAGCCCCTCCCCGAACTACTGGGGCGGCAACCGCACCGAGCCGATCCCGTTGGCCACATCGACAACGGCCCTCAACCTCGAAACCGGCGAGGTCGTTTGGTCTCGCCAGTGGGTGCACCATGACATCTGGGACTACGACATCAACTCCGCGCCGACGTTGATGGACATCACCGTCGATGGGAAGCAGATCCCAGCGCTGATGCAGGCAACCAAGATGGGGTTCCTCTTCGTCGTCGACCGACGCACTGGCAAGGACGTCTGGCCGATCGAGGAGCGCAAGGTGCCTGGTGGCGACGGCTCGATCCAGGGCGAAATCTACGCGCCGACGCAGCCGTTTCCGATCAGGCCGGCGCCGCTGCTCGACCAGTCGAAGAAGCCTCCCATCTGGTGGGTCGCCGACGCCCTCGGGCTCGGCCAATGCTCGAGGCTCTGGAAGAGCCTCAATTACGCCGGCATGTACTCACCGCCGACCCACAAGGACAGCGGCGTGCTCGCCTATCCCGACTCGGCCGGCGGCGTGCAATGGGGCGGCGTAGCCTTCGATCCGCGCGGCAAGACCGCGATCGTCAACTTCTCGCACGTGGTGCAATCCATCAAGCTCTACCCCCGGAAAGAATATGAGCAGCGCGCAGCCGGCTCGGGCAACGAGCAAGGCTTCTATCCTCAAGAGGGTGCGCCATACGGCATGTCACTCGACAACGCGCTGAACTGGCTCGGCATGCCCTGCTGGAAGCCGCCATTCGGCGAGATCGCCGCCATCGACATGACCACCGGTGACATCAAATGGCGCCGTCCCATCGGCGCCTCCCAGAAGTGGGGCTTCTACATGCCGGAGTCGATGGGATCGGTGACGATCGGCGGCCCGGCGGTTACGGCCGGAGGCGTGATCTTCATCGGAGCCTCGATGGACGCCAAGGTGCGGGCCTACGCGCTGGCCGACGGCAAGGAGCTCTGGTCCGACATCGTCCAGGCCCCCGCGGTCGCCAATCCCGCCGTCTATGAGTACAAGGGCCGCGAATACGTCGCCTTCATCGCGGGCGGCAACACGATCCTCAAGGACCAGGTCGGCGATCAGGTCGCCGTCTACGCTCTACCGTAGTGCGGCGGTGCTCGCCAGCTGGCTTGCGCTGAACCGTAGCGGAATGGCTTCCGTGCCTACGCCGCGGCGATACAGCTGCCGTCGCATTCGCTGCGCAGATGGCGCGGCCGACTGGACCGCGGCGAGGTCGCGATCGCCGGCGGGCGCATCCTCATCCCTCCGCCCGCCGTTACCACGTCTTTAGGCGAGGTCCGCCTTCATCAGGTCGCGCAGCGCTTTCGGTATGGGCTGCGCCCTGCCGCCGCTGATGAACGCAACTCTGACGTCGGCCTTGACGAGCACCTCCTCGCCGCGCCTGACCTCCTGCGCCAGCGTGATCGACGCGCCCTTCACCGCCACGGGCCAGGTGACGACGTCGAGCACGTCGTCCATACGGGCCGGCCGCAGGAAGTCGAGCGTCATCGAGCGCACCACGAAGGCGAAGCCCGGGGCCTCGCTTGCCGCCTCCGCGAACAGCGCGTGCTGCTCGGCGCCCATCAGCCGCAGATGATTGGTGCGGCCGCGCTCCATGAAGCGGAGGTAGTTGGCGTGATAGACGATTCCGGAGAAATCCGTGTCCTCGTAGTAGACCCGCACCTGCATGTGGTGGCGGCCGTCGCGGATCGCGCCGTCGAGATGTCGTTGGGTCAAGGGAAGCCCTCGATAGCCGGAAATGGCGATCGTTTCGCCCAGTTCAACGGCCAACGCAAGAGCAGGCCAGCGCGAGCCGGCTAGGACGTCACCTCGACGGGTTCCCTGCCGACGTTGACCAGCACGATCTCCGGCGGCATGCCGATCCGGACTGGCATGATGCTGCAGCCGAGGCCGCCGGAGACGATCACGTCGCATTGGGTGCGGATGTGGCCGTAGGCCAGATTGACGCCATTACGCGCGGGAACGGCCGGCGACCAGCCGAGCACGCGGATCTGGCCGCCATGCGTATGCCCCGACAACTGCAGCGCCACGCGCGGCGGCACCCGGAGCGCGACGTCGGGCTCGTGCGCCAGCAGAATTACCGGGGCGCTGTCCGTCACCTTGCGCAGCGTCGCTGCGAGATCATCGATGCCGATCCGCGGCATCGGCCGGAAGCGCCGCGCTGGCATGTAGGCCAACTGATCGCCGAGGCCGGCAAGCCAGAAGGCATGGCCATTCTTGGTGAGACGCACGACGTCGTTCTCGTAGACGGGAATACCGGCGGCCTCGAGCGCCTTCTGGGCATACGGCGCGCCGCGGCCGTCGCGCTGCACGGTTCGATCATCCCAATAATCATGATTGCCCAGGATGGCGTGCACGCCCAACGGCGCCTTCAGGCCGCCGAGCACCGGCGCCCAGGCATCGGCGTCGATGCGTCCGATGTGATGACGATGACCGGCGACGTAGTCGCCGAGCAGAACGATCAGATCCGGCTGCAGCGCGTTGGTTCGCTGGACGATCCCGTCGATATGAGCGAGCGACATCCAGGGATCGCAGGCATGGATGTCGGCGATGGCCGCGATCTTCAGTCTTAGCCCAGCCGGCCAGTTGCGTGGATGGATGTGATAGTCGGTGACGCCCAGGCGGAGCGGCTCGACGCCGACGCCGTAGGTCGCGGTCGAAAAACCGGTGGCGGCAAGACCGCCTGAGAATGACAGAAAGCGACGGCGTGACAGCATCGATAAACTCCTCGCAGCGGCTCCCTTCTCCCTGATCATTGCAACCGATTTCGGGTGCGTCTGTGCAGATTGTCAGCAGTTTCGTTAATCATCGTCCTCGCTGCCGAACAGACCGAACTGGCCGGGATCGCGGTTCGAGGGCTCGGCCAGGCCGAGATGCCTGAACGCGTGCGACGTCAGCAGCCGGCCGCGCGGCGTACGCTGCAGATAGCCGCATTGGATCAGATACGGCTCGATGATGTCCTCGATGGCATCGCGCGGCTCCGACAACGCTGCCGCCATGGTCTCGACGCCGACCGGCCCGCCGCCGTAGTTCAGCGCGATGGTCGAGAGATAGCGCCGGTCCATCGCGTCCAGCCCGGCGGCATCCACTTCGAGCGCGCTCAGCGCGTGATCGGCGATGGCGCGATCGATCGCACTGGCGTTGGCGGCCGACGCGAAGTCGCGCACGCGGCGCAGCAGCCGGCCGGCGATCCGTGGCGTGCCACGGGCGCGCCGCGCGATCTCGTTGGCGCCGTCGGCGGTCATGCCGACCCCGAGCACGCGGGCACCGCGCGTGACGATGCCTTCGAGCTCCTCCACCGTGTAGAAGTTCAGTCGGATCGGAATGCCGAACCGGTCACGCAACGGATTGGTCAGCAGGCCTGCGCGCGTCGTCGCGCCGACCAGCGTGAACTTCGACAGGTCGATCTTGACCGAGCGGGCCGCGGGGCCTTCGCCGATGATGAGATCGAGCTGGAAATCCTCCATCGCCGGATAAAGGACCTCCTCGACCGCCGGGCTGAGACGATGGATCTCGTCGATGAACAGCACGTCGCGCTCTTCGAGATTGGTCAGCAGCGCGGCGAGATCGCCGGCCTTGGCGATGACCGGGCCCGAGGTGGCGCGGAAGCCGACGCCGAGCTCACGCGCCACGATCTGCGCCAGCGTCGTCTTGCCAAGTCCGGGCGGACCGACGAACAGCACATGGTCGAGCGCCTCGCCGCGCTTGCGCGCCGCCTCGATGAAGATCGAGAGGTTGGCGCGCGCCTGCTGCTGGCCGACGAACTCCGACAGCTGCTGCGGACGCAGCGCAGTGTCGCCGACATCGTCGGAGCGCCGCTCCGGACTGACCATGCGCGCCGGCGGCTTCATTCGTTGCCGCGCCTGTATTTGTTCGGCAGCAATTCGCCGATGGTCACCGCCGCAGGCCCCTTGCCGTTCGACGGCACGATGACGCGCGCCTTGGCATCATAGTCGTGGATCAGCTCGCGGCAGGTGCCGCAGGGCGAGACCACGGCGACCTCGCCGGGCTCGCCGGGCTTGGGATGGCGCACGGCAACGATGGTCTCGATGCCGTGGTCGCCAAACTCGGTGATGGCGCGGCCGATCGCGATGGCCTCGGCGCAGACAGCGTTGCGGCCGAGATAGGCATCGATGTTGACGCCAGTGATGATGCGGCCGTCGCGCGTGCGCATGGCGGCGCCGACCTCCTGCCAATCGTTGCGATAGCGGCTCTTGACCGCTGATGCGGCCGCCTCGATCAGCTCCTTGTCCTTCTTGCTCACCATGGGGGAAACGGATGTCCTTCTGCTCGCCCGGCCGGGCGACGATAGCCTATTTCGCCAGCTCCTTGAGGCCGAGGCGAATGAGTTGCGCGGTCTCGGCCTTGTCGCCGGCCGCGCGTGACGCGGCGGCAATGGCGGCAGCCGCCTGCGGCTGGCCATAGCCGAGATTGATGAGCGCGGAGATCGCGTCCGCGATCGGCTGCGGCGCGCGGGATTCTTCGATGGCGCCGGACAGCCTGACGACACCGGGATCGACATCGGCGAACGCCGGCGCCTTGTCCTTCAGCTCGGTGACGATGCGCTCGGCGACCTTGGGGCCGACGCCCGGCGTGCGCGCCACCGCGGCCTTGTCGCGCAGCGCGATCGCATTGGCGAGGTCCGCCGGCGGCAGAGTGCCTAGGACCGCGAGGGCGACCTTGGCGCCGACGCCCTGCACCGTCTGCAAAAGGCGAAACCATTCCCGTTCGACATCCGAGCGAAAACCGAACAGCTTGATCTGGTCCTCGCGCACATAGGTCTCGATCGACAATGTGGCGGCTTCACCGGGCGACGGCAAGGCCTGCAGCGTCCGCGCCGAGCAGTGCACCTGGTAGCCGACGCCGCCGACGTCGAGGATGACGAAATCCTCCGCGTAGGAATCGATCAGCCCCTTCAGCTTGCCGATCATAGCCCGGCCACCTTCATGCGCAGCGCCTGGCCCTGGCGGTGATGGGCGTGGGTGATGGCGATGGCGAGCGCGTCCGCCGCGTCGGCCGACGGCGGCTCGGCCTTCGGCAGCAGGATCTTCAGCATCACCGCGATCTGGCCCTTGTCGGCATGACCGGCGCCGACCACGGTCTTCTTGACCTGGTTGGGGGCGTATTCGGCGACCGAAATTCCGAACATCGCCGGCGCCAGCATGGCGATGCCGCGGGCCTGGCCGAGCTTCAGGGTGGCGACGCCGTCCTTGTTGACGAAGGTCTGCTCGACCGCGGCTTCCATCGGCGCGAACCGGCCGAGCACCGCCGATAGCCCCTCATGGATCGCCAGCAGCCGGCTCGCCAGCGGCAGATCATCGGGCGGCTCGACCGAGCCGCAACCGACATAGATCAGCCGGTTGCCCTCGCTCTCGATCACGCCCCAGCCGGTGCGGCGGAGGCCGGGATCGATCCCGATGATGCGGACGGCTGCGCGAATCGGCTGGGCTTTCATGGATTAGAGATAGCCTCGCGCCGCACCGATGGAAACATAAACGGAACGCACGAACGACGTGGTTGATCGTCCGTCAACCGCCCATCTTCGCCATCAGGGCGTCCGAGATCTCGAAATTGGCGTAGACGTTCTGGACGTCGTCGTGTTCGTTCAGGAGGTCCATCAGCTTCAGCAGCTTCTCGCCGGTCTCGTCGTCGACGGCCACCGTGTTCTGCGGCTTCCAGGTCAGCGCCGCCTTGCGCGGCTCGCCGAACTTGGCTTCGAGGTTCTTGGCGACTTCATGGAAACTGTCCGGCGAGGCATAGACCTCGTGGCCGCCCTCGCCCGAGATCACGTCGTCGGCGCCGGCCTCGATCGCGGCGTCCAGCACGGCATCGTCGGAGGCGACGCTGCGGTCGAATTCGATGATGCCGACGCGGTCGAACATGAACGAGACCGAGCCGGTCTCGCCGAGGTTGCCGCCTGATTTGGTGAAGAAGGAGCGGATGTCGGACGCGGCGCGGTTGCGGTTGTCGGTCAGCGCCTCGACGATGATGGCGACGCCGCCCGGGCCGTAGCCCTCGTAGCGGATCTCGGCATAGTTGTCGCCCTCGCCGCCGAGCGCCTTCTTGATGGCCCGCTCGATGTTGTCCTTGGGCATGTTCTCGGCCCGGGCGGCGACCACGGCGGCGCGCAGCCGCGGGTTCATCGCCGGGTCGGGCGTGCCGAGCTTGGCGGCGACGGTAATTTCGCGCGCCAGCTTGCCGAACAGCTTGGACTTCATCGCATCCTGCCGGCCCTTGCGATGCATGATGTTCTTGAATTGGGAATGGCCGGCCATGCGAGGTCTCTTGCAATCGTAGGGGATCAGGTGGGGAAGCGCGGCCTTATAGGCCGGGAATCGTCAAAATCAAAGATTTGAGGTGGTTTCAGGGTGGCTGCCCCCTCCTCGGAGAGCCAGTTGGCTGCCCCGCACCATAAGCCAAATGTTAACCATGGCTTCACAGTCAAGTGCAACGATGCCGCCCCTCTGCACCTTTTCACCCGCACCGGGGCCTACCCCATGGCGTTTGGTTTCTTTGCAAGACGAGCCTCTGCGCCCGAGCCGGTGGCCGAACCGAAGCCGGTAGCCGCGCCGGAGCCGCTGGCGTCGTCGGATGCCGATTCGGCCAAGGCCATCCTCGACCTGCTGGAGCTGGAACTCGGCGGCATGATTCGCCAGCTGGAGCGCGCCGCCGATGCGGTCGCCAGCGGCGCCGAGGCGACGGCGGGGACGCTGACGGACATTCGCCAGCGCGCCGATGCGCTGAGCGGACGCAGCAGCACCGCGCAAGGAACGGCGGCGACGTTCGCCCACGCCGCAGAGAAGGTGACCCAATCCGCCCACGGTATCCGTGCCCAGGTCCAGGACGCCGGCCAGCTCGCCGACCAGGCCAGCGCCGCCGCCTCGGAAGCCCGGGCCAACGTCGACCGCCTGCGCGAATCCTCGGCGGCGATCGGCAACGTCGTCAACCTGATCTCCCAGATCGCGCGCCAGACCACCTTGCTCGCGCTCAACTCGACCATCGAGGCCGCCCGCGCCGGCGAGGCCGGCCGCGGCTTTGCCGTAGTGGCCACCGAGGTCAAGGCGCTTGCCGTCCAGACCCAGAACGCGACCGAGGAGATCACCCGCAAGATCGAGGCACTGCAGAAGGACGCCGCCGGCTCGGCCGACGCCGTCCACCGCATCGCCCAGGCGATCGAGGCGATCCGCCCCGTCTTCACCAACGTCAACGGCGCCGTCGCCGAGCAGAACCAGACCACCGGCGAGATGTCGAACAATGCGGCCCAGGCCTCGCAGTTCATATCCTCGGTGGTCGACAGCGCCGCCGACATCAGCAGCGCCACCCAGCAGGCCGAGAGCTATGGCGAGCGCGTCACGAACGCCGGCCGCGCCGTGACGATGTACGCCCAGAAGCTGAAGGCGCGCTGCGCCGTGCTGCTGCGGCAGGGCGATCGGCCCGTGCGCAGCGGCAGCGAGCGTCTGCCCTGCCACCTCAAGATCGAGATCAAGTCGGGCGCACGCACGATCGGTGCGCCGGTCTATGAGATTTCCAACGACGGCCTTCTGATCACCGGTCCGGATGCGAGCCGCCTGCCCGTGAACGAGCGTCTCGACGCCGTGCTGGAGGACGTCGGCCCGTGCCGCCTGCGCGTCACCGAGCAGGTCAAGGCCGGCGCCCAGGCGCGGTTCGATGCGCCCAGTGCCGAGCTGCGCGAGAAGATCGAGGACAAGCTCTGGTCGCTGCACGAGGAGAACAACGAGTTCGTCACCCGCGCCATGGAAGCCGGCACCGAGCTGAACCGGATGTTCGAGAGCGCCGTTGCGCGCGGCGAGATCACGCTCGAGGACATGTTCGATACCAACTATGTCGAGATCCCCGGCACCAATCCGCAGCAGCACCGCAGCCGGATCCTCGACTGGGCCGAGCGCGTGCTGCCGTCTTTCCAGGAGGCCTTCCTTGCCAAGGACCAGCGCATGGCGTTCTGCGTGGCGATCGACCGCAACGGCTATCTGCCGGTGCACAACCGGATCTATTCGCATCCGCAGCGGCCGGGCGATACGGCCTTCAACACCGCCAACAGCCGCAACCGCCGCATCTTCAACGATCCGGCCGGGCTCGCGGCAGGCCGCAACCAGCGGCCCTATCTGATCCAGAGCTACGCGCGCGACATGGGCAACGGCAACACCGTCATGATGCGCGAAATCGACGTGCCGATCCGGGTTCGCGGCCGGCACTGGGGCGGCTTCCGCACCGCCTACAAATTGTGAGCCAAGCCGTGATTTTCTGATCCTTTCAAGCCCGGGAGTCTGGACATGTCGGTCGCGCAACGCGCCATTCTGGAAAGTCACGACGCGCGCACCGGCGCCGAACGGCTGATGGACGAGATCGCCGACCGCATCGGCGGTCTCGGCGTCGAGCTCGCCGATGTCGCCGGCAACGTCCAGGAGGTCGCCAACCGCGTCAGCTACCAGTCGCAGCGGTTCGGGCATCTCCAGGCCACCGCCAAGACCATGGTCGCGGCCAATCACGACATCGCCACCGCCTCGCAGGCGGTGCAATCGGCCACGACCGCCGCGGTCGGCGACATCGCCCAGTCGCGCAACGTGGTCGACACCGCGGTGCGGCACATCGCCGAATTGGTCGAGTCCGTCGAGCGCATCGAGCAGCGGCTCGGCTCGGTCGGCGATGCGCTGTCGCAGGTCGCCAAGGTCTCGGTCGCGATCGAGGCGATCGCCAAGCAGACCAACCTGCTGGCGCTGAACGCAACCATCGAGGCGGCCCGTGCCGGCAGCGCCGGCCGGGGCTTCGCTGTCGTCGCAAGCGAGGTGAAGTCGCTCGCCGAGGCGACGCGGCAGGCCACCCAGGAGATCGGCGATACCCTGCGCGGGCTCGACTCGCAGGTGAAGAGCCTGCTCGGCGAGAGCGGCCAGGCCTCCTCCCGCGCCAAGACCGCGGGTGAAGGCGCCCAGCAGATCGGCGGCATCATCGTCCGCGTCCAGGACGGCTTCACCAGCGTCGGCCAGGAGATCGACGGCGTGGCGAAGGCCGCGACCTCCAACCTCGCGCATTGCGACGCCGTGATCAGCGAGCTCAACGAGCTCGCCAAGGGCGTCGACCAGTCCTCGGTCGAGCTCAAACAGGCCGACAGCCGGATCGCCAAGCTGCTCGATCATTCCGAGGCGCTGATCGGGCTGATCGCCGAGAGCGGCGTACAGACCGCGGACGCGCCGCTGATCAAGACCGTCGTCGACACCGCCCGGCAGATCTCGGCGACCTTCGAAACGGCGATCGACCGCGGCGAGATCACGCTCGCCGACCTGATGGACGAGAGCTATCGCGAGATCCCCGGCACCAATCCCAAGCAGTACATGACGCGCTACGTCGAATTCACCGACCGCGTCCTGCCGGCGATCCAGGACCCGATCCAGGGCAGCGATCCGCGCATCGTGTTCTGCGTCGCCTGGGCGCGCGGCGGCTACCTGCCGACGCACAATCCGAACTACCGCAAGCCGCAGGGGCCCGATCCGGTCTGGAACAACGCCAACTGCCGCAACCGCCGGCTGTTCGAGGACCGCGCGGTGAAGAAGGTCGCCGCCGCCAGCAACAAGCCGTTTCTGCTGCAGACCTACCGCCGCGACATGGGCGGCGGGCAGTTCGTGCTGATGAAGGACCTCTCGGCGCCGATCTTCATCAAGGGCCGGCATTGGGGCGCGTTCCGGATGGGTTTTCGGCTCAAGTCCTGACCCAGGCTCTCATCCTCCCCAGAACGAAGGCTTCGCCGGCGACAGCCGGCCGCCGATGCGCACCGGCGCGATCTTGATCGCAAGCCCGGTGCCGTTGTCGGTCTCGACCGCCACGCCGCTCAACGTCGCCTCGCCGGAGGCCGGCTCGAAGCGCGCCGACGGGATGCCCGACTGGAAGCGGCGCAGCGGCTCGTCCTTCTGCATGCCGATGATGGAGTCGTAATCGCCGGTCATGCCGGCATCGGTCATGTAGGCGGTGCCGCCGGGCAGGATCTGGTGATCGGCCGTTGGCACATGCGTATGGGTGCCGACGACGAGGCTGGCGCGGCCGTCGCAGAAATAGCCCAGGCCCTGCTTCTCGCTGGAGGCCTCGCAATGCACGTCGACCACGATCGCATCCGCCGCCTCGCGCAGCGGGCAGGCGCCGAGCTCGCGGCCGACAGCCGCGAACGGGTCGTCGAACGGCGTCATGAACACGCGCCCGAGCACGTTGACCACCAGCGCGCGGGCGCCGTTCTTGGCGTCGACCAGCGCCGCGCCACGGCCGGGCGTGCCCGCCGGATAATTCGCAGGGCGCACCAGGCGCGGTGCGCGCTCGATGAACACCAGCGCCTCGCGCTGGTCCCAGGAGTGGTTGCCGAGCGTGACCGCGTCGGCGCCGGCATCGACCAGCTCCTGATAGATCGCCTCGGTGATGCCGAACCCGCCGGCCGCGTTCTCGCCATTGACGATGACGAGATCGAGCGCCCAATCGCGGATCAAGCCTGGCAGGTGGTCCGAGACGGCGCTGCGGCCGGCCCGGCCGACGACGTCGCCGACGAAGAGAATTCGCAACTCAATTGCTCCGGAAATCCAAGGTCTCGCGCTCGGTTAGCACATAATCCAGCGCCGCGTCGTGGGCCAAGGCCGGGATCGCCTCGGTTTCCTGCACGGCAAAGCCGAGGCCGACGCCGATGAGGTGATGCGATTTACGCAAGTGCGAGAAGGTGTAGTCGTAGTAGCCGCCGCCGTAACCGATGCGATGGCCGGTGCGGTCGAAGGCGGCGAGCGGGACCAGCATCACGTCCGGCACCAGCTCGGCCGCAACGGGCGACGGCTCGGGGATACCGAGCGAGCCCAATGTCAGCCGATCACCCGGCGACCACGCCCGGAAGGAGAGCGAATGGCCGCGCGCCAGGATGACCGGCAGTGCCAGCCGCGCGCCCTTCGCCGCCAGCACGCGCATCAGCGGCACCGGATCGAGCTCGTTGCGAATCGGCGCATAGCCGGAGACCACCTGGCCCGGCTCCAGCGCGAAGGGGAGCCCGCGCGCCGCGATGGCCTGCGCGGCGGCGCTGCGCGCCTCGTCGCTCAGCGCGTCGCGCGCGGCGAGGGCTGCAGCCCGCAGCTGCTGCTTGGTGTGCTGGACGGCCTTCATCGGCATGCGGCGGGATCTCCGTCAAGAGCTCGCGGACGCGGGCACTCCAACGTTCTCAGAAACGCAGCAGATCGGCAATCAAGGGGACAGAACAGAGGGAGAGAGACAAGCGCGAAGCCGCAATCGCCGTTGAAACGCTCGATCCCGGAGTTCCCTACGAAAGTAGGTGGGCACCATATGTCCAGGTCCACGGACCTGGCCAGGGACAGTTCCCTAAAGGATCGATAAGGCCCCGGGGATATGTTGGTTCCGGACGCGCGTCGCAGCCTCGCTGACGCAATGTAACCATGGCGGGGTGATTTTGCCAGCGGTGGAAGCGGATTGACGCGCGCTGCCGTTGTCCAACCTCGGCGTCGTCGCCCGGCTTGACCGGGCGCCCCCGTACGCCGAGGCAGCAGTGGTTGAGCCGACAGGCCGCGGCGTACCGGATCGCCCGCTTTTCGCGGGCGATGACAGTTGTCGGGTGGTAGGAGCCGGGCCGAACACGGCAGAGCAGATCAGAATAGGCATGGCATCGCGTCCTCGTGGCGCTCGGCGTCCGAGTTGTTCATTTGGCTCGCCCTCTCGACACAGAGGGCACAGGGAAGGCCGGGCGTCGGCTGACGCCCGTGGCCCGCCTGCGTAAAAAATGCAGGCGGCAGGTACCACAGGTGCAGCCGGAAACACCCGGCCTTCCCTGCGCGACGGTTTGAACGGCTGCTTCGCGATCTCCCTGGTGCGCCGGGCTTGTTGGCCACCATGCGCGACAACGCGCTTGCGCGCGTTGCGCGGGACACCAGCATCGGGGTGTCAGGACCACGCGACTTGACCGTACGTGCATCGCCGTTCGTCCGCGCGATCAACTCACGCTGCGGCAATCCACGCCCATCGCATCCCACTGCCAACGCCTCGTGACGGTCGCGACACGCCCCTCATGCGGCAGCAGGACGAGCGGAAGCATCCGCCTGATTTGCCCGACACGGCAAGCCATGCGGCCTGCGACATCGTAACGCGACGGGCAGTTTACGCATGATCGACATGCGCGGTTTGCCCGTCGTGCAGTTTACGACGTGCATCTGCTCCCGTGCCGCCAGCTCAACATTCCGCCGTCGTCCCGGCCTCGCGCGCCCTTGCGCCGAGGCAATTCAGGATCTCTCCGCAGATGCAGCCTGGATTGCTTCGCCTCGCCACTGCGCTCGCAATGACGCCGTGGTGATGACGGCGCTCCCGCGGCAGCGCCGCGTCGGCAGCGCATAGTCTTGCCACGATTCAGGCTCATCGACTTGGAGCTGAGGTTGTGGCAGATCATGCCTACATCCCAATGCCCTGTATCGTACATTGGAGTCCTGGCATGCGCTTCGATCTCAAAACCGTCACGGCCGCCTGCGCGCTACTGATCGCGTCGGCTGCTGCGAGCCTCGCCGCCGACGTCAAGATTCATCGCGTCTCGATCCAGGTCGATCAGAACGATCCGGCGATCATGAATCTCGCGCTGAACAACGCCACCAACATCATGGAGACGTTCAAGGAGAAGGGCGAGGAGGTCGAGATCGAACTCGTCACCTATGGACCCGGGCTGAACATGCTGCGCGAGGATACCTCGCCGGTGAAGGACCGGCTCAAGCAGATCGCCGAGCTCAGCTTTCCCGCCAAGATCAAGTTCTCCGCCTGCAACATCACCAAGCGCGGCATGGAGAAACGCGAAGGACATCCGATTGCGATCGTCACCGAAGCGAGCCTGGTGCCATCGGGCGCCGTCAGGCTGATGGAACTGCAGGAGAGCGGCTGGAGCTACCTGAAACCTTAGGTAGTTTCTGCCCCAAAACTGCCAGCTTTAGGGCTCATTGAGATACGACCTTGGATTGAGCTGTGTCATCAGTCTGCTCGGGGGATGGCGAGCAGACGCGATCGGGGACTAGTCACATGCACAGAGTACTCGCCCGGCCGGCGCTGCTGGCGCTGGCAACGCTTTCGGCTGCCTTGCTCACCCCCGTCGGCGCGGTGCTTGCGCAAGGGCAGTCCGCCGCTCCGCTCTCGATCAAGCCTGCGCGCGCGTCGGAACGGCGGGCCGTCGAGCCTCGGGTCTCCGAGACCCGCGCGCCCGAGCCACGGAGCGCCTCGGACGAAGCCGCCATCAAGACGCGCATGAACCAATGGACCGTCGGCCTGGCCGCGGGCCTGCCCGACGGTGGCTTCGTGCGCTTCGCCAGCGAGATGGCGCGGACCATGGACGACGGCGACAACATGCGCCTGATCCCGATGGTGACGCGCGGCACCACCTCGAACATCGCCGACCTGCTCTATCTGCGCGGTGTCGACGTCGCGATCACCTATGCCGATGCATTCGACTTCTATGCCAGGCAGGCAGGCCTTTCCAACATCAACGACCGCATCCGCTACGTGCTGCGCTTCTTCATCTCCGACGTGCACATCTATGCGCGCGAGGAGTTCAAGTCGCTGCAGGACCTGAAGGGCCAGAAGGTCGCGGTGGGCACGGCGGGCGTGGCCGCCGCCCACACCGGCCCACTGATCTTCCGGCGCCTCGGCATCGACATCGAGCCGGTCGCGGTCGGTGGCCCCGTCGCACTGGAGAAGCTGCACAAGGGCGAGATCGCCGCGATGGTATATGTCGCCTCCAAGCCCGGCGAACTGTTCAGCGGCAAGAAGGCGGATCCTGGATTCCACTTCGTGCCGGTGCCGTACACGCAGCAATTCTCGGACTTCTACTATCCGACCAGCATCAAGGCCGACACCTATCCAGGGCTGGTCGCACCCGACACCGCCGTGGAAACCATCGCCGTGCCGTCGGTGCTGGCCGTCTACAACTGGAAGCCCGGCAGCGACCGCGCCGACCGCGTCAACCGCTTCGTCGACACGCTGTTCACCAACCTCGCGCGGCTGCAGCAGCCGCCGTTCCATCCGGGCTGGAAGGATCTCAATCTCGAGGCCCAGGTGCCGGGCTGGCAGCGCTATCCGTATGTCGACGCCGTGCTGGAGCGGATGAAGAAGGAGGCCAATGTCGGCCTGCCGCCCGCCGCGGCCGGCAGTCTCTCGCAGCAGGAGCGCTTCGATGCCTTTCTCGAATCGCAGGCCAAGGCGCCGACCTCGAAGGCGGAGAAGGAGGAGCTGTATCGCTCCTTCCTGGACTGGAGCCGCAAGCGGCAGAAGTGAGCAGGCGATGGGCTGATGACAGCGGGCGAGGTGGTGGGCTGTCGACCATAAGTTCATTTGCATTCTCGCCCTAACGCTGGCGTGTTGCGAGACGCTGAAAAATAGTGGGACGAGATATGGCGGCTCGGGCAGTCTGCTCCCTCTCCCCGTTCTCACGGGGAGAGGGTTGGGGTGAGGGGCCGACGCACGGGAGTGCACGTGGTGAGACCTGTCCCCCCCTCACCCGGATTGCATCTGACGATGCAATCCAACCTCTCCCCGCAAGCGGGGCGAGGTACACCGAGCAAGCCGCCAAAGCGATCTTCCGACCCGCGACGATCAGCTCAACAACAACACCATGCCGGGATCGCCCTTGGCCATCGCGCGCTGATAGGCCGGGCGCGCGGCGATGCGGGCGAGATAGGCGTGGATGTTGGGGAAGGGTCCGAGATCGTAGGGCAGGAAGTAGCGCATCGTGGTGAGCGAGAACACCGTCATGATGTCGGCGGTGGTGAGCGCGTTTCCCGCGAGATAATCCGCCTCGCCGCAACGCGCCTCGACCAGCGCGAAGGCACGGTCGAGCCTCGCCCTGATGGCGCCGAGAACCGGATTGTCGTCGGGCAGATGCAGCCGGTTGAGGATCATCAGTCGGCCCATCGCCGCCTGCAACGTACCGTTGGCGAAATGAAGCCAGTAGAGGAACGGCGCGAAGCTGGGATCATCAGGCCCAGGCCGCAAGCGGTCTTGGCCGTAGGTCGCGGTGACGTAGTCGACGATCGCGCCGGATTCGGCGAGCACGAGATCGCCATCGGTGATCACGGGCGCCGCGCCGATCGGATGCAGCGCCTTGTACTCGGGCGGCGCCAGCATCGTCCGGGCGTCGCGCGTGTAGCATTTCAGTTCGTACGGAATTTCCAGCTCCTCGCAGAGCCAGACGATACGTTCGGACTGCGACTTGCCGAGGTGATGAACCGTGAGCATGCGCTATTTCACCATCGCGCCATAGACGATGTCCTGCACCTGCTCGCGATAATATTTGCGCAAGTCCCCGGGCGCCGCCGTGCCGACCACGACGACGAGACGCTCCCTGGGATCGCAGAAGAACTGCGTGCCATAGGCGCCGTTCCAGCTGAACTCACCGGGATTGCCGGGCACCGCCGACAGGCCCTCGCTGACGCGCACGGCGACGCCGAGCCCGAAGCTGAAGCCGGCGCGATGCGGCTCCACATTGGCGACGGTGTTCTTGATCTCGGGCCCGAGATGGTTGGAGGTCATGTGGTGCACCGTCTTCGGACTCAGGATACGCGCGCCGTCGAGCTCGCCGCCATTGAGCAACATCTGGCCGAAGCGGACGTAGTCGCCGATGGTGGCGAACGAGCAGACGCCGCCGCAGTCCGACCTGGTCGGCGTGTCCAGCAGCTTGATCGCCTGCGGCTTGCCGGTCAGCGGATTGTTCGGAAACGGATGCGCCAGCCGCGGGCGCTGTGCGTCGGTCGGCGCGAACGTCGCATCGGCCATGCCGAGCGGCTTCCAGAGATTGGCCGACAGATATTCGCCGAGCCGCTGCTCGCTGACCTTCTCGATCACGGCGCCGAGCACGTCGATGGAGAAGCCGTATTCGAACTGCGTGCCGGGCTGATGCGCCAGCGGCAGCTTGGTGATGCGCTCGATGAACGCCTGGGTGTCGCCTTCGATCGCAGGCGCGGTGCCGTCGGGATAGAGCCGCGCCACCGCGCTCGAGCTGTCCGGCCGCCCGCCATACATCAGGCCCGAGGTGTGGCGGTAGAGATCATGGATCAGGATGGGGCGAGCCTGCGGCACCAGCAGCAGCGCTCCGTTCTCCTGGGTGACGCCGACCTTCATGTCGGCGAATGCCGGATAGTAGTCGGCGAGCCTGGCCTGCAGCGGCAGCCGCCCCTGCTCCATCAGCATCAGCCCGCCGACCGCAGTCATCGGCTTGGTCATCGAGGCCAGGGCGAAGATCGCGTCGAGCGGCATCGGCGTGCCCTTGACCGGATCGAGCTGGCCGTAGGCCTTGTAATGCACGAGCTTGCCGTCGCGCGCGATCGCCACGACCGCGCCGGGCACGCGCTTGGCGGCGATCTCGCGGGCGAAGAAATCATCCATTCGCGCGAGACCCGCCGGCGAGAAGCCGACCTCGTCGGGCTTGGCTTCCGGCAGCGGCGCGGCCGCGAGCTGCGTGATGATCATGGTGAAGGCTGTGGCTACGGCCGCCTTGAGCAGCGTCTTCATGGGCACTCCCTGATGCGCGGGCGATCCCGTTTGTCGCCACGGGATTCAATGGCTCCGCCTGGACAATGAGTAGAGGACACAGGGAGGAACGACAAGCGGTCGCAACACGATCGCATCGCGATGACGTGATCGGCTTCGCTGCCGCACAACGGCGTATCCGCGCGACCAATCGGAGGGGACGGGTGAGACCGCTGACACGCGAGATCACGCATGCTGAGGACAATCGGACTCATCCTTCACACGCTCTGGGCCATTTGTACGCTTGCGACCGGAGCCTTCGTCGGCGCAGCCGTCGGCTTTCACTATCATGGCTGGATCGGCGCCATTGTCCTCGGCGTCATCGGCCTGGGCGTCGGTAGCCTGGCGGCGGCCTACCCGCTGGAGACGATCGCGACGCTGTTGGAGGGTCTTTGACGCGAGGGCCATGTAGCCCGCATGAGCGAAGCGACGTCCGGGAAAGCGCGGGCACCGAGATGGTCTCGGATATCGCTGACCTTCATTGAGGCTACGGGCTGGGAACCGCCATGCCGGCCCCGTGTTGTTCGATGCAACGCGTTCGTCCAAACAGCCGCGCCATGACCGGACCCGAGCTCGCCAATCACTATCGCGGCTATATCGTGTGCCTGAATGCGCAGGCTTGGCCGCAGCTCGGCGATTTCGTGCACGAGCACGTCGTTCACAACGGCCGGCAGCTCGGACTCTCCGGCTATCGCGACATGCTGATCGGAAACTTCGCCGACATTCCCGATCTCCGTTTCAACATCGGCCTGCTGCTATCAGACCCGCCCCGCGTCGCGAGCCGGCTGTACTTCGACTGCACGCCATCCGGCGAATTTCTCGGGCTCGCCATCGACGGCCAGCGCGTCGCCTTCACCGAGAACGTGTTCTACGAATTCCGCGAGCGCAAGATCGTGGAGGTGTGGTCGGTCATCGACAAGGCCGCAATCGAGGCGCAGCTGTGAATGCGAACGCGTGGCGGCACCAGCCGCCCCAATGGGCTCAAGGCCGGGACGACACCTTGGATGAGGCGGCAGGTCAGACAATCGCTGATGGAGAGACCCACAACACGATGATACGTTGTCGCGAGGGCTTGAATCGTCTCACCCGATCGCCACACCACCGCCGATGGTGCGGTTCAGCACCTGTGTGGTGCGCTCGATGCGCTCGGCGGCGGCGTTCAGCGCCTTCGCCACCGCGACCTGCGTGGCACGGGCGCGGTCGCTGGCCTGGTTGCGGACGTTGCGCAGGCCTTCGAGCTCCTGCTCCAGCACCTGGACGCGCTGATTGGCATCGATCAGCTCATCGCACACGGTGAGCGCCGCCATCACGGTGAGCCGGGCGTCGCCGATCTCGCCGAACTTGCCGCGCAGATTGGTGATGCGCGTCTCGAGACTCTCCGCGAGCTTCAGCAGCCGCAGCTCCTGGCCCTCCTCGCAGGCCATGCGATATTGGCGGCCGTTGATGGTGACGTTGATGTGGCTCATTCCTCGTCCTCATCATCATGCGCGGCGTCCTGCCCGTCGCCGCCAGCGAGCACCGCGCGGATGGTGCCGATCGCGGTGTCCAGGCGCTCGGCGATCTCGCGGTTGGTGCGCTCGAGCCGGCGCGTCTTCATCAGGGAGCCGTCGAGCTCGTCGGCGAGACGCGAGCGGTCGGCGCCCAGCGCCTGGATGCGCGTCGCCAGCTCGTCCTCGTCACGATCCGCCTCGCGCCGCCGCTCGACCGCGCTCTCCAGCGCGTCGAGGGCCGTCATCAGTCGCCGCGTCGCCGCCTCGAGATCGGCGGCGCCGGGTTCCACCTGGCCGGTAAGATTGGCAGGGTGATCGTTCATGGCACGGATGCGAGGCCCTCGGAGCAAGCGGGAGGCGACAAAAGCGCTGTCCGGCAAGCGGTTACGGGCAAAATCTTACGTGGTGGGCGAGCCAAGCGCAACGCTCGGCCGAAACTATGCACTACTAAGCAACTTTTGGGAGGTTCCCGGCGTTGCAGAACCTTTGATTCCCGGAACCGAGGTGCTAATCAGCCCGCAAAATCCCGGCCCGCCAGCAATACCGGCGGCGCTCCTGTCATCAGCATTTCACGTTTGGACGGATTCCAGCATGACGCAGGTCGATCATTCCCGCATGGCCAACGCCATCCGCGGGCTCGCAATGGACGCCGTCGAGAAGGCCAAATCGGGCCATCCGGGCCTGCCGATGGGCGCGGCGGACGTCGCCACCGTGCTGTTCACCCGCGTGCTGAAATACGATGCCGCAGCGCCCGCCTGGCCGGATCGCGACCGCTTCGTGCTGTCGGCCGGCCACGGCTCGATGCTGCTCTATGCGCTGCTGTATCTGACCGGCAACGAGGAGATGACGCTCGACCAGATCAAGCGCTTCCGCCAGGTCGGTTCGCTCACCCCCGGCCATCCGGAGAATTTCCGCACCAAGGGCATCGAGACCACCACCGGCCCGCTCGGCCAGGGCATCTCCACCGCGGTCGGCATGGCGCTGGCCGAGAAGATGCTAGCTGCGGAATACGGCAAGAAGATCGTCGACCACCACACCTATGTGCTGGCCTCCGACGGCGACCTGATGGAGGGCATCTCCCAGGAAGCGATCGCGATGGCCGGGCACTGGAAGCTCAACAAGCTGATCGTGCTGTGGGACGATAACGGCATCTCGATCGACGGCCCGCTGTCGATCGCCGACTCGGTCGACCAGGTGAAGCGCTTCAAGGCGTGCGGCTGGGCCGCCGAGCTGATCGACGGCCATGATCCCGAGGCGATTGCGGGCGCGATCGCGCGGGCGCAGAAGTCGTCGAAGCCGTCGCTGATCGCCTGCAAGACCACCATCGGCTACGGCGCGCCGACCAAGGCCGGCACCTCCAAGGTGCATGGCGAGGCGCTCGGCGCGGAGGAATTGAAGGGCGCCAAGGAGAAGCTCGGCATTTCGCAGGAGCCGTTCTCCGTGCCCGACGACGTGCTCGCCGCCTGGCGTGAGGCCGGCCGCCGCGGCGCAACCGCACGGGCCGAGTGGGAGACCCGGCTCGGCGAGATGGGCCCGCGCAAGCGCGCCGAGTTCGAGCGCCGGCTGCGCCACGAGCGGCCCACCGCGCTGGCGAAGGCGCTGAAGGACCACAAGAAGGCGCTGCTGGAGACCCCGCTCAACGTCGCCACCCGCAAATCGTCGGAGGCCGCGATCGAGGTGATCGCAGCCGCGATGCCGTTCGAGTTCGTGGCCGGCTCCGCCGACCTCACCGGCTCCAACAACAACAAGGCGAAGTCGGCCGTCTCGTTCTCGGCCAAGACGCCGAAGGGACGCTTCATCCATTACGGCATCCGTGAGCACGGCATGGCCGCCTGCATGAACGGCATCTTCCTGCATGGCGGCTTCGCGCCGAACGGCGCCACCTTCCTGGTGTTCTCGGACTACGCGCGCGGTGCTATCAGGCTGTCGGCGCTGATGGGCGCGGGCGTCGTCTATGTGCTGACGCATGATTCGATCGGCCTCGGCGAGGACGGCCCGACGCACCAGCCGGTCGAGCATCTGGCCGCGCTGCGCGCGATCCCCAACATGCGCGTATTCCGGCCGTGCGACGCGGTCGAGACCGCCGAATGCTGGGAGCTGGCGCTGAACCGCACCCACGGCCCGACGGTGCTGGCGCTGACGCGGCAGAACCTGCCGCAGCTGCGCACCTCCGCGCCGGCGGACAACCCCTGCAGCCGCGGCGGCTACGAGCTCGTCGCCGCGCAGGGCGAGGCCAAGGTCTCGCTGTTCGCGACCGGCTCCGAGGTCGAGATCGCCGTTGCGGCGCAGAAGCAGCTCGCCGAGCGTGGCATCCCAGCCCGCGTCGTCTCGGTACCCTCGCTGGAGCTGCTGCTCGAGCAGCCGGCCGAGGCCAGGGCCAAGATCATCGGCAACGCTCCGGTCAAGATCGCCATCGAGGCCGCGGTGCGCTGGGGCTGGGATGCGGTGATCGGCCAGGACGGCATCTTCATCGGCATGCATTCGTTCGGCGAGAGCGGCCCGGCCAAGGAGCTCTACAAGCATTTCGGCATCACCGCCGAGGCGGCTGTTGCGGCGGCCGTACAGCGGCTGGCGTAAAGCCCGCTCGCTCCTCCGCGGCGGTTCACCAAATCAGGAGCGCCGCGCGAACATGATTCGCGACGGTTGAGCGAGCGCAAAAAAAGGACTACGAAAGGGCCATATCGTCCGCTCGCGCCCGGCAGAACCGGGCGTCAACAGGTCCAAACCCTCGTAGAGCCCTTGCCAGGGGCCGGCTACGAGGGACGAGAAACGTCATTGAAGGAGACGAAAATGGCAGTCCGGGTCGGGATCAACGGGTTTGGCCGCATCGGCCGCAACGTTCTGCGCGCCATCGCGGAATCGGGTCGCAAGGACATCGTGGTGGTCGGCATCAACGATCTCGGCCCGGTCGAGACCAACGCCCACCTGCTGCGCTTCGACAGCGTGCACGGCCGCTTCCCCCATACCGTGACCGTCGACGGCGACACGATCGATATCGGCAACGGCAAGATCAAGGTCACCGCCGAGCGTGATCCGTCGAAGCTGCCCTGGAAGGACCTCGGCGTCGACATCGCGCTGGAATGCACCGGCATCTTCACCTCCAAGGACAAGGCCTCCGCGCATCTGACCGCCGGCGCCAAGCGCGTGCTGGTCTCGGCCCCGGCCGACGGCGCCGACGCCACCATCGTCTACGGCGTCAATCACACGACGCTGACCAAGGATCACCTCGTCGTCTCCAACGGCTCCTGCACCACCAACTGTCTGGCGCCGATCGCCAAGGTGCTGAACGACACCGTCGGCATCGAGACCGGCTTCATGACCACGATCCACGCCTACACCGGCGACCAGCCGACACTCGACACCATGCACAAGGATCTCTATCGCGGCCGCGCGGCGGCGATGTCGATGATCCCGACCTCGACCGGCGCGGCCAAGGCGATCGGCCTGGTGCTGCCCGAGCTGAAGGGCAAGCTCGACGGCGTCGCGATCCGCGTGCCGACGCCGAACGTCTCGGTGGTGGATCTCAAGATCGTCGCCAAGCGCAACACCGACCCGAAGGAGATCAACGAGGCGATGAAGCGCGCCGCCGAGCAGGAGCTCAAGGGCGTGCTCGGCTACACCACCGCGCCGAACGTCTCGATCGACTTCAACCACGATCCGCACTCCTCGACGTTCCACATGGACCAGACCAAGGTCATGAACGGCAACCTCGTGCGCGTGATGTCCTGGTACGACAACGAGTGGGGCTTCTCCAACCGCATGGCCGACACCGCCGTCGCGATGGGCAAGCTGCTCTAACTCTCGCCCAGTCATTCCGGGCGCCTCGCAGAGAGGCCCCCGGAATCTCGAGATTCCGGGTGCGGTCCTGCGGACCGCCCCGGAACGACGGCTGAGGAAGCGCGATGACCCTTCCCAACTGGCTTGGAATCCCCGGCGCGCTGCTGCTGATCGGCTTGATTGCCTATGGTTTCCGCCAAGGCATGCGAGTGACGACGAAGCAGGAAGGCGATCCGCCGGAAAACACCAACGGCTACAATCAGCCCTGATAGTCCCTCGTTCAACGGTGGCTTCAATGAAACAATTCCGCACCCTCGACGACGTCGACGTCAAAGGCAAACGCGTGCTGCTGCGCGTCGACCTGAACGTGCCCATGGAGAATGGCCACGTCAGCGATGCGACGCGCCTGGAGCGCGTCGCGCCGACCATCAATGAGATCGCGACCAAGGGCGGCAAGGTCATCCTGCTCGCGCATTTCGGCCGGCCGAAGGGGCGCGATGCCAAGGACTCGCTGAAGCCGGTCGCCACTGCGCTCTCGCAGGTGATCAAGCGTCCTGTCGCCTTTGCCGACGATTGCATCGGCGAGCCGGCGGCGACCGCCATCGCCGCGATGAAGGACGGCGACGTGCTGTGCCTGGAGAACACGCGCTTCCACAAGGAGGAAGAGAAGAACGATCCGGCGTTCGTCGCCGAGCTCGCCAAGCTCGGTGACATCTGGGTCAACGACGCCTTCTCCGCCGCGCACCGCGCCCACGCCTCGACCGAAGGCCTCGGCCACAAGCTGCCGGCCTATGCCGGCCGCACCATGCAGGCCGAGCTCGACGCGCTCGACAAGGCGCTGGGCCGGCCGGCCAAGCCGGTCATCGCGATCGTCGGCGGCGCCAAGGTCTCGACCAAGATCGACCTGTTGGAAAACCTCGTCACCAAGGTCGATGCGCTGGTGATCGGCGGCGGCATGGCCAACACCTTCCTGCATGCACAGGGCGTGCAGATCGGCAAGTCGCTGGCTGAGAAGGATCTCGCCGCCACCGCGCTCAGGATCATGGAGAAGGCCGAGGCCTCGAACTGCGCCATCATCCTGCCGGTGGATGCCACCGTTTCGTATCACTTCGCGGCCAACTCGCCGTCCTTCGCCTATGGCCTCGACGCCATCCCGCCGGACAGCATGATCCTCGACGTCGGCCCGCAATCGACCGCCCGCATCCATGCCGCGATCGACGACGCCGCGACGCTGGTGTGGAACGGTCCCCTCGGCGCCTTCGAGCTGACGCCGTTCGACCGCGGCACGATGGTCGCCGCCAAGCACGCGGCCGAGCGTACCAAGGCCAAGAAGCTGGTCTCGGTGGCCGGCGGTGGCGATACCGTCGCCGCGCTCAACCAGGCCGGAGTTGCCTCGGACTTCACCTATGTCTCGACCGCCGGCGGCGCTTTCCTGGAGTGGATGGAAGGCAAGCCGCTGCCGGGCGTCGAGGTGCTGAAGGCCTGATCTTTCCACGCTTGTCGGCCATGGATGTTTCTGTTATGTTCCATTCATGGCCGAGAGCCCCACAGACGCCGTCCACTCGATCCTGATCAAGATCCAGGAGAGCATTGCTGCGTTCCGATCGGAGTTTGGACAGTTCAGACAATCGACCGAGACGCGGCTCGATAGCTTGGAAACCTTGATCCGCAAGCAACGTCGCGATGCGGCCGGCATGCTGGTCATGATGCGCGCGGCCGCCAGTGACTTCGATGAGCGGGTCAGTGCGGTCGAGGAGCGCATCGCGGCTCTCGAAGCCAGGAAGAGCTGAGCCAGCTCTTACGTGTCCGTTGCGACGGATTTGGCTGCTAACCTGTGAATGGCAGCTGACAGCCCGGTCTGGTCGCCTGCGTCGCCCGCAACCCTTGGAATCTCCCGACCACCGCGTTATGCACGGTGCAGCAGTTTCGACACGTGCGTCAGCCGCCGCACCGTCCAATTCTTAATCAGGGAGTTCCAGCCATGGCTCGTATCACGTTGCGTCAATTGCTCGACCACGCGGCGGAAAATGACTACGGCGTCCCGGCCTTCAACATCAACAACATGGAGCAGGCGCTGGCGATCATGGAGGCGGCCAATGCGGTCGACGCGCCCGTCATCATCCAGGCCTCGCGCGGCGCCCGCTCCTATGCCAACGACGTCATGCTCAAGCACATGATGGACGCGGTCACCGAGATCTATCCGCACATTCCGGTCTGCGTGCATCTCGACCATGGCAACGGCCCGGACACCTGCATGACCGCGATCCAGGCCGGCTTCACCTCGGTGATGATGGACGGCTCGCTGAAGGCCGACGGCAAGACCCCGGCTGACTGGGACTACAATGTCGGCGTCACCAAGACGGTCGCCACCATGGCGCATCTCGGCGGCATCTCGGTCGAGGGCGAGCTCGGCGTGCTCGGCTCGCTCGAGACCGGCATGGGCGACAAGGAGGACGGCCACGGCGCCGAGGGCAAGCTGTCGCACGACCAGTTGCTGACCAATCCGGACGAGGCCGTGAAGTTCGTGCGTGAGACGCAGGTCGACGCGCTCGCGATCGCGATGGGAACGTCGCACGGCGCCTACAAGTTCACGCGCAAGCCGGACGGCGACATCCTCGCCATGAACGTGATCGAGGAGATCCACCGCAAGCTGCCGAACACGCATCTGGTGATGCACGGCTCGTCCTCGGTGCCGCAGGATCTGCAGGAGATCATCAACACCTATGGCGGCAAGATGAAGCCGACCTGGGGCGTGCCGGTCAGCGAGATCCAGCGCGGCATCAAGAACGGCGTCCGCAAGATCAACATCGACACCGACAACCGCATGGCGATGACCGGCCAGATCCGCAAGGTGCTGTCGGAGCACCCGGAGGAATTCGATCCGCGCAAGTACCTGAAGCCGGCGATGGAGGCGATGGCCAAGCTGTGCAAGCAGCGCCTGCAGGAGTTCAACACCGCCGGCCAGGCCTCGAAGATCAAGCGCGTGCTGACGACGGCCGAGATGGCCAAGCGCTACGCCAACGGCGAGCTCGCCCCGAAGGTCGCGTGAGCGTTCGTCGTGTAGTTCGACCTTCGCCCTGAACTCGGTGTGCTCCCCTACCCCTTGCGGGTAGGGCTATCGCATCTGGCGCTTTACGTCTTGCGCCCGCCTTTTTCCACTTCGTCATGGCCGGGCTTGTCCCGGCCATGACGGAGTAACTCGTTGGCAGCAGTTCGTGCCGCGATTGCCGAATTTCGTCAAATGCGATCGCCCTGCCCGTGCGGGGAGGGGAGCCGACTGCCGCTGAGTTGACAAGGTTGCCCCATCAGCAACCTCCCCTTCACCTCTCCGAGAGTCCGCCTCACCTACGGCCAATGTTTGCTCGGCAACCGCCCGAGAACCGTCTATTTTGATGGGCAGGGCAGGTGCGTCTGGAGCCAAGCATGAACCTCTCCGCACTGAACACCACGGCCCTTGCCATGGTCGCGCCGGGCAAGGGCATTCTCGCCGCCGATGAATCCACCGGGACGATCAAGAAGCGCTTCGATGCCATCAAGGTCGAATCGACCGAACAGAATCGCCGCGACTATCGCGAGATGCTGTTCCGCAGCGCAGGCATGTCGTTCATCTCCGGCGTCATTCTCTATGACGAAACCATCCGGCAGAACGCCGCCGACGGCACCCCGCTGGTGAAGCTGATCGAAGCGGCCGGCGCCATTCCCGGCATCAAGGTCGACGAGGGAACGCAACCGCTGCCCGGCTGCCCCGGCGAGCGGGTCACGGCCGGGCTCGACAGGCTTGCGGATCGGCTGGCGACGTACTACGCGCTGGGTGCGCGCTTCGCCAAATGGCGGGCCGTGATCGATATCGACAAGGACAATATCCCTTCGATGACAGCGATCCATGTCAACGCGCATGCGCTCGGCCGCTATGCCGCCCTGTGCCAGGCCGCGAACATCGTGCCGATCGTCGAACCGGAGGTGCTGATGGACGGCGATCATGACATCGCTCGCTGCTTCGACGTCACGCGCCGCGTCCTGAACGAGGTGTTTCGTGAATTGCGCATCCAGCGCGTCGCGTTGGAAGGCATGATCCTGAAGCCCAACATGGCGGTCCCGGGCAAGCAATCGCCGGACCAGGCCGGGGTGCAGGAGGTCGCCGAAAGGACCGTCCAACTGCTGAAGGAATGCGTGCCTGCGGCGGTGCCCGGCATCGCCTTCCTGTCCGGCGGACAATCCGACGAGAGCGCGACCGCGCATCTCGACGCGATGAACCGGCTCGGTCCGCTGCCCTGGAGGCTGACCTTCTCCTATGGCCGTGCGTTGCAGGCCGCGCCGCAACAGGCATGGGCCGGCAAGGCGGCGAACGTCGCTACCGGCCAGCGGGCCTTCACCCACCGCGCTCGCATGAACGCGCTTGCCAGCCGCGGCCAGTGGACCGCCGCGCTCGAGAAAGAGGCCGCCTAGTGTCCGGCAAGACGACATCCGCGCGGCCCGCGCCGCGCCTGTATCTGGCAACGCCGGTCGTGACCGACGCGGCGGCGCTGGCCGCCGGCCTGCCGGCGATCCTCGCCAGCGCCGATGTGGCAGCGGTGCTGGTGCGGCTGAAGGAGAGCGATCCGCGCAGCATGATCACGACGGTCAAGACGCTGGCGCCGGCGATCCAGGGCGCCGGTGCGGCGCTGCTGATCGACGGCCATCCCGACATCGTGGCCCGCGCCGGCGCCGATGGCGCGCATCTGACCGGCGTCGCCGCGCTGGAAGAGGCGCTGCCCGGCCTGAAGCCGGACCGCATCGCCGGCTGCGGCGGCCTGTCGACACGGCATGATTCGATGCGTGCCGGCGAGCTTGGCGCCGACTATGTGCTGTTCGGCGAGCGCGACGCGCAGGGCCGGCGGCCCTCGCCGGATGCCGTCAACGAGCGCCTGGCCTGGTGGGCCGAGCTGTTCGAGCCGCCCTGCGTCGGCTATGCGATCTCGCTCAAGGAGGCCGCGGACTTCGTCGCCGCGGGAGCCGATTTCGTGCTGGTCGACGACCTCGTCTGGAACGACGCCCGCGGTCCGGCCGCCGCTCTTGACGAGATCAGCGCCGCGATCCGGAGCGCGCATACGGCCGTTCCGGCCGACGCGCCGGGACAGAGCTGAACGGCCGCCGATGACGATCCTGCGCCTGACATGTGTTGTTGCTGCGCTCGCCATGGCGACGACGGGCGCGGCCGCGCAGATCTCGTTGACGCCGCCTGCTCAGCAGCCGCCGACGGAAAAGCCCAAGCCGGTCGAAAGGCCGGCGGAGAGGCCCAAGCCGCCGGCACCGTCCGCTGCGAAGAAGCCAGCCCCTGCCCCGTCGGCCAAGCCGGCCGCCCCGGCGCCGGCCGCGACGCCACAGCCCGCCGCCAATGATCCCAATGTCGACGTGGTCTACGGCGCCTATCAGCGCGGCCAGTACAAGACCGCGTTCGATCTGGCGTCGCCGCGCGCCCAGGCCGGCGACCCCAAGGCCATGGCGATGCTCGGCCAGCTCTACGAAAACGCCATGGGCATCCGCCGCGACTACGACAAGGCGGCGATCTGGTACAAACGCGCCGCCGAGGCCGGCGACCGCGAAGCGATGTTCGCGCTGGCGATGATGCGGCTGGCCGGGCGCGGCGGCCCTGTCGACAAGCTCGAGGCGGTCAAGCTGCTGGCCTCCGCCGCCAAGCTCGGCGAGCCCAAGGCGGCCTACAATCTCGCGCTGCTCTATCTCGACGGCCAGACCTTTCCGCAGGACCTCAGACGCTCGGCCGAGCTGCTGCGCCTTGCTGCGGATGCCGGCAACGCCGAGGCGCAATACGCGCTGGCGACCTTCTACAAGGAAGGAACCGGCGTGCCGAAAGACCTCGAGAAGGCCGCCCAATTGCTGAAGGCGGCCGCGATCGCCGACAATATCGACGCCGAGGTCGAATACGCGATCGCGCTGTTCAACGGCACCGGCGTGCCGAAGGACCAGCCCGCGGCAATCGCGCTGCTGCGCAGGGCCGCGCGGCAGAACAGCCCGGTCGCCCAGAACCGACTGGCATGGGTGCTGCTGTATGGAATCGCCACCCAGATGGACAAGGTCGAGGCCTACAAATGGCACCTGGTGGCCAAGACAGCCGGCAAGGGCGATCCCAAGCTCGACGAGAAATTCGCCGACATGCCCCCCGAAGACCGCGCCAAGGGCGAACAGGCCGCCAAGCGCTGGCTGGGCACCATCAAGTGATCGGCCGCTGATCCGGCCTTGACGCGGCGGCCCCGGCAGGGCACCCACAGCCAGCCATTTCACCCGCCTTCGTCCGCTTCCGGGGAAGGCGCGCACCGCGAGGTGCGGTCAGCCCAGCGCATCGAGCTCATGATCCATTCCGCCCTCATCAATGTCATGGTCAAGGCCGCGCGCCGCGCCGGCCGCAACCTCAAGCGCGATCTCGGCGAGATCGAGCACCTGCAGGTGTCGCTGAAGGGCCCGGCGAACTTCGTCTCCCGCGCCGACAAGAAAGCCGAGGAGATGCTGTACGAGGACCTCTCGAAGGCCCGGCCCGGCTACGGCTTTCTCGGCGAGGAAGGCGGCAAGCGGGAAGGCAGCGACAAGTCGCACACCTGGATCGTCGATCCGCTCGACGGCACCACCAACTTCCTGCACGGCATCCCGCAATTCGCGATCTCGATCGCGCTCCAGCGCGAGGACACCGTGATCGCCGGCGTGATCTACAATCCCGCCAATGACGAGCTCTACATCGCCGAGCGCGGCAAGGGCGCGTTCCTCAACGACCAGCGGCTGCGCGTCGCCGCACGGCGCCAGCTCCATGAATGCGTCATCGCCTGCGGCCTGCCGCATATCGGCCGCGGCGACCACCAGCTGTTCCTGCGCGAGATGACCTCGCTGCAGGTCAAGGTCGCAGGGCTCCGCCGCTTCGGCGCCGCCTCGCTCGACCTCGCCTTCGTCGCCGCCGGTCGCTTCGACGCCTATTGGGAACGCGACCTGCAGCCCTGGGACATCGCGGCCGGCCTGATCATGGTGCGCGAGGCCGGCGGCACCGTGTCGGGCATCGACGGCAAGGAGGACGCGCTGGCGACCGGGCACGTCGTGTGCGGCAACGAGGTCATTCACCGCGAGCTCGTGAAGGTGCTGAAGGCGGCGGCGTAGCTTTGCTTCTGCGCGGCCACGCCGTTCGCACCGCTCGCTTCACATACGGTGTCGTCCCGGCCTTGAGCCGGGACCCATAACCACCGGCTGTTCTGATGGAGCGAGATGGGGCGACCTGCGCGCCTCAAACATCTCCCTGGGGGTATGGGTCCCGGATCCGCGCGCGCATACGCGCGCTTCTCCGGGACGACGCCGAGGATGGAGTTGGCGGCCGAGCTCTACCGCCGGAAAGCTATCTACAGGCTGAACGCTATCGCCGCCCGCTGGTGAACGCCTGTGGCGTCGCGCCGGGCAATGCCGGGGAATTGATGTCGCTGTCGATGCGATCGGACGACTGGCCGGCATAGCTGAAGCCGAGCGACAGGCTGACATTGGATGTCGGCTTGAACTCGACGCCGCCATTGATCGCGTAGGCCGGCGCAGACGTCGAGCGTCCGTCGAATGTTGCGAACGGGCCGCCCAGGCCGGGATTGTATTTCAGCGTGTCGAAGCCGCCGTAGAGGCTGACGCCGCTCTTGAACGTGTAGCCGTATTGCGCGCCCTCGGTGGTATACGAGCCGAGCGCCCCATAGCGATTGACGATGTTCGGGCTCAGGCCGACTCCCGAAAGCGCCGCCCAATTGTTCGTCACGCTGTAGCGCCGCGAGAAGAAGCCGCTGTCGCTGCCGTTCGTCGTGAAGCTCGGAAAGTTGCCGTAGGAGTCGAGGCTGCCGGCATCGCTGAAGCCGACCGGCCAGCCCGGCAGCCAGTATTTCACGGGGCCCGACTGGGCGTGAGCCGCGTGGCTGACAAAGGAGAAACCAGCAAGCGCGATTGCGAAGACAGATTTGCGAGAGACCATCGACATGCCGTGACCGTTTACATGCTGTGGGAGCATACACGCGGAGAGTGGCGAACTCCAGCCGGCGTCGGTGGAGTTCCGTTCTCCCGGCACGAGCGGTGTGCTCCCCTCCCCCTTGCGGAGAGGGAAGCGGAGCGCCTGTGAGGCAAGACCGCGGCACAATCCTCCGAAAAGGCCTATTCAACCTCACTCACGGCTTCACCGGCGCCGGCGGCCCATAAGCCTCAAGCTCCGCCACCGGCTCCGTCTTCTCCCGATCCCCCGCGAGCACGCGCTGGACCGAGACGAAGAACACGGGGACCATCAACAGCGCCAGGATCACCACCGCGATCATGCCGCCCATCACGTTGGTGCCGAGCGCCTGCTGGCTGGCACCGCCGGCGCCCGTCGCCATCGACATCGGCAGCACGCCGCAGACGAAGGCGAGACCGGTCATGATGATCGGGCGGAAGCGCAAGGAGCAGGCCTCGATCGTCGCCGCGACCAGCGGCTTGCCGTGGGCGCGCAGATCCTTGGCGAACTCGATGATCAGGATCGCGTCCTTGGCGGCGAGACCGATGATGGTGATCAGCGCCACCGTGAAGTACACGTCGTTGGACAGGCCGCGCAGATTGGCGGCGACGACGGCGCCGAGGATGCCGAGCGGCACGGTCAAGAGCACCGCGAGCGGGATCGTCCAGCTCTCGTAGAGCGCAGCGAGACACAGGAACACGACCAGCGCCGAGAGACCGAGCAGCAGCGGCGCCTGCGAACCCGACAGCTTCTCCTGCAACGACTGTCCGGTCCATTCATAGCCGAAGCCACGCGGCAGCTTGGCGGCGAGCCGCTCCATTTCCTTGAGCGCATCGCCCGAGGTGTAGCCCGGCTTGGCCTCGCCGGAGATGCGGATCGCCGGATAGTAGTTGAAGCCGGCGATCTGGCTCGGTCCCTTGGCCCATTGGATGGTCGCGAACGACGAGAACGGCACCAGCTGCCCCTTGGCGTTCTTGACGCTGTAGTTGAGGATGTCGTCCACGTTCATGCGGCTGATGCGGTCGGCCTGCACCACGACGCGTTGCATGCGGCCGCGGTTCGGGAAGTCGTTCACGTAAGTAGAGCCGAGATTGGTCGAGATCGTGTTGTTGATGTCCTCGAAGGTGACGCCGAAGGCGCCGGCCTTCTCGCGGTCGATCATCAGATTGACCTGGGGTCCCGGCGGCAGACCCTCGACATAGACCTTCTGCAGCACCGGGCTCGCATTGGCTTCCGCGATCAGCTGGTCGGCGGCAGCGGTCAGCGCAGCATAGCCCTTCTGGCCGCGGTCCTGCAGGCGGAAGCTGAAGCCCGAGGAGTTGCCGAGATTGTCGATCGGCGGCGGCTGCAGCGCCGTGATCTTGGCGTCGCGCAAGCCGGCGAGATCGCGATTGATGTCGGCGACCAGCGCCGCGGCGCTGTCACGCTTGCCGCGCTCCGACCAGTCCTTCAGCGAAATGAAGGCCTGGGCGGTGTTGACGCCCTGGCCGGCATAGCTGAAGCCGGTCAGGAAGGTGACGTCCTCGATCCCTTCGCGCTTGGCGAGATACCTCTCGACGGCCTCCACCGCGGCCTGCGTCCGCGCGTAGGACGAGTCCGCCGGCGTCTGGACGTCGGTGGTGATGAAGCCCTGGTCGTCGACCGGCAGGAAGCCGCCGGGCAACTGGATGAAGGCGAAGGTCAGCCCGACCAGGAAGATCGCATAGATCAGCACCAGCCGTCCGGTGCGCTTCAGCGCGCCGCCGACCACGCCGGTGTAGCGGTTGCGGCTGTTGTCCATGAAGCGGTTGAACCAGCCGAACACGCCCTTCTTCGCGTGGCCGTGGCCGGCCGTGACCGGCTTCAGCAGCGTCGCGCACAACGCCGGGGTCAGCGACAGCGCCAGCAGCGCCGAGAAGCCGATCGCCGCCACCATGGTGACCGAGAACTGCCGGTAGATGATGCCGACCGAGCCGGGGAAGAACGCCATCGGCACGAACACCGCCATCAGCACCAGCGTGATGCCGATGATGGCGCCGGTGATCTGGCCCATCGCCTTGCGCGTCGCCTCCTTCGGCGACAGCCCCTCCTCGGTCATGATGCGCTCGACGTTCTCGACCACGACGATGGCGTCGTCGACGAGGATGCCGACCGCGAGCACCATGCCGAACATCGTCAGCATGTTGATGGAGTAGCCGACCAGCATCAGCGTCGCGCAGGTGCCGAGCAGCGCCACGGGGACGACGATGGTCGGGATGATGGTATAGCGGATGTTCTGCAGGAACAGGAACATCACCACGAACACCAGCACCACGGCTTCGACCAGGGTCATCAGCACCCGCTTGATCGACGCCTTCACCACCGGCGTGATGTCGTAGGGAATCTCATAGCTGATGTTGGAGGGGAAGAAGCGCGACAGCTCCTTCATCTTGGCCTCGACCGCGCTCGCGGTCGCCAGCGCATTGCCGGTCGGCGACAGCAGCACCGAGAGACCCGCGGTCGGCTTGCCGTTGAGGCGGGTGTTGAACTGATAGCTGAGGCCGCCGATTTCGACGCGCGCGACATCGCGCAGCCGCACCGTCGAGCCGTCGGGATTGGCGCGCAGGATGATCGATCCGAACTCGTCGGGCGAATCGAGCTGGCCCTTGACCAGCACCAGAGCCGAGGTGCGCTGCGAGGTCGTCGCGGGCTCGGCGCCGATGCTGCCCGAGGCGACCTGCGCGTTCTGCGCGCCGATCGCCTTGGTGACGTCGTCGGCAGTGAGGCCGTAGCCGATCAGCTTGGCGGGATCGAGCCAGACGCGCAGCGAGCGCTCGGTCGAATACAGCGTGGCGCGGCCGACGCCGGGAATGCGCCTGACTTCGCCGAGCACGTTGCGGATCATGAAGTCGCCGAGGCCGACCTCGTCGAGGCTGCCGTCGGTCGACTGCAGCGTGATGATCTGCAGCACCGCGGCGGAGGCTTCCTCGACCAGGATGCCCTGCTGGATGACGGCGCGCGGCAGCCGCGCCTCGACACGCTTGAGGCGGTTCTGCACCTCGACCGAGGCGTCATTGGTCGACGTGCCCGGCACGAAGTTCGCCGTGATCTCGACCTGGCCGAGCGAATCGCTGGTGGATTCGAAGTTGAGAATGCCGGAGGCGCCGTTGAGCTCCTCCTCGATCAGCCGCGTCACGCTGTTGTAGAGATTCTCCGGCGACGCGCCGGGGTAGCTGGTCGAGATCGAGATCGAGGGCGGCGCGATGATCGGATATTGCGCCACCGCCAGCAGCGGAATCGCGATCGCGCCGATCAGGCAGATGAACAGCGCGACCACCCAGGCGAAGATCGGCCTGTCGATGAAGAAGCTCGGCATGGCGACTTACCGCGTCGCCGACTTCGATTCGAGCTGCGTCGCGGCGCTGACCTCGGTCCAGACCTGCGGCGCGACCCTGTCGCCGGCGGCGAACTTCTGGAAGCCGTCCACCACGACCTTGTCGCCGGCGCGCAGACCGTCGGTGATCAGCACCAGGCCATCCTGGGTCGGGCCGGTGCGCACCGGCCTGGCGATCGCGCGGTTGTCGTCGCGGATGACGTAGACCTCGGACCCGCCGGCCGCGTTGCGCTGCACCGCCTGCTGCGGCACGCCGACGGAGTCGCTGTCGATGCCCTGCTCGATGCGGACGCGGACATACATGCCCGGCAGGAGCTCGCGCTTCGGATTGGCGAACTCGCCGCGCAAGGTGACCTGACCGGTGGCGGCATCGACCTTGGCGTCGGAGAACAGGAGCTTGCCCGGAATCGAATACGGCGTGCCGTCGTCGAGCACGAGACGGACCTTGATCGCGTCGGGCGCGATCTGGTCGAGGTCGCCGGACTCGAACGCCCGGCGCAGGCGGTTGAGCTCGCTCACCGACTGGGTGAAGTCGGCATAGATCGGATCGAGCTGCTGGATCGTGACCAGCGAGGTCTCGTTCTGGACCGCGATGGCGCCCTCGCTGACCTGGGCCGCGCCGACGATGCCGTCGATCGGCGCGCGCACGGTCGCATAGTCGAGATTGAGCTGGGCACGCGCAAGATCGGCCTTGCGGGCCTCGATGTCGGCCGCTGCCTCGCGCTCGGTCGAGATCGCCTTCTCGTTCTCGACCGCCGGGGCTGCGCGCTCCTTGAACAGCAGGCTGATGCGGTGGGCCTGCTGCACCGCGCGCTCATGCACCGCCTCGGCCTTGGCCAGCGCCGCCCGGCTCGACAGGATCTCCACCTCGAACGGCTTCGGATCGATGCGATAGAGCGGATCGCCCGCCTTGACCTCGCTGCCCTGGCGGAACAGCCGCTCGACGATGATGCCCGAGACGCGCGGACGGACGTCGGAGACGCGGGTCGGCGCGATGCGGCCGGGCAGCTCGCGCACGATCGCTCGCGCCTTCTGCTCGACGGTCACGATGCCGACGTCCGGAATGACGATCTGCTCATTGGCGGAGGCCTGAGCCTGGATGGGGTCGTTACAGCCGGCCAGCAGCGGCGCGGCGGCCGCGAGCATCAATGCACTGCTGACCAGCGACGCGCGAAAACGTGACATGCGTGGAGGAGCCCCCTCGATGATGATGATGAAACCCAGTCGACCGGATGGCCCAGTCATGGCGCCATTCTGGCGCTCGCCTTGCTGCAACATAGAAAAGAGCTGCTGCGACGCAACGCGAAACCCAGGCGGCTTGATGTCACACGAACTACATAACTGATAGATCAAGCTTTTTCGGGACTCACCTAATTGTGAGTGCTTTGTGGCAGCAGGTTCCCAGCAGGTTCCGCAGAGCGAAACGCGAATCCCCCTCCAGCACTGCGGCATCCCGCCGCAGCGAACAAATTAGTTCGCCGGCCGCAGGCGGTAGTGGCTGACGCCCCATTCACGGCCTTCGTCGTGCCCGAACAGACCCGCGGTGGCGAGGAAGAACCAGCGCCAGCGGCGCATCCACAGCGCCGTGTCGTCGCCATAGACCGGCTGCAGCACCTGCAGGATGCGGTTGTAATCGGCATCGAAATTGGCGAGCCAGTCCCGTGCCGTGTGCTGATAATGCGTGCCGCTCCAGCGCCATTCCTTCTCGACCGCGAACAGATCCGCGTACTGCCGGATCAGGCCGTGGCTCGGCATGATGCCGCCGGTGAAGAAGTGCTGCGCGATCCAGTCCTCGCGATCGTTGCGGTCGAACAGGTAGGATCCGGTGCGGTGGGTGAAGATGTGCATGAACAGGCGGCCGTCCGGCGCGAGCCATGATCTGACCCGCGACAGCAGCTCGCGCCAGTTCATCATGTGCTCGAACATCTCGACCGAGACGATGCGATCAAAGCGCGCGTCGGGAGCGAACCCGTTCATGTCGGCGGTGACGACCCGCAGGTTGAGCAGGCCGCGCGCGGCCGCCATCTCCTCGATCGCGCGGCGCTGCGAGTGCGAGTTGGAGACCGCCGTGATCTTCGCACGCGGGAACTGCCGGGCCATGAACAGCGACAGCGAGCCCCAGCCGCAGCCGAGCTCCAGAATGGTCTGGCCATCCTGGAGATCGGCATTGGCGACGGTCTGGCGCAGCGCCTCCTCCTCCGCCTCCCGCAGGGTCGAGACCGGCTCCTTGTAGAAGCAGCAGGAGTATTTGCGGTTCGGCCCGAGCACGCGGGCGAAGAACGCCGCCGGCACCTCATAGTGCTGGCTGTTCGCCGCGTCGGTATGCTCGGCGATCGGCCGCGTCGTCAGCAGGCGGGCGAACTCTGGGTCACCCATCGCATCGGCCCCGCCGAGCCGCGCCGCCGTGCGCGCGCACAATTCGGAGATCGCGGAGCGGATGACGGCATCGGGCAGCGGCACGCGCTCGGCGGCGCCGATGATGGTCGAGATGAAGCTCATGCGGTGGCTCCGTTACTTCGTAAAAGGATTTGGCGGCAGGGGAAAGAACGCGCTGGTGCGCGCCTGATAGGCCCGGTAGCGATCGCCGCGCGAGCGCAGCATCTGCTGTTCCAGCGGCGGGATGCCGGTGACGTGGACCAGGATCCAGTACATGAACAATGGCGCGAGCAGGCTGGCGAGGCCCCACGGATGGTCGAACGACAGCGCGATGACCGGATAGGACAGCCAGCACACCCACTCGAAGAAATAGTTGGGATGGCGCGACCAGCGCCACAGGCCGACGTCGCACACCTTGCCCTTGTTGGCAGGATCGGCGCGGAACGCCTTGAGCTGAGCGTCGGCGACGCCCTCGCCGGCGATGCCTGCGAACAGCACGAGGATGCCGAGATAGTCCTGCAGCCGAAGCTCGGCGGCCGGCGCATGGGCGGCGACGAACATCGCGAACACCAGCGGGATCGAGCCCCAGGCCTGCTGCTGCAGGAACAGGAACATCTTTCGCGGTGCGGCCGCACCCCATTGCCGGGCAAACTCCGCGTAGCGCGGATCGTCGGAGATGCCGCGGCTGCGCGCTGCGACATGGCCGCCGAGCCGCAGCGACCAGACCGCCACCAGCACCGCGACCAGCCACTGCCGCGCGTTGGGGGCGGCGCCGCCGGCGGGCCAGATCGCGCCGGCGGCGCCGACCAGCCCGACGGAAAATGTCCAGATCGTGTCGACCCAGCCGGAGTTGCCGGTGCGCTGCTGCACGACCCAGGCGAGCCCCATCAGCACCGACATCGCCACGGCCATCGCCAGCAGCGCCTGCAGATATTCAACGACGGTCATGACAAAGCCAGGGCGTTCCCGTTAGATATGAGCCACGGGACTAACTACGCCGCGGATGCCCGCCGGTTTCAGCCATAGTTCCGCGCAGGGACGGGATTGCGCTGATCGCGGCTTTTTTCCCGCTGCTGCTGTGCCATAGTGGATTTCAGGGACCGGTCCCCGCAACGGATGTCATCGACAATGCCTCAAGGCTCCCCTTCCCGCTCCGCGATGGATCTCGAACCGACCAAGCTGTCCACGCCCCGGATCTTCCTGGTGCGGATGCTGGTCTTCCTGGTGCTGTGCGCCCTGGTCGGTGTCGTGCTGTACAAGCAGATCATCCTGGCGTTCTTCGCCAATCCCGGCCTGAACGCGCTGATCGGGGCGGTACTGTTGATCGGCGTCATCCTGGCGTTCCGCCAGGTGGTCCGGCTCTATCCGGAAGTGTCCTGGGTCAACAATTTCCGCATCGCCGATCCCGGCCTGGCGGTGCCTCGCCACCCGGTCCTGCTGGCGCCGATGGCCGCGATCCTCGGCCGCGAGCGCTCGGGGCGAATGTCGATCTCGCAGCAGACCATGCGCCACCTGCTCGACTCGATCGCCACCCGGCTCGACGAGGCCCGCGACATCTCGCGCTACATGACCGGCCTCCTGGTGTTCCTGGGCCTGCTCGGCACGTTCTGGGGCCTGATCGAAACGGTCGGCTCGGTCGGCAAGGTGATCGAGGGGCTCAAGGTCGGTGGCGACGCCGGCGCGCTGTTCGATACGCTGAAGGGCGGCCTTGCCGCGCCGCTGGGCGGCATGGGCATCTCGTTCTCGTCCTCGCTGTTCGGCCTCGCCGGCTCGCTGATCCTCGGTTTCCTCGACCTGCAATCGAGCCAGGCGCAGAACCGCTTCTATACCGATCTGGAGGACTGGCTCGCTGGCACCGTGCGGGAATATGGCGGCAGCGGCGACACCGGTGCCGACCTCTCGGTTGCCATCGAGCGGCTGCGCACCGCGATGGAGGACGGCTCCAACCGCGGCGCCACCGCGGCGATGGCCAACCTCGCCGAGGCGATCCAGGGCCTGGTCGGGCACATGCGCACCGAGCAGCAGATGATCCGCGAATGGGCCGATGGCCAGGGCGAGCAGAACCGCGAGATCAAGCGGCTGCTGGAGCGGCTGGCGCGGCAGACCGAGAAGAGTTGAGCTGCTCGACCGGCCGGCCGAAGACGAACTAGGAGACGCTGAATGGCGCTTGCCCGTACCCGCCGTGGAGATTCCGGCCTCAACTACTGGCCGGGCTTCGTCGATGCGCTGTCGACGCTGGTGCTGTCGATCGTGTTCCTGCTGACCGTGTTCCTGGTGGTGCAGTTCTTCCTGTCGCAGGAGGTCACCGGCAAGGACAAGGCGCTGGAGCAGCTCAACGCCAAGATCGCGCAGCTCAACGAGATGCTGTCCCTGGAGAAGCTCGGCAAGCTCTCGCTCGACGACCAGGTTGCGCAACTGCGCGCCGGGCTCGCAAGCGCCGAAGCTGAGCGCGACCGCGTCAAGGGCCTCTATGACGGGCTCGCCAATGCCGGCAGCAATGCCGCCGGCCGCGCCAACGAGCTCAACCGGGCACTCGATTCCGAGAAGCAGGTCACGGCGCGGGCGCTGGCCCAGATCGAGGTGCTCAACCAGCAGATCAGCGCACTGCGCCGCCAGCTCGCCGCGCTCGAGGATGCGCTCGACGCCTCGGAGAAGCGCGACAAGGAATCGCAGAGCCGCATCGCCGATCTCGGCTCGCGCCTCAACGTCGCGCTGGCACAGCGGGTCCAGGAGCTCACCCGCTACCGCTCGGAGTTCTTCGGCCGGCTGCGCGCCATCCTCGGCAACCGTCCCGACATTCGCGTCGTCGGCGACCGCTTCGTGTTCCAGTCCGAGGTGTTCTTCGACACGGGGCAAGCCACCCTGCTGCCCGAGGGCCAGCAGGAGCTGAACTCGGTGGCGACGGCGCTGGTCGATCTCGACAAGCAGATCCCCGCTGAGATCTCCTGGGTGCTGCGGGTCGACGGCCACACCGACGTTCGTCCGATCAACAGCCCGGTGTTCAAGTCGAACTGGGAGTTGTCCTCGGCTCGCGCCATCTCGGTGGTGCAGTATCTGATCTCGCTCGGCGTCCCCGCGCAGCGCCTGGTCGCCGCCGGCTTCGCCGAATTCCAGCCGCTCGACCCCGCGAACACAGAGGACGCCTTCCGCCGCAACCGGCGTATCGAGCTGAAGCTGACGGAGCGGTGACGTCGAGCTCCACCCTGCGCCCCTATCGCGCCGACGACGAGGACGCGGCAATCGCGCTGTGGCAGGAGACCTGGCAGCTCGCCTATCCCGCCATCGACTTCGCTGCGCGGGTGCCGTGGTGGCGCGAACGCTGGCGCAGCGAGCTGGTGCCGAAGGCCGATGTGATCGTGGCCGAGGCGGAGGGCGTGCTCGCCGGGTTCGTCACGATCGATGCGACGGGCTATCTCGACCAGCTGGTCGTCTCGCCCGAGCATTGGGGCTCGCCGCTCGCTACTCAGTTGGTCGATGCAGCGAAGGAGCGATCACCTCACGGCATCACGCTGCTTGTGAACAAAGACAACGCGCGCGCGATCCGCTTCTACAAGCGCAAGGGCTTCATTGAAGCCGGCGAGGACGTCAACCCGACCTCGGGCCGTCCCGTGCTGCGGATGGTGTGGATGCCAACACAATCTGTTGAATCCGAGATGGTGCCGCAATGACGCTGCGCTCCCTCTCCCCGTTCTTACGGGGAGAGTGTTGGGGTGAGGGGCAGCCACGCGCACCGACCGTGCGGAGAGCCCCCCTCACCCGGATTGCATCTGACGATGCAATCCGACCTCTCCCCGCACGCGGGGCGAGGTGCACCGAGCGCGCCGCGATTTCTATTCACACAATTGCTGGCGCAGGGAGCTAACGACTTCTCTGCTCGACCCGTTTCGTATTGTCCTCAAACGCCGCGAAACAGCACACCGATCGTCAGCACCACGAACGCGATCGCCAGCGCGTCGAAGGCGTGGGCGGCCGACAGCAGCGGCACCGAGGCGTGCATGTAGTGCGCGAGCATCGCGACGAGGGCGAGCACCAGCGCAATTGCGAAGATGACGAACGAGGGCGGCGTGAGGGCAAAACTGCCACGACGATAAGGCATGTCCGTTGCTCCTGTTGGGACCCGGCACGCCTGCTACGAGCGGCGCGCCATCTGTTCCGGCAGGGAACGTACAAGGCGGGAGAAAGGTTGCAGGGTCGGGAACGAGAATTCCGAGGGTGTTGCCGGCCGTCCACGGTGTTGCAGGAACTACACGCCCTCGAACTGCAGCCGGGCCAGCCGCGCATAGAGGCCGTTGGCCGCAACCAGCGACGTGTGGGTGCCCTGCTCGACGATGCGGCCGCGATCCATGACCAGGATGCGGTCGCAGGACAGCACCGTCGCGAGGCGATGCGCGATCACCAGGGTGGTACGGTCCTTCATCAGCCCCTCGAGCGCGGTCTGCACCAGCGTCTCGCTCTCGGCGTCGAGCGCCGAGGTCGCCTCGTCGAGCAGCAGCAGCGGCGCATCGCGCAGGATGGCGCGCGCGATGGCGATGCGCTGGCGCTGGCCGCCCGAGAGCGTGACGCCGCGCTCGCCGAGCGAGGTGTCGAAGCCGTCCGGCAAGCGGCGGATGAATTCGCTGGCATGAGCGAGATCGGCGGCGCGCTCGACCTCGGCGTCGGTCGCCTCCGGCCGGCCGAAGCGGATGTTCTCGCGCGCACTGGCGGCGAACACCACGGATTCCTGCGGCACCAGCGCGATGCGCTCGCGCATCCTGCGCGGGTCGGCCGCGCGCACCGGCACACCGTCGAACGAGATCGAGCCGGAGGCGGGATCGTAGAAGCGCAGCAGAAGATGGAACAGCGTGCTCTTGCCGGCGCCGGAGGGGCCGACGATCGCGACCTTCTCACCTGCGCGGATCGCAAACGAGACGTCATCGAGGACGCGGACATCGGGGCGACCCGGATAGGCGAAGCTGACCCGCTCGAAGCCGAGGTCGCCACGCGCCGGCTCCGGCATCGGGCGCGGCTGCGCCGGCGCCGTGATTTCCGGCTGCACGTGCAACAGCTCGAACAGCCGCTCGGCGGCGCCGGACGCCGCCGACACTTCGCCCCAGACCTCCGAGAGCTGGCCGAGCCCGGCGGCCGCGAAGGCCGCGTAGAGCACGAACTGACCGAGCCGTCCGGCGCTGATCGCACCGGTCAGCACGTCGTGGGAGCCGACCCAGAGGATCGCGACGACGCTGGAGAACACGATGAAGATGATGATCGCGGTGAGCACGCCGCGCGCCTGGGTCGAGATCCGCGCCGCCTCGTAGGCCTGCTCGACCTCGCCGCCGAAACGCGCCGCCGCGAGCCTCTCGCTGGTATAGGCCTGCACCGTCCTGATCGAGCCGATCAGCTCGGACGCATAGGCCGAGGCGTCGGCGAGTGTGTCCTGGGCGTTGCGCGACAGCCGCCGGACCCAGCGCCCGAACGCCACCAGCGGCAGCACGATCAGCGGGATCGCCAGCAGCACGAAGCCGGACAGCTTCGGGCTCGTGATCACCATCATCGCGGTGGCGCCGATGAACAGCAGCAGATTGCGCAGCGCGATGGACACGGAGGCGCCCGCCGCCGATTTGATCTGGGTGGTGTCGGCGGTGAGCCGCGACACCAGCTCGCCGGAGCGCGCGGAATCGAAGAAGGAGGGCGACAGCGACATCAGATGCGCGAACACGTCGCGCCGGAGATCGGCGACGATGCGCTCGCCGATCGTCATGACGAGGTAGTAGCGGGCCGCGCTTGCCAGCGCGAGCACCGCCACGACGGCGATCATGACGCTGAAATAGCTGTTGATCAGCTCGATGCCTTTCGGCGTGAAGCCGAAATCGATCATGCGGCGGACCGCGATCGGCACCAGAAGCGTGGTCAGGGCCGCGACCGTGAGCGCGATCAGCGCCAGCAGGGCGCGGCCGCGATAGCGCAGGACATAGGGAGACAGCGCCAGCAGCGGGCGCAGCTTCGAGCGCCGCACAGGGCTTGCCGGCTCGGCCAATGCCTCGACGGCCGCAACGGCATCTCCAACCGGATCCTGCCCTGGGGCAGCGCCCTGCCGCTCGTCAAGCCGTTCCACTGCGCTCATGGGCCACCTGAGAATTCTTCCAAATACCGATCTGCCGTCCTGATAGGCCCGCCAGGCCGGGCTTGGCAAATCCGGAAACGTACCAAGGTGTTCATCCGCGACCTTGGCTTGTTTTGGGCAGAACCTTGGGCTATAGAGCCCGCCAATTGTCCCCCTTCAGTGACGACAGGATCAGGCGCGGCCGCGTCGCATCATGTCTTCGCATCGTGCCGTAGGATCAGCCATGAAAGCCGACATTCACCCGAATTATCATACGATTACGGTCGTGATGACCGATGGCACCGAGTACCAGACCCGCTCGACCTGGGGCAAAGAGGGCGACAAGCTCAACCTCGACATCGACCCCAAGTCGCACCCGGCCTGGACCGGTGGCACCCAGCAGATCATGGATCGCGGCGGCCGTGTCTCGCGCTTCCAGAAGAAGTTCCAGGGCTTCCTCAAGAAGGATTGATGCCTTCTTGCCCTCGGCACCGGCCTTCCTGGCCTGCGCCTGATCGAGAGCTCACAGCAAAACGCCCCCGGAAACGGGGGCGTTTTTGTTTCTGAGCTGGTCGCAACGAGACCTTCGGCTGGGGGAGCGGCCCGGCGGGGCCGCCCGATGCCGGCGCCTACTGCTCGAACGCGGCCTTCAGCCGGTTGAGATGCGGCACCAGCGGATTGCCGATCGCGCTCTGGTCCGGCGGCGGGGAATGAATGGTCGAGTCGAGCCGGCGGACCCGCACCTGCAGGCTCATCGAGCGCGAGATCAGGCTCTGCAGCTGCTGCGGCAGCTTCTCCAGCAGATCATCCGGCCCGGGATCTGCGGCGGTGAGCTTGACCTTGGTCTTCTCGCGGTTGGCCTGGCTCAGGGTCATCTCGCCCTCCTTCACCGCGCGGTGCAGGAGCAGCCAGGACGCCAGTTGCATCAGGCGGGTGGTGAGACGCATGCTCTCGGTCGCGTAGGTCAGGCTGACGGCGCGGTCGAGCGCCTTGGCCTCGTTGCGGCCGTCGCCATCGAGATAGGCGGCGGTCTCCTCGACCAGATCCATGCCTTCCCGGAACAGCGCGCCGAATGCAGCAGAATTGGTGAGCCGCTCGTTGAACTGAACCAGAGCGCCATCGCCCAGCAAACGGTCCGACATGGTTAACGCCTCTTAAACGCGACTGTTTACGCAACCCGGCAACGTCGCCGGTATGATGAACAAATCATTGCGCGGCCGGTTTCGAGAGTCCAGCAGCAACGCCTTTTATGGTTTCCACGGCGTGGGCCATGCCGTGCCCTCGTACCATTTGCGACTGCAACACGGCCGATCGCGGCCGAGTCGCACGATCAGCTCAACTAGCAACCATGATCACGGCAATAGTTTGCAGTCGTCGAACGAGGATCGTCACGCCTGCCGCGGCGCACAGGATTTTCGCGCCTGACCTGCTGGCGACCGAAGACCGGCACGGGCGCAATGAGCCGGCACGACGTTCGTTCCACGATCGCCGCCTGCGCATGGGGGAGCGCGCCACGGGCGACCGCCCGGTTCGCCCGGCTCGGCGCGGGCGCAAAAAAAGAGCCGCCGTTTCCGGCGGCTTTGAAGTTGATAACAGGGAGGCGTCAAACAGAGTGGACAGGAGCCACTCGGTGTCCAAACGAGGACGGTTCCGGTTGTAAACGCGAAAGCTTAATCAACCGTAAATGGCGAAAATTTTTCAATCTTCGTTAGCCATGTCGGCCACTGGCCGACCGCGTTTCTACGGCCGCGAGGTTCACGACTTGAAGATGCTGGCGGCGGCATCACGCGAGGCGCGCTTTTTCGCCACCGCCTGCTCGATGCGCTCGATCTCGGCCCGGAGCAGCGCCACCCGGCTGGTCAGCTCCTCGACCGACAGCATCGACAGATCCTGCCCGATCTCGTGCGAAACGGCCTTGCGCGGCCGATCGTCGTCCTCGTTCGCCATCTCACCCTCCTCCCGGTTGCCAGCCATGCCCCGGCTGGCTTAAGCACGCGGCAGCACCCGCTTTCAGCCCTCGCCGAAGGATTTCTCATGGAACAGCTGCCCGCGCAAATGACCGTGGTCGCCATCAGCCAGCCGGGCGGACCCGAGGTGCTCAAGCCGGAAACCCGGCCCGTGCCCAAGCCCGGCCCCGGCGAGATCCTGATCAAGGTGAAGGCCGCCGGCGTTAACCGTCCCGATGTCGCCCAGCGCTCCGGCAGCTATCCGCCGCCGCCCGGCGCCAGCGACCTGCCGGGGCTGGAAGTGGCCGGGGAGGTCGTGGCGCTCGGCGAGGGCGCCGTCCGGCACAAGCTCGGCGACACCGTGATGTCCCTGGTCGCCGGCGGCGGCTATGCGCAATATTGCATCGCACAAGACGCGCAGGCGATGGCGGTGCCGCCGGCGCTGTCCCTCCTGGAAGCCGGCGCCCTGCCCGAGACCCTGATGACGGTCTGGCACAACGTGTTCGAGCGCGGCGGCCTGAAGGCGGGCGAGACCCTGCTGGTGCATGGCGGCTCCTCCGGCATCGGCACCATGGCGATCCAGCTCGGCAAGGCATTCGGCGCCAAGGTGCTGGTCACCGTCGGCTCGCAGGACAAGGCCGACGCCTGCGTGAAGCTCGGCGCCGACCGCGCCATCAACTACAAGACGGAGGACTTCGTCGCCGTGGTCAAGGAAGCGACCAGCGGCAAGGGCGCCAACGTCATCCTCGACATGGTCGGCGGCGACTACATCGAGCGCAACTACGACGCCGCGGCCACCGATGGCCGCATCGTCCAGATCGCCTTCCTCGCCAGCCCCAAGGCGTCAGTCAATTTCGTCAAGCTGATGGTGAAGCGCCTGACCCATACCGGATCCACGCTGCGCCCGCGCAGCAACGCCGACAAGGCGGCGATGGTGGCGGCGATCGAGGCCAAGGTGATGCCGTTCCTGCGCGAGGGCCGCATCAAGCCATTGATGGACTCGACCTTTCCCCTCGCAGATGCAGCCAAAGCGCATGCACGCATGGAGACGAGCCAACATATTGGCAAAATTGTGTTGGAAATCTAGGCGCAGTCTAAACACAGCGTGTTTGGAAACTCTTTGATTCTCCTCGCTTTCGTGCCAATGATCGCGCACATCTGAACCGTGCCTGGAACGGCTCCAATTAGCCCGGCGACGACCTCTTTCGATTTGGCTTGTTTCGCTTTGGATTGGTGTCGAACGCGGAGATTTGACATTGCGTCTGATCAGGTGCCTTGCGTCGTTGGCGGCGCTGGGCCTCGTGATGTGTGGTGCCGCTGCCCCCGCTCAGGCCGTTGACGCGGTCAGCGTTCGCAGCGACGCGCCTGCGATCGACCTCACGGGCATCCTCGATCATCAGCGCAGTGAGAACGACCGCATCCAGGTCTCGACCGCGCCCGGCACCGACGGCATCGTCCGCCGCATCGAGGTGCGGGCGCGCGAGGGCGGCCAGAACTGGATCGTGTTCGCACTGGCCAACAACACCGACGACCAGCTCGACCGCCTGATCGTGGCACCGCACTACCGCGTGGTCGGCTCCGGCGTGTTGTGGCCCGATCTCGGCCTGTCGCGCATCGCCACCATCACGCCCTCGGTCGGCGACCTGCCGGAGCGGCAGGAGAGTCCGACCGCCGACGTCTTCCGCGTCACCCTCGATCCGGGCTCGGTCGTCACCTTCGTGGCCGAGCTGCGCACGGACAAGCTGCCGCAGCTCTATCTGTGGGAGCCCGAGGCCTACAAGGACAAGGTCAACTCGTTCACGCTGTACCAGGGCATCGTGATCGGCATCTCCGGTCTTCTCGCCCTCGTTCTCACGATCCTGTTCGTGGTCAAGGGCAGTATCATGTTTCCGGCGGCCGCGGCGCTGGCCTGGGCGGTGCTGGTCTATATCGGCGTCGATTTCGGCTTCTGGGGCAAGGTCCTGGACATGTCGAACAATGCCGAGCGCGTCTGGCGCGCGGCGGGCGAGGCGATCCTCGCCGCGACCCTGCTGGTGTTCCTGTTCGCCTATCTCAATTTGTCGCGCTGGCACGTTCGCTACTCGCACATCACGCTGGGCTGGCTGTTCTTCCTGGGCTCGCTGGTCGCGGTGGCGCTGTTCGACCCGGCGGTGGCCTCGGGCATCGCGCGCATGTCGTTGCTCTTGATCGCCGTGCTGGGCTTTGCGCTGATCGTCTATCTCTCCAGCCACGGCTTCGACCGCGCGGTGCTGCTGATCCCGACCTGGTTCCTGCTCACGGTGTGGGTCGCCGCCGCCGGCATGACGGTCGCGGGCCAGGTCACCAACGACATCGTCGGCCCGGCGCTGCTCGGCGGCCTCGTGCTGATCGTGATGCTGATCGGCTTCACCGTGATGCAGCACGCCTTCGCCGGCGGCGGCGCCACCACCGGCATCGTCTCCGACGTCGAGCGCCGCGCACTGGCGCTCGCTGGCTCCGGCGACCTGATCTGGGACTGGGACGTCTCCGCCGACAAGGTGTTCACCAGCCCGGAGACCGAGAGCCTGCTCGGCCTGAAGCGCGGCACGCTGGAAGGCCCGGCCGCGAAATGGCTCGAGGTGCTGCATCCGCTCGATCAGGACCGCTTCCGCGCCGCGCTCGACAGTGTCCTCGACCAGCGCCGCGGTCGCCTGGTGCAGGACTTCCGTCTGCGCACGCCCGACGGTCATTTCATGTGGTTCGCGCTGAAGGCGCGCCCCGTGGTCGGCTCCGACGGCGAGGTCTCGCGCGTGGTCGGCACCTTGACGGACGTGACCGAGTTCAAGAATGCCGAGGAGCGCCTGCTCCACGACAGCGTGCACGACAATCTGACCGGCCTGCCCAACCGCAAGCTGTTCATCGACCGTCTTGCCGCCGTCGCCAATTTCGCCAAGTCGATGCCGGCCATGCGGCCGACCCTGATGGTGATCGATCTCGACCGCTTCAAGCAGGTCAACGACTCCGTCGGCATCGCGGTCGGCGATTCCATCCTGCTGACCCTGGCGCGGCGGCTGTCGCGCATCCTCAAACCCCAGGACACGCTGGCGCGGCTGGCCGGCGATCAGTTCGGCCTGATCCTGCTGTCGGAGCAGGACCCCGCCCGCATCACCGCCTTCGCCGAGACCATCCGCAAGACCATCCGCGCGCCGATCGCCTTCAACGAGCGCGAGATCTTCCTGACCGCCTCGATCGGGCTCGCTTTGTCCGATCCGCAGACGCAGCTGTCGGAGGACATCATCAAGGATGCCGAGCTTGCGATGTATCATTCCAAGCGCATCGGCGGCGACCGCATCGACGTCTACAAGCCGGCGATGCGCGCGCGCAAGAACGACCGCCTGACCCTGGAGAGCGAGCTGCGCCGCTCGATCGAGCGCCAGGAGATCACCATCCTTTACCAGCCGATCGTGCGGCTGGAGGATCGCTCGATCGCCGGCTTCGAGGCGTTGGCACGCTGGGACCATCCGAAGCTCGGCCGGATGTCGCCGATCGAGTTCATCACCATCGCGGAAGAGATCGGCCTGATCGTCGATCTCGGCACCTTCGTGCTCGACCAGACGGCGCGGCAGCTCTCGGTGTGGCAGCGCGCGACACGGCTGCGCGAGCCGATCTTCGCCAGCGTCAACGTCTCCTCCCGCCAGCTCCTGCGCCACGACCTGATCCACGACATCCGCTCGGTGCTGGCGCGCTCTTCGGTGGCGCGCGGCTCGCTCAAGATCGAGCTGACGGAATCGCTGGTGATGGAAAACCCCGAGCACGCCGCGCAGATGCTGGCGCGCATCCGCGAGCTCGGCGTCGGCCTGTCGATCGACGATTTCGGCACCGGCCATTCCTCGCTGGCCTATCTGCAGCGCTTCCCGTTCGATACCTTGAAGATCGACCAGTCGTTCGTGCGCACCACCGCGCGCGGCACCCGTCCCGTCATCCTCAAATCGATCATCGCGCTGGCGCACGACCTCGGCATGGACGTGGTGGCGGAAGGCGCGGAGACCGACTCCGATGCCGTCGAGCTCTATCAGCTCGGCTGCGAATACGCCCAGGGCTACGCCTTCGGCGAGCCGATGGACGCCGACGCCGCGATGCGGCTTCTCACGGAAGAGCGGCTGGAAGCGGCGAGCTGAGGCTGCAATGCATCGAGGATGGCAACAGCCTCAGGATGCATCTTTCATTTTGCTTCGTTTGAGGTAGAGTTACCGCGGTACCGCGTAAAGGGTGCCGTGTGAGTGATGACCGATGCGTGCTTGCGGGGCAGAAGGCTCGCGACATGGCCCGTTCGCGACGAGCCTAGTCCGTCTCGAACTGCGACAGCGCCGTGAGCGCGCGGCGATAATTGTCGCCCCCGAGCCGGCGTGCCACCCGCTTCTCGTGCGCGGCGACCAGTGCATTGGCCTTCTTGAGCATCAGGCGGCCACGCGGCGTCAGGCCGAGCGCATGGGCCCTGCGGTCGTGCTCGGAGCGCTCGCGCACGATCAGGCCGGCCTGCTGAAGGTCGTCGAGCAGCGCGACCATGCGCGCGCGCTCGATGCCCAGCGCGCCGGCGATCGCGATCTGCGCGGCGCCGGGATTGGCCGCGATCGTCTCCAGGATCGAATAGAGGATGACGTCGAGGTCGATCGTCGCGAGCGCGGCGTTGACGTCGCGGAAAATCCAGTGCTGCAGGCGGCGGACGAAATAGCCGAGATGGTTCTCGAGCTCACCGAGACCGATCCCGGAATCCTGGCTGGTTGTGTCTCGCTGCGCTCCGGTGCTCGCGCTCTTGGGCATGCTGGCTCGCTGACATGAGGCATCCCTGCCTAGACCGATGCCGTCGCAGGGGCAAGCCGCTCCAATCGGTCACATCCACAATAATTGCAAAGTACAACCATTCTGTTAGTCTCGCGGTCAACGAATACAACATGGGAGGGAAACGCATGCCGTCATCGATGGCGATGGTTGCCTGCATTGCAACCGCAATGCGGCGGCGCATTACACCCGATCGCGGCGCCCGCCGCGCAGCGTGTTCCTCCCGCACTGCAGCTTCAGCGATCACCTCCCGCAGCCCGGAGACACGCCATGGCTGATGCAGAACGCCGCGCCTCCGAGCCTGCGATGTTCGCCGAGCCGTCGATCGAGGCTGTCAGGCGCGACGACGGCGCGATCATCCTGCGCTCGCGCATGCCGCTGCAGCCGGCCGCGCGCTGCACCGGCGAATGGCTGGAGCATTGGGGCCGCCATTTCCCGGATCGCACGTTCCTGGCCGAACGTCGTGGCGACAACTGGACCTGGCTCACCTACGGCGAAACATTGATGCAGGTCCGCGCCGCCGCGGCCTGGATGCTCGCGCAGGGCCTCGGTCCCGAGCGTCCGCTGGCGATCCTGTCCGACAACAGCATCGCGCATGCCGTGCTGGCGCTCGCCGCGCAGCACGTCGGCATCCCCGTCTGCGCGATCTCCCCGGCCTATTCGCTGATGTCGACGGACCACGAGAAGCTGCGTGCGATGATCCGTCTGCTCGATCCCGGCGCCATCTTCGTCGCGCAGCGCGAGCCGTTCGCGCGCGCGCTCGCCGCTGTCGACGGCCTGCATCGGGCGACGGTCATCGCCGGCGACGGCGATGCAACGAGCGCGCTGTCGCTGCAGGCCCTGCTCGCGACAAAGCCCGGGCCGGAGGTCGACCGCGCCTTCGCCGCGGTCACGCCGGACACGGTGGCCAAGCTGCTGTTCACCTCCGGCTCGACCGGGCAGCCGAAAGCGGTGATCAACACGCACCGGATGCTGACCATGAGCCAGCAGGCCAAGGCGCAGTTGTGGATGTTCCTGCGCGAGGTCGAGGGCGGCCCCGTCATCGTCGACTGGCTGCCATGGAGTCACACCTTCGGCGCCAACCACAATTTCAACCTGGTGCTGAGCCACGGCGGATCGATCTACATCGACGGCGGCAAGCCTGCGCCGGGCCTGTTCGAGACGTCGCTCGCCAATCTACGCAGCCTGGTGCCGACGATCTATTTCAACGTGCCGCGCGGCTTCGACATGCTGGTCGCGGCACTCAGGTCCGACGACGATCTGCGCCGCAGATTTTTCTCCGGCGTCAGGTGCATCCTCTATGCGGCCGCGGCCTTGCCGCAAAATCTGTGGGATGCGCTCAACGAGATGAGCCGGGCCACGATCGGCCGCCCTGCACCGCTGGTGTCGGCGTGGGGCGCCACCGAGACATCGCCGCTCGCGACCGACTGCCACTTCTTCGCCGAGCGCGCCGGCAACATCGGCGTGCCCATCCCCGGCACAGAGCTCAAGCTGGTGCCGACCGGCGAGAAGCTCGAGGTGCGCGTGCGCGGGCCGAACGTGATGCCGGGCTATTGGAAGGCGCCCGAACTCACGGCCGCGGCTTTCGACGAGGAGGGCTTCTACAAGATCGGCGACGCCGTGAAGCTTGCAGATCCCGAGCATCCGGAGCGCGGCCTGTTCTTCGACGGCCGCATCACCGAGGATTTCAAGCTCAGCTCCGGGACATGGGTGAACGTCGGCGCGCTGCGCGTCGCCGGCATCGCGGCGCTGGCGCCGTTGGCGCAGGACATCGTGATCGCCGGCCACGGCACCGACGAGGTGCACTTTCTCATCGTGCCCAACATCGCAGCGTGCCGCGGCGCTGCCGGGATGACCGAGGCCGTCCCGGCCGGCGACGTTCTGGCGCATCCATCGGTGCGCACCGCCATCGCGCGAGGATTGGCCAGGCTCCGCACCGAGGCGGTCGGCTCGTCGCGCTATGCGACCCGTGCGCTGTTGATGGCGGAGCCGCCCTTGCTCGATGCCGGCGAGATCACTGACAAGGGCTATATCAACCAGCGCGCAGTGCTCACCCGCCGCGCCGATCTGGTCGCACGACTGAAGGATGAAACCGCGACCGAGCTGATCAGGCCCGACATGTCCTGACCCAGAACTACGCAACTACTCAACTCACTCACAAGACGGCGCCCGTACTACTACGGGAACGCCTCGCGAGTGCGGCAATTGGTTACCATCCACACTTAACCGGGCATCAACTGCGAATCCTTAAAATCACTCGCATCTAGCTCCCTCATTTGCCCGGACCGCCCCATGGCTCAGCCGCGTTTCTCTCTCGCCTTCCGCATCTACGCGATCATCGGCCTGTCGTTCTGTGGACTGGTGGGGCTCGCCGCAACGCAGAGCCAGAACCTCGAGACCGCTCTCAAGGATCAGCGGCAGAGCGAGCTGAGCCATCTGGCGCAGACGGCAGTCAGCATCGCCCGCGAGGAATATGATGCGATCGCGCGCGACAAGGTGGCGCCCGAGGTCGCGCAGAAGAAGGCGGCCGAGCGGATCGGCAAGCTGCGCTACGGCAGCGGTGACTACTTCTGGATCAACGACATGGGTCCGAAGATGGTCATGCATCCGATCAAGCCGGAGCTGAATGGTCAGAACCTCGCTGACAACAAGGACCCGACCGGAAAGCGGCTGTTCGTCGAAATGGTCGACGTCGTCAAGCGCCAGGGCGCCGGCGTCGTCGACTACATGTGGCCGAAGCCCGGCAAGGATGCGCCACAGCCGAAGATGTCCTATGTCGCCGGCTTCGAGCCCTGGGGCTGGATCGTCGGCACCGGCGTCTATGTCGACGATCTCGAAGCCCAGATGTGGGAAAGCAAGCGCAGCGTGTTCATTGCCGCCATGCTGGTGATGCTGATCATCGGATCGATCACGCTGATCATCGCGCGGCGGATGTCGTCGGCGCTGGCCGCGATGAGCGGCGCGCTGACCGAGCTCGGCAATGGAAACTTCGACATCAAGCTGCCGGGCCAGAACCGCAGCGACGAGCTCGGCGACATGGCGCGCTCGATCGAGCAGTTCAGGCAGAAGACCGAGGAGAAGGCGCGGCAGACCGCGATGCTCGAAGACGAGCAGCGCCAGGTCGCAGAGCGCATCAAGACCAAGGCGCTGCAGGAGATGGCCGAAGCCGTCGAGCAGGCCGCCAGCAGCGCGGTCGGCGAGGTCGCGCAGGGAACCGGCCACATGGCCGACAATGCCAAGTCGATGACCGACAGTGCGCTGACGCTGGAGCGCAACTCGAGCAGCGTTGCGGCGGCGGCCGAGCAGGCCCTCGCCACCACCCAGACGGTCGCCAAGGCGTCGGCCCAGCTCGCCGCCTCGATCTCGCAGATCTCCAGCCAGGTCAGCTCGTCGCGCGAGCTCACGCGCAAGGCCGTTGCCGCCTCGTCCGACGCCCAGGCCACCATCGCGAAGCTGTCGGAAGCCGCCGACAAGGTCGGCGCCGTGACCAGCCTGATCAGCGAGATTGCCGGCCAGACCAACCTGCTGGCGCTGAACGCCACCATCGAGGCCGCCCGGGCCGGCGATGCAGGCCGCGGCTTTGCGGTCGTCGCCTCCGAGGTGAAATCGCTCGCCGAGCAGACCGCCAAGGCGACCAGCGAGATCGCGCAGCAGATTGCCGAGATTCAGGACTCGACCCGCGCCTCGGTCACCTCGATCGGGGCGATCGGCGAAGTCATCCGCAACGTCGAAGCCGTATCCTCCGGCATTGCCGATGCGATCCAGGCGCAGAACAGCGTGACCATCGAGATTTCGCGCACGGTCGAGGAGACGTCCGCCGCCGCGCGCGAGGTCGCCAGCCAGATCGCCGAGGTCTCTCGCGAAGCCAGCGAGGCCGGCCGGCGCTCGACCGACATCCGCGACGGCTCGACTGTTGTCGCCGACAAGGTGCAGCGGCTGCGCACCGAACTGGTGCGGGTGATCCGGACGTCGACTGCCGACGTCGATCGCCGGCTGTCGACGCGGCTCAACATCAACCGCCCGGGCACGCTGCAGGTGAACGGCGAAGCGATCCCTGTCACCGTGCGCAACCTCTCGCTCGGCGGCGCCCTGCTCGAAGCCGTTCCGGTTCGTCTGACGATGAACACGTCGGTGACGCTTGCCATCACCGGCATGGTGTCCGATCTGCCGGGGACCGTGACCCGCGTTGGCGACCGTACCGCGTTGGTCCAGTTCGCATTGAACCCGGAGCAATCGGCGCGGCTGACGGCGCTGGTCTCGGACCGTCAGGCGGCGTAACGCGCCGATCTCCGCCTCAACGGAAATGGCAGGCGACGAGATGCCCCTCGGCGCTTGCCTTCAATGGCGGCACTTCCTTGCTGCAGACGTCCTTGGCGATCGGGCAGCGGGTATGAAAGTGACAGCCCGATGGTGGATTGATCGGGCTCGGCACCTCGCCCTTGAGCCGCACGCGCTTGCGCTTGACGCTCGGATCCGGGATCGGCACCGCCGACAGCAGCGCCTCGGTGTAGGGATGTTTCGGCGTCGAATAGAGCTGGCGTGACGGCGCGGTCTCGACGATGCGGCCAAGATACATCACCGCGACGCGGCGGCTGATGTGCTCGACGACCGAGAGGTCGTGGGCGACGAACAGATAGGCGATGCCGAACTTCTGCTGCAGATCCTCGAGCAGGTTGATGACCTGGGCCTGGATCGACACATCGAGCGCCGACACCGGCTCGTCGCAGATGATCAGCTTGGGCTCGACCGCGATCGCCCGCGCGATGCCGATGCGCTGGCGCTGGCCGCCCGAGAACTCGTGCGGATAGCGCGTCATGTGGTCGGCCTGCAGGCCGACGGTCTCCAGGAGATGAACGATGCGCGCCTCGTATTGCTGGCGTGAGGTCGCCAGCCCATGGATGGTCAGCGCCTCGCCGATGATGGCGCCGATGGTCATGCGCGGGTTGAGCGAGGCATAGGGGTCCTGGAAGATGATCTGGATGTCGCGGCGAAGCGCGCGCAGGCTTTCGCCGGACAGCGCGATGACGTCCTTGCCCTCGAAATTCAGTTCGCCCGAGCTCGGCTCGATCAGCCGGAGGACGCAGCGCCCGGTGGTCGATTTGCCGCAGCCGGACTCGCCGACGAGGCCGAAGGTCTCGCTCGGCTCGATGTCGAAGTTGACGCCGTCCACGGCCCGCACGCTGCCGATCTGGCGCTTCAAGAGCCCGCCCCGGATCGGGAACGCCTTGGTCAGGTTGCGTACGCTGAGCAGCGGCGCGGGTACGACGGGGGTGGCAATGGCAGCTTCGGTCATCACAGCAACGTCTCTTCGGCGCGGATGCACGCCACCTTGTGGCCGGGCTCGATCTCGCGCAGCAGAGGCTGCGCGGTCCTGCAATCGGGAATGGCGAAGCGGCAGCGAGAGGCGAAGCGGCAGCCCTCCGGCGGATTGACCAGCTTCGGCACGCTGCCGGGGATGCTTTCCAGCCGGCTCTTCCTGACCGCGTCGAGATCGATCCGCGGGATCGAGCGGATCAGGCCCTGCGTATAGGGATGGCGCGGATTGGCGAACAGCCGCTCGACCGGCGCCTCCTCCGCGACCCGGCCGGCATACATCACCACGACACGTTGCGCGACCTCGGCCACGACGCCCATCGCGTGGGTGATCAGCATGATCGACATGCCGAGCCGCTCCTTCATGTCGAGCAGCAGATCGAGGATCTGCGCCTGGATCGTGACGTCGAGCGCCGTCGTCGGCTCGTCGGCGATCAAGAGCTTGGGATTGCACGACAGCGCCATCGCGATCATCACGCGCTGGCGCATGCCGCCGGAGAAATGGTGCGGATAGTCGTGAACGCGGGCTTTCGGATTGGGGATCTGCACCAGCGCCAGCATCTCGGCCGCCCGATCCATCGCCGCCTTGTTGGACAGGCCCTGGTGCAACCGGATCACCTCGGCGATCTGATCGCCGACGGTGTAGACCGGGTTGAGCGAGGTCATCGGCTCCTGGAACACGATCGCGATCTCGCTGGCGCGGATCTTGTTCATCTCGGACGAGCCGAGCGGCACCAGGTCACGGCCCTGCCACAGGATCTGGCCCCCGGCGATGCGGCCGGGCGGCATCGCGATCAGCTTCAGCACCGACATCGCGGTGACGGTCTTGCCGGAGCCGGACTCGCCGACCACGCACAGGGTCTCGCCGCTGCCGATCGAGATGTCGACGCCGTCGACGGCCTGGACCTCGCCCTCGTCGGTGTTGAAATAGGTCTTCAGCCCCTTGATCTCGAGCAGCGGAGCTACGCGCGCGTCCATCACATCACCTTCCGCGGATCGAGCGCATCGCGCAGGCCATCGCCGATGAAGTTGATCGCGATGACCGTGAGGAAGATCGCGCCGCCGGCGAACAGCGCCCAATGCGGCGCGATGTCGAGATAGTCCTTGGCGTCGAACAGCAGCCGGCCCCAGGTCGGAATGTCCGGCGGGAAGCCGAGACCGAGGAACGACAACGTCGATTCCGCGATGATCGCGGCCGCGACGTCGATGGTGCCGGCGACGATCACCGGCCCCAGCGCGTTCGGCAGGATGTGGCGAACGACGAGACGGGTGTTGGAGGCGCCGAGCGCGCGCGCCGCCTCGACGAATTCCTTCTCGCGCAGCGACAGGAACTGGGCGCGGACCAGACGCGCCACATGCATCCAGCGGAAGCCGCCGATCACGAGCACGATGAGCACGAACACGCCGCCTTCCGGGCCGAGCCAGCCTTTGAGGAAATCGCGGAACAAATAGATGATCAGGAGCAGCAGCGGCAGTTGCGGCAGCGACAGAAACAGATCGGTCAGCCACATCAGCGCGGCATCCACCGGTCCCTTGGCCGAGCCGGCGATCGCACCGACGAGAATGCCGACGAACAGCGCCACGCCCATCGCGGCAAAGCCGACCGCAAGCGAGATGCGGCCGCCATAGATCATGCGCGCCAGCAGATCCTGGCCGAGATCGTCCGTGCCGAACGGGTGCTCCCAGGACGGCGGCGCGAGGCGTGCCGTGAAGTCGATCTCGTTGATCGGAATCCGCCACAGCCACGGGCCGAGCAGGATCGAGAGCGCGAGCAGCAGCAGCACGACGATGCTGGCCGCCGCGAGGCGGTGACGGAGGAAGCGGCGGAGCGCGTCGCGGCCCGGCGAGAAACGCCGTTTGGGCGATGCGACGACCGGCACCGTCTCAACGGAAGGAGATGCGTGGGTCAAGCCAGCCATACAGAATGTCTGCGATGAGGTTGAAGAGGACGACGAGGCAGGCGAACACGAAGGTCACCGCCATGATGACCGGCGTATCGTTGGCGAGGATCGCGCTGATCAGGAGCGAGCCGATGCCGGGAATGCGGAAGATCTGCTCGGTGACGATGGCGCCGCCGAACACCGTCGGCATCTGCAGCGCGACCAGCGTCACCACCGGGATCAGCGCATTGCGCACGACGTGCTTGACGATCACCTTGCCCTCGTCGAGGCCCTTGGAACGCGCGGTCGTGACGTAGTCGAGCTTGATGACGTCGAGCACGGCGGAACGGACATAGCGCGTATAGGACGCCGCCTGGTAGAGGCCGAGCACCATGACCGGCATGATCGCCTGCTTGATGCTCTCCCACCACCATTGCCAGCCGGTCGCCTGCAGGTCGGCGCGATAGACGAACGGCAGCCAGCCGAGATTGACGCTGAAGATCAGGATCAGCAGCAAGCCGGTGAAGAAGGTCGGCAGCGAGAAGCCGATGAAGGCGAAGGTGTTGGCGATCTGGTCGAAGATCGAATACGGCCGCCGCGCCGCGAGCACGCCCACCGGCAGCGCCACCGCCAGCGCCAAGATCTGCGCGGTGCCGACCACGTAGAGCGTGGTCGGTATCCGCTGCAGGATCAGCGTGTCGACGTTGACGCGGCTGGCGAAGGAGAAGCCCCAGTCGCCCTGGAACATGGCGACCAGCCAGTGGACATAGCGCAACAGCACGGGATCGTTCATCCCGAACTTGATGCGCAGCGCCTCGCGCACCTCGGGCGGCACGTTCGGGTTGCTCGCGAGCTCGCCGAATGGATCGCCCGGTGCCAGCGCGAGCAGCACGAATAGAATGAGACTGATGCCGAGCAGGCTCGGCACAGCGACGATGAGGCGCCTGAGAAGATAGTTTCCCATCGCTCCACCCCTACAATGTCTGGCTGGTCATGCTGGCCGCGCGTCAGCTCGCCCGATACCAGGTGGCGATGAACGCCAGATCGTTGTCCCAGCCGCTCTTGTACAGCACCATGCCGTTCTTCACGCCGATCGCATTGAGCCGGTTGATCTCCGGCAGGACGTAGTTGTCACGCACGACGAGATCGTTGAGCTTGATGAACAGCGCGGCGCGCTTGACCGGATCGAGCTCGCTCTGGGCCAGCATGTAGGTCTCGTCATACTCCTTGTTCTGCCAGCGGCAGATGTTGCGGCCCTGCCACTTGTTCTCCTTGGTCGCGGCCTCGGTGGACACGAACTGGTTCATGAAGAACTGCGGATCCGCCTGCGGCATCGTGGTCTGATACATCTGCATGTCGCAGTAGAAATGCGAGTAGGTGTCGGGGTTCGCGACGTCCGAGGAGAAGAACACCGACGCGACCACCGACTTCAGCTCGACCTCGATGCCGGCCTTCTGGAACGCCTGCTTGATGATCGCCTGGTTCTTCTGGCGCGGGCCGTTGATCGAGGTCTGGAACACGAATTTGAGCGGCTTGCCGTCCTTCTCGCGGATGCCGGAGGCGCCCTTCTTCCAGCCGGCGGCGTCGAGGATCTGGTTGGCCTTCTCGATCGAGAACTCGAAAGTATTGTTCTTGGAGCGGAAGCGCTCGGGGTTGTTGAGAAAGTTGGGCGTCGCGACGCCGGCGCGTCCATAGATGAACTTCTGCACCGACGCACGGTCGATCAGGAGATTGATCGCCTTGCGCACCTCGGGATCGGAGAACAGCGGGTGCTTGGTCTTCAGGCTGGCGCGCTCGCCGTCGACCTCGACATTGGGATCGGTGACGTTGAGGCCGATATACTCGATGTTGCCGGTCAGCGTCAGCTCGGTCTTGCCCTGGCCGCCCGCCTCGAGCTTGGTCAGGATCTCGTCCTCGACCTGCAGATTGTAGGCGTAATCGTATTCACCGGTCTGCAGCACTGCGCGCGCAGCGGAGACCGCGTCGCCGCCGCCCTTGATCTCGACCGTGTCGAAATAGGGCTGCGTCGGCACGTGATAGTCCGGAAAGCGCTTGCCGGCGACGGTGTCGCCCGGCTTGAAGTCCACGAACATGTAGGGACCGGTACCGACCGGCTTCAGGTTCGCCGGCGCCTCGCGCGACTTCGCCCCGATATAATCCGCAAAGTGATGCTTGGGGATGATGCAGCCGAACGAGGCGACGAAGGCATCGGCCCAGAACGGCGTCGGCTGCGGAAAGACCAGCTTCACGGTCAGATCGTCGATCTTCTCGATCGACTTGACGTTCTTGTAGCTGCCGATCGAGACCGCCGAGGTCTCGGGGTTGTTGGCGTATTCCCAGTTGAAGATGACGTCGTCGGCCGTGAACGGCTTGCCGTCGTGCCATTTGACGCCCTTCTTCAGCTTCCAGGTCACCGACATGCCGTCGGCGGCAAGACCGCCGTTCTCCTTGCTCGGAATCTCGGCCGCGAGAATCGGCACCAGATTGCCGTCCTTGTCCCATCCGGCCAGCGGTTCGTAGAACAGGCGGCTGGCCTCCTGGTCCTTGGTGCCGATGGCGAAATGCGGATTGAGCAGCGTCGGCGCCTGCCAGAGCAGCAGCTTGAGCGGACCGCCGCCACCGGCCTTGGTCGGCTTGTAGGGGATGGCATCAGCAGCGACCGCGGCGCCTGAGTAGGAGAGCATCGCGCCAGCCATCGGCGCGGTCAGCCCCACGGCAATCATCCGCTGCACAAATTCGCGCCGTGACAGGCGTCCTGCTTTGACATCAGCGATCTGGCTACGGAGGTCACGCTCGTTCATCCATCGACTCCAAAGGTGGTGCTGAATGCCAAAAACGCGTCCCCGTCCTGGATCGATCGGGAACTGCATAAAATTGGATCAGCCTTCGAAGCGACTGTCAAAGCAGAATCCGGGCCAATTCCGCAATAAAGAACGGATCGATTGTCGCACTTCGCAGATGCGGAAAGATTGACTGCGAGTCACATCCCGGAAAATGGAACTACGTCGCTCGCGACGGTCGCCACACACCGGAATGTTCTGCTTCGGAATGAACGCTCTCGATGTGCGCTCAGCTCTCGCGACACCAGTTCGGCAACTGCCCGAGGTCATTGTCCCATTCCGAGGAATGGCTCGACAAACCTTTGCGGATGCCGCTGACGCGCGGACCCGGCGACGCCATCGTTGATCATCAGCATCTCCATGTCGCAGTAGACGTGCGTGTAGGTGTCGGAATTGGCGACGTCGCTGGAGAAGAACGCCGAGCCCACCACCGACTCGCTCGAACTCGATGCCGGCCTTCTGGCCGGCCAGCTTGATGATCGCCTGGTTCTCCTGCGGCGGCCCATTGGTGGAGGTCAGGAAGACGAGCTCGAGCGGCTTGCCGTCCTTCTCTCGCGAACGCCGCTCGCGCCCTTCTTCCAGCCGGCGTTCTCCAAAACCTCGATCGCCTCGTCGACGTTGAGCGCGAAGCACCACCGCCGGAAAATCAGGACACAGCTCCAGTGCCGCGGACACGGATGCAGCTCAGCGCTCCGGCTTCAGCTTGCGGAAGCGGACGCCCTTGCCATCGGGCAGCCGGGTCGCGACATAGCCTGCCGCCAGGCAGGCCTCGCGCTGCGGCATCTTCTCCTGCGGACTTCGCAGGCTGTCCCACCACGAGGCGCGCTGCGCGGCGCGCGGCAGGCCGTCGCCGATCAGCTCCTCGATCTCGTCGAGGCTGAGCACCAGTTCGGGGCGGGTCTGCCGCTTGAGATAGTCTCGAAGCGCATCATAGTCCGGCAAGTCTCGACTCCATCGTACCAGCGCGTGTGCGGCCGCCTTGACGACAGGCGCGGCGAACGCAACGACTCGTTAACCTAACATGCGTTACTTCGGCTTTATCCGTCAGTCTACGGACGGGACTCCACGGGGGACGGGACGATCCGATGCGCTGGACACGCCGAACGGGCCGGGCGACGCAGCCTTGGCGGCTCTCGGCGCGCACGCTGATCACCTGCTCCATCTCGACCATCATCGGTTTCTCCGCCATCTGCGCCAGCGTCATGATCGACCTGCGCCGGAGCGAGGAAGTCCGCGCCCGGCAGGCGCTGGAGAACATGGCCGCCAGCATCGGCGCCGACATCAGCCGCACCGTCGAGCTCTACGATCTCTCGCTGCGGGCGGTGGCCAGCAACATGTTGCTGCCCGAAATCAACGAGGTCAGCAAGCACGTCCGCCAATTGATCCTGTTCGACCGTTCGTCCACCGCGAAGAATTTCGGCACCATCCAAGTCTTTGATGCCCGCGGGCGGCTGTCGCTCGAGTCGTCGACGCTCGACCCGCTGCCGGAGGACCGCAGCGACGCCGATTTCTTCCAGGTGCATCGCGACCGGCCCGACACCGGGCTCTATGTCGGGCGGCCCGCTCAGCATCATGGCCAATATTCCATCGTTCTCAGCCGCCGCATCTCGACGCCGGACGGACGCTTCGCCGGCGTCGTCGCCGGCTCGATCCGCATCGGCTATTTCCGCGACCTGTTCGCAAGGCTCACGCTCGGGGCGGGCGACAACATCACCGTGCTCCGGCGCGACGGCACCGTCATCGTCAGCGCGCCGTTCGATACCGGCGCGATCGGGCGCAACCTGGCGCGGGCGCCGGCCGTGACCCGCGCGCTCACCGAGCCGGCCGGCTGGTCGAGCAGCTATGGCGCGCTGGACGATCTGCCGCGGCTGCTGGTCTGGCGCAATGCCAATGAGCCGCTGGTCGTGATCGCCAGCAAGTCGTGGGACAGCGTCTATGCATACTGGCGCCATGAGGCTGCAGAGATCGGGGCGATGATGCTGGCGCTGATCGTGTTCGTCCTGGCCGCGACGCAGGTCGCCGCGCGCGAGATCCAGCTCCGGGCGAAGGTCGAATCCAGACTGGAGCAGCTCGCGACCACGGATCCGCTGACGGGCCTGAAGAATCGGCGCAAGTTCGACGAGACCATCGAACTCGAATGGCGGCGGGCGCAGCGCGCCGGCGCGCCGCTGGGGCTGCTGATGATCGATGCCGATCACTTCAAGAGCTACAACGACACCCATGGGCACCAGGCCGGCGATCAGGTGCTGGTCGGCATCGCCGTGTGCATCTCCGATTCGGTGCGGCGCGCCGGCGACTGCGCCGCGCGTTATGGCGGCGAGGAGTTCGCGGTGCTGCTGCCGGGGACCTCGGAAGCGGATGCGCTGCGCGTCGCGGAGACGATCCGCAGCAAGGTCAAGCTGTGGGCGGGAGAAGCGTGCACCACCTCGATCAGCATCGGCGCCGCCAGCGTCACGCCGTCGCGCGACACGGACTGGACCGGCCTGCTCAATGCCGCCGACCGCGCCCTGTACATGGCCAAGGCCGCGGGCCGTAACCGCTGCGCCAGCGCAGCGGTGCGTCATCCGTCACCCGCGGCTTCGCTGGCGGCGTGATGCCGCCAACCGCCTCGAAGGCGCGGCATTTCGCGCCGGCTTGGCCTCAGCCCTTGCCTTCGAGATAGCGCTTCATGTCCGCGCGCAGGCCATCGCGCAGGTCGGCTCGCGCCATGGCGAAGGCGATGTTGGCCCTCAGGAAGCCGGACTTCGAGCCGCAATCATGCCGCTCGCCGTCGAAGTCCACGCCGTAGAATTTCTGCGTCTTCGACAGACCGATCATCGCGTCGGTGAGCTGGATCTCGCCGCCGGCGCCGCGCTCCTGCGTCGCGAGGATCTGGAAGATCTCCGGCTGCAGGATGTAGCGCCCGGTGATCGAGAAGTTCGACGGCGCGGTGCCCTTGGCCGGCTTCTCGACCATGCCGTCGACCTCGAACATCTTGCCGTCGCGCTTGCCGACGCCGCAGATGCCGTATTGATGGGTCTGATCGGCCGGCACCTCCTGCACGGCGAGCACGTTGCTCTTTTCCGGCAGCTTGCTGGCGGCAGCAATCATCTGCGCCAGGCACCCCGGCGCGTTCAGCACCAGCTCGTCGGGCAGCACCACCGCGAACGGCTCGTCACCGACGATGTCGCGCGCGCACCACACGGCATGGCCGAGCCCGAGCGGCGCCTGCTGGCGGGTGAAGCTGACCGCGCCGGCCTCCGGCTGGTCGCGCGCGAGGATTTCCATCTCGGTCTTCTTGCCGCGCGCCGCGAGCGTCGCGTCGAGCTCGTACATGCGGTCGAAATGATCCTCGATCGCGGTCTTGTTTCGCCCGGTCACGAACACGAAATGCTCGATGCCCGCCTCCTTGGCTTCGTCGAAGACGTATTGGATGAGCGGCTTGTCGACGATCGTCAGCATTTCCTTCGGCATCGCCTTGGTGGCGGGCAGGACGCGGGTGCCGAGACCGGCGACCGGAAAAACGGCTTTGCGGATCTTCATGGGGATGACTAGACCTTGTGGCGATATGAATGCGAAATCGATCGCATTTTAGGTAGCTCGTTTGCAGCCGAGAACAAAGGCGGATGTTGGTCCAGTGTTCCGCTCGACACGGACCGAACGGCTAAATTTCGCTGCGGAAATCGTTAACCTTGTTAATCTCCCGTTAAGCAGGACCGGGCCTCGTGGAGGCCGATCTTCCATGCGATCTGGATCGAGACATGATGCGACGGAACGTGATGCTGACAGCTCTGAAGGCCGGTGCTGGCGCGGCGTTTCTGGTCACGGCGTTGACGGTGGTGTCTGGTTCCGCTGTCGCGCAATCCTCAGGCGGGCCGCTGAACTTTCTCGACGGCCTGTTCACGGGCACCCTGACGAAGGGCGACCCCGTCCCCAACCAGCCCCCTGCCGCCGGCGGGCCGCAGCCGTGGAGCGGCCAGGACGGCGCCTCCGGCCATCCGCTGATGACGGCGGCGGCGATCCGCGAAGCCGCCGGCAATTTCGACAATTGCGTCGCCGGCATGTGGCCAGATGCCGCACGACGCAACATCACGCAGGACAATTTCCAGCGCTTTACCGCCGGCCTGTCGCCGGACCTGCGCATCATGGACCTGCTCGACGCGCAGCCCGAATTCACCAAATCGATCTGGGACTATCTCGACATCCTGGTGAACGACAACCGGCTGGCGAAGGGCCGCGAGGTGCTGGCGAAGTACAAGCCGCAGTTCGATGCGGCCGAGCGTACCTATGGCGTCGACCGCTACATCGTCGCTTCGATCTGGGGCATCGAGTCCAACTACTCGACCCAGATCGGCGACCGTAGCGTGCTGCAGTCGACCGCGACGCTCGCCTGCATCGGCCGCCGCCAGGCCTATTTCAAGGATGAGTTCCTCTCCGCCCTGGAAATCCTCAATCGCGGCGATTTGCGCCCCGAGCAGTTGCGCGGCTCCTGGGCAGGCGCCTTCGGCCCGACCCAGTTCATGCCGACCGCGTTCAAGCGCTTCGCCGTCGATGCCGATGGTGACGGCCGCCGCGACGTCGTCGACAATCCGGCCGACCTGATCGCCTCCACCGCCAACAATCTGAAGAAGGACGGCTGGCAGAGCGGCCAGAGCTGGGGCTACGAGGTCGTGGTGCCCCAGGGCTTCAACTACATGCTCGCCGACCGCGCCAAGAGCATGAGCTTCGCCCAGTGGGAACAGCTCGGCCTGCGGCGGGCCAACGGTCAGCCGTTCCCGACTGGCGCCGAAAAGGCCTATCTGCTGGCGCCGGCCGGCGCCCAGGGCCCCGGCTTCCTGATGCTGCAGAACTTCCGCGTCATCATGAAATACAACCCTGCGGAAGCCTATGCGCTGGCGATCGGACACTTCGCCGACCGCCTCCGCGGTGCACCGCCGTTCGTTCAGGCCTGGCCGCGCGAGGAGCGAACGCTGTCGCGCGGCGAGCGGCTCGAGCTGCAGCAATTGCTCGCCGAGCGCGGATTTTACCGCGGAACGCCGGACGGCCAGTTCGGCGGCCAGACGCGCGAGGCGCTGCGGAACTTCCAGGCCTCGATCGGGGCGCCGGCGGACGGATTTGCCACCTCGGATGTGCTCGAACGGCTGCGGACGCGCTGATCGCAGCCCCAATCTGCCCTGCCGGTAACCTTCTGGGGCGATTACCGGCGCCGTCAACACCATCCGGTGAATGCCCGTTTGCGGCCTGATTCGCGTCCTATTATATGAATCGTCACGATCACGCCGCGCGACGGGTGCGCATGTCAAAGCTGAAGTCCATCCTCAAGCTGTTGAACGAGCCCGGCCCGCTGGTCGTGCTGGCGGTCGTCATCGCCATGCTCGTCGGCATCGCCGGTCCCGCCTCGGCCCAGTTCTTCAACTTCAACCCGTTCGCTTCGCCCCGCCCGGCACCGCGCGGCGGTGGAGGTGGCGGAGGTTGGTTCGGCGGCGAATTCTTCGCTCCGTTCCCGCAGCAACAGCCGAAGAGGGTGATCCAAGACTATTCCAAGGCGCCGCCGCCGGAGAAGCGTGATGGCGCGCCGGACCGCTACGTGCTGGTGCTCGGCGACGCCATGGCCGACTGGCTCGCCTATGGCCTGGAAGAGGCCTATGCCGAGCAGCCCGACATGGGCGTGACCCGCAGGATCCGGACCACGTCGGGCCTCGTCAAGTATCAGCCCAGGGGCGAGCCGGCCGACTGGGCCGCCGCCGCCAAGGGTATCCTGGCGACCGAACGCGCCGACGCCATCGTCATCATGCTCGGCCTCAACGACCGCATCTCGCTGCGCGAGCCCGCGATCGAGAAGACCGACGACAAGAAGGGCGACAAGGCCAAGAAGGATGCCAAGGCCAAGCCTGGTGAGACAAAGCCTGGTGAGACCAAGCCGGGCGAAGCCAAGCCGGATGGCAAGGCCGACACGGCGGCCAAGCCCGACGACAAGGCTGCCGATACCGATCTGCCGCAGGACGAGGCCGACAACGACACGCCCGCGGTCGCGGCACCGGAGAAGGCCGCCCGCTCGCCGGGCGGCCTCTACGAGTTCCGGGACGAGCGCTGGGTCGAGCTGTATACGAAGAAGATCGAGGAGATGATCGCGATCGCCAAGAGCAAGGGCGTGCCCGTGCTCTGGGTCGGCCTGCCCGCGGTTCGCGGTCCCAAGGGGACGGCGGACACGCTGTTCCTCGACTCGCTGTATCGCGATGCCGCCGGCAAGGCCGGCATCACCTATGTCGATGTCTGGGACGGCTTCGTCGACGAGGCCGGCCGCTTCCTGCAGAAGGGCCCGGACTTCGAGGGCCAGATCCGCCAGCTGCGCTCCTATGACGGCGTCTATTTCACCAAGCCGGGCGCGCGCAAGCTCGCCCATTATGCCGAGCGTGAGATCAACCGGCTGCTCGCGGCGCGTTCCGCGCCGCTCGAGCTGCCGAACGAGCCGGCCACGCCGGACGCCAATGCCGTACCGGGCCAGCCGGCGCCGCGGCCGGTCGCCGGCCCGATCCTGCCGCTGGTGGCGTCATCCGTCGGCACCGATCAGTTGCTGGGCGGCCCCGGCTCCCGACCTGCGGCGGTCGACGCGCTGGCGGCCCGAACCCTGGTCAAGGGCGAGGCGCTGAGCCCGCCGGCCGGCCGCGCCGACGATTTCGTCTGGCCTCGCCGCGAGGTCGGCCGTGAGCAGGCCAAGGAGCCGCCGAAGGAGCCGACCCGGCCCGAAGCGCCGATGGCAGCGACTTCGCCGGCGGAAGCGACGCCGGCAGCACCTGGGCCGGTGTCGCCGCAGCCGCGGCAAAGGCGGCTGACCACGCCGGGGGCGCCCACCCAGCAGCCGCCAGCCCAAACGCCGCAGCCGAATCAGGGCGTTCGTGAGTTTTTTGGCTTCGGCGCGCCTCAGCAGCAACAGCAGCCGGCGCGGCCGCCCGCCGCGCGCAATCCGAACGCGCCGCCGCGGCCGCCAGGATTGGTCGGCCGCTCGGCAGCATCGCTGGAGACCCAGGGCCGCTGATCGTGACCACATTTCGGCGCTGAGGGCGATCGCCGCGGATCATTCCGGACCAAGGTACCAATGACAAATCGGCCTGCATTCGAGAGCGAATGCGGGCTGATTGTCATCTGATCGTCAGCGGGTCTTTGCAGGCTCAGTAGCGCCAGCGCTGCGGCGGCTGCGGCCGGCTCGGCGAGCGCATCAGCATCGCCAGCAGGAAGCCGATGCCGCCGGCGACCAGCAGCGCGCCCATCGGATTGTCCTGAACCCGCTTGGTCAGCGCCTGCGTGCCGTCACGCAGCGTCTCGGAGCCGTTGCCGAACGTATCCTTGGCGAAATCCATCGCCGCATCGCCGGCCTCGCGCGCCGCGTCCTTGGCCTGGCCATACATGTTCTGCACGACGCCCGAGGCCTCGCGCGCACGCCCCGACGCCTGCGTGCTCTTGTCGCCCAACATCTCGCCGACGCCGCCTTCGATCTTGCCTGCGACATCCTTGGCCGTACCGGTCAGCCGATCCTGATCCATTGCCGCTCTCCTTCTCTGCATTGTGCGGGATTGCTGGCCTGCTAACCGGCCAGCACGGCGCAGGTTCCGGACGACTACAAAATCAGGCCGCCGTCGACGACGAGGGTCTGGCCGATGATGTAGGACGACAGCGGCGAGGCCAGGAACAGCGCCGCACCGGCCATGTCCTGCGGCGTCCCCAGCCGCCGCAGCGGAATGCGCTGCAGCGCGCCCTCGAGGCGCTTCGGATTGGCGGTCGTCACCTTGGTCATCTTGGTGTCGACGAGCCCGGGCGCGATCCCGTTGACGCGGATGCCGTCTTCCGCCCACGCCTCGGCCAGGGTTCGCGTCAATCCCATCGCGCCGGTTTTCGAGGCGTTGTAGGCCGGATTGCCCATGGTCGAATGATAGGCCGCGGTCGACGAGACGATGATGAGCGCGCCCCTGGCATCGCGCAGCAGGCCGTGAAATTTCGTCGCACAGGCCATCAGGCTGATGAGGTTGACCTCGACCACCTTGCGAAAGCCCTCCATGGCGAATTCGCCGCGCCGGTACAATACCGCGCCCTGCGCCAGCACCAGCACATCGAGCCGATCGAGCCGCGGCGCGAAGCTCTCGATCGCGCCGGGATCGCTCACATCGAGCTGATGGTAGTTCACCCCTGCGAGATCGGAGCCCTCACCTTCGGCATAATCGGCGGCGCTCGCCCGCGTGCCGCTGACGTCGACGCGCGCGCCCTGCGCGCGAAACGCCTGCGCGATGCCGTTGCCGATGCCGCTCGATCCGCCGATCACCAGCACCGAGCGTCCCGTGAAATCGAGCGCGTTCATCTCCCCACTCCTTCTCTTGTTGTTTGTCGGATGGTGTGGGGATCGGCGCAGGCCCTGTCAACGGCATCGCGGGCTGTGGCGACCCCGGCATCGGCGCCTTCGCATCAATGCTGCTGCGCAGCTACTTCATCGGTGTCAGCCGCAGCAGGCGGCCGGGCGAGTCGTCCTCGATGACCCAGACGGCGCCGTCCGGCGCCACGGCGACGTCGCGGATGCGCTCGCCCATGTCCCAGCGCTCGGCCTCGTCAGGCTGACCATCGGTCCGGAAGGCAACGCGGACCAGCGCGTGCACCCGCAAGCCTCCGATCAGCGCCGATCCCTTCCATTGCGGAAACATCGGACCATCATAGAAGACCAGGCCGGCCGGCGCGATCACAGGATCCCAATAGAGCGGCGGCGGCGCGAGGTCGGGCCGCGTCGCATGCCGCGGGATCGGCGTGCCGTTGTAATTGTCGCCGTTCGACACCAGCGGCCAGCCGTAGTTCTTGCCCGGCTCGATCAGGTTCAGTTCGTCGCCGCCGCGTGGTCCCATCTCGTGCAGCCAGAGCTTGCCATCTGATGCGAAGGCGAGCCCGTAGGGATTGCGGTGGCCGGTGGTCCACGTCTGGGCCGGCACGCCCTTGTCCTCGGCCATGGGATTGTCCGACGGAGTCGCGCCGTCGAGATCGAGCCTGAGCACCTTGCCGCGCGCCTGACGTGGATCCTGGGCGCTGTTCGGCTGCATGCGGTCGCCGACCGTCAGGAACAGATGCGTTCCCGACGGATCGAACGCGATGATGCCGCCGGGCTGCCCGCCGCCGCCGGCGGGCGTCTGGCGCCAGATGACGGTGGGGTCGGTCAGCGTGGCGTTGTCATTCGAAACCGACAACACGGCACGGGTCAGGACGAGCCGGCTGCCTTCGCTGCTCGGCTCGGTGTAGGTGAGATAGATCTGCGACGTCGTCGCGAAGCTCGGCGACACCGCAATGTCCAGGAGGCCGTTCTGTCCGCGCGCCGCGACGGCAGGCACGTTGCCGATCTGGATCTTCTGCCCACCTTGCGTGACGAGAAAGATCCGGCCTGGTTTCTCCGTGACCAGCATCCGCCCATCCGGCAGGAAGGCGATGGCCCAGGGCGTATCGAACTCGGCAACGCTCCGCGCTTCGAACGGGCGCACGGCGCTTGCCTTGCGATCGCCGGCATTGATGCTCTCGGCTCGCGCGGCCGTGGTCGCAACGAGTCCCATCACCAATGCCAGGCGCAGGAAGGTCGTGGAGAGCACCATGATCACTCCGGTTTGTTGATCCGTGTCGTCGGCAACGAGAATTCGGCCATGCCGGATCGGTGCCTACCGAATGCGTCCGATCAGTGATAATCCCGACGGCGAGCATGCGATGCGCATTTTTCCGTGAGCCGCAAATATGCACCAGCACAGGCAACTCAGCCGCTCGGTCAAGGGATTGACCGTCCTGATCACCGGCGCCGCGTCGGGGATGGGGCGCGCGACCGCGCGCGTGTTCGCCGATGAAGGCGCCAGGGTCGCAGTCACCGATGTCGATGAGGACGCGGCCCGCGCGGTGGCGGCAGACATCGAGGCCAGCGGCGGAACGGCGCGCGCCTGGCGGCTCGACCTCGTCGACCGCAACGCCATCGCGGCCGTCGTCGGCGATGCTGCGACGCATTTCGGCGGGCTCGACGTCATCGTCAACAATGCCGGCATCTCGGTGCATGTCGCTATCGACGACGAAGCCTACGACGAGGCCTGGGCAAGAGGGCTTGCCATCATGCTGACGGCGCAGCAGCGCGTCATCCGTGCCGCGCTGCCGCATCTGCGCCGCTCGAACAGCCCGCGCATCGTCAACATCGCTTCGACCGAGGCGCTCGGCGCAACCGCGCGGCACAGCGCCTATTCGGCTGCAAAGGCCGGGGTGACCGGATTGACGCGCTCGCTCGCGGTCGAGCTCGGCCGCGATCGCATCACCGTCAACTGCATCTGTCCGGGCCCGATCACCACGGCGATGACCGCGCGCATTCCAGATGAGCAGAAGGCGGTCTATGCACGGCGCCGCACCGCGCTTGGCCGCTACGGCGATCCCGAAGAAGTCGCGCACATGACCTTGAGCCTGTGCCTGCCGGCGGCCTCGTTCCTCACCGGAGCGGTGATCCCCGTGGACGGCGGGCTGATGGCCCGCAATGCATGACGTCTGACGCGCCGGCATGACAGCCGTGCGGTCGGCGATCCGCGCCTTGCGTTGACTTCGCGCATCGCCGGCGTAGCCTCTTCCATCAGAAGAAGCGGACAGGAGTCCGCCCTGATGAGGACGCGAGGAGGAGACCATGGCGATCGCCATCCGGCAGTTGCATCGGCATTTCGTCGGCGAAGTATCCGGTGTCGATCTGCGAAAGCCTCTCGCTCGGGACGAGGTCGCGCAGTTGCAGGCCGCGATCGATCACTACGCCGTTCTCGTATTTCACGATCAGGACGTCACCGACGAGCAGCAGCTCGCCTTCGCGCTCAGCTTCGGCGACCGCGAGCAGGCGCGCGGCGGCACCGTCACCAAGAAGGAGGATTACCGCCTCACCACCGGCCTCAACGACGTCTCCAATCTCGGCAAGGATGGCAAGCCGCTGCCATCAGACCATCGCACGCATCTGTTCAATCTCGGCAACTGCCTGTGGCACTCCGACAGCTCGTTCCGGCCGATCCCGGCGAAATACTCGATCCTCTCGGCGCGGATCGTGAACCCGAAGGGCGGCAACACCGAATTCGCCGACATGCGCGCCGCCTACGACGCGCTCGACCAGGAGATCAAGGCCGAGATCGAGGATCTCGTCTGCGAACATTCGCTGATGTATTCGCGCGGCGCGCTCGGCTTCCTCGACTACACGGACGAGGAGAAGGAGATGTTCAAGCCGGTCAGGCAGCGGCTGGTCCGCACTCATCCTGCCCATGGCCGCAAGTCGCTGTATCTGTCGTCGCATGCCGGCGCCATCATCGGCATGAGCATGCCGGAAGGCCGGCTGCTGCTGCGCGACCTCACCGAGCATGCCACGCAGCCCGAGTTCGTCTACGTCCACAAATGGACGCTGCACGACCTGATCATGTGGGACAACAGGCAGACCATGCATCGCGTGCGCCGCTACGATCAGTCGCAACCGCGCGACATGCGCCGCGCCACGGTGGCCGGCACCGAACCGACGGTCGCGCAGCAGGCGGCGGAGTAGTTCTGCCTTCAGCAGAGATGCGCGCCCTCATCCCTCTCCATGTCGTCATTGCGAGGAGCGAAGCGCAGAGGCAATCCAGACAGCATCCGCGGTGGACATTCGGGATTGCTTCCGCCTACGCTCTCCAAGCTTCGGCGGACAAGTCGCTGCGCTCGCAATGACGGCGGAGAGGCAGAGCGCCCCATTGAGCCTTCTCTGATCCCAGCGAGCACGGGAGCTCCAACCGGACGATAAGGCCTATGCGTGCCCGGCGGCGTTGGACAGCATGCCGGGATCAATGCCGATCTTGCGCAGCGCGAGATCGTATTTGGCGTCGACATTGTCGCCGAAGATCAGCTCCGGATCGGCGTCGCAATGCAGCCAGCCATTGTCCTGGATCTCTTCCTCCAACTGGCCGGCGCGCCAGCCGGCATAGCCGAGCGCGAGGATCGCGTGCTTCGGACCGTCGCCCTTGGCGATCGCCTTGAGGATGTCGATGGTCGTCGTCAGGCAGACGCCGTCGTTGATCTTCAAGGTCGCGTTGGCGATGAAGTAGTCGCTCGAATGCAGCACGAAGCCGCGCCCGGTATCGACCGGGCCGCCGCTCAGCACCTTCATCGTCTCGGCGCTGTCGGGCAGGCTGATCTGATCGCTCTTCTCGATGATATTCAGTTGCATCAGGAGCTGAGGGAAGTCGATGCTGCCCGCCGGCCGGTTCACCATGATACCCATGGCGCCCTCGGCCGAATGCGCGCAGAGATAGATCACCGAGCGCTCGAAACGGGAATCGCCCATCACGGGCATCGCAACCAGCAGCTGACCGTCGAGGTAACCACCGTGAGAGGTGTGATCCCCGATCCCTGTCACTTTGCGGCGAATGTCGCCCAGCCTTTTTGCCTCAGGATTCATCCGCAAGGACTCTCATGATCATCGATATCCTGATATTGGGATGCGCATCTGTCAATCAAGGTTCAGGTCCTCGCGAGGAAATCTGCTCACAAGCATTTCAATGGTTTGCGCCCGAACCGCACTCTAAAGACGTCTCATGTCCGCCTTGGTTCCTCACCACTCTGCCACACTGCTCGTCGCGACCGTCGTATCATCCTGCCTTGCGTTCGGCGCGCAGGCGCAGGATTCCTCGCCCTGGCAGCGCGACAGCCACTCCGCGGTGCGCCTGCTCGCGGGCTCGCGCAGCGGTCCGGTCATGCTGGGCGGCATCGCCTTCGCGCTGCAGCCGGGATGGAAGACCTATTGGCGAACGCCCGGCGATTCCGGCGTGCCGCCGCGGTTCGACTTTTCCAAGTCGGAGAACGTCGAAGCGGTGACGGTTCTGTGGCCTGCGCCGACAAAGTTCGACGACGGCGCCGGCGGGCACTCGCTCGGCTATCATGATCAGGTCGTGCTGCCGCTGCGCATCGTCGCCAAGAACCCCGACAAGCCGATGACCCTGCGCGCCGACGTCAGCTACGCGGTCTGCGAGAAGATCTGCATTCCCGTCGAGGCAAAGGCCGAGCTCGCCTTCACCAGCGTCGCCAGCACCGAGGATACGGCGCTCTCGGCGGCCCTCGACACCGTGCCGAAGCCGGCCACTGTCGGCGACGCCATTCCCTTGACGATCCGCGACGTCAAGCGCGACGGCCCGAAGGACGTCGTCGTCGACGTCGCCGTCGCCGATCCGCGCGGCGTCCAGCTCTATGTCGAGGGGCCGACGCCTGACTGGGCACTGCCGATCCCGACCGTGCGCGACAGCGGCATGCCGGGCATCAAGCGCTTCGCCTTCGAGCTCGACGGCGTTCCGCCGGGCGTGAAGCCGGACGGCGCTGCCCTGAAATTCACGCTGGTCGGCCCCGACAAGTCTTACGAGTTCAACTTCACTCTGCCGTGACGGCTGTAGCGCCGCGCGACCGGCGCGGCGCCGGCCCAACTCAATCTTAACGTTGCGTTGATAGGGAAGCACCATCGCCGCCATCCGCGCGGCCGTGGAGCCGGACCCCGCCGTGGCTGTGATGGATGCCCGCAACGCCCCCGCATCGAGCGGCCTCGCGGCCCGCCTGAAGGCGCGCCTGGCTGTGCTCGGCGGCAGCGGCGAGGCATCGCTGACGCGCCGCCTGGCCGGCACCATCTTCCTGATCCGCGTGCTCAGCGCGGGCCTCGCCTATCTCAGCCAGATCCTGCTCGCGCGCTGGATGGGTGGCTCGGACTACGGCACCTATGTCTATGTCTGGACCTGGGTGCTGCTGCTCGGCAGCATGCTGGATGTCGGCATCGCCTCCTCGGCGCAGAAGATCATTCCGGACTACCGCACCGCGGGCCAGCAGGCGCTGCTGCGCGGCTTCCTCTCCGGCGGACGCTGGCTGACGCTGGCGACGTCCACCGCTGCGGCGCTGCTGCTCGCCGGCCTGATCGCGCTGCTGTCGCCCTGGATCGACGCCGGCGAGCGCATGCCGCTCTACATCGGCTGCCTCACCTTGCCAGCCTTCGTCGTCGCCAACACCCAGGACGGCATCGCCCGCTCGCACGACTGGATGACGCTCGGCCTGATGCCGCAATTCATCATCCGCCAGACGCTGATCATCGGCTTCACGGCGGGCGCCTTCGTGCTCGGTCTCGATCTCGGCGCCACCGCTGCGATGGCCGCGAGCGCGGCCGCGGTGTGGCTTGCGATGCTCGGCCAAATGCTGGTGCTGAACAACCGGCTCCGCGGCCACGTCGAGCCAGGTCCCAAACAATATGATCTCCGCGGCTGGCTCGCGATCTCGCTGCCGATCCTCTTGGTCGAGAGCTTCTATCTGCTGCTGTCCTACACCGACGTGCTGGTGCTGCAGCAATTCCGCTCTTCCGAGGAGGTCGGCATCTATTTCGCGGTGGTGAAGACGCTCGCGCTGGTGTCGTTCATCCACTACGCGATGTCGGCGACGACGGCGCATCGCTTCGCCGAATACCACGCGCTCGGCGACAAGGCGCGGCTGTCGGCCTATGTCGCGCATGCGATCAAGTGGACGTTCTGGCCGTCGCTCGCGGCGACGCTGGTGCTGCTCGCGCTCGGCAAGCCGCTGCTGTTTCTGTTCGGCGCACAGTTCACCGCCGGCTACGACATCATGTTCATCGCCGCAATCGGGCTCGTCGTACGCGCCGCGATCGGACCGGTGGAGCGGCTGCTCAACATGCTGGGCCAGCAGCGCGCCTGCGCCATGGCCTATGCGGCGGCCTTCGTCATGAACCTCGTGCTCTGCATCCTGCTGGTGCCGCAGTTCGGCGGCCACGGCGCCGCGGCGGCGACCTCGCTGTCGCTGGCCTTCGAGACCGTGCTGCTGTTCCGGATCGTCAAGCAGCGGCTCGGGCTGCATGTCCTCGCCTTCGGCAAGGCATCTTGAGGAAACCATATTGACGCATCTGTTGCGTCATCTTGGCCTCGCCTTGGCGGAACTGCGAGCGTCGCGCCGCCACACCTCGTCTCGCCCGGCGATCACGCAAGTGTTGGGTGCAACGCCTTGATATTGGCGCGATCCTCCGGGCACATGATTTGAATGCGCGCTGGGGGAGAATGAGATGTCGAGACTGGGGGTCGCACTATCGCTGGCCGGAACCGTGATGCTGGCCGGCTGCATGGAAGCGACGCTGTCGCCGACGTCAGACGCGGCGTTGACGCCCCGCGACCGTCAGTTGCTGGCGCACGCGCCCTATGCCGAGGCGCAGATCCCGCAACAGTTCCAGCGCCACATGGTCGACTACACCCGGCAGGAACAGCCGGGCACGATCGTCGTCGATACCGATGCGCGCTTCCTGTACTACGTGCTGCCCGACCGCAAGGCGATCCGCTACGGCGTCGCCGTCGGCGAAGAGGCGATGGCCTTCTCCGGCGTCGCCACCGTCGGCAAGCTCGCGGAATGGCCGGACTGGGTTCCCACCGCCGACATCCAGGCGCGCCTCGGGCCGTATCCGAAGCGCGTCGCCGGCGGCCCGGCGAATCCGCTCGGCGCCCGCGCCATCTATCTGTACGAGGGCAACAAGGACACCCTGTACCGCATCCACGGCACCAACCAGCCCGAATATATCGGCCAGGCGATCTCGTCAGGCTGCATCCGCATGACCAATACCGACGTCGCCGACCTCTACAACCACGTCCAGCTCGGATCGACCGTGGTCGTGCTGCCGCCGGGCCAGAGCGTCGCGTCCACCACCGCGAACGTGTTCGCCCGCCGCAGCTGATCGGCTGAGGTTTCCTAGCCGTAGCGCAGCTTCAGGCCGAGGATCGCGGCCACCAGGCCGAGCGTGATCGCGTTGGCGACGACCAGCGGCAGGTCGCTGATCAACGCGCCGTAGAGCAGCCACATCGAGTTGCCGGTGGTCTGCAGAACGAACATGCCCATCGAGATGTCATGGGTCGAGCGCGACCGCCAGGCCTTGACGACCTGCGGCAGGAACGAGCTCGTGGTGCAGATGGCGGCGCCGAGGCCGATGATCGTGGTCAGCAAGGTGGGGGTCCGTGCGCTGGTCGTGGAAACGCACGCTTGTAGAATGGACCGCGCCGAAGCGAAACCCGCCTCGGCGCGAAACTGGTGCCTTGTTCAGCGCTCCTGCGATCGTTACGCCGCCGTCCAACCGCCGTCGATCGAGAGGTTGGTGCCGGTGATCTGCGCCGCATCGTCGCCGCACAGGAACAGCGCCAGCGCCGCGACCTGCTCGGAGGTCACGAACTCCTTGGTCGGCTGCGCCGCGAGCAGCACGTCGTTGATGACCTGTTCCTTGGTGAGGTTGCGCGCCTTCATGGTGTCCGGAATCTGCTTCTCCACCAGCGGCGTCCACACATAGCCCGGCGAGATGCAGTTGCAGGTGATCTTGAAGGTCGCGAGCTCGAGCGCCACGGTCTTGGTGAGGCCGGCGATGCCGTGCTTGGCCGAGACATAGGCCGACTTGAACGGCGAGGCGACCAGCGAATGCGCGGACGCCGTGTTGATGATGCGGCCCCAGCCGCGCTTCTTCATGCCGGGCACCGCGGCGCGGATGCCGTAGAACGCGGACGACAGGTTGATCGCGATGATCTGCTCCCACTTCTCCGGCGGGAAGTCTTCGACCGGCGAGACGAACTGGATGCCGGCATTGTTGACGAGGATGTCGACCGAGCCGAACGTGGTCTCGCCGAGCGCGATCATGCCGGCGATCTCGGCCGGCTTGCTCATGTCGGCCGGCGAGTGCACGGCCTTGACCTTGAAGTCGCTCTCGATCGCCGCACGCTCCTTCTCGATGTCGGCTGGCGCGCCGAAACCGTTGAGCACGATGTTCGCGCCGGCGGACGCGAAGGCGCGCGCATAGGCCAGCCCGATGCCGCTGGTCGAGCCGGTCACGACCGCGGTCTTGCCCTTCAGATTCGTCGTCATTGCTTCACTCCTTCTTGGCGGCAGCGAGACTGCCGTCCTGCGTGAGATCGTAGGTGACCATGGTCTCGCCGGACTGCGGCCGCTCCAGCCAGTCCTTGTGGCGCATCGACTGGTGGACATCGCGCACGCCCGCTTCCCAATGCTCGACCATCGCGACATGGGAAAAATCGTAGTCCTTGGAGGACGTCTCGTAGTTCTTGCTGCGATAGATCAGGTGCACCACCGTGACGGTGTTTTCCTGCGCCGCCTTGCACAGGATCTCGAGCGAGGGATCGTTGCGCAGCTCGTCGGGCAGCTTGGCATAGAGCTCGCGCAGCGCCTTGCGCGTGTTGTGGATCATGCGGTTCTTGTCGGTGTTCATCCGCGTCCGGCTGGAATAGCGGATGTCCTTCTCGCGCTCGGCGGCCTCCAGCAGCGTCCGCGGCAGATCGCCGCGCGCGGAGAACAGATCGACCTGGAAGATCAGGAGATCACGATCGGTCTCGGTATCGAGCACGTAGTCCAGCGGCGTGTTGGAGGCGATGCCGCCGTCCCAATAGTGCTCGCCGTCGATCTCGACCGGCGGGAAGCCGGGCGGCAGCGCGCCCGACGCCATGATGTGCTCGGGCCCGATCCGCTTGCCCTGCTTCCTGAATTCGACATTGTCGAAATAGGTGAAGTTGCCGGTGGTGACGCCGACGGCTCCGACGGAGAGCCGCGTCTTCAGATCGTTGATGCGGTCGAAATCGACCAGCCGTTCCAGGGTCCGCTTGAGCGGCGCGGTGTCGTAATAGCTGACCGATTGCAGCGTGCCTGACGGCCACAGCGGCGCCGGTGGGAAGCGCGGCGTGAAGAAGCCGGGCACGCCGAACGCCGCGATCAGCCCGGCGCTGACTTCGTTGAAGGCCGAGCGGTGATGATCGCCATTGAGCAGCGGCTTCCACGGCACCGGCGACGACACCATCTCCCAAAATTCCTTGAGACGGCCAATGCGTTTCTCCCGGTCGTTGCCGGCGATGATCGCGGCATTGATGGCGCCGATCGAGATACCGGCGACCCATTCCGGTTCGAAATCGAAATGGCACAGTGCCTGATAGGCGCCGGCCTGATAGGAGCCGAGCGCGCCGCCGCCCTGCAGGACGAGCACGCGTTGCGATTCGGCGGGGGTTGCAGGCAGCGGGGGAAATGGATGTTGCGTCATTACCGCGGTCATTAGCAAAGCAAGGCGCCACCGTGGCGTCACTTCGCGGTGACGTCAATCCACCCCAAGGGCTAGGCCGGCCTGACTCGCGCGCGAGCCATGCGCACGCGGCCTGCGCAGGGCGGCGGCAGCCCAGCCTGTCAGGAGGGCTTCTTGCCGTCCGGCGCGGCCAGGATCATGGTCCAGAACACTTTGTACTTGGTGTTCGGAGCATAGCTCGCTGCGATGCCTATTTTTGTGACACCGCTCTTGAGCATGTTGGCGCGATGCGGCGGCGAGTCACGCCAGCCGGAAAACGCTTCCGCCAGCGTGTGATAGCCGGCCGACACGTTCTCGACCGCGACGACAGCGTCATAGCCGGCACCCGTCAGGCGCTTCGCCAGCGGGGCGCGCACGTCATGATCGAGCTTGTTCTTGTCGGCCATCGCCTGCGACTGCGATTCCGCCAGCCGCATCAGCTCGGGGTCGACCTCGACCGTGCCGAGCCCGTTGTTCTGGCGGTATTGCGAGATCATCGTCGCCGCAGCCACCGCATCGAGCTTGGCGCCCGCGACCGCCATATCGGCATACATGGTCGGCGCCTGCACGACCGGCGTCTCGGCCGCACAGCCGGCGAGCAGGAATGCAATGGAGAGAGCGAGAGCCAGACGCTTCAATGAACCAATCCCTATGCCGATGCGAGAGGCGGGTTGTTGCACATCAACCGTGGCTGAAAGGTGAATCGGCGGTAAGTTCCGTCGCGACAATTGCGGCCATTCCTGCCGGCAACCGTTCGTCAACCATAGGAGCAGTTCGGTCAAGCCAGGAACGGAACGACGCCCTCGGTGTCGTCCCGGCCTTGAGCCGGGATCCATACTCCGCAGCGGTCGTGGTGAGACCCGATGCCGCTCCGGCGTGCCTCAAGCAAGCTTCACGGCGCATGGGTCCCGAATCAGCGCCCGCCAACGCTTTCGCGTTGCCGGGCTTGTCCGGGACGACACCGCATGTTTGGCAGAGAGCCGGGACGAGCCCGAGCAGCCCCTACCCGGCCGCGAAAATCCGATAATGCCGCGGCTTCAGGCCGATGCGGTCGCCGATCCGGAGCTCGCGGTCACGGGGGGCGTCGATCTCGATGGTCGAGCCTTCAGTCAGCGCGATCTCGGCGCGCTGCACCGGGCCGAAGCTGCGGACGTGGGTGACGGCGCCGTGCAGCGTGCCGCTGTCCGCGGGGCCGATCAGCATGTCGTGCCGGCGCACGAACAAGGTCGAGGCGCCCGCGGCCACGCCCTCCGCAGCCAGGTCCAGCGGCCGCCCGTTGAGATGTACCGCGCCGCTGGCGATCTCGACCGGCAGCATGATCGACTCGCCGATGAAGCCGTGCACGAACGCGGTCGCCGGGCTGTCATAGACGTCGCTCGGCGAGCCGACCTGCTCGATGCGGCCCTTGTCCATCACCACGACGCGGTGCGCGACCTCGAGTGCCTCCTCCTGATCATGCGTCACGAAGATCGAGGTGACGTTGATCGAGTGATGCAGGGTGCGCAGCCATTGCCGCAGCTCCTTGCGCACCTTGGCGTCGAGCGCGCCGAACGGCTCGTCGAGCAGGAGGATGCGCGGCTGGATGGCGAGCGCGCGCGCCAGCGCGATGCGCTGGCGCTGGCCGCCGGAGAGCTGGCTCGGATAGCGATCGGCGAGCCAGTCGAGCTGGACGAGGTCGAGCAGCTCCTTCACGCGCGCGCGGATCTCAGCCTCGCTCTTGCGGATGCGGCGCGGCTGCACGCGCAGGCCAAAGGCGACGTTCTCGAACACGTTCATGTGCCGGAACAGCGCGTAGTGCTGAAACACGAAGCCGACGTGACGCTCGCGCGCGCCGCGATCGAGCGCGCTCTCGCCGTCGAACAGGATCTCGCCGGAATCGGGCCACTCCAGCCCGGCGATGATCCGCAGCAAGGTCGTCTTGCCCGACCCGGACGGGCCCAGCAGCGCCAGCAATTCGCCGTCGGCGACCTTGAGATCGACGCCGTCGAGGGCCTTGAACGTGCCGAACGTCTTGACGACACCCCTGACTTCAATGGTCACGCGGACCTCCCTCATCGAGTTGCCGTTCGAGGACGGTTTTGACGACCAGCGTGATCAGCGCGAGCATCGCCAAGAGCGAGGCGATCGCGAACGAGGCGACCATCTGGTATTCGTTGTAGAGGATCTCGACCAGCAGCGGCATCGTATTGGTCTCGCCGCGGATATGGCCGGACACGACCGAGACGGCGCCGAACTCGCCCATCGCGCGCGCGTTGCAGAGCAGCACGCCATACAGCACGCCCCATTTGATGTTCGGCAGCGTGACGCGGAAGAACGTCTGCAGGCCGGACGCGCCGAGCGAGATCGCCGCCTCCTCCTCCTGCGTGCCCTGCTCCTGCATCAGCGGGATCAGCGCGCGCGCCACGAACGGGAAGGTCACGAACACGGTCGCCAACGCGATGCCGGGAAAGGCGAACAGGATCTGCAGGCCATGGCTCTGCATCCACGGGCCGAAGAACCCCTGCGCGCCGAACAGCAGCACGAACACGAGGCCCGATATCACCGGGCTCACCGAGAACGGCAGATCGATCAGGGTGATCAGGAACGTCTTGCCCGGAAAGTCGAACTTGGCGATCGCCCAGGCGGCGCACAGGCCGAACACGAGATTGGTTCCGACCGAGACCAGCGCCACCAGCAGCGTCAGGCGGATCGCGGCCCACGCCTCGGCGTCGGCAAGCGCGGTGAAATAGGCCGCGATGCCCTTGCCGAACGCTTCCACGAACACGACGATCAGCGGCAGCACCACGAACACCGACAGGAACGCCAACGCCAGCGTCGTGATGACGATGCGGACCAGGCGCGGCTCGGTGCGCGGATCGGGGCGGCCGGCCTGCGCGACGTGCGGGCTGGCCGCGGACGATGCCACGGATGGCGCCTGCAGGGTCATCTCCACGCTCATGTCGGGTCCTAGTTCAAGGGCGCCCGGCTCTGCGCCCAGCGCTGCAACCGGTTCACGGCAAAGATGATCAGGAACGCCACGACCAGCATCACCACCGCGATCGCGGTGGCATCGGCGTAGCGGAATTCGGACAGCCGGATCACGATCAGCAGCGGCGCGATCTCGGAGACGTTCGGCAGATTGCCCGCGATGAAGATCACCGATCCGTACTCGCCGACCGCGCGCGCAAAAGCGAGTGCGAAGCCGGTGAGCAGCGCCGGCGTCAGGCTCGGCAGGATCACGCGGGCCACGATCTGCCAGCGGCCGGCGCCGAGGCTCGCTGCCGCCTCCTCGATCTCCGGATCGAGATCGATCAGCACCGGCTGCACGGTGCGGACGACAAAGGGGATGCCGATGAAGATCATCGCAACGAAGATGCCGAGCGGCGTGAACGCCACCTTGATGCCCATTGCGGCGAGCGGCGCGCCGAGCCAGCCCTTCTGTGCGAACAGCGCCGTCAACGCCACGCCCGCCACTGCCGTCGGCAGCGCGAACGGCACGTCGACGATGGCGTCGAACAGGCGGCGCCCGGGAAAGCGGTAGCGCACCAGCGCCCAGACGACGATGGTGCCCATCACCAGATTGACGCAGGCGGCGGCGAAGGCGAGCCCGAACGAGATCTTCAGCGCGCTCAAGGTGCGACGGCTGGTGACGATGCCCCAGAACTGCTCCAGGCTGAGATCGGTCGAGCGAACGAACAGTCCCGCCAGTGGAATCAGGACGATCAGCGACAGCCAGGTCAGCGTCAGCCCCATGGTGAGACCAAAGCCTGGCAAGGTGCTGCGACGTGGTGCAAGTACGTTCAAAAAAAGGCCTGGTCCGTTGATGATCGGTGTCGATGGGCTTGAATCGATTGTGGTGTACGCCCGCCGCCCCCAGCCTCGTCTCGGCAATCGAGACCGGGGACCGCGTCTCATGCGCGATATCGCAGATCGCCGCAACGCCAGCTTCTTGCCTTGTTGTCTCGAAGCCGTATCAGATCGGCGGTCACCAACTTGTTCCTTCTGATTCGATCAATTCTTGTAGATTTGATCGAAGATTCCGCCTTCCGCAAAATGGTCCTTCTGGGCCTTGGTCCAGCCGCCGAACACCTCGTCGATGGTGAACAGCTCGACCTTGGCGAAGGCAGCCTCGTACTTCTTGGCCACCTCGGGATCACGCGGACGGTAGGAGTTGCGTGCGGCAATTTCCTGACCTTCCTTTGTATACCAGTATTTCAGGTAGGATTCAGCCACACTTCGCGTGCCCTTTTTGTCGGCCACCGAGTCAACCACCGCAACTGGCGGTTCGGCCAGGATCGACAGCTGCGGCGCGACGATCTCGAACTTGTCCTTGCCGAACTCACGCAGGGCCAGATGCGCCTCGTTCTCCCAGGCGAGCAGGACGTCGCCGACACCGCGCTCCACGAAGGTCACGGTGGCGCCGCGGGCGCCGGTGTCGAGCACAGGGACGTGCTGATAGAGGTCGCCGACGAACTGCTTGGCCTTGTCGGCCGAGCCGAACTTCTTCAGCGCATAGCCCCAGGCGGCCAGGTAGTTCCAGCGCGCGCCGCCGGATGTCTTCGGATTGGGCGTGATGACGTCGACGCCCTTCTTGAGCAGGTCGTCCCAGTCCTTGATGCCCTTGGGATTGCCTTTGCGCACCAGGAAAACGATGGTCGAGGTGTAGGGCGAGGCATTCTGCGGCAGTCGCTTTTGCCAATCCTTGTCGAGCAGACCCTTGCCCGCGATCGCGTCGATGTCATAGGCGAGCGCCAGGGTCACGACGTCGGCCTGCAGCCCGTCGATGACGCTGCGGGCCTGCGCGCCGGAGCCGCCATGCGACTGCTTGACCTCGACGCTCTTGCCGGTCTCCTTCTGATACGCGGCTGAAAACGCCTTGTTGAACTCGACGTAGAGCTCGCGGGTCGGGTCATAGGAGACGTTGAGCAGACTGATGTCCGCGGCATGGGCCGATCCTGCCCATGCCAGGCCTGCGACCGCTGCCAGAAGACGTCGCATCTTCATCCAAGCTCTCCGTTCCATTCACCGCCCGCAATGTTGCAGGCGCGCACTGCAGATCGCCAAATGTTCACGTCGGAGTCAACGGAACCGGATTTTCTTGTTTCCGGCCGGACATAGGCATTTTGCTACGAAGCGCTCGGCGTTGGGATAGCTGTTCTTGCCGCGGCACAATGTCGTCATGGGCTGCCAGGTCAGCCGGCCGGTGAGTTTCGAACTACACCGTCGAGGTCGCGACCGTGTGGATGCCGCATTCGGTCTTGTCGCGACCGCGCCAACGGCCGGCCCGCTCGTCCTCGCCGGAGTCGGCGCGGCTTGTGCAGGGCATGCATCCGATCGAACGGAAGCCGGCGGCGACCAGCGGATGCTGCGGCAGATCGGCAGAGCGGTAGATCGCCGCGATCTCCTCGCGGGTCACATTGGCGAACGGATTGAATTTCACCCGCACGCCGTCCTGCTCGACGACCGGGATCGCCGCCCGCAAGCCGCCTTGGAAACGCTTGCGGCCATTGATCCAGGCGGCGAACGGCGCCAGCGCGCGTGCCAGCGGCTCGACTTTGCGGATGCGGCAGCAGGCGTCGGGATCGGAGAACCACAGATCGTTGCCGGCGTCCTCGCGCTCGAGCGTGGCGGCGTCCGGCTTCATCGAGCGCACGTCTTGCAGGCCGAGGATCTCGATGAGCCGGTCGCGATAGGCCAGCGTCTCCGCGAACATGTGCCCGGTGTCGAGGAAGATCACCGGGATCGCCGGATCGACATCGGACGTCACCTTCAGGAGCGCGGCCGACTCCGTTCCAAACGACGACACCACCGCCAGCCGCTCGCGACCGATCGCCGCGAGAGCAGCGGCAATGACCTCATGCGGCGCGGCGGTGCGCAGCGCGGCGTCGAGCGCCGCGACCGGGATCTCCGCAACGGAAGGCGATGCAGCCAGCGTGCTCACAGCCCGGCACTCTCCGAATGGCGCAGTTGCAGGCGCTGATGCAGCGCCGAGATCCGGCCATCGCCGGTCGGCTGATAGAACACCGAATAGCGCTTCACGGTCTCGGTGAAGGCCTCGGCATCCGCCTGCTTCTTGACCTCGAAGGCGTCGAAGCCGGCGCGCAGCATGAACACGAACTGGTCACGCAGCACCTGCCCGGTCGCGCGCAGCTCGCCGCGGAAGCCATGGCGCTCGCGCAGCAGGCGCGCCTGGGTGTAGGCGCGGCCGTCCCGGAAGCTCGGAAACACCAGCGCGACCAGCGCGAGCCGATCGAGATACGGCACGAGATCGTCGACGTCGCGATTGTTCGGCCAGATCACGCCGAGCTTGCCGGTGGCGCGGCCGACCGGCGCGTCGGGGCCGGCGAGGAAGCGCGTCTCCGAGACGAGGATCGCGCCCTGCGCCGGCAGCTCGGCATCGTCGGTGAGGCGGACGAACGTGTCCGCGATGATGTGTCCGCCCTTAACGAGTGGCATAGACCCGCTCCCTGAATGGTTCGACCCCGAGCCGCTTCACCGTGTCGACGAACAGCTCCTCAGGGCTCGCGCGCAGCGCAAGATAGGCTTCGACGATGTCCTCGACGACATCGGCAACTTCGGCATAGGGCACCGCGGGTCCGATCAGGGTGCCGAGCACGGCGCCCTCGTCGGCACGGCCGCCGATCGTGATCTGGTAGAATTCCTCGTTGTTCTTCTCGACGCCGAGGATGCCGATGTGGCCGACGTGATGGTGGCCGCAGGCATTGATGCAGCCGGAGATGTTGATGTGCAGCCGGCCGATCAGGTTCGCCGTATCGTGATTGGCGAAGCGCCGGGTGATCTCCTGCGCGATCGGGATCGAGCGCGCGTTCGCGAGCGAGCAGTAGTCCAGCCCCGGGCAGGCGATGATGTCGGACACGAGGTTGACGTTGGGAATCGCGAGGCCAATGGCCTCGAGCGCCTTCCACACCGCCGGCAGGTCGCGCTTGCGGACGTGCGGCAGCGCCAGGTTCTGCTCATGCCCGACGCGGATCTCGCCGAACGAGTATTTGTCGGCGATGTCGGCCAGCGCATCCATCTGGTCGGCGGTCGCATCGCCAGGCGGCTTGCCTATGGGCTTCAGCGACACGGTCACGATGGCATAGCCCTGCACCTTGTGCGGGAAGACCGAGTTCTTGCGCCAGGCCTCGAACTTCGGATCGTGCGCGGCCTGCTTGAGCTCGTCCGGCATGTGCGGCAGCGTCTCGTAGGCCGGATAGAAGAAGCGCGAGCGGATGTCCTCGATGATCCCCTGATCGAGCTTGAGCACGCCGTCGCGGATCTGCTGCCACTCCTCCTCGACCTCGGCGGCGAACTTCTCGATGCCGAGCTCATGCACCAGGATCTTGATGCGCGCCTTGTAGATGTTGTCGCGGCGGCCGTACTGGTTGTAGACGCGCAGGATCGCCTCGACATAGCTGAGGATGTCGTGGCCGTGAACGAACGGCTTGATGGTCTTGGCGATGAACGGCGTGCGGCCGAGGCCGCCGCCGACCAGCACCTCGAAGCCGGTTTCGCCCTGCTCGTTCTTCTTGAGACGCAGGCCGATGTCATGGATCTTGATCGCGGCGCGGTCGTGGTCGGACGCCGTGATCGCGATCTTGAACTTGCGCGGCAGGAACGAGAATTCCGGGTGAAGCGTCGTGAACTGGCGCAGCAGCTCCGCCCAGATCCTGGGATCCTCGACCTCGCCCGGCGCGACGCCCGCCCACTGATCCGAGGTGACGTTGCGCATGTTGTTGCCGGAGGTCTGCATCGACTGGATGCCGACCTCGGCGAGGTCGGCCATCGCATCCGGCAGCTCGGCGAGCTTGATCCAGTTGAACTGGATGTTCTGCCGCGTCGTGAAGTGACCGTAGCCGCGGTCGTAGCGGCGCGCGACATGGGCCAGCCGGCGAAGCTGGTTCGACGCCAGCGTGCCGTAGGGGATGGCGATGCGATACATGTAGGCGTGGAGCTGCAGATAGACGCCGTTCTGCAGCCGCAGCATCTTGAACTCGTCCTCGGACAATTCGCCCGACAGGCGCCGCTTCACCTGGTCGCGGAATTCGGCGACGCGCTCGTTGACCAAGGTGCGGTCGATTTCGTCATAAGCGTACATGACAGGCCTTCAGACTTGAGCCGGGAGCGCGATGGAGGCGCCCGTGAGCCGGATGTGTTCGCGCATATTGCCGGGCTTGACCGCACCGTCGGCGCCCACCTCGACCGGCGCGATGTAGGGACCGATCGCACCGAGATCGTCGGCCACCGCTTCCGACAGCAGGGCGCGCGCCTCGTCGGCGGTGCGGACGATCGCCGCATCGGAGAGCTCATCCGACCAGCTCTTGGTGCCGGTGCGGTAGATCACCGCGCCATCCCAGGTCCGGTTCGCGGTGATGATCGAGGGACCGGTGATCTTGATCTTCTGTTGCAGCGGGGAGGTCATTCAGACGGGTTCCAGGAGTTGTGCGATCACGCCACTGATAGTCTGCTGACGCCACGGCGCGGAGTGCGCCACGACGTCACCGATGATGAGGATGGCCGGACCGCCATCGATTTGGCCGACGAGATCCGGCAACTGATCGAGCGTGCCGACCGCCGCCTGCGCATCGGGGCGCGTCACCTTCGCGAACACACCCACCGGCGTCTGCGGCGAGCGGCCCGCCGCGAGGAGCCCTGCGCGCACCGCCGGCGCCGCGGTCATGCCCATGTAGACGACGACGGTCATCTTGGTGTCAGTCAGCGCCGACCAGTCGACCGCCTCGGCATCGCGCTCCTTGTGCGCGGTGAGGAAGGTGATGCGCAGCGCCTTGCTGCGGAAGGTCAGCGGCACCTCGAACTGCGCGGCGGCGCCGAGGCCGGCGGTGATGCCGGGCACGATCGTGTAGGACACGCCCGCCTTGCGCAGCGCATCGACCTCCTCGCCGCCACGGCCGAACACGTAGGAGTCGCCGCCTTTCAGCCTGACCGCGCGCTTGCCCTCGCGTGCCGCTTCGATCAGCAGCCTGTTCACAGCGTCCTGGCCAATGCCGGGCTTGCCGACGCGGCGGCCGACCGGCACGCGCGAGGCATCGCGGCGGATGCGGTCGAGAATCTCAGGCGTGACCAGCTCGTCGTAGAACACGACATCCGCGTCCTGCAGCGCGCGCAGCGCCTTGATCGTCAGCAGGTCGGGATCGCCGGGACCGGCGCCGACCAAGGTCACATGGCCGTTGCTGCGGCCGGCATGATCGGCGCCCGCAAACGCCGTGGGATCGGCAATGCCATGCAGCGCCGCCTCCGCTTCCTGCTTGCGGCCCGCCAGCACCAGTGCACCGATCGGGCCGTCGACGATGCGCTCCCAGAAGCGGCGGCGCAGCGTCATCTCGGCGATCTGCGGGTTGATGGTCTTGCGGAAGTCGCCGATGAAGCTCGCGAGCTCGCCGATCCGCGCCGGCAGCAGCGCCTCGATGCGCTCGCGCACGCGGCGTGCCACGACGGGCGAGGAGCCGCCGGTGCCGATCGCCACCACCACGTCGCCGCGATCGACGATCGCCGGAAAGATGAAGCTGGAATGCGCGAGGTCGTCCATCACGTTGACGGGCAGACCAACGCTGCGCGCCCGCGCCGACATCGCAACGCCGATGTCGCCAGCGCCCGCGCACAGCACGGCGATGACGCCAGTGAGATCGGCGCTCAGCGGGTCGCCTTCGGCGCGCTCGATCTGGCCGTGCTGATCGCGCAGACCCGCGAGATCGAAGTCGCCGTCGGTGGCGAACCAGCGGATCCGTGCGCCCGCGGACAGCAACACGCGAAGCTTGGCGCGCACGAGCTCGCCCGCGCCGATCAGCAGCACGGGGCCGGTCTTCAGATCGAGAAACACCGGCAGATATTGCATTGCGTTCTTCAGCTTCGGCACTTGGGGGTTGACTGGAATTATTTTCTATATAAGTGTCCCGCCTACGACGTAAAGAGAAAATTATTCCTTGGCTCCGCCATAGAATTTTCTCCCAGGCAGGCGATGGCTGATAGCATGCACATTCTCACCAACGACGTTTCCAGAGATCGGTTACCCTCCTCCGAGATCGAGCAAGCATCTTCCATGCCGCGCGTCCTCAACGCCGCACCGACGATGGACCATCTCGACGAGCTGGAGGCGCAGAGCATCTACATCCTTCGCGAGGCCTTTGCACGGCTGAAGAAGCTGGCGCTGCTGTGGTCGCTGGGAAAAGATTCCAACGTGATGATCTGGCTGGCGCGCAAGGCGTTCTTCGGCCGGGTGCCGTTTCCGGCCATGCATGTCGATACGGCCAAGAAGTTTCCCGAGATGTACGCCTTCCGCGACACCTACGCGAAGGAATGGGGCCTCGATCTCAAGGTCGAGCCGTGCCCGCCGATCGATGCCGTCGATCCCACCCTGCCGCCCGCCGCACGCTCGGCTGCGCGCAAGACCGAAGGCTTGAAGATGGCGCTCGCCAAGCATGGCTTCGACGGCCTGATCGCGGGCATCCGCCGCGACGAGGAGGCGACGCGCGCCAAGGAGCGCGTGTTCTCGCCGCGCGGGGCCGAGGGCCATTGGGATGTGCGCGACCAGCCGCCGGAATTCTGGGATCACTTCAACGCCTCGCCGCCGCAGGGCGCTCACTTGCGCATCCATCCGATCCTGCATTGGACCGAGGCCGACATCTGGGCCTACACGGCGCGCGAGAACATTCCGATCATCCCGCTGTATCTGTCCAAGAACGGCAAGCGCTATCGCTCGCTCGGCGATCAGGACATCACCTTCCCGGTCGCGTCGAACGCCTCGAACATCCCCGAGATTCTCGCCGAACTCGAAAGCACCAAGGTGCCCGAGCGTGCCGGCCGCGCGCTCGACCACGAGACCGAAGACGCCTTCGAGCGGCTTCGCGTCGCCGGCTATCTGTGAGGGGGAACGAGGCGATGAACATGCGAGTCCCGTCAGCCGTCCCCGCCACGCCGAACGGCACCACCCGTCCGCAGGTCCGCATCGTGATCGTCGGCCATGTCGACCACGGCAAGTCGACCTTGGTCGGCCGTCTGCTGCATGAGACCGGCAGCCTGCCCGAGGGCAAGCTGGAGATGCTGCAGGCCGTCTCCGCCCGCCGCGGCATGCCGTTCGAATGGTCGTTCCTGCTCGACGCGCTGCAGACCGAGCGCGACCAGGGCATCACCATCGACACCACGCAGATCCGCTTCCGCACCAATGCGCGCGAGGTCGTGCTGATCGACGCGCCCGGCCACGCCGAATTCCTGCGCAACATGATCACCGGCGCCTCGCAGGCCGATGGCGCGGTGCTGATCATCGACGCGCTCGAAGGCGTGCGCGACCAGACCCGCCGCCACGGCTATCTCCTGCATCTGCTCGGCGTGAAGCAGGTCGCGGTCGTCGTCAACAAGATGGACCGCGTCGATTTCGGCGAAGACCGCTTCGACGCGATCAAGGCCGAGATCTCGGCGCATCTCGAAGGCCTCGGCGTCAAGCCGGTCGCCGTCATCCCGATCTCAGCGCGAGACGGCGACGGCGTCGCCGAGCTGACCTCGCGGATCGGCTGGTACGACGGCCCGACCGTGGTCGAGGCGCTCGACGGGCTGGAGCCGGCCAAGCCGCTGTCGAGCCTGCCGCTGCGCCTGCCGGTGCAGGCGATCTACAAGTTCGACGACCGCCGCATCGTCGCCGGCCGCGTCGAGGCCGGCGAGTTGCGCGCCGGCGACGAGATCGTGATCATGCCCGCCGGCAAGATCGCCAAGATCAGGACCGTCGAGGGCTGGCCGCAGACCCCGGTGACCACGGCGCAGGGCGCGGGCCGCTCGGTCGGCATCACGCTCGATCGCGAGCTGTTCATCGAGCGCGGCGACGTCATCGCCCATGTCGGCCGCGAGCCGCAGGCGGCGCGCCGGCTGCATGCGCGCATCTTCTGGCTGCACGACCAGCCGCTGTCGAAAGGCGACAGCATCCTGGTCCGGCTCGGCACCCGCGAGGCGCGCGGCAGCGTCGTCGCGATCGCGAAGGCGGTCGACCCGGGCTCGCTGTCCAACGAAGAGAACGCATCGATCGCGCGCAACCATGTCGGCGAGATCGAGATCGCACTGACCCAGCCGGTCGCCGTCGATCCCTACACCGAGAATGCGCGCACCGGCCGTCTCGTCATCGAGGTGCAGGGCCGCATCGCCGGCGGCGGGCTGGTGCTGTCGATCGCCGCTGGCAAGCGCGCCGCACCGATCGACATCATGCCGGTGGAATCGGCGCTGCAGCCGCAGGAGCGCGCCGACCGCTATCGCCACAAGGGCGCCGTCGTGTGGATGACCGGCCTGCCCGGCGCCGGCAAGTCGACCCTGGCGCGCGCGCTGGAGCGGCGGCTGTTCAGCCGCGGCGGCGCCCCGGTGCTGCTCGACGGCGACACCGTCCGCGCCGGCCTCAACAAGGATCTCGGCTTCACGCCGGAGGACCGCGCCGAGAACATCCGTCGCCTCGCCGAGGTCGCGACCCATCTCGCCCGCAACGGCCACATCGCGATCGTCGCGGCGGTGTCTCCCGCGCGCGAGGACCGCGCGGCTGCGCGCCGCGTCGCCGGCGACCTGTTCCGTGAGGTCTACGTCGCGACGGCCGCCGAGATCTGCGAGAGCCGCGACCCCAAGGGCCACTACGCCAAGGCCCGCGCCGGCAATCTGCAGAACTTCACCGGCATCGGCACCGACTACGAGCCGCCGCTCGATGCGGAGCTGGTGATCGACACCGCGACGCGCGGAATTGCGGACGCCACCGACGAGCTCGAGGCGCTGCTGTCGCGGACATCAGTGCTGTTCGACGACATCGCCGATCTCGGCGCGAATATCTGACGTCTGCTTCCAGACTTGTCATGCACTCCGTCATTCCGGGGCAAGGCCGCAGGCCTTGAACCCGGAATCTCGACATTGCCTTGCGCTCAATCCCCGAATCACTTCGGGATTCCGGGTTCGATCGTCAACGCACAGCCGCTTCACGGCTGCGCATTGCCAATCGCCCCGGAATGACGGTGAAGCGCGACCCAGCTCAGCCCGAAGCTACAGCGCGCCGACATAGGCGGTGAGATCGTCGAGCTCGGCCTCGGTCGGCAGTCGCGTCTCCATCTTCTTGGCATAGAACTCCCACATCAGCTTGACGGCGTCGCGCAGCGACGCCGTGCGGCCGTCGTGGAAATACGGCGCGGTCGACGCGGCCGCATGCAGGGTCGGCACCTTGAACTTGCCGCCGGTGCCGATGTCGTCTTTGCTCTTCTTGTCGAAGCTCGGCAATTGATGGCAGGTGCCGCAACCGCCGTCGCCGATATAGAGCTCATAGCCGCGCCTGACGGCCGCGCTGGCATCCTCCCTCGGCGTGCCGTCCCCCTTGACCTGCCAGTTCGCCGGATAGTTCAGCGTGCGCACATAGGCGACCAGCGCCGCCAGGGTCTCCGGCGACGGCTCCGGCCCCTTCATGCGATTGACGATGATGCCGCGGATGCTGTCCTCCAGGGTCGGCGCCTGGCCGGCCCAGCCGAACACCGCACGCTCGCCGACACCCCACAGCGTCGGCGTATTCCGGCCATTGGGATCGCCGTCGGCGACCACGTCGAGGCCGACATAGGTCTTGTTGTTGGTATGCCCGGTCGAGAAGTGGCAGGTCGCGCAGGACGCCTTGCTGCCGCCGGAGAGGCTCGCGTCGTTGAACAGCTCCAGCCCCTTGGCGGCGAGTTCGGCTTCGGAGAGCTGGGCCGGTGGCGCCACGGCGGCGCCGACCGTGGTGGGCTCGGCCACCGGCGCCTCGGTCACGGCAGGTGCTGACGGCGCCTTCGGCTGCTTCCTCACCGCCGCGGTGGCGTGGCGGATTCTCGGCCTGTGCTCGGACGACGCCGCGTGCGCCGATTTCGGCTTCAACGCTGAAGCCAGCATTTGCAGCAAGGTCGGCTTTTGCGGAGCTGCCGCGAGATAGGGCGCTACAGATTTGTCCGCCGCAAGCGCGGGCAGGGCGAGCAGGCCAAGACACAAGACGACCGACCGCAGCCCCGTGAACGACATCGCCCGTCTCCCCCGACATCCCCTTGATGCAAATCGTTATCGATAGCTTTTACGTCCGAAGTGGGACTGTGCGGGGGCAATGAATCGGCGCAGGCGGGATTGAGCGGCGTCAGTGCACGGCCTGACCGCCATCGGCGGACGCGATGCCGGCGTGCGTCGAGAACAGCCGGCGCGGCGAATGTGAGAACCTGTCGCCTCCATCGACGACGGCGCGCCGGCGCGTCAGGCGCTGCGCGCATCCTGGCCGGAGAACTACGGAGGAGTGCGCCGGCTCGTGCCTGGACAGCAGTTTGCCCACGGCGCGGCCGCCGCATCGGCAAGCAGAAATTAGCACTTGATCCGCACAGTTCACGCCACCCGCAGCAACGCGGTCGAGGCGCATGATGGAGCATCTGGCGGCCTATTGGTCGACGGCCGAACTGGAGACGAACGGGATTCTGCTGCTGCACCTGGTGGGTGCGGCGGCCGTCGGCCTGCTGCTGGGCTACGAGCGCACCTATCACGGACGCGCGGCCGGCATGCGGACCTACGCCCTGGTTTGCGTCGCATCGACCTTGCTGACGGCGATCAACGGCTTTCCCGGCAGTTGGTATGGCGGAATGGCGGTGTCGCCGACCGTCTCCGATCCGACGCGCGTGATCCAGGGCCTGATGACCGGCATCGGCTTCCTCGGCGCCGGCGTCATCATCAAGGACGGCTTCACCATCCGCGGCGTGTCGACGGCCGCCTCGATCTGGATGACGTCGGCGATCGGCATCATCATCGGCATCGGCTTCTACGGCACCGCGCTGTGCGCCACGGCATTGTCGCTGGCCGCGATGACCCTGCTCGGCCAAGTCGAGAAATGGCTGCCGCATCAGACCACGCTGTCGCTGTCGGTCGTCTACCGCCACGGCCTGCAGCCGAGCGAGGCAGAACTGCGCGAATGCATGCGGGCCTATGGCTTCGACGTGCTGGACTGGTGCTACGAATACAGCGAGGCGAAGCGGCAATTCCATTTCGAGCTGGTGCTGCAGGCCGCCGGCCGGTTCGAGACCGCAACGATGGCGCGCGACCTGTCCACGGCCGAGGACGTCGTGGAATTCCGTCTGGCGCCGTCAAGGGCGTGAGGGGAGCAGCGTTGCTGCGGTCATCGCTGTCCATCGCAAGATCCTCCCGACCTGCCTCTGAATCTGCTCCATTGATCAGACCCAAAGGCTGATGCCGAGAGTTCGAGCGCGGTCTCGAAGCACGGTTCCCGTCCGGCTCGAAGGTGGTATGCTCAATCGTGAGCGATCCGACGGAGGGCCAGAGCCGATGTGGAAGGCGCTTTGGAGAAAATGGACCATCGATCAGCCGGCTCTCCTTGGCGATTGGCTGTGGGACGTTTTCGTCGTCCAGTTCGCCGCCTTCCTGGACCGGCTGACACTGAGGCGGATCGTCGCCTTCCTGCCGGTCATCATCCTCGGCCTGGCCTATTATCATAGCATCCCGATCCCGCCCGAACTGATGCTCGTCGGCGATATCCTGGCCTATATCGATATCTTCTCCGTCCTGCTTCTCGTCGGCATCCTCAGTCGCGTCACGACGATCCTGTTTCTCATCAAGCAGGCGACCGCATCGATCGGACGCCTTGCCAACAGCTTGACGACGGTAGCGAGGCGCTTGGATCGTCGCCATCGGCGCGAGCGCGGCGCACAGGTCGGCAGGCGCGTGATTGAGGGACCCAACAAGGAAAGCGACCGTCCTGCGATCGTGATCGGCATGGCGTGGGCATAGCTCCGCAGTGGCGGAGGGAGGCAATGCGATGCCGCAGCGGCGTGTACTCACCGCTCCGAGCCGACCAAGCGCATGCATGGCATCCTGCGCGAAGAGCCGACAGACAGCCGCGACCAACATTCGAGCTCACCCTGCGTTCGTTTGCAGCCTCCATCTCGTCACGGCTGCACGCCGGCATGATTCCTGTGCACCAAGAAACGAATTCTTTGGGTCCCATCAAGCTGCGCGCGCCGTCCAATCCTCCCGCCCCAAAATTCTACTTTCTTTTTTTCAGAAATCATGATAGGTCTATGTTCATCCCGTCCCACACGAGGGACGTTTCGCGACCGTCACGGACGTCGGGTGCGGGATGCGGTGGGCGCTTTGGGCTGCGGCGTGAGCGATCATGTCGACGGACAGCCCCGAGGCGCACGGCCAAGTCGTGGGGTCCTGGCATCCCGATGCCGATGCCACGCCTGCACAGCGCCAACGCGCTGCGCAGGCAACGGTGACCAGAAAGCCCGGCGCACCGGGGAGACCACGGAGCAACCGTAGAGCCATCGCGCAGGGAAGGCCGGATGTCCGGCTGAACCTGTGGTGACTGCCGCCTGCATTTTTTTCTGCAGGCGGGCCATGGGTGCAGCCTGCACCCGGCCTTCCCTGCGCCTCTCGTGATCGAGGGGCGGCAAGTGTGCAAAGCTCGGACGCGAACAGGCGCCGCGAGGACGAAGTTGCATGAGCCATCACCACCACGAGCGATCACCTTCGTTGAGTTGTCCGCAGCCGTTTGGTGTACGTCGAAACGCCATTTGCGGCACGCTGTGCGTTGTCACCCTACCCTGGAGGGGGAGGGTCGGCGCGCGTCGCGGCAGCGATGCGCGGCGGGGTGGGGTGATGCCACGGGCACCGGCGCTCGTGGAGAGATCACCCCACCCCGCCTCGCATCTCGCTTCGCTCGTTGCGAGTCGACCCTCCCCCTCCAGGGGAGGGTGGCAGCGTGCCCGATCCGAGGGCTCTGCACGGCTGTGGGCTCGCGGCCGAACTCTGAGGCGGTCGTGCGAAATTACTTGTCATCACTCCGCCCGGAACCAGCCCGCCTGTCCGCTGCCCTCCCCCGACCAACTGCGATACCCCTCCCCCCTTTCGTGGCCCCCGCTTTGGCGCTAAATGCACTGCACACGCCGCCTTCGAGGCGGCCATTTCAGCACGCCCAAGACACGCGCAACGTCGCCCTATTCGAGAGAAACGTCTCATCATGACCCGTATCGCCGCCCATGGACTGAAGATCGCCCCCGTTTTGTTCGACTTCATCGCCAAGGAGGCCGCGCCGAAGACCGGGATCGATCCGGACGCGTTCTGGGCCGGCCTTGCCGCGATCCTGCGCGATCTCGGCCCTAAGAACCGCGAGCTGCTCGCCGTCCGCGACGCCCTGCAGCACAAGATCGACGCCTGGCACCTCGCCAACAAGGGCAAGGCCTTCGACCTCGGCGCCTACACCGCATTCCTGAAGGAGATCGGCTACCTGCTGCCCGAGCCGGCCACGCACAAGGTCGAGACCGCCAATATCGACGAAGAGATCGGCAAGATCTGCGGGCCGCAGCTCGTGGTGCCGCTCACCAACGCCCGCTACGCGCTGAACGCGGCGAATGCGCGCTGGGGCTCGCTCTACGACGCGTTCTACGGCACCGACGCCATCCCGCACGATCCGAGCGAAGCGGGCAAGGGCTACAACAAGGCCCGCGGCGACAAGGTGATCGCCAAGGCCAAGGCCTTCCTCGACGCCGCCGTGCCGCTCGCCACCGGCAGCCACACCGACGTCACCGCCTACAGCGTCATTGCCGGCCAGCTCTCGGCCAAGCTGAAGAGCGGCAACGCCACTGCGCTCAAGAACGCCGACCAGTTCGCCGGCTATCAAGGCTCGGCCGACGCGCCCTCCGTGATCCTGCTTGCCAACAACGGCCTCCACGTCGAGGTCGTGATCGACCGCAGCCATGTCATCGGCAAGGACGATCCGGCCGGCGTCTCCGACATGATCCTGGAAGCCGCGGTCTCGACCATCCTCGACATGGAGGACTCGGTCGCCGCCGTCGACGCCGAGGACAAGGTGCTGGTCTACCGCAACACGCTCGGCCTGATGAACGGCACGCTGTCGGCCGACTTCGAGAAGGGCGGCAAGACACTCACCCGCGCGCTGAACAGCGACCGCAGCTACACCACGCCGTCCGGCGGCAGCCTCACGCTGCACGGCCGCAGCCTGCTGCTGATCCGCAATTGCGGGCATCACATGTTCACCGACGCGGTGCTCGACTCCGAGGGCAAGGAGGTGCCGGAGGGCATTCTCGACGCCGCCGTCACCGGCCTGCTCGCGATGCACGACCTCAAGGGTCTCTCCAAGGTCAGGAACAGCCGCACCGGCTCGATCTACATCGTCAAGCCGAAGATGCACGGCCCGGACGAGGTGGCGCTGACGGTCGAGCTGTTCGCGCGCGTCGAGAAGATGCTCGGCCTGCCCGAGAACAGCATGAAGGTCGGCATCATGGACGAGGAGCGCCGCACCACGGTGAACCTCAAGGCGTGCATCCAGGCCGCGTCCAAGCGCATCGTCTTCATCAACACCGGCTTCCTCGACCGCACCGGCGACGAGATCCACACCTCGATGGAAGCCGGTCCGATGATCCGCAAGAACGAGATGAAGGCGCAGCCCTGGATCAAGGCCTACGAGGATTGGAACGTCGACAACGGCCTGACCTGCGGCCTGCCTGGCCATGCCCAGATCGGCAAGGGCATGTGGGCCGCGCCGGACAAGATGGCCGACATGCTGTCGCAGAAGATCGGCCACCCGCAGGCCGGCGCCACCACCGCCTGGGTGCCGTCGCCGACCGCGGCGACGCTGCACGCTTTGCACTATCACCAGGTCAACGTCCACGCCCGCCAGGCGGAACTCGCGAAGGGCGGCCCGCGCGCCAAGCTCGGCGACATCCTCACCATTCCGGTGTCGCAATCGAACTGGGCGCCCGACGACGTGCGCCAGGAGATCGACAACAACTGCCAGGGCATTCTCGGCTACGTCGTGCGCTGGATCGACCAGGGCGTCGGCTGCTCCAAGGTGCCCGACATCCACGATGTCGGCCTGATGGAGGACCGCGCCACCTTGCGCATCTCGAGCCAGCATCTCGCCAACTGGCTGCACCATGGCGTGGTCAGCAAGGAGCAGGTGATGGATTCGCTGAAGCGCATGGCCGTCGTGGTCGACAAGCAGAATGCCGGCGACGCGCTCTATCAGCCGATGGCGCCGTCGTTCGACGGCGTGGCGTTCAAGGCGGCCTGCGACCTCGTGTTCGAAGGCCGCACCCAGCCAAACGGCTACACCGAATACATCCTCACGGCGCGGCGCCGCGAGGCGAAGGCAAGCGCCTGATGCGAAAAGCCCCGGCCATCCGCCGGGGCTTTTTTTGATCTGCCGGAGGTAACATGATGCCAGATCATATCACCGCGATGAATCGAAGCAGCGAGATCACGCCGAGCACGATGACGATCACGCGGCAGATCTGCTTGGCCCGGCCGTCGATCGGCAGCAGGTTGATCAAATAGAGGATGAGGATGACGACGAGAAAGGTGACGAGAGCACTGACGAGCATGAATGAGCCCCTGAACGAGAGGAGGATGCGCTGGCGGTGATCAGCTAACACGCTCGGCGGCTGGTAGTTCCACTCCCGGAACCTGAGTGCTCAACGACTGTCTCCGTAGTTCAACGGAGCCAGCCCTCATCCAGATTTTTACGGGTCTGCGGTCAAATGCGGTGAATCGGAGATCAACATGCTGAACCGCCTGACCATTTCCACGACGTTGAAGGCCATCATCCTGGTGACGGCATGCCTGTTTGTCGGCCTGTTCGCCTCGCGGGCCTACAATTCGTGGCAGCAGCTCGAGCTCACCGCGCGCATCAGCTCGATCGTCGATGCCTCCGAAAGCATGTTCAAGGCGATGGACAAGCTGCGGGCCGACCGCTCGACCTCGAACCGCATGGTGACCGTGGACGAGAAGGTCGAGCCAGAGACCGAGCGATACGTCCGCGGCCTGCGCGACGTCGCCATGCCCGCCATGGGCCGCGCGCTGGGCACCCTTCCGGGCATCGAGTTTGCTGACAAGGCGGCGCTGCTCTCGCAATTCCAACAACTGCTGACAACGCTGAGCGATCAGCAGAGGGAATTCTGGCAGGAGGTCGCCAAGCCGAAGGCGTCGCGCCGATTGGCGCTCGGCAAGGAATACATGCAGACCGAGGACAGGCTGCTGGAGACGCTGGAGAAGATCCAGGCCATTCTCGCCGCCGAGGTCAACCATGCGGATCCGACCATCGATCAGCTGTTGCAGATCAAGCAGATCGCATGGCTGCTGCGCAACACCGCCGGCGATGCCTCCTTCCTGGTTTCGAACGGCCTCGCCGCAGGCAAGATCACGCCCGAGGCGCGGCTGAACTATACCAAAGCGGTCGGCGGCGCCGAGGCCGCATGGAAGGCGCTCGAACTCGCGACCAGCGGCGCAAAATGGCCGGCCGCGATGACGGCCGCGCTGGAGGCCACGCGCAAGGCCTATTTCGAGACCGAGTACACGGCGCTGCGCGATCGCCTCGTCAACGCGCTCGCGAGCGGCGAGACGCCAGAGATGGTCGCCAACAAATGGAGCCCGTTCACGGTCGGGCGCCTCAATGCGGCGGTTGCGGTCGCCGAGACCGCGCTCGAGACCGCAAGGACCTATATCGAGGAGCAGCATGCGGCGGCCATGCGGACCCTTGGGGTCGAACTCTGCCTCCTGATCGCGGCGACCGTGATCGGCGGCACCGCGCTGATGCTGGTGAGCCGCCGGGTGATCCAGCCCCTCAACAGAATGCGCGATGCCATGCTGGCGGTTGCGGGCGGCGACCTCAGCGTCGAGACGGGCTACATGCAGCGACAGGACGAGATCGGTGCGCTGGCGGGCGCGCTCGAAACGTTCAAGCAGCAGGCCAAGGACAAGCTCGCGATCGAGGCCCAGGAGCGCCAACGCAACGAAACGACGGTCGCGCGCCAGCGGGCGATCGAAAGCTATGTGAGCGAGTTCGAGGGGCTGGTCCGCGACTCGCTCGAGCAGCTCGGCCGCGCCTCCACCGACATGCAGGCGACGTCCGCCGGACTGACCAACGTCTCGCGGCAGACCAATGCCCGCGCCGAGGAGGCCTCGAAGGCCTCGAGCGACGCATCGACGAGCGTGCAGACGGTCGCCTCGGCCGCGGAGGAATTGAACGCCTCGATCGCCGACATCAGCAAGCAGGCGTCGCATGCGGCCGGCATTGCCAGCCGCGCGGTGGAGCAGGCCCGCATGACCGACGGCACGGTGCAGGGGCTGGCACAATCGGCCAATCGGATCGGCGAGGTGGTCGGGCTGATCAACAGCATCGCCTCGCAGACCAACCTGCTCGCGCTGAACGCGACCATCGAGGCAGCGCGCGCCGGCGAAGCCGGCAAGGGTTTTGCCGTCGTCGCCTCCGAGGTGAAGACGCTGGCGAGCCAGACCGCGAAGGCGACCGACGAGATTTCCGAGCAGATCGCCGACATCCAGCGCGTCGCCAATGACGCGATCGACGCGATCAAGCGCATCGGCGGCATCATTGGCGAGGTCAACGAGGTGGCGACCGCGATCGCCGCGGCGGTGCAGGAGCAAGGGGCGGCGACGCAGGAGATCTCGCGCAGCACCCAGTTCGCCGCCGACGGCACCAGGAACGTCTCCGACAACATCACCGGCGTCAAATCGGACGCCGATGCCGCTGCGGCGGCGGCCGACAACGTGCGCACCGCCTCAGAGACGCTGGAGAGCCAGAGCAGGAATCTCGGTCATCAGGTCAGGGATTTCCTCGGCAAGATCCGCGCCGCCTGACGACCTCGCAGGATCAGTCGGACGCCGTCACCGGCGCGCGCTCGTATTTCGCGCGCAACGCCGCGGGCGCCGGCGAGAAGTTCAGCTCGGCGCGCTTGCCGCTGCCGGTCCGGTTGGCGACCTTGAGGCCGTCGTCGCTGGCGACGACGTCGCCCTTGCGCAGGGTCGGATCGTTGTCGATCGACACCTTGGCAAGGCCGAAATGGTCCTTGCCGTTGCAGGTGCAGCCGTCGACGATCTCGGTGCGATACTTGAAGGCGTTGGGCAGCGCCGAATACGGCTTGCCGCCATCGGTCTCGGCACCGTCGATCGAGCTGCCATAGACAATCTCGGTCTTGGCCGCCGGGCAGAAGCTGTTGCAGGCGGCTTCCTTGCTCTGGTCGCCGGTCGCGCCGAGCGGGAAGTAGCGGCCATCACAGGTGCGGACACACCAGGCGACGCTGCTGCTGCCGCCGCGATAGGTGACGTCGCCCCGCGGGGCCGGCCGTGGCGCCGGTGGCGCCTCGTCGGCGAACGGCATCCGGATATAGGGCGCCTGACGCTGCGGTGCGTTGAAGCCGCCGAACAGCGCCGAGAAAAAATCCTGCGCGCCCGCTGTGGTCGGCGCTGCCAACGCACCCGCGGTTGCCATGGTTGCCACTGCAATGGCGGCGAGTGCACGTCGACCGTTCATCATTCCGCTCCCATATCAATTGACGGCCGAGACGGGCAGCGACATCGCCTGCCGCCCCGACGGCAGCGACGTCACGCGCGGCGTACGGCCGGCATTGGTGCGCGCCTGCAGCGAGCCGGCCTTCGGCAGCACCACGACCTTCGTCCCCACCTGCACGCGGCTGAACAGGTCGGAAACATCCTCATTGGTCAGGCGGATGCAGCCCGACGACACGAACTTGCCGATCGTCGTGGGGTCGTTGGTGCCATGGATGCGATACTCGCTGGACCCGAGATACATGGCCCGGGCGCCGAGCGGATTGCCCGGGCCGCCGGCCATGAAACGCGGCAGATAGGGCTGGCGCGCGATCATCTGCGCCGGCGGATGCCAGTCCGGCCATTCCGCCTTGCGCGTCACCGTCTGGACACCCGACCAGGTGAAGCCCTGGCGCCCCACGCCGACGCCGTAGCGCAGCGCGCGGCCGCCGCCGAGCACGTAGTACAGATAGGTATTGCCGGTATCGATGATGATCGTCCCCGGCGCCTCCCGCGTATCGAGATTGACGATCGTGCGCCGCAACCTGTCGGGCAGCCGGCTGTCCTCGTCCTGCTCCACGGCGGGTGCAGTCGCCTCGTCCGGCGGGAAGGCCTGCTGCTGTTCGACCGACGCATATCCGAGGCTCTGTGCGTGAGACGCGGTGGGACCAGCAACAAGAAGAACCGCGACGCCGGCGATCAGCGAAGCGGTCCGCGCAAAGCTGCGGTGATCGGAAACGAGCTGTGTCATGGAGTGCCCCTGTCAGACGAGCATCGCGGTACGATGCGTGATTGCTTTCCAAACGCCGAACGTCTCGCCGTAGTTCCGGCCCGGTGTGGTCGCCCTGCGTCAGTCAAGCGTATGAGTTCTCACGTTTGCGCGACGGAACCGGATGGCCCCTCGGCTGTTGGATGACGAGAACGTCACCACGCGAGCTGTGCGCGAACGACTCGATCGGGAGATTCATGGTGCGTGTACTTCCCACCGAGCGGCTGCTCGCCAGCGGGAACGACGATTCAGCCTTGAATGAAAGTCACCAAGAAGTACCGCCCGTGATCAGGCGGGCTGACGTCGTCGCCATCGCTCTCGTCATCCTCACGGCCGTCTGCGTGACGGGTGTCCTCTATGTCGCCCGGGGGTTTTTCCTGCCGATCGTCATGGCCTTCGTGGTCGGCACCATGCTGTCGCCGGCCGCCAACTTCCTCGAACGCCATCACGTGCCGCGCGGCGTCGGCGCCGTGTTGATCGTGATCGCCGTTGCCACCGGGCTCGCCTTCATCATTGGCCTGATTTCGGCGCCTGTGCTCGACTGGACCAATCGCCTTCCCGAGCTTGCCACGACGCTCAAGGCCAAGCTGCACGTCTTCGATCGACCGCTCGCGCTGTGGCACGAAATGCAGGCGGCCGTCGGCGGCGGAAGCGCACAAGCCTCGGCCAGCCTGGAGCTCCCCAAGTTCGATTGGGTTCAGCCAACGATCGAATTCCTGTCGCCGACCTTCACCGAATTCCTACTGTTCTTCGCGACGCTCGTGCTGTTCATCGCAAGCTGGCGCGATCTCCGGCGAGCGCTGATCATGACCTTTGGTGATCACGAGGCACGGCTGCGGACGCTGCGCATCCTCAATGAGCTCGAGCTGCACCTCGGCAACTACCTCCTGACAGTGACGCTCATCAACACCGGTGTCGGTATTGCAGCCGGCCTCGCCTGCGCCCTCGCCGGCATGCCCAATCCCGCCGGCCTCGGGGCGCTTGCGGCAACGCTGAACTTCATCCCCATCATCGGGCCGATCGCGATGTTCGCGGTGCTCGTCCTGGTCGGCGCAATCGCATTCCCGACCTTGAGCGCCGGCATGGTCGCGCCCGCCATCTTCGCCGTGATCACCTTCATGGAAGGCCACTTCGTCACGCCGACCATCATCGGCAGGCGGCTGGCTCTCAACGCACTCGCGGTGTTCATCGCGCTGGCATTCTGGACCTGGCTGTGGGGCCCGATGGGAGCCTTCCTTGCCTCGCCGCTCCTGATCGTCGCCCTCATCGTCAAGGAGCATCTGCTGCCGGACGACTCGCCGCAACTGCCGGCAGACTAATTCGGTTTCCACCGTCGGAACTTCGGCTGAGACCCCGCGTTTGTCGAGCAGACGCAATCACCTTGCTCCGGGAGCTTGCCATGCCACCGACTGACGGTGAGACCGCCCTGAAAGATCTCGTCGACAAAGCGAACTACGAACGCCTGCAGAAGGATGTCCACGCCGTGAAAAACGATATCGCAGCTCTCACCGAACAGATCACCGACGCGCTCAATGCTTTCGCTGGGCAGGCCAGCAAGCAGGCCCGCAGCGGCTATCGTCAGGCACGCGAGAACGTAGACCAGACGTTCGACGACATGTCCGAGCGCGGCACTGCGATGTTTGGTGCAGCCCAGGATGCCGCAAACTCGCTGGAGGAGCGCCTCGAGGACGTGATCTCCCATCGCCCACTCGCCACCGTGGGTCTTGCGCTCGGACTCGGATTTCTCATCGGCGCCGCCTGGAGACGCTGAGGGTTGGCCCCTGAAATCCAGAGGTCGTCTTGTTTCGGCGCCGCGTTTTCGGCGCCGATTTGAGTTTGTTGCGCAGATGAACGAGACGAGGAGGAGAATGACATGCTGCAGCGCCTGATTGCGGACTTCCAGGAATCGACCGGGCATGCCGTTCGGCTCACATCGCTCGCAATCGCTGCAGCGGTCGGACTGTTCGTAACCACGAGCTTTCTGTGCGCCGCAGCTTTTGTCGCCGTCCTGGATCGTTACGGGCTCGTGGCCGCGTGCCTCACAGGTGCCGCCATCTTCTTCGTGGTGACGTTGATGGCCGCAATCAGCTACATGGCGCGCAAGCGCGCAATCGAGAGTCGTGCCGCGCGAACCGCGGAAACGGCGCGGTCGGCAGTCCAATCTGCTTTCGCAGACCCGATGTTGTTGGCAAGCGGCCTGCAGATCGTCCGCATGATTGGCATCAAGCGGCTGATTCCCATTCTGGCTGTGGGCGGTCTGGCGCTCGGATTCATGGTCAGCCGCCCAGCCGCGGAGGAGCAAACTCCCGCAGAGTGAGGACTGCCCCTGACCGTCATCGGACGGCTTTTATCATTTGCCAGGCGTTGATCCGCCGCTTGAGCCGCGGGCCTGGTGCGAGGGGCTGTAACTAAGTCACACACCGTCCCGGTTGCAGGCGCTTGGCGATCTCCGTCAGCACGGACACCGACGGCTCGCACGCCACCGGATGCTTGACGGCCTGCCGCTCGTTGCCGGTGGTGATGAGCTGCGATCCCTGCGGCGATGGTAACGAGCCCGCGCTTACACCCGTGGGGTTGAAGGGAAGCCGCACCAAGAAGGAGGTCTCCGCGAAGGCTGCCAGCTTGATCGACACAGTCTGCGACGGCGCCGCAGTACCGTTTTGTTTGGCGCGGTCAGCCTTGGCGGCCCGGTTCACGTCATTCGCGGTTGCGACGATCGGCTGGGGAGAGGGGCTCTGAGCCGGCAGGTTGGCGCCAAGATCATGGCCTGAAGCCAGTTGCATTGCGCCCACGAGCATCGCGGAAGCCGCAAGCGAACCCAAAACGATAACCTTCCTGGTCTGCGACATGTCTCTGCTCCCCTCGCCGTAAGGCGATCGGCATACCAACGTAAGTCGCAGGAACTGGGTTCTCGGTTGGGCAAATCACTTAACCGTGTGTAAACTGCGGCGGTATTCTTCAATTTCATGGCGCCAAAAAATTCGATCTCACGCGGAACGACTTTTCGGGTCGCGCGTCATCTCGGCAGCCGGTTATTCCCCCTGCCCCATTGACCGGCGACGCGGGGCACCGCCGTGGTGATGCCGGCGGTGCCCCGCATTCTTTCCTGATCCACCCTTCCGGTCAGATCGCGGCCCCGACATTCGCGGCGCTTTATCCCCTTTTCGTCCCGGTTATATGTTGAAGCAGCGCGGCTGCGTTCATGGTCCGCGCGCGTGGGGACAGGGATGCTGAGCTCGCTGGATCGCGTCGGCGTACGGAGAGGGTTTGGACTGGCGCTGGTTCTCGTGTGCCTGTTTCCCGGGATTGCAGCGGCCGACGGCGCCAGGGAAACTTGGATCAAGAACCTCGTCGCACAATTGAAGGTTCAGCGTCGCTATCCGCTGCAGGCCTCGGATCAGGGCGGGACGGCCAAGGTCCTGTTTCACATCGACCGCGAAGGCCACCTGATCTCGGCGGTGCTGGCCGAAACGACCGGTGACCCCGCGCTCGACCGGGAAGCGCTCGCGATGGTGGAGCGAGCCCAACCATTTGCGCCACCGCCGCCGGAACTGGCGGACGGCGATCTCACTTTTCTCGTGCCGATCGTGTTCGCGCCTCGACGGACGTCCGCAATCATCCGGCTTGAGGAGACAACGTTGAAGCTCCAAGAGACCAAGCCGAATGACGCGACGCTGAAGGCACGGCTCGACGGCGTGTGCCGCGGCTGCTGATCTCGTCTTCGATGCTGCAACGAAATCCGGCGCGCTCCGTGAGGAACGCGCCGGGGCGACGTTGTGCGCGCGGCTTGATCAGGCTGCCGGCTTCGGCATCCTGTTGCGCGAGTTGCGCTGGAAGAACAGAGCCTGGCTGGCGACTGCCGACACCATGGCCGGCTGGAACGGCTTGGAGATCAGGAACGCCGGTTCGGGCCGCTCACCCGTGAGGAAGCGTTCCGGATAGGCGGTAATGAAGACCACCGGCACTTCGAAAGTGCGCAGCAGCTCGTTGACGGCATCCAGGCCGGACGAACCATCTGCGAGCTGAATATCAGCCAGGATCAGACCGGGCTTCTTGTTCTTGGCCAGAGCCACCGCGTCGGCATGGGTGCGGGCCACGCCGATCACGTTGTGACCGAGATTCTTGACGAGGCTCTCGAGGTCCATCGCGATGAAGGTCTCATCCTCGATGATCAGGACATCGGTGGCGATCTCGGCGGCGAGCTCACGTCCGGCTGCATCCGCCAGCCGGCGGGTTTCCGCGACGTCGATGTCGAGGATGAAGGCCACTTCCTCCTCGGGAAAACCCTCGAGCGAGAGCAGCAGGAAGGCCTGGCGGGGCAAGGGGGTGATGTTGGAGAGGCGCCGCTCCGGCGGCATCGGCAGAGTCGCCACTTCGGCGTCGTCGTTGAGCGCCACCGAGTTCCAGATCTGCGTGAACAGCCGGAACAGCGCAGCCCGCGGGCCATAGCGCTCGTCCAGCAGAGCGGGATCCTGAATCAGGGCCTCCAGCATCGCTCCGACATAGGCGTCTCCGGAACCCTGGCTGCCGGTGAGGGCCCTCGCATACCGGCGCAAAAGCGGCAAATGTTCAGCAACAAGCTGTGATCGGCTCATCCCCACTCCATTCGGTCATCTGGGCTTCCCGCCCGGGTTCCATGATGAGCTGATTACGCCCGAACCGACGAAAAGTTCCCCAAACGCGTGGAACTTTTATCGCCCCGTCGCATTAGTTCCCGACAGACCCTCTCGGTGGCGAGAATAATTCTTGAAGCTTCAGGGACTTAACTCTCGGGGAAACGTGGAAAAGGTCATGAAAGATGTAAAGTCTCAAGCCAGCAAGAATGCGGCACCGCGCAAGCCCGGCGGACTGAACGCGGAAATTCAATCCAGAATCGGTCATCAACTCCGCGCGATGTACGACGACGTCGTCCGTCAGGGAGTGCCGGACCGCTTCGCGGATCTGGTGCGGAAGCTTGATGCGCCGGCAGCACAGTCCCACGTGGAGAACGGCGGGGGATCCAACGACCAAACCGACGGGAGGGAGTGAATGCCTCTCACTGATTCCTTGCGGGACGATATCCTCGCGGCCGTCCCCAGCCTTCGCGCATTTGCGATTTCCTTGAGTGGTAACAGCGATCGTGCCGACGACCTCGTGCAGGAAACCCTGCTCCGGGCGCTGGCCAACATCGACTCGTTTCAACCGGGATCGAATCTGCCTGCCTGGCTGTTCACGATCCTGCGCAACCTGTTCCGATCCGACTACCGCAAACGCCGGCGCGAAGTGGAGGATGCCGAAGGAAACTACGCCAAGACGCTCAAGACGCATCCCTCGCAGGGCGCGCATCTCGAGTTCGAGGAGTTCCGCGCGGCGCTCGAGAAGCTGCCTCAGGACCAGCGCGAGGCGCTGATCCTGGTCGGTGCATCGGGCTTCTCCTACGAGGATGCGGCAGCGATCTGCGGCTGCGCGGTGGGCACCATCAAGAGCCGCGTGAACCGCGCGCGCTCGAAGCTGGCAGCGCTGCTCTATGTCGAAGGCGCCGAGGATTTCGGCCCGGACGAGACCGTGCGGGCGGTGATCGGCGGCAGCGGCGGCTGATCAGCCAAGCCGTCGCAAACGAACCAGCAAGGAGGCGGCTCGCGAAAGAGCCGCCTCTTCTTGTTGTTGTTGATCACTTGCACTCGGGCATCGTGCGCTCTGGCATCCTGTTTGCCGACGAGCGCTGCGGCTATCGCGCCGGATGCACCGGCGCGGAGAATTGCTCGGTGCGATCGCGCTCGGTCATGTCGATCACCGTCTCCATCGGAGCGGTCAGCTCATACACATAGCTCGCCTCGGTGAAGAAGCGCTTTGACGTGCCGCCGAGCGCCTCCGGTGCCACGCGATCGAGCAGGATCAGTCCGAAATCGCTGTCCGGCCGCCGCGTTGCTTCACTGGTGTTCAATTCCTCCCAACGGAAGTGGAAGACGGCATTCGGCTCCTCGCCGGTCACCTCCCATTTGGCGGTGATGTGCGGGTGCTTTCCCACGAGCGAGAGGCCTTCGTCCGAGTGCGAGGCGAGTTCGAAAAACAGCAGCGACAGGCTCTGCGCGGCACGCGCGCTCACGGTGATGTCGGGTCCGTTGACCGCAATCCTGTCCGCATGCGGGATCGCGCGAGCTTCGAACAGTCCGCGCAATTGCACGCCTTGCCATTGGCTCTCGCTGAGCAGCGTGACGACGTTCGACATCGCATGGATCCGTCCGATCAGCAGCTCGCGTGCGACGTCCATGTCGCTGCCATGACGCAGCGTGCGCGTCACGATGGACTGGATCACCGCCAGGATGTTCTTGACCCGGTGGTTCAGCTCGTCGATGACCGCCGTCAGTCGGCGCTCGAAGCCGATCCGCACCTGGATTTCGCGGCTCAGGCGCAGATTGTTGTAGGCGACGTAGCCGAACAGGCCGCAGATGATACCGGTCAGCGCCATCCCGATGACGCCGACGATCGCCGCGGTCTGTTGCGCGCGCCGGACCGCATTGCCCTTGGCGTAATAGACCAGCGACCAGTCGTGATTGCCGAAGGCCACGGTGCGGGTCGACGACGGAGCAGGATCGTCCGGCCTGCGGGTCCGGCTCGTCACCGCCCCCTGATCGTTGGCAACCAGCTCATCCGAGGCGTTGCGCGGATCCTTCAACGCCACCGAGAACAACGACAGATCGTCATTGGTGAGCAGCAGTGGCCCGATCTCGTAGGAAAACGTCACGAAGCCCGCCGGCGCAGTGGCACCTTGCGGGACAACCGGGGCTGCCAGCACGATCCCGATCGGACCATCGCTCCGCACCAGCGGAGTGGGATCGGATGCGACCGGCTTGCCCTCGGCCATGGCACGCGCGAGCATCGGTCCGACGATCGGCTGCCGGTCGAGTGCGATACCGGGAAGCTTCGAGGTCTCGGCATTGCGTGGCTCGAGATCCATCAGAACGTCCAACGGACGATCGACGTTCGGCCCGAGCGGCATGTCGTCGAAATTGCGAATGGTTGGATTCGGGAAGCCAGCCTGACGCAGCTCGGCTTGCGCGATGGGGAGCTCATCCGGCCGCAGCCGTGCGATCCACGATGCCACCACGAAGTCGGTCTTGAACGCGTAGATCGACGATCGCAGCGGCTCCAGCATATTTGCCTTGATCACGGAGGGAGCGCGGAACAGCCCGGAGGCCACCCGGGCCAGCAGCTCACGTTCGGTCAGCCGGTCCTGGACGAGGCTGGCATGGACGTCGATGGCACGGGCCAGCGCAATGCGATCGAGCGCCAGCTCCTGGTCGTGTACGCGATAGGCGGCCAAGCCGGACAGCGCCGTCCCGACCAGCGCGATCAAACCGATGATGACACCCAGCCGGAGCACTCGTTCACTCTGAAGTAAAGGGTTGGCGAAGGAGGAGACGAGTCATCCAATAACCGGGCCTGCAACTCAAGGACGCACCTCGGGGCGATCGGAAGTGATCGGAGCGATCAGCGGATAGCGATCCCAGGATACCGGTGCATCGGCGCCGAGACGCCTTGGGCAAGGCGCACCCCGGGTCGAGGCAACACCCGAGGGCTCAAGTTGTTCCGGCCGGATGAGGCTTTTTTACGTCGGTCATTCCAGCAGACGCATCGAGCAACGAAGAGCCGTGCGACGCAGATCCGTCCCCGCGCTCAGGCCGACGGCTTCAGACCGCCCTTGGCTTCGATGAAGCCGATGATCCGGTCAAGCCCCTGGCTCTTCTTCAGGTTGGTCATGACGAAGGGCCGTGAGCCGCGCATGCGCTTGGCATCCGTCTCCATCTTCTCCAGAGAAGCGCCCACATGGGGTGCCAAGTCAATCTTGTTGATCACCAGAAGGTCGGAGCGGGTGATACCCGGTCCGCCCTTCGACGGGATCTTGTCGCCCGCCGCGACGTCGATGACGTAGATCGTGATATCGGCGAGTTCCGGCGAGAACGTTGCGGCGAGGTTGTCGCCGCCCGACTCGATCAACACCAGGTCGAGTCCGGGAAACTTGGCTCGCATGTCGGCCACGGCGGCGAGGTTCATGGACGCGTCCTCGCGGATCGCAGTATGCGGGCAGCCGCCGGTCTCCACGCCGGCGATACGATCCGGAGTCAGCGATCCCGAGCGAACGAGAAACTCCGCGTCCCACTTGGTGTAGATGTCGTTGGTGATCGCAGCGATGTCGTAGTGCTCCCGCATCGACTTGCAGAGCAGATCCATCAACGCAGTCTTGCCGGACCCGACCGGGCCACCGACGCCAACGCGGAGCGGACCGTGAGACGATGCCATGTCATTTATCCTTCTGTCGTGCGCGCGACCGCGCGGGGCCGTGATCGAGCAGCCGTTGCCCCGCTTCATCACGACCGAAACAGCCTTGTATATTGCGTCTCGTGATGAAGGCTTGCGAGATCGGAGCGGAACGTTGCGCCGCCGATGTGATCGAGCGAGGCGAGCAGAGCGCGGTCCGCCGTCGCGGCGACGACAGGTTCCAACGCGGCGAGCACGCGCTGGCTGTCGGTCTGCCCCAACGGTACGAGACGACTGCCGGCGGAAATCCAGTTCGACGTCAGGGCGTGCAGAAAGCCGTGCAGCAGGGGTCCCAGAGGAACGCCGTGAAGCGCGCCGACCAGCCCCACGGCGACCGGATAGACGATGGTCTCACAGCGCGCCACCGCCTCGTCGAGGCCTGCGCAGTTCCAGGCGGACCGCGCGATCTCGATGAAGGCCCGGCCCTGCGCGGTGGTTTCGAGCTGACGCTCGCGCGACGGTACGAACGCGGCCGCAAGCTCGGCCACCTCGCGGAGGCTGGCCATATCGTCGAGCTCGACCGCGCGATACGCGTGCGCGAGGAAAGCCGCGTCGCAGAAGCCGGAGCCGTTGGTCAGCATCGTCGCGAGCCAGCCGCGCAGCTCCGCCGCATCGCCGATGTCGCCTGCCTCCACGGCCCATTCGATGCCGCTCGAATAGGAGAAGCCGCCGATCGGAAACGCCGGCGACAGCCATGTCAGCAGCCGATACAGCGCAGCCGAATCCGCGGCCCTGATTGCAGCCGGCCGAGCCCCCTCCTCATTTGTGCTCATGAGCATGGGAATGACCGTGATCGTGATGGTCATGGCCGCAGTGCTCGTCATGCACGTGATGATCATGTGCATGGCCGTCGTCGTGGCCGTGATGCGCGTGATCGTGCCCGGCATGATCGTGATGATGATCGTGACCGTGGTGATCATGATCATCGTGGCCGTGCGCATGGCTGGGCTCGGCGTAGGCGCCGCCTTCCGGATCGAACGGTGCCTCGATCTCGATGACGCGCGCGCCGAGACCCTTGACCATGGCCTCGATCACGTGGTCGCGGCGGATGCGCAGGCTCTTGGCCATGATCTGCGTCGGCAGGTGCCGGTTGCCGAGGTGCCAGGCCAGCCGCACCAGATGATGCGGATCGGAAGCCCGGATCTCGAGCAGCGGCTCGGCCGCCGCCACGACCTCGATCAGCCGGCCGTCCTCCAGCACCAGGGCATCGCCACCGCGCAATGCGGTAGCGTGCTCGAGGTCCAGCAGAAACTCCAGCCCACGCGTTCCGGTCATCACCAGCCGCCGCCGGTGCCGGTCATCGAAATCGAGCAGGACGGAATCGGCGGCAGCCTCCTTCCAACGATGCTGCCCGAGCACGCGTGTCGCGCGGATCATGCTGAAACTCTCATTCTCTTATTGCGCTCACTCTTATTCCGCTCAGCGGACATCGACCTTCTCAGGCGTGATGATCTCGATCTTCGGCGGGGCCGACATGCATTTGACCGCGACGCGCCCGAACGTCTTCATGTGCTCGGTCGCGCGGTGCGGCACCAAGGCCTCGGCGTTCTCCCACTGCTCGACGAAGACCATCTTGCTCGGGTCGGTGACGCTCTCATGCAAATCATAGGCGATATTGCCGGGTTCTTTGCGGGTCCCCGCAATGCAGGCAGCCGCAGCGGCGATGAATTCCGCACGGGTTTCGGGCTTGATGGTCAAGGTGGCAACGACATAGATCACGAACTCGTCCTCCCGGTACTTTTCTGGTTCTGGTACCGGGCGGAAGCTTAGTACATGAAGTAGCGCTGCGCCATGGGCAGCACCTCGGCCGGCTCGCAGGTCAGGAGCTCGCCGTCGGCCCGCACCTCGTATGTCTCCGGATCGACCTCGATGTTGGGCGTCGCATCATTGTGGATCATGCTCTTCTTCGAGATCCTGCCGCGGGTGTTCTGCACCGCGTAGAGCTTCTTCGAAAGGCCGAGCTTGCGGGCGAGCCCGCCGGTGATGGCCGCCTTCGAGGTGAAGATCACGGACGAAGCCGTCAACGACTTGCCGAACGCGCCGAACATCGGCTGGTAATGCACCGGCTGCGGGGTCGGGATCGAGGCGTTCGGATCGCCCATGGGCGCGGCGACGATGGTGCCGCCCTTGATGACGCAGTCCGGCTTGACGCCGAAGAAGGCGGGCGACCACAGCACGAGGTCGGCGAGCTTGCCCTTCTCGACCGAGCCGATCAGCTTCGACACGCCATGCGCAATCGCCGGGTTGATCGTGTATTTGGCGATGTAGCGCTTGACGCGGAAATTGTCGTTGTCCTTGCCCTTGTCCTGCGGCAGCGCGCCGCGCTGCTTCTTCATCTTGTCGGCGGTCTGCCAGGTCCGGATGATGACCTCGCCGAGCCGGCCCATCGCCTGCGAATCCGATGACATCATCGAGAGCGCGCCGAGATCGTGCAGGATGTCCTCCGCCGCGATCGTCTCCTTGCGGATGCGGCTCTCGGCAAAGGCGAGATCCTCGGCGATCGACGGATCGAGATGGTGGCACACCATCAGCATGTCCAGATGCTCGTCGATGGTGTTGCGCGTGAACGGACGCGTCGGGTTGGTCGACGACGGCAGCACGTTCTTCAGCCCGGCGACCTTGATGATATCAGGCGCGTGCCCGCCGCCGGCGCCTTCGGTGTGGAAGGCGTGGATGGTGCGGCCCTTGAAGGCCTTGATCGTATCCTCGACGAAGCCCGACTCGTTCAGCGTGTCCGAGTGCAGCATCACCTGGACGTCGTGATCGTCGGCGACCGAGAGACAATTGTCGATCGCCGCCGGCGTCGTGCCCCAGTCCTCGTGCAGCTTCAGCGCACAGGCACCGGCCTTGACCATCTCGACCAGCGCGGCCGGGCGCGACGCATTGCCCTTGCCGGAGATGCCGAGGTTCACAGGAAACGCATCGAACGACTGCATCATCCGCCCGATGTGCCACGGGCCGGGCGTGCAGGTGGTCGCGAAGGTGCCGTGCGACGGGCCGGTGCCGCCGCCGAGCAGGGAGGTGACGCCCGACATCAGCGCGTGCTCGATCTGCTGTGGGCAGATGAAATGGATGTGGCTGTCGAAGCCGCCGGCGGTGAGGATCTTGCCCTCGCCCGCGATCACGTCGGTGCCGGGGCCGATCACGATGGTGACGCCGGGCTGGATGTCCGGATTGCCGGCCTTGCCGATCGCTGAGATCATGCCCTCTTTGATCGCGACGTCGGCCTTCACGACACCCCAGTGATCGACGATGAGCGCATTGGTGATGACCGTGTCGGCGGCGCCCTGCTTGTTGGTCGCCTGCGACTGGCCCATGCCGTCACGGATGACCTTGCCGCCGCCGAACTTCACCTCCTCGCCATAGGTGGTGAAGTCCTTCTCGACCTCGATGATCAGGTCGGTGTCGGCGAGCCGGACCTTGTCGCCGGTCGTGGGACCGAACATGTCGGCGTAGACGGAACGCTTGATCTTGACGGACATCGTTGGCCCCCAATTAGCTCTGCTTGTCGTGATGTCGAGACACCGGCGATCGGCTCACAGCGTTCCCCGCGCATTCGCAACCGTCTCATCGAACAGCACATCGAGCCGCGGGTTGACACCGCGGCAGCCGGCGACGACCTGCTCGGCCCAGCCGAGATACTCCATCAGCTCGAGCTGCTGCTCCAGGTCCGGCTCGAAGAAGATGCGGGCGCGGATGTTGCTGATCTTGTCGGCGATCTTGATCTGCTTGGCACCAGCGGACTTGCCGGGCGCGGCGATGACCTGGACCTGGCGCCGCTCGCTCTTCGGCAGGGTCATGTCATCAGTGACTTCCACGACGAGGTCGGCGACACGACACCCAAAGCGCTCCGCCAGCTCATCAGCGGCCGTATCGGTGTCCTCGATGGTGTCGTGCAGCCAGCCTGCCGCGACGAGCTCGGCATCCTCGCCGTCGCAGGTTGCCGACAGGATGTTTGCGACCTCGGCGAGATGATTGATGTAAGGCTCATCGTCGCGGCCCTTGCGCTGCTGGCCGGCGTGACGGCGCGCCGCCAGCTCGGCGGCTTCGGAAACGAGGCACAATCCGGTCAGCATCGGCTTACAACTTGCCCATGACGTCGCCGCGGAAGCCATAGACCATGCGCTTGCCGGCGAGCGCGACCAGTTGCACGTCGCGGGTCTGGCCCGGCTCGAAGCGCACGGCCGTGCCGGCCGCGATGTCGAGCCGCATGCCGCGCGCGCGTCTGCGGTCGAACTTCAGCGCCGGATTGGTCTCGAAGAAATGGTAGTGCGAGCCGACCTGGATCGGCCGGTCGCCGGTGTTCGCGACCGACAGGGTCACGGTCTTGCGGCCGGCATTGAGCTCGATCTCGCCGTCTTGGATGAAGAGTTCGCCGGGGATCATGAGTTACCTCGCAGGTTTCCATGCGTCATGGCCGGGCTTGACCCGGCCATCCACGTTTTTCCATTCAGATCGAACAGCGTGGATGCCCGGGTCAAGCCCGGGCATGACGACCGAAAGAGTTGGGCTCGCTTCACCGGATCGGCTCGTGCACCGTGACCAGCTTGGTGCCGTCCGGAAACGTCGCCTCGACCTGGATGTCGTGGATCATCTCGGGGATGCCGGGCATCACTTGATCACGGGTCAGGACCTGGGCGCCGGCCTGCATCAGCTCGGCCACGGTGCGGCCGTCACGCGCGCCTTCCAGGATGAAGTCGGAGATGATCGCGACCGCTTCGGGGTGGTTCAGCTTGACGCCGCGATCGAGCCTGCGGCGGGCCACGATGGCGGCCATCGAGATCAGGAGCTTGTCCTTTTCGCGGGGAGACAGGTTCATGCGGACTCTCTGGTGATGGTCTTCTGGTAGTCATCAGTTGGTAAACGTCTAGTTGAGCCACAGCCGCGGCAGCGGTCCATTCGAAGCACAGCCGAGCACCGCCATCATGTCGGCGCGCAGGCTTGCGGCATCTTGGGCACAGAAGCGGGCCATTGCAAATCCATTCCAGGCCGACAGCGCGACCTCTCCCCGGAAGGCCGGCAGGCTCTCTCGGATGCGCTCGACCAGCGCGGCGTCGCCCGGCACGATCAGCGCGGTCCCGATGGCCGCGCCGCCGTTGGCGATGGCCGGCTGCGCCAGCTTGTCGCCGATGTCGCCGTCGAGGCGGACCGTCTCGGCGAACACCAGCTTGCCGCCGCGCCGCACCCGCCAGCGATCGACGAACTCGCCCTCGCGCATGCGCTCGCCCATGGCCGTGCGGCCGAGCACGACGATCTCGCACAACAACAGCGAGGCGGTATCGGCAAGGTCGATGTCGATCCGGCGATGGATGCGAGAGCGGTCGAACAGGATGGTCTCCTGCGGCAGCCAGGAGATGTGGGCACCCGCATGGGCGGTCAGCGCGATATCGAGCTCTGCGGGCTTGCCAGCGGCGCGATAGACCTTTTCGGCCGCGGCGCTCGACAGCGTGACGCGGCTGCCCTCGCCGGCCGCGACCTCGATCGCAAAGCGGTCGCCGCCGGCGATGCCGCCGGCCGTGTTGACGAACATCGCCGACAGGCCATCGTCCTCGGGCGAGGGAAAGCGCACCCGCAGCGAGCCGGATTCATGCAGATGATGGCGCCGCGTCACGCCGTCCTGCAGCCGCACGTCGAAGCGCACCGCGCCTCGGGCGCGGTTGGCCTCGAAGATGTCGGCAGCGGCGCTGGCGGGATCGGCCCGCATCGATCCCCTCCCCTGGGACCAGACGCGGGCGAGACCGCGTCGAGAAGCTACGTGATGATCACAGCGCCATTTGGCGGCTGATCTCGGCCTGATCGAGATTGGCGCGGGTGCAGGTGAACTTCACCGCGCCGCGATCCATGACGGCGAAGTTGTCGCCGAGTTCGCAGGCAAAGTCGAGATACTGCTCGACCAGGACGATCGCGATATTGCCGAGATTGCGCAGATACGAGATCGCCCGGCCGATGTCCTTGATGATCGAGGGCTGGATGCCCTCGGTCGGCTCGTCGAGAAGCAGGAGCTTTGGCCGCATCACCATGGCACGGCCGATCGCAAGCTGCTGCTGCTGGCCGCCGGAAAGATCGCCGCCGCGGCGGCCGAGCATCGATTCCAGCACCGGAAACAGCGAGAACACGTCGTCCGGGATGCTGCGATCGCTGCGCTTCAGCGGTCCGAAGCCGGTCTTGAGGTTCTCCTCCACCGTGAGCAGCGGGAAGATCTCGCGACCCTGCGGCACAAAGCCGATGCCCTTGCGCGCCCGTTCATAGGGCTTGAGATGGGTGATGTCGGCGCCATCGAAGGTGATGCTGCCGGAGGCCAGCGGATATTGTCCGACCAGCGCCCGCAGCAGCGAGGTCTTGCCGACGCCGTTGCGCCCGAGCACGCAGGTGACCTTGCCGGGCTCCGCCGCGATCGAGACGCCGCGCAGCGCCTGGGCGGCGCCGTAATAGAGGTTGATGTCCTTGACGTCCAACATCGCCTAGCGCCCCAGATACACTTCGATCACCCGATCGTTCGACGACACCTGATCGATGGTGCCCTCGGCCAGCACCGTGCCTTCGTGGAGGCAGGTGACCTTGACGCCGAGCTCGCGCACGAAGGTCATGTCGTGCTCGACGACCATGACGGTATGATCCTTGTTGATTTCCTTGAGCAGCTCAGCCGTCTGATGCGTCTCGACGTCGGTCATTCCAGCGACCGGTTCGTCGACCAGCAGCAGCTTCGGGTCCTGTGCCAGGAGCATGCCGATCTCCAGCCACTGCTTCTGGCCGTGCGACAGGCTGCCGGCGAGCTTGCGTCTGGCATCCTTGAGCCGCACGGTCTCGAGCACCCGGTCGATCTGCTCGGACTCGCTCCTCGAGCCGCGCCAGAACAGCGTGCCCTTGACGCTGTGATCGACATTGAGCGCGAGCAGCAGGTTGTCCTCGACCGACTGGCTCTCGAACACCGTCGGCTTCTGAAACTTGCGGCCGATCCCGAGCTCGGCGATGCGGGTCTCGTCGAGGCGGGTGAGATCCGTCTTGCCGTCGAACAGCACCGTGCCCTCGTCGGGCTTGGTCTTGCCGGTGATGATGTCCATCATCGTGGTCTTGCCGGCCCCGTTCGGGCCGATGATGGCGCGCATCTCGCCGGGCTCGAGCGTCAGCGAGAGATTGTTGATGGCGTGGAAGCCGTCGAACGAGACGTGCACGCCGTCGAGATAGAGCAGCGACGACGTCGCGCGGGTGTCCATCACGTTCATGCGCTCACTCCGCCATCTTGGGTTCGGTGACGCCGTCCTCGCGGGCGGCGCTCTCGGCGTTCAGCCTCCTGCTGCCGAGCTGATCCCACCAGGAATTGAAGGTGCCGATGATGCCTTTGGGCAGCAGCAGAGTGACGAGCACGAACAATGCGCCGAGCATGAACAGCCAGTAGGGCGCCAGCACGCCCGAGGTGAAGAACGTCTTCGCGTAGTTCACGACGACGGCGCCGAGCGCAGCACCTACGAGCGTGCCTCGGCCGCCGACCGCGACCCAGATCACGGCCTCGATCGAATTGCCGGGCGCGAACTCGGATGGGTTGATGATGCCGACCTGAGGAACGTAGAGCGCGCCTGCGACGCCGGCCATGCACGCCGACAGCGTGAACACGAACAGCTTGTAGGACTCGACACGATAACCGAGGAAACGCGTCCGCGACTCGGCGTCGCGGATCGCGATCAGCACCTTGCCGAGCTTCGACGACACAACGGCCCGGCAGATCAGGAACGCCAGAATGAGCGCGAGACAGCTCAGCGCGAACAGCGCGGCGCGGGTGCCTTCCGCCTGGACGTTGAAGCCGAGGATGTCCTTGAAGTCCGTCAGGCCGTTGTTGCCGCCGAAGCCGAAATCATTGCGGAAGAAGGCGAGCAGCAGCGCGTAGGTCATCGCCTGGGTGATGATCGACAGATACACGCCGGTGACGCGCGAGCGGAAGGCGAGCCAGCCGAAGCAGAAGGCGAGCAGGCCGGGCACCACGAGCACCATCAAAGCCGCGAACCAGAACATGTCGAAGCCGTGCCAGTACCAGGGCAGCTTGGAATAATTCAGGAACACCATGAAGTCCGGCAGGATCGGATTGCCATAGACGCCCCGGGTGCCGATCTGGCGCATCAGATACATGCCCATCGCATAGCCGCCGAGCGCGAAGAACGCGCCGTGACCGAGCGAGAGGATGCCGCAATAACCCCAGATCAGGTCGATGGAGAGCGCCAGGATCGCGTAGCAGACATATTTTCCCCACAGCGCGACCAGATAGGTCGGCACCTGCAGCGCCGAACCGGCCGGCAGCAGCAGGTTGGACAGCGGGATCAGCACGCCGCAGGCGGCGACGACGAGCACGAAGACGGTCGCAGCGCGGTCCAGCGACCGGGTGAGGACGTGCGGCATCATGCTTCCACCGCCCGGCCCTTGAGCGCGAACAGCCCGCGCGGGCGCTTTTGAATGAACAGGATGATCAGCACCAGGATCGCGATCTTGCCGAGCACGGCGCCGGCGACCGGCTCCAGGAACTTGTTGGCAATGCCGAGCGTGAAGGCGCCGACCAAGGTGCCCCAGAGATTGCCGACGCCGCCGAACACCACGACCATGAAGGAGTCGATGATGTAGCTCTGGCCGAGATTCGGACTGACATTGTCGATCTGCGACAGCGCCACCCCGGCGATGCCGGCAATACCGGAGCCGAGCCCGAAGGTGAGCGCATCGACCCGCGAGGTCGCGATGCCCATCGACGCCGCCATGCGCCGGTTCTGCGTCACTGCACGCATCTCCAGGCCGAGCGCGGTGTAACGCAGCATCGCCAGCAGGATGGCGAACACGGCCATCGTGAAGCAGAGGATCCAGAGCCGGTTGTAGGTGATGGTGATCTGGCCGAGTTCGAACGCACCGCTCATCCAGGAGGGATTGCCGACCTCGCGGTTGGTCGGACCGAACGCCGTGCGCACCGCCTGCTGCAGGATCAGCGACAGGCCCCAGGTGGCGAGCAGCGTCTCCAGCGGACGCCCGTAGAGGAAGCGAATGATGGTACGCTCGATCAGCACGCCGATCGCGCCGGCCACCAGGAAGGCGAGCGGGACGGCAATCAGCAGCGAATAGTCGAACAGCGCCGGGTAGCGCGTGCGGATGACCTCCTGGACGACGAAGGTGGTGTAGGCGCCGAGCATCACCATCTCACCATGGGCCATGTTGATGACACCCATGACGCCGAAGGTGATGGCAAGGCCGATGGCCGCCAGCAGCAGCACCGAGCCGAGCGACAGGCCGTACCAGGCGTTCTGCACGCCGGACCAGATTGCGAGCGAGCTCTGGATCGACGAGATCGCGCTCGCCGCGGCCTTGGCGACGGTTGCCGGCTGGTCCGCGCCGCCGATCTCCGTCAGCAGCGCCAGGGCTTCCTGGTCGCCGCGCGCCCTCACGGTGGCGACGGCTTCGAGCTTGTCGACCTCGCTGGCGTCAGACTTGAACAGGAGGATGGCGGCACGCGCCTCGGTCAGCGCCTGCTTCACGGCGCGATTGGTTTCCTTGGCGAGCGCCGACTCCACCGTCGGCAACGTCGCCTCGTCATGCGACTTGAACACCGATCTTGCGGCGGTCAGGCGCGTGTTGGTATCCGGCGACAGCAGCGTCAAACCACCGAGCGCGGCATCGACGCTGCGGCGCAGCCGGTTGTTGAGGCTGACGGCGGCGGCATTGTCGGGCAGTTTGTCGACGGCGGCGCCGGTGGCAGCATCGATGATCCTGCCGTCGGCCTGCTTGATGAAGACCTTCTTGGTGTCGGCATCGAACATCAGCCGCTCGTCCTGGAGCGCGCTGATGATCGGGAAAGCCAGCGGGTTGCCCGACACGGCGATCTCGCCGACGGCCTCGTCCGTGTCCGAGAAATCATCGTTCGCGAACTTCGCGACGGACTCTTCGAAACTGGCTGCGAAGGCGGGAACGGAAACGGCGATCAGGGCGAGCAAAACAAGCAGACGGCGAATGATCGCCAGAAAAAGAGCAGGCACTGGACAACCCCGGCAGGAGTTCAGGAGGTCAGGAGAAGGCGGCAACATCGCCGCCTTCTCCTGTCGTCATGGTCGCGTCAGGTCGAGATCAGGAGCCCGAGCCCAGGCACTTGTTGGTCTTGACGTTGAAATTGCCGCACTTCTTGCCGACCCAGTCGCCGATCAGGTCCTTCGAGCCCTCGAGCTCCTTCGACCAGGCGTCGCCGGGGACGAGGTCCTTGGTCTTGTAGACGACACTGAACTGGCCATCGCCCTTGATCTCGCCGATGAACACCGGCTTGGTGATGTGGTGGTTCGGCAGCATCTTCGACACGCCGCCGGTCAGATTCGGCGCCTCGGTGCCCGGGAGAGCGTCGATGACCTTGTCCGGATCGGTCGACTTCACCTTCTCCACCGCCTTCACCCACATGTTGAAGCCGATCACATGCGCTTCCATCGGGTCGTTGGTCACGCGCTTCGGGTTCTTGGTGTAGGCCTGCCAATCCTTGATGAACTTCTCGTTGGCCGGGGTCTTGATCGACTCGAAATAGTTCCAGGCGGCGAGATGGCCGACCAGCGGCTTGGTGTCGATGCCGGCGAGCTCTTCCTCACCCACCGAGAACGCGACGACCGGAATGTCCTTGGCCTTGATGCCCTGGTTGCCGAGCTCCTTGTAGAATGGAACGTTGGCGTCGCCGTTGATGGTCGAGACCACGGCGGTCTTCTTGCCGGCCGAGCCGAACTTCTTGATGTCGGCGACGATCGTCTGCCAGTCGGAGTGACCGAACGGCGTGTAGTTGATCATGATGTCGTCCTGAGCCACGCCCTTGGACTTCAGGTAGGCTTCCAGGATCTTGTTGGTGGTGCGCGGATAGACGTAGTCGGTCCCGGCCAGCACCCAGCGCTTCACCTTCTCTTCCTTCATCAGGTAGTCGACCGCCGGGATCGCCTGCTGGTTCGGCGCCGCACCGGTGTAGAACACGTTGCGCTCGCTCTCCTCGCCCTCGTACTGGACCGGGTAGAACAGGATGCTGTTGAGCTCCTTGAACACCGGCAGCACCGACTTGCGCGACACCGAGGTCCAGCAGCCGAACACGACCGCGACCTTGTCCTTGGTGATCAGCTCACGCGCCTTCTCGGCGAACAGCGGCCAGTTCGAAGCGGGGTCGACCACGACGGCCTCGAGCTTCTTGCCGAGTACGCCGCCCTTCTTGTTCTGTTCGTCGATCAAGAACAGGATCGTGTCCTTCAGCGTGGTCTCGCTGATGGCCATGGTGCCGGACAGAGAATGCAGAACGCCAATCTTGATGGTGTCGTCAGCGGCCTTGGCCGGGCCAAAGCCGGCTGCGCCGAGCGCCAGGCCGGCAGCAGCAGCCAGCCAGCGACGGCGGCTGAACGGCGCCGTTAATTCCCGAGTGAGTCGAGTAAGCATGAGGTAATATCTCCCTGACGCAGACCTGCTTCGCAGCCAAGGCGGCCGGCGGTCTGCGCAGGCAGAATCGCAAGAAGTGTGCCATGCCGTGCACATCTGGTAAGGCATTGACATAAAAGTGGAACTGGGCGTTCTCGCAGAGAGGTACCGCGACCTTCTGCTGCCGGATTGAGCAAGCAAGATGATTAATCAGATGGCATACAGCGCAGGATTTGTGCACTTTGTTTTGAATGGCTAAATTTAAAGCAGCCGAGTACCACCCGGAAAGCCAATCCGTTGCGCACCGGCCTTGAAAGTGCCGTCCATCTGTTCCATATAGCTGGTAGATCAAGGCGAATCGGCCGGATCTTTGCAAGCCGCGTGTTCTTTAGCTCGACCAGAGCTTCTGGCTTCGCATTCTCACCCATCCAATCTAGGCGCTCCAAACACGCGGGTGTCTCTCAACCACCCACCCGCGTCCGGCTGCCTGCCGACACGGGCCTTATCCTCTTATGGAAAGCCCCATCTTTTGACATCCTTCCAGGATTTTAACCTCGCCGACGCGCTGACGCGCGCGCTGAAGGAAGAGAACTACACCACCCCTACCCCGATCCAGGCCCAGACCATCCCGCTCGCGCTCGAAGGCCGCGACGTGATCGGCATCGCCCAGACGGGAACCGGCAAAACGGCCTCGTTTGCGCTGCCGATCCTGCACCGCTTGCTGCTGAACCGGATCAAGCCGCAGCCGAAGACGGCACGCGTGCTGGTGCTGAGCCCGACCCGCGAATTGTCGGGTCAGATCCTCGACAGCTTCAACACCTATGGCCGGCACATCCGGCTGAGCTCGGCGCTCGCGATCGGCGGCGTGCCGATGGGGCGCCAGGTCCGCGCTATCATGCCCGGCCTCGAAGTGCTGGTTGCCACCCCTGGCCGGTTGCTCGATCTGGTTCAGAGCAACGCTTTGAAGCTGACCCATGTCGAGTTCCTGGTGCTCGATGAAGCCGACCGCATGCTCGACATGGGCTTCATCAACGACATCCGGAAGATCGTGGCCAAGCTGCCGATCAAGCGGCAGACGCTGTTCTTCTCGGCCACCATGCCTAAGGACATCGCCGAGCTCGCGGACGCCATGCTGCGCGACCCCGCGCGAGTCGCGGTGACCCCCGTCTCCTCGACGGTCGAGCGCATTGCCCAGCGCGTCATCCACGTTGACCACTCGGCCAAGCCGAACCTTCTGGCTCAGTTGCTCAAGCAGGAGCCGGTCAACCGCGCGCTGGTGTTCACCCGCACCAAGCACGGCGCCGACAAGGTCGTGAAGAGCCTCGAAAGAGCCGGCATCCCCGCCCAGGCGATTCACGGCAACAAGTCGCAGAACCACCGCGAGCGCACCCTGGCGGCGTTCCGCACCGGCGAGATCCGAACCCTGGTCGCAACCGACATCGCGGCCCGCGGCATCGACGTCGACGGCGTCAGCCATGTCGTCAATTTCGACCTGCCGAACGTGCCCGAGACCTACGTCCACCGGATCGGCCGCACGGCGCGCGCCGGCGCCGAGGGCGTTGCGATTTCGCTCGTGGCCGGATCGGACGAGCTGTCCTACCTTCGCGACATCGAACGGCTGATCAAGATCTCGCTGCCGCGCGACGATCGCCGCACGCCCGGCCTCCGCGAGGCCGCTGCACCGGCCAAGCCGCCTCAGCGCGGTGGCCGTCCTGGCATGCAGAATGCGCGGACCAACGACGGTGGCACCGCCGCAAAAGGCCCTCGCCGTCACCGTCGTTCCAATGCTAAGATGGCGCCTCTGCCAGGCAATCGTCAGGAGCCCCAGCGGCCGTCGCAAGGCGGCGGCAAGGCCGGGTCGATTCAAGGCGTTGCTTTCCTGCATCGCGAGGGCAGACCCAAAAACCACGCTCAAAACCGCAACCAACGGCCAAACTAGACGTCTATCGATCTGGAGAAAGACATGGCTAAGGAAGAGCTGATCCAGTTCGAAGGGCTGGTCACCGAAATCCTTCCCGACGCACGCTATCGGGTACAACTCGACGCGGGGCACGAGATCGTCGCCTACACCGCGGGCAAGATGAAAAAGAATCGCATCAAGACGCTCGCGGGAGACCGCGTGACGGTCGAGATGTCGCCCTACGACCTCGAAAAGGGCCGGCTGATCTTCCGCCACAAGGACGAGCGTCCCAGCTCGCCCGGCGGTCCTCCGCGTGGCGCAGCGCAGCGCGGCGGCCAGTTCCGTCGGCGCTAGGGGCATTGGGGCGGAGCAATGTTCCGCCCGGCCCGGCGGATTGATCAAGCCTTGCGCAATCAGCGACAATTCAGCGCGTCGGCGTCGAGCCGGCGCGTCAAAAAATCATGCACTCTCGCGCAGCTCAGGATTGTTTTGCGCGGGCATTTCCAATAATATATCCCGCAATCGATTTTCGGCCGGACGAGATTAGCTATTACCGGTACAGCCGGTTCAGACGCTGACGACCCTTCCAAAAATTCGATCTAACCAGCCCAGGAGACTGGGCTACGCATTTGGTATCTGAGAAGGGAACTACCCCGTGAGCATGGGAACCGTGAAGTGGTTTAACGCGACCAAGGGCTATGGCTTCATTCAGCCGGACGACGGCGGCAACGACGTGTTCGTGCACATCAGCGCCGTCGAGCGCGCTGGTCTCGGCACGCTGCGGGAAGGCCAGAAGATCTCCTACGAGATCGTGGCGGACCGCCGTTCGGGCAAGTCGTCGGCCGACAATCTCCGCGCCGCCAATTGAGCGACGCCCGGGCGATCGCGTATGCGATTGCCCGTCTGGACAACGAAAGGCCGCCTTGCGCGGCCTTTTTTATTGCCTTGATATTTGCCGCCGAGTTCTGCTCGTCCGAAAGACCGTAGTGTCGGTCGCTCCGGTTCGCAGGCGCGCGCGACTGCGGCCCCGGGGCGGGCGGGCTCCGTCGCGGCAGCCCTCACCTCAGCAGGAGGTCGCCGGGCTATACATCACGCAGGTCGACTGCCGCGGGCGGGTATAGGCGACGTCGCTGAGATTGACGCCCGTCTTGCCCATGACGTAGCCGATCGTCGGAACGTACTGGTAGTTCACCTCGCTGAAGATCAGATAGGTGCCGGACACCAGCAATTCAGCCGGCACGCCGACCGTCATGCCGACGGTTCGCGGCGTCGATCCCTTGCTCCACTTCACCGTCGCCTGCTTGGTGGTGGGATCGACATAGAGCTCGGTGATCGTCGCATTCACCGGCGTCGTGGAATACGGGTACATGATGCCGGTCGAGGCGGCGAAGAAGTTCGACATGTCGCTGTCGCCGACCGAGGTCGATTGCGAGGTCAAATCCGACAGGGTGCGCGCCATCAAGGTGACCTTCCGGTCAACGGCGATGGCCGAGCAGAATTCGACCGTGCCGAAGAACATCACCAGCATCAGCGGCACGATGAATGCGAACTCGGTGGCCGCGACACCGCGACGATCGGCAGCGAAGGCGTCGATGCGACGCCACAGGCGCAGGCTCGAAGACATACCCGGCATTCTTCCCAACGGCATGATGAATTCCTGGTGTCACTCAGAAGAAGCTCGCGAGGTCAGCGTTATGAATACGGCTCGTTCTTGAATGCGGCCGTACCTACCAGCAGGCGCTTACTGCCGCTCAGATTGGCGATGTTGTAGCCGAGCCCCGTCACGAAGATCGGCCATTGATAGAACAGCCTGACGACGACGATGTCTCCGGCCGCGCCCGGGCTGTAGGTCATGTTGTTGACGAAGTTGCCGCTGTTGTCGATCTGGTTGCTGATGGAGACGCTCCCGAACGAGGAGTAGCTCTTCACGTCGATATAGATCTTGTTGCAGTCGAACAGCGCGGGAACCTGGGTGCAGACGTAGCTCGCGAACTGCGACTGCGTATAGGCGCCCTGTTGCGCCTGTCCGGTCAGGATCATGCGCGCCGAGTCCTGCGTGATCGTCTCGAGCACCTGGCCGGCAAAGAACATCAGCGCCGTTTCGATGATCGCGAACAGCAGCGCAAAGAAGACCGGCGCGACCAGCGCGAATTCGAGCGCGGCCGATGCCCGCCGGTTACGCCGGAAGCGGCGCAACAGCCGGCGCATCGAAGCGGTCAAGGAGACGGGGGCTTGCATGGGGTCATCCGGACTGGAAGGCATCAACCTGAGTGAAACGAATAGCGGAAACTCCTTGGGAAAGAGTTTCCTACAATACGGACAGTATGGCCCGCCGCATCAACGTCCCGCTAACCATGCTTGGGGGTTCGCTCGCAGCCAGCCCTTCGAGGCAGCGCGCCACCTGCCCGACCCGATCATCGAAACCAAACGAATCGGGCGATCCAGCCGCAGCACCGGCGGCAAGGCTCACCGCATCGTCGGTGCGGAGGCGCGTGGAGATCCGGTCAGGCGCTGCCATCGACCCGGCCAAGCATGGCCAGGCCAGCGTTCAGTTGGTCTTCGAGGCCGCTGCCGCGTTGCCGCTCGCCGTGCTGGACATCGTTCCAGCCTGGTCGAGCACCGATTTGAAGTAGTTGTCGCCGTCGCCCAAGGTCACCCGGCGCTGGCAGATCGGCATGCAGCTATAGGTCTCGCGATCGACGCCCCGATACACCGTCACGAGCTGGTCGGTGGGTCCGGCGACCTGGATCTGGCGATCGATCAGCACCTGTCCACCGCGATCCATCGCAATGAAGTTGGTGGCACCGTAGCTCTTGCCGGTGACGACGATGATGCCGCCGCTCTGCAAGGTCACATCGGCGATCATCGGATTGCCGACGACGAGCGTCGCGACCCGGTCGGGCAACTTGACCAGCTTGGCCTGGTCGACATTCACGGCGATGGCGGGATCAGGCTCCGCCAAGGCGGCAGCCGGCCACAGCAACACCGCGGCGACAGCCGCCCGCAATGCGAGGGAAACACTAGGACGACGCGACACACAGAACGACATACTCAACCCCGGGACATTGACGAGCCGTCTCAAGCGATACGCAGCGGTGACGGCGCCCGACGCGGCAAATCTGCGCTCAATTGGTGAATGATCTGCAAACGTCGCGATAAAGCCTCGGGCGGTTGCAGAACACGTCATCTTCGGAACGGAAAGGCGAGCTGACCGCCGAACTCACCGGGCATCGTCGCCTCGTCCTTGCCATAGGCCATGGGCAACTGCCCCTCCGGCATCCGGAACGTGCCGAACAGGATGTCCCAGATCGGGAACGTGCCGGCGAAATTGGTGTTGCCGCCCTGCTCCATCGACGTGTGGTGCCAGCGATGGAAGACGGGTGTGGCGAGGACATATTTCAGCGGGCCCAGCGTCCAGTTGAGATTGGCGTGGACGAAGGCCGAATGGAACGTCGTGAACGGTCCGACCCAGATCATGACATTGGGCGAGATGCCGGCCATCAAGAGGATGACGTCGACCGCGATCGTGCCGAGGATCAGGTTGATCGGATGGAAGCGGGCCGCCGAAATCCACTCGAGATCCTCCGACGAATGGTGAACCGCGTGGTATTTCCAGAACTCGCCGCCATGGAACAGACGATGCATCCAGTACAGCATGAAGTCGGAGAGCACGAGGAAGAGCACCCCCTGCAGCCATTCGGGAAGCTGCGCCAGCGGGCCGTGCCCGTTTTCATAGAAGGCGATCAACTCGTCGGCGTCGCGGATCTTGAAGACAACGCTGGCGCCGAGCACGAGAAAGCCGATGCGGAGCACCCGCGCGAACACCGGCACGAAGAACCAGTAGACCACGTCGGTGACGAGCTCGCGCTTCTGCCACCACGGCTTGCCGGGATTGCAGGCCCAGAAGTGACTGAGCACCGAGAACACCACTGCCAGCATCAAGGTGATCGGCAACACCTTCTCGATGGTCTGGCCGAGCATCAGCGCGACTTCCCATGGCAGACCGGACATCACATTCCTCATCTCATGAACTGTTCCGAGGGGTACTCCCTGGCGCTTAAGGAGCCGTGAACCTGCGCGCCCGCAGAACCGCCCTGCCGATCGGCCCAGCGCGATCGACCTCGAGCCACATGCTCCACCAGCCAGGTCGACACGGCCCCATGCATATCGTGTGGATAGTGTGGAATGCGGAGCAGGCCTGGCGATGGATGGGGCCGGGCATGACGGCCAAAACCCTGCGCTCGTCTTTTCAGCGAGACCGACTGCGGCGTGGCCATGCGTTATTTCGAATGGTCGTGCCGCGCTTCATCCAATGTTTACTCTGCACAATAACAGCCATTTGTCGCCGTGTTTCGGCGACCGAATTAACTACGCCGAAATTCCTGCCCCCTACGGTGGCCGCATGGTCACGGTGCTGAGAACGCCGCAACGACCAGAGTTTGTTCGACCAGCCACGTGTACATGGAGTTACCTATGAAGAATCTTCTTGCTCGCTTCGTGAAGGATGAATCCGGCGCGACCGCGATCGAATACGGTCTGATCGCCGCCGGCATCTCGCTCGCGATCATTGCCGCGGTGAACGGTCTCGGCTCCAGCCTGAGCTCCAAGTTCGGCGCGATCAACACCTCGCTGAAGTAAGCGGTCGTCACGGCCGAGCAAAAAAGGCCCCGGACATCCGGGGCCTTTATCATTTCCACATTCAGCTTCGCGGCGTTCAGTGATGCGTAACCACGTTTTGTCCGCAGCCGCGTCCCGGCCTCCGTCCAGCGGGGCCGACGTCGCCTTGCGTTGGATCTGCGGCGGCCTCGGCCTGTCCATCCTCGCTCTGGCGGCCCGCATCGTCAGCGTCTGGTGAGAATGACAACCAGCCAGCCATTCCGGCTGTTTCCCGATCGTTTATTTCTTGCAGCTAGGCTCTGGCGCAGCGGCGCACCCATGCCCCGCGTCGATGCCATTGAGAGCCCATGACCCTCGATCTCGCGCGCCTTCTGCTGTTTCCGGCCCTGATGGCCTTTGCCGCGGCGAGCGACCTGTTCACGATGACCATTTCGAACCGGGTCTCCCTGGCGCTCGTCGCCGGCTTCCTGGTTCTGGCGCCGCTGAGCGGGATGAGCATGGCTGACATGCTGATGCATCTGGGCGCGGGCGCGACCCTGCTGGTGATTGCTTTCACCTGCTTTGCATTCGGCTGGATCGGCGGCGGTGACGCCAAGGTCGCATCCGCCGCCGCCCTGTGGTTCGGCTTCGCCCACCTGATGAACTACCTGTTGTACGCCTCGATCTTCGGCGGCGTGCTCACCCTCGCCCTCATGCAGTTCCGGCAATGGCCGTTGCCCTACATGCTGGCAGGGCAACCCTGGCTTGCACGCCTGCACGCCAAGGAGAGCGGCGTGCCCTATGGCATCGCGCTCGCCCTGGGCGCTCTGATGGTCTATCCGGAGACCGATTGGGTGAAGGCGATCGACGCTGCGCGCCTTGCATTGCTCTGAACACACCGTGTCAACGCGGTGTTAAGGCGATTTAGATACGCCTCATTAACCATGCTTTGACGAATAACTGCTCAACTCCCATCACGGCGGCGGAAACGTCGCGGCGTCATGTGGAAAGTGAAGCGTATGAATACCGCACGCATTGTGGTTCTGACCATCGCTGTAGGCGCTGGCGGCGTGGCCGCATATCTCGCGAGCGGGTCCGACGACCGGCCGGCTCAAGTCGCCGCGCCCGCGCCGCAGATGCCGACCGTCGACGTTCTCGTCGCCAAGGGCGACATCGCCCTCGGCCAATCCCTCAAGCCCGAAGATCTGCAGTGGCAGAGCTGGCCGGCGGCCACGGCCAGTGCCAGCTTCATCCGCCGCAACGAGCGGCCTGAAGGACAGACGCAGATAACCGGCACGATCGCGCGGGCGCCGTTCATTGCCGGCGAGCCCATCCGCGAACAAAAGCTCGTCAAGGCCGACGGCTCGGGCTTCATGGCCGCGATCCTGCCGGCCGGCATGCGCGCCGTTTCCACCGAGATTTCTCCGGAGACCGGCGCCGGCGGCTTCATCCTGCCGAACGACCGCGTCGACGTGATCCTGTCCAAGCGCGAACGCAATCCGGATCAGCCCAACGCGGGCGACGTCGTCAGCTCCGATATCATCCTGTCGAACATCCGTGTGCTGGCGATCGATCAGGCCCCCAAGGAAAAGGACGGCCAGACCACGGTGGTCGGCAAGACCGTCACGCTGGAGCTGAAGCCGGAACAGGCCGAGACGCTCGCGCGTGCCCGTCAAACCGGAACGCTGTCCCTGGCGCTCCGCAGCATCGCCGACGTCAACGTGGCCGAGCGCCGCACGGACGAGACCAGCCGCAAGCGCAGCGACAGCGTTGCCGTCGTCCGCTTCGGCATTCCCAGCACGATGACGACGCAGAAGTGAGCAAGAGGACCACCCAGATGACCTGCAGCGAAAATCAGCGGAAGATGCGGACCCTGCTGGTCCGCGCGCTGTCGTTTTCGGCCGCCGCTGCGCTGACCCTCAATCCGGCGATCGCGCCGGTGATCGCGGCAGACTATCGCCCGGCGACTGCAGCCGCCGCCGCGGACGGCCAGATCAATGCACGTTTCCTTGCGCTCGGCATCGGCAAGTCCGTCGTCATCGATCTGCCGCGCGACATCAAGGACGTTCTTGTCGCCGATCCGAAGATCGCGAATGCCGTCGTGCGCTCCTCTCAGCGCGCCTACATCATTGGTGCGGCGATCGGTCAGACGAATATCGTCTTCTTCGACGCGCAGGGCCAGCAGATCGCGGCCTACGACATCGCGGTCAAGCGCGACCTGAACGGCGCCCGGGCGGCGCTGAAGCAGTTGCTGCCGAATGCCGATATCCAGATCGAGGGCCTCGCCGACAGCATCGTGCTGACCGGCTCGGCGTCGAGCCAGATCGAAGCCCAGCAGGCCGGCGAACTGGCCGCCCGGCTCGCCGGCGGCGCCGACAAGGTCGTCAACTCGATCACCGTGCGCGGCCGGGACCAGGTGATGCTGAAGGTGACCGTCGCCGAGGTGCAGCGCTCGGTCGTCAAGCAGCTTGGCATCGATCTCTCCGGCCAGCTCAACTACGGAACTGCTGTCGTCAAATTCGCGAACTCCAATCCGTTCACCGCCTACGGCAGCAATCTCGTCTCCAACAACGCCGTGACCGCAGCGTTGGGCGGGGCGACCCCGACGGTGCAGGCGACACTGCGCGCGATGGAGAACGCGGGCGTGATCCGTACGCTCGCCGAACCCAATCTGACCGCCATCTCGGGCGAGTCCGCGACCTTCATCGCCGGCGGCGAGTTTCCGGTTCCCGCCGGTTACTCCTGTGATCCGACGACCCATGTCTGTACGACGCAGATCAGCTTCAAGAAGTTCGGCATCTCGCTCAACTTCACGCCCGTCGTGCTCAGCGAGGGCCGGATCTCGATGCGGGTGATGACCGAGGTTTCGGAGCTCTCAAACGAGAACTCGATCACGCTGTCGCAAGCCGTCAGCTCGACGACGGTCAACTCGTTGACGGTTCCATCGATCAAGACCCGGCGCGCCGAGACCACGCTCGAAATTCCCTCCGGCGGCGCCATGGCGATGGCCGGCCTGATCCAGCAGCAGACCAAGCAGGCGATCAGCGGCATGCCGGGCCTGATGCAGCTGCCGGTCCTCGGCGCGCTGTTCCGCAGCCGCGACTACGTCAACAACCAGACCGAATTGATGGTTCTGGTGACGCCGTTCGTCGTCCGCGCCGTGGCACAGAAGGATCTCTCCCGCCCAGACGACGGCTTTGCGGCCGCGTCCGACCCCCAGGCCGATCTCCTGGGTAGCATCAACCGCATCTACGGCGTACCCGGCCGGGTCGAACCCGGACGCAACTATCGCGGCACCTATGGCTTCATCACGGACTGAGCCGGGACAAGGACCTGCAACGATGACCACCACATCCAGCCCCGCCCGATACCGACGCCTGCCCCTTGCCGCAGCGCTCGCCGGAGCCGCAGCCCTGCTCGGCGCCTGCAACTACACCAGAGACGCCGCCACCACGGCGAGCATCCCCGACGACTACCGGCTGCGCCACCCGATCGCGATCCAGGAGGCCCCGGACTCCCTGGTGGTCTTCGTCGGCCAGGGTCGTGGCGGCCTGACGGCCGAGCAGCGCGCCGACGTGATGGGACTGGCCCAGAGCTGGATTCGCCAAGGCACGGGCGCGATCAGCGCCGACGTGCCGAGCGGCACCCCCAACGCACGGGCGGCCGCCGACTCGATGCGGGAGATCCACTCCCTGCTGGCCGCCGCCGGCGTCCCGCCGCACGGCATCACCGTACGCAACTATCAGCCGAAGGACCCGCGCCAGATGGCCGCGATCCGGCTGAGCTACCCAAAAATGTCGGCCACGGTGGGGCCCTGCGGGATCTGGCCGGATGACCTCGGGCCGTCGATCAAGAACAAGAACTGGTTCGACAACAAGCCTGACTGGAACTACGGCTGCGCCTACCAGCGCAACATGGCGGCAATGGTCGCCAACCCGTCGGATCTCGTGCAGCCGCGATCCGAAACGCCGTCCTATACCACCCGGCGCACGGCATTGTTCGACAAATATCGCAAGGGACAATCAACCGCGATCACGTATCCAGAGGCCGACAAGGCCAAACTCAGCGACACAGGCAAATGATCAGCTACGCCCGACAGACCCAAGAGGAGCAGCCTGACGTCGTGCCGCCGCCGGCCGACGATCACATCGCGCCCGCGCCGCGCGTGTCCGTGCAGGCGTTCTGTGAGACGGTGGAAACCGCCGCGACGGTCCAGGCCGCCGGTGAGGACCGGCGCCTCGGCAAGGCCCATCTGAAGGTTCAGATGGGTGGCATGGCGGCGGCGATCGAGGCCTACCGGTCTGCCCCGACCCCGAACGTCATCATTCTGGAGACGGATGCACGCACCGACATCCTGGCCGGCCTGGATCAGCTCGCGACGGTTTGCGACCCGGGCACGCGCGTCGTCGTGATCGGCCGCGTCAACGACGTCACGCTGTATCGCGAGCTCGTTCGGCGCGGCGTCAGCGACTATGTGCTGTCGCCAGTGACGCCGATCGACGTCGTCCGCTCGATCTGCAACCTATTCTCCGCGCCGGAAGCCAAGGCCGTCGGGCGCATCGTTGCCGTCGTCGGCGCCAAGGGCGGCGTCGGAGCCTCGACCCTGGCCCATAACATTGCCTGGGCGATCGCGCGCGACCTGTCGATGGACTCCGTGGTGGCAGATCTCGATTTGGCGTTCGGCACCGCCGGCCTCGACTACAACCAGGATCCCGCGCAGGGCATCGCGGACGCCGTCTTCTCACCGGACCGGATCGACATCGCCTTCATGGACCGGCTGTTGTCGAAATGCACCGATCATCTGAGCCTGCTGGCCGCGCCTGCGACGCTCGACCGGGTCTACGATTTCGGCGCCGAGGCATTCGATGCGGTCTTCGACACGCTGCGGGCCTCGATGCCATGCATCGTGCTCGATGTTCCGCATCAATGGGCAGGCTGGACCAAGCGGGCGCTGATCTCCGCGGATGATATCCTGATCGTCGCGGCGCCGGATCTCGCCTCGCTGCGCAACACCAAGAACATGTTCGATCTCCTCAAGGCCGCCCGGCCGAACGATCGCATGCCGCTCTACTGCTTGAACCAGGTCGGCGTTCCCAAGCGGCCCGAGATCAATGCGAGCGAGTTCGCCAAGGCGATCGAAAGCCCGCCGATCGCAACGATCCCGTTCGAGCCGCAGATCTTCGGCGCGGCCGCCAACAACGGCCAGATGATTGCGGAGATGTCTCCCAGCCATCGGACGACGGAGATGTTTCTCCAGATCGCGCAGCGGCTCACCGGCCGCAGCGAGACAAAGAAGCCGAAAGGCTCCTTCCTGTCGCCTCTGCTGGACAAGCTGAGGGCGAAGTAAGCACGCGTGGAGTTCTAAGTCGTGTTTGGTAAGCGTAGCGGATTGGACAACGATACCAGGGCCCTCAGGCCGGCCGCGCCGGCGCCCGAGCCGGCGCCGGCTGCACCACGCGCGGCGTCTCCGGCCGTGCCGTCGCCACCTCTGGCTCCGACCCGGCAGGCTCCGCCGCCGCCACCACCGGTTGTCGAGGCCCGGCGTTCGGACAGTTACTATCAGGTCAAGGCGACGATCTTCGGGGCGCTGATCGAGGCGATCGATCTCGCTCAGCTGGCCAAGCTCGACGGCGAATCCGCGCGCGAGGAAATCCGCGACATCGTCAACGAGATCATCGCGATCAAGAATATCGTGATGTCGATCGCCGAGCAGGAAGAGCTGCTCGACGATATCTGCAACGACGTGCTCGGCTATGGCCCGCTGGAGCCGCTGCTGTCGCGTGACGACATCGCTGACATCATGGTCAACGGCGCCGGTACGGTCTTTATCGAAGTCAACGGCAAGATCCAGCGCACGGGCATCCGGTTCCGCGACAACCAACAGCTCCTGAACATCTGCCAGCGCATCGTCAGCCAGGTCGGCCGCCGCGTCGACGAATCGTCACCGATCTGCGACGCGCGTCTCGCCGACGGCTCGCGCGTCAACGCCATCGTTCCGCCGCTGGCGATCGACGGCCCCGCGCTCACCATTCGTAAGTTCAAGAAGGACAAGCTGACGCTCGATCAGCTCGTCAAGTTCGGCGCGATCTCGCCGGAGGGCGCGGAGATCCTGCAGATCATCGGCCGCGTCCGCTGCAACGTGCTGATCTCCGGCGGTACCGGTTCGGGCAAGACCACGCTGCTGAACTGTCTGACCAATTATATCGATCACGACGAGCGCGTCATCACCTGCGAGGACGCCGCCGAGCTCCAGCTGCAGCAGCCACATGTGGTGCGCCTCGAAACCCGGCCGCCCAACATCGAGGGCGAAGGCCAGGTGACGATGCGCGAGCTGGTGAGAAACTGCCTGCGTATGCGGCCCGAGCGCATCATCGTCGGCGAGGTCCGCGGACCCGAGGCCTTCGACCTGCTGCAGGCCATGAACACCGGTCACGACGGATCGATGGGCACGCTGCACGCCAACAACCCGCGCGAAGCGTTGTCCCGCTGCGAATCCATGATCACGATGGGCGGCTTCTCGCTGCCGTCGCGGACCATCCGTGAGATGATCTGCGCCTCGATCGACGTCATCGTCCAGGCGGCGCGACTGCGCGACGGCTCCCGCCGCATCACGCACATCACCGAGGTGATGGGCATGGAAGGCGACACCATCATCACCCAGGACATCTTCCTCTACGACATGATCGGCGAGGACGCGAACGGCAAGATCATCGGGCGCCACCGCTCGACCGGAATCGGCCGGCCGCGGTTCTGGGAACGTGCGCGCTACTACGGCGAAGAGAAGCGGCTTGCGGCTGCACTCGATGCCGCCGAAGTTGCGAGCAAGGACTGAGGAGAGACCCCATGAAGCTCCAGGCTCTCGCCCTTGCCTTCCTCGCCGCCACCGCGATCGGCGGCATCGCCTGGGTGTTCCTTTATCCCCTGCTGTCGGGTGAGCGGAAGGCCGAGCAGCGGCGCAGCACCGTCGCCAAGTCCGAGCCGGTGGTCCGACAGGCCGAACGCAGCCAACGCTCGCGCCGCGAGCAGGTCGAGTCCTCGCTGAAGGATCTCGAGGCGAAGGCCCAGAAGCAGAGTAAAGTCCCGCTGAACATGCGGATTTCGCAGGCTGGACTCGACTGGACCGTGCAGAAATTCTGGATCATTTCCGGTGTCCTCGGCTTCGTCGTCTGCGCCGTTGCCTTCTTCGCCGGTGGCGGCCCGCTCGGCGCGCTCGGGCTCGGCTTCGCCGCCGGTCTCGGTCTGCCGCGTTGGATCCTCGGCTACCTCAAGAAGCGGCGCGAGAAGAAATTCCTGGCGGCATTGCCGGACGCCGTCGACGTCATCGTGCGCGGCATCAAGGCGGGCCTGCCGCTGTTCGAATCCATCAAGGTCGTCGCCGCCGACGCGCCAGAGCCTTTGCGCAGCGAGTTCCTCGGGATCATCGAGACCCAGGCGATCGGCATGCCGCTCGGCGAGGCTTGTGCGCGGCTCTATGAACGGATGCCGCTTCCCGAAGCCAACTTCTTCGGCATCGTCATCGCGATCCAGCAGAAGTCGGGCGGCAATCTCTCCGAGGCGCTCGGCAACCTCTCGAAGGTGCTGCGCGACCGCAAGAAGATGAGCGAGAAGATCCAGGCGATGTCGATGGAGGCCAAGGCGTCCGCGGGCATCATCGGATCGCTGCCGCCGATCGTGATGCTGCTGGTCTATCTGAGCACGCCCGACTACATCTCGTTGCTCTGGACCCATCCGACCGGCCAGCTGATGCTGGTCGGCTGCGTGATCTGGATGTCGATGGGCATCCTGGTCATGAAGAAGATGATCAATTTCGATTTCTGAGGTGGACCATGGTCGACATTCTGGTCTCCAAGCTGCACGACCCGCACTTCATGACGATGTTTTTCGCCGCCATCGCGGCGACGGCCACCGTCTATACGCTGATCATGCCGCTGTTTGCAGGCGAGAACCTGAACAAGCGCATGAAGGCGGTCGCCAGCGAACGCGAGCGGATCAAGCAGCGCGAGCGCGAGCGGTTGAACGCCGGCGAGAAGGTCTCGCTGCGGCAGACGCCGAAGCAGCTCATCTCTCGTGTGGTGGAGGATTTCAACCTCACCAAATGGCTCGCTCAGGAGGCGGCCCGCGAGAAGCTCATCATGGCGGGCTACCGCGGCCAGGCGCCCTACATCACCTTCCTGTTTGCGCGCCTGGTGACGCCGCTGGTTCTGTTCGTCGGTTCCGTGCTGTACGTCTTCGTGATCGCGCATCTGCAGAAATCGATGCCGGTCAAGATCGGCATCTGCGTCGGCATGGCCTATCTCGGCCTGCAGGCTCCGATGCTGTTCCTCAGCAACGCGATTTCCAAGCGGCAGCTGTCGATCAAGCGCGCGTTTCCCGACGCGCTCGACCTGCTGCTGATCTGCATCGAATCCGGCATGTCGATCGAGGCCGCCTTCCGCCGCGTGGCGATCGAGATCTCGAGCCAGTCGATCGCGCTGTCGGAGGAGTTCACGCTGACCACCGCGGAGCTCTCCTACCTGCAGGACCGCAAGGTGGCCTACGAGAACCTCGCCCGGCGCACCGGCCTCGAAGGCGTGAAGTCGGTCTGCCTCGCGCTCCAGCAATCGGAGCGCTACGGCACCCCGCTCGGGCAATCGCTGCGCGTGATGGCGCAGGAAAATCGCGACATGCGCATGAACGAGGCCGAGAAGAAGGCGGCCGCGCTGCCGCCGAAGCTGACGGTGCCGATGATCCTGTTCTTCCTGCCGGTGCTGTTCGTGGTCATTCTGGGACCGACCGGCATCAAGGTCGCGGCCATGCAGTAGAGGTAGACCGCTCGCGAGAAATTTCGCTTGCGGTCGTGGCTCTACGCTGGAAGCTAGGCGGAGCATGATCGAGGTCTCCGCCTGATGTCCGACAAGCTCCGCCGCGCCGATGGCGCCCGCGTCCTCGCCGATCTGAACGCACTGCGCGCCTTCGGCACCTACAAGACCGGCGTGCACCGGCCGACCTTCTCCGACGCCCATCGTCAATCGCTCGCTTGGCTCGCCGAGCGCCTGCCCGACGCGCAGCTGACGCCTGATATCGACGGCATCGGCAACGTGCTGGGCACCAGCGCCAAGCCAGGCCCCAAGCTGCTGGCCGGGTCGCATCTGGAGAGCCAGAACCAGGCCGGCTGGCTCGATGGCCCGCTCGGTGTCGTCTACGCGCTGGAGGCGGCGCGCGTGCTCAATCCCGATCCGTCCATTGTCGGTGCGGTGGAGGTCGCCTCCTGGTGCGACGAGGAGGGCCATTTCGGCAGCATGCTCGGCAGCCGGTCCTATGTCGGCGACGTCAGCGAGGCCGAAATCGATGCTGCCCGCGACCGCAGCAGCCCGCGTACGATGCGGGAGGCGCTTGCCGAGGTGGGCCTCGCCGGACGGCCGCGCCTGCAGGCCGAGCGCGGCCGGCATATCGGCTATCTCGAAGCTCATATCGAGCAGGGCGACACGCTCGAGGCGAGCGGGCTCAAGATCGGTGTCGTCACCTCGATCGTCGGCATCTGGCAATACCGCATCACCTTCACCGGCGAGCAGAACCATGCCGGCACGACGCGGATGGCGGTGCGCAAGGATGCCGGGCTCGCGCTCGCCAAGTTCTGTGTGGCGATCGATGCGCGCTTTCCGGCCGCCTGCGGCCCGCGCACGGTGTGGACCACGGGACGCATCACGCTCGATCCGGGCGCACCGAGCATCATCCCCGGCCAGGCCGAGATGCTGTTCCAGATCCGCGACGACAATGCCGCCGTGGTCGACCGGCTCGAAGAGCTGCTGCGTGAGATGGCTGCGCAGGCGTCAGCGGCAGGTCCATGCCAGGTCGTGGTCGAGCGCATCCGGACCGGCGCGCCGGCCATGATGGACGGCACGTCCCAGGATGCGATCGAGGCCGCCAGCCGCGATCTCGCCGCCGGCAAGTCGCTGCGGATGCCGAGCGGCGCCGGACACGACGCGCAGGTGCTGGCCACCATCATGCCGGCGGGCATGCTGTTCGTGCCGTCGATCGGCGGCATCAGCCATCACTGGACCGAGAACACCTCCGATGCCGACATCGTCACCGGCGCCGACGTGTTCGTCGACACCTGCCGCCGCCTGCTGACAGGCGCGACACGATAGGCCACGTCATCAGCGAGGCAGGTCGTCAGTCCGGCTGGTTGAGCGCGGCCATCGGCGGATTGCGCGCCTTGCCCTTGCCCTGGCTCTGCCCCTGAATCATCTGCTTGAGATAGGCGACGTTGGCGGCGGCCTCGTCCGGCGGCAGATCGGCCCGTGCGATCTGCTCGGCCTCCGCGAAGCGTCCCTGCAGGCCAACGACGAGCGCGAGGTTCTGGCGCACCCGCGCGTCCGCCCCCTGCGAGCCGTAGGCCTGCCGCAGCACCTCCTCGGCCTTCGGCAGCTCCCGCGTCAGCATGTAGGACAGGCCGAGATTGGACAGCACCGAGGGCTCGCCGGGCACGATCTTCAGCGCGCTATCGTAATAGCGCCGCGCCTCCTCGTGGCGGCCCATCTGGTCAAGCACCGTGCCCTGCACCGACAGCAGCTTCCAATCGGGATTGTCCGGCGAGTGCGCGCGCGACAGCACGTCGAATGCGAGCTTGAAATTGCCGTTGTCGGCCAGCGCTCGGCCATAGGCCGCGAGCACGGTCTTGTTGCCGGCGTTGGCGAGCGTCGCCTGCTCCAGCACCGCAACCGCCTGCTCGCGCTGGCCGTTGTTGCGCAGCGCCTGGCCATAGGCGACCGCGATGGCCGCATCCTTGGGGTTGGCGCGGTAGCGCTCGCCATACACCTCAACCGCGCGCTGCGGGGTCGCGGGCGGCGGCGGCTCGGCCCGACCGCGCAGCGAGCCCGTGACGTCGGACATGGTCTGGCAGCCGCCGAGGCCCGCAGCGACGAGCGCGGTGAGGACAACGGACGCAAGCAGCCGGGGAATGGAAGGCGATTGACGCATGTCACGTGGACTCGAACGAGCGAATTGAACGCGCCAGCAATAAACTGTTAACGCTAACAGCCGGTTAATGGCGCGGCCACGGCGCCATCGTCACATCCGCGTCGGTTTGCGGGCCAGGCGGCCGGCGTGATTGCAGCGGCCTTCAAACTCTGCGAAGTCTGGCTGCCGCGCGCCAGTTAGGGAACCATTAGGCATGCCGTCGATGTTCGAGACCGCCTCCACAACGTCCGCCATCCCGATCACCTTCGTAACGAAGGCGAGCTGGCCGGGGATCAAGGAGAGCCTGTCGGCTGAAGCACGCAACTTCGCCGAGGCCAACGTCTACGCCGCCAAGCCCGGCAGCTATCTGGCGCTGCCCGCCGCCGACGGCCACATCGCGCAGGTGCTGTTCGGCCTCGAGGACGACGACGCCAAGCACCGTGACCTGTTCCGGCCGGGCGCCCTGCCCGGCCTGCTGCCCGCCGGCACCTACCGCTTCGCCAATGCGCCGCATGATGCACGGCTCGCCGCGCTCGCCTTTGCGCTCGGCAGCTACCGTTTCGGCCGCTACCGCAAGACCGAGACGCCGGAGGTCCGCCTCGTTCCGCCGGATGGCGTCGACGCCGCCGAGCTGAACCGCCTGGCCGACGCGGCGACATTGGCGCGCGACCTCGTCAACACGCCGTCCAACGACATGGGACCCGAGGAGCTCGAGGCCGCGGCGAAGCAGGTCGCCGACCGCTTCGGCGCGCGCTTCACCAGCATCGTCGGCGACGATCTGCTGCGCCAGAACCATCCGCTGATCCATGCCGTCGGTCGCGCCTCGACCCGCGCGCCGCGCCTGATCGAGCTCGTCTGGGGCGATCCATCGCATCCCAAGGTGACCCTGGTCGGCAAGGGCGTCTGCTTCGATACCGGCGGGCTCGACCTGAAGCCGTCGAGCAGCATGCTCCTGATGAAGAAGGACATGGGCGGCGCCGCCAACGTGCTGGCGCTGGCGCAGATGGTGATGGATGCCAAGCTCAAGCTGCATCTGCGCGTGCTGATTCCAGCGGTCGAGAACGCGGTCGCCGGCAACGCCTTCCGTCCGCTCGACGTGTTTCCCTCGCGAAAGGGCATCACGGTCGAGATCGGCAATACCGATGCCGAGGGCCGGCTGGTCCTGGCTGACGCGCTGGCGCTGGCCGACGAGGACAAGCCCGACCTGCTGATCGACATGGGCACGCTGACCGGCGCCGCGCGCGTCGCACTCGGTCCCGATTTGCCGCCGTTCTACACCCAGGACGAGGCGCTCGCCGCGGACGTCGCGCGCTGCGCGGCCGCCGAGAACGATCCGCTGTGGCGGATGCCGCTATGGGCGCCGTACGACTCGTGGCTCGACTCCAAGGTCGCGACCATCAACAACGCGCCGTCCGGCGGCTTCGCCGGCTCGATCACCTGCGCGCTGTTCCTGCAGCGCTTCGTCGAGCACGCCAAGAGCTGGCTGCATCTCGACATCTTCGCCTGGACGCCATCCGCCAAGCCGGGCCGGCCCGAGGGTGGCGAGTGCCAGGCGGCGCGTGCGCTCTACAAGCTCCTGAGCGAGCGCTATGGCTGATCCGCGCCTCACGCCTGCGCGCGGCGACGTCGCGGCGAAACATCTCGAAGGCCAGGTGACGGCCGCGCGTTTCGTCGAGGGCGAGGCGCTGGTCGTCATCGATCCGATCGCGCCGCTGCGCCAGCAGCCATATTCCGGCGCCGAGCTGGCGACGCAGGCGCTGAAGGGCGAGCGCGTCACGGTCTACGACCGCAACGGCGAGGGCTGGGTCTGGGGCCAGCTCGCAGCCGACGGCTATGTCGGCTGGCTGCCGGAGGCTGCGCTGGCGGCGCCCGCCGCAGCACCGACGCACAAGATCAGCGCGCTGCGCAGTTTCGCGTTCCCCGGGTCGTCGATCAAGCTGCCGCCGGTCGCGACGCTGGTGATGGGCTCGACCATCGCGGTCGCGCGCGAGGACGCGAGCTTCGCCGTGACGGCCGATGGCTGGTTCGTGCCGAAGCAGCATGTCGTCGGTCTCGACCATGTCGAGTCCGATTTCGTCGCAGTCGCCGAGCGCTTCGTCGGCACGCCGTATCTGTGGGGCGGCAAGAGCAGCCTCGGCATCGACTGCTCGGGCCTGGTGCAGGTGTCGTTGAATGCTGCGGGTGTGCCGTGCCCGCGCGACAGCGACATGCAGCTCGCCGCGCTGGGGCGCTTGCTCGACGGGGGAGAGCCGCTTCGCCGCGGCGATCTGATGTTTTGGAAGGGCCACGTCGCCATCGTGCGCGATGCTGACACGATCGTCCACGCCAACGCGTTTCATATGGCCACGCAGATCGAGCCGATCGGCGAAGCGATTGCCCGTATCAAGGCGAGCGGGAGCGATGTGCTCGCGATCAAGCGGCTGGATTGACTCGCCTCATCGCGCTGGCGCGTCCTCCCGATGAGGTTTTGAGACGCAGGCTCCCTCCTCCGTCATTGCGAGCGTAAGCGAAGCAATCCAGAGTCCCGCCCACGACTCTGGATTGCTTCGCTGCGCTCGCAATGACGCGGAGAGAGCGGCGCAAGAGTCCGATATACCTATCAAACAGCAACAGGCCGCGCCAAACAGCAGGGCAAGCATCCGCATTCTCGCGGCCACATCGGTCCGAGTCCTGCTGCAATCATCCGCCCTCGGCAACATGAGAGGGCGCAGGGAAGGCCGGGTGCCGACCGCACCCGTGGTTGCGTGCAACAAGCACGCGGTAGTCACCACAGGTACGGGCCGAACATCCGGCCTTCCCTGCGCGATGTTTTGCGACTTACTTCGTGATCTCCCCAGGGACCGGCTTTCTTGCCCCTGTCGGCCGCAGGCCTCATCGGCTCCCGCGACCTTGACGCCAGCATCGGGGCGCCAGGACCACACGACTTCGCCGTCCGCATGACGCCGTTCGTCGGTGCGCTAATGCACACTGCGACATCATCGCGGCCATCGCATCCCGCACCCGACGTCCGTGACGACGCGTACGTCCCTCTCGTGGGGCAGGACGGGGCGGAGTATGCACGATTTCCGAAAAAAAGAAAGATGGATATTTTTCGCGAGAGGACTGGACAGGCGTTCGCGGACCGCGCCCGTCGGCCAAATCACTCGCAATCGCGCGGGTTCTCACCGCAGCCCAAGAGATCTGAGATTCTGACTGTCGGCGCTTTTGGTAATTCGCCCGATCTCGAGAGTATAGCGACAGATTCGTGCCCGGCAGACGATTACCGCTCCTGTGAAGGGGTTTCGGATGCCGGCCACATGATTGACGGCGCGGCATATTCGGGCGGCCGGCGTCCGAAAGCTTCCAAGGGAGGAAACCGCGCATGGCGGGCAGGCTGGTACGGAGGCGCAATCCACCGTGGCCGGTCGATGAGCGGCGGGCACGACGGGCAGCTTTGCAGAATGCGGTCGTGCGGTCATGAGGTGTCGATCCTGATGGCGCCGGTTGGCGCAGTCGGTTGATGGCGCGGCTGCCGTCGCCTCTGTTGATCTAGCGCAAGGCTGGAATTGAGAAGAACAGCCACGTTGATGCGACAGAGGGCGGACCATGGTGCGCGCAGGACGCTGGCGGGTTCAAGGAGCGGCCATCGTCGCCGCGATGATACTGCTGGCGTCGCCAGCGCGGGCGGGCTGCAGTCCAGAAGACATCGCGGATGCCTTTATCGGGACGCTGTCCGCCGCATATGTGTGCAAGTCGGTCTATGAGAATGACGCAAGCCGCTACGCAGCGATTGCACTGACCGCAGCACTCAGCGGCGTCGCCGCGGCAGGGTCGGACACGGGGAAAGGGCAAGCCCTGGTCAATCAATTCTGCGCAGAGGCGCAGGGCAACGCCGACCAAGTCGTCAGCAAGCTGAACACAATCTTTGGCAACGCGATCGCAGAAAATGTTCTCGGCGATCTTTCCAAGGAGCTCGCAGCCATTGGCGCGGCCGCAGACGTCGTGAAATGCGCCTGCAAGAGCGAGCAGAGCACCGTTGGACTGGGTTCCGAAATCGGCTCATGTCTTCAGGAGGCGCTGTGCTGGGGGCAGGAAAAGCTTGGCATGCAGTCCTGCGGCGATTGCGAGGTCCTTCCGCCTGTTCAAGCCACATGCGCCGCGATCAACGCGACGTGCGAAAAAGTACCTTACATGGAGTGGTGGAGGTACCCGGAATGTCAAGGCATCGGCGGTCCCGGCTCGATCTTCAGCCCTTCCAGCAAAGGCGTCTATCAGGATCAATACGATCGATATGGCGTGGGCATGGTGGAAACCGGTGACGGGACGCTGGTGGTCACGGACCCCGGCGCCTATGCCTGCCACACAGGGAGCAGTTACTGCACCTGTCCGAAACCGATGGTGCCGCACTGGCAACAGGTCCCCAACCCCGGATCCGGCGATAGCAAGTACGTGTTTTCGTGCGATTGCCCGAAGGACACCCATCCCGGCGCGTTGAAGTCGGGCGGGCTCTCCGAGTGCCTGTGCGACGACACCAACCAGGTGGCGGTCTTCGGCTTTGCGCCCTACGGCATGTGTCCGCCCGCGGCCTGCCCGGCCGGACAGACAAGACTCGGCGGCGACAAGAACAGCCCCTGTGTCACGCCCTGCTCCGACAAGAGCCAGGGAATGGCCTTTGACGGGAGCTGCTGCAATCCCGCGCAGATGACCAATTGTGGAGAATGTTGCCCGCCGGACACCGTGCCCAACGTCAAGACCGGCTCCTGCGAGCCGCGGCCCAAGCAGCCGAAATGAGGCGGAGCGACATGATTGAGCTTGGCCGACAGACGTCCATGACAGCCGCCGTCCGTGCGATGCGGCGCCTCGCCTGGCTGCTGATCCTGCCTCTCGCACTCGGGGGGCCCGCGTCGGCGCAAACGCCGCCCGGCGTTTACACCCCCGGCGATGCTGCAGTCACCGGATTCTCCGGGGCTATTCGCCCGTTCGAGATCGAGCCCGGTCAGGATCCCGACGTTCGGACCATCATCGATCCTGGAGGGCCGTCGCTGCGCATCGTCGATCTAAGACGCATGGGCGGTCCGCCCCAGGCGCAATTGGTCGGTGCGCCGAAGCCGTTCACCGTCAGCGCGAAGTCGATCGGGCAGGTGTTTGGCGTCGCTCTGGACGACAGTTCCCCCGCCAACATTTACGTCGCGGCGACATCCGCCTATGGTCTCTCGATCGTCGCGCCGGGACCTGAAGGTCGACCGCAACATGTCAGGCTCGGGACTAGCGGCGCGACCTTCATGCCGGCACAATGGGGTCCAGGCGGCGGTCCGGGATCGATCTGGAAGATCAATGGCGCCACCGGCGCGGTGACGCTGTTCGCGAATGTCACCACGGGCGACAAGGCCAATTCGGGCGCGGCACTCGGGGGATTGACCTATGATCCGGCGACCAAGTCTCTGTTCGTCGCCGACCGTGAGACCGGGCTGATCCATCGCTTCGGCCCGAACGGCGTCGACCTCGGTGTCTATGATCACGGCGTCGCCGGCAACGCAGCCGCGGAACTTCCGACGGCGCCGGCGCCAGCCGGGCCAGGCGTCGATATTACGAGTCCTCAATTCGACAGCGCGCAGCCCGAGACCTGGGGCTACGCGGCACCGGATCGGCGAGTGTTCGGCCTCGCCATTCGCGACGGCCGGCTCTACTACGCGGTCGCCGAGGGCTTGCGGGTGTGGTCGGTCGGGCTCAACGCGAACGGCTCGTTCGGTGCGGACGCCAGAATCGAAGTCGTCGTACCGTCCGCCGCCGGTCCCACCGAGATCTCCAGGATCAGTTTCGACGATGAGGGACGGATGTTTTTGGCCGAGCGGCCGGCGCCGACCGGGGCGCAGGATTTCGAGGCCTTGTCCGCGCCGTCGATCGGCCGCGTGCTGCGCTATACGCTGATCGGTGTCACTGAGATCAAGCAGCCGATCTGGCAGCCCTTGCCGGACGAATATGCGGTGGGATTCCCCGAACGTTTCCGCAATGGCAATGGCGGCGTCGCGATCGGCTACAGCTACGACATGGGCGGGACCATGAATCCGGCCTCCTGCGGCGGCTTCGTCTGGACCACCGGCGAACAATTGCGCAACGCCACCGATCCCAAGCTCGTGGCTCAACTCGGCCAGAACGACGCGCTTGCGATCGACGGACTGCAGGGGAATCCGATCTGGCGCATCCGCCGCGGCGATGAGCCACCGCTGCTCAGTTACTTCATCGACTATGCCGACGCGCCGCCCGATCTATCAGCTCGCGGGCACATGGGAGATATCGCCATCTTGCGCGCGTGTACAAGGGAAGCCGCACGGATACGGCTGGCGCCGCGTCCAGCCGGCGCGCCGCCTCCCGCCGGCATGCCGAGGCCGCCGGGTCTGCAGACCTGCAAGACCCATGTCTGCGGTTCGGACGGATCGGTTTGTCCGCCCAATCAGATCTGGATCATCAAGACCAAGAGCTGCGCGTCGAGCTGCGCCCCGCCCAATGTTCTGGTCAATGGCCAATGCTGCTCGCCCAAAGACCTGCAGCCGGGGGGCATCTGTTCGAACAACAATCCGTCGACTGATATCGCCAAGCCGATGTGCGGCGTCAACCAGACGGCGATCGGCCCGAACAATGAATGCTGCGAGAACAGCCAGATCTATTCCGGCCCGATTGGCCAACAACTTTGCTGCGGGACGACCGTGGTGAACGGCGTATGCGATCCGTTGAAACCGAAAATTCCGGACTGGAAATGCCCCAGCTGCTGTGCGCCCGGCTATATGAAGATCGCCGGTAAGTGCTGTCTCAAGAGCCAGGCGACGTCGAAGGGACAGTGCTGCCCGGCCGGCCAGATTGCGAGCCCCGACGGCACGCTATGCATACCGCTGCACTGGCTGCCGAGACTTTCACAGTGTTGCGCCTCGGGCTTCGTGCCGACTGCGAATAGCAAATGCTGCGCGTCCGCGAATCTGACGACGAGCGGCGAGTGCTGCGCGGCCCCGGTCGACCCAAAGGATCGAAGCCAGTGCTCCAAGACGATCGAGAAGAAGTCCACCACGGTCGTCCCCGTGATTCCGAAGCTGCCGAGGACGTGCCAACCTGGTGAGCGGCGCAATGCCGACGGCGTGTGCGTGGCACGCAAGCCGGGGGTGACACGGGACCGGCGGGCGCCGGATGTCGGTCGCCCGATCGTCTGCCCCCCCGGTTGGATTCCGGGGCCGCTTGGCGCGCGCTGCCGGCCGACCGGCCGATTTGCGCCGCGCATGCCGGGGATCAGACCGGTCCCCCCGCCCGGCATGATGATGCCGCGACGATGAAGGAAGCAGCGATGCACGAGGACACGAATTCGCAAATCATTGCTGCACGCCAACTGCGGAAGTCGGCAGCCATATGGAGGATGACCGATGACCAATTTGATCCGTAGCGTTGCCACGGCGGCTGCCGTCTTCACGCTGTCTTTGCTTTGCGTGCAGCCCGGCCGAGCGGAGAGTTCGCGCAGCGACATCGAGGCGATCGTCAAGGACTACATAGCGACCCATCCCGAAGAAATCGAGCAGGTCGTGAAGGACTACCTCGCCAAGCACCCCGAAGCCGTGCAACAGGCCATCTCCGACCTGATCAAGAAGCGGCAAGCCGCGATGCCGGCGGCAGCGCCCGGCTCCGACAAGACTGAACTGGTCAAGCAAAATGCGCCGGCCTTGTTCGCGTCCGCGCACCAGGTCACGCTCGGCAACCCGCTGGGTGATGTCACCCTGGTCGAGTTCTTCGATTACAGCTGCGGCTACTGCAAGCGCGCGCTCGGCGAGATACTCGAATTGTTGAAGAGCGACCCCAAGCTCAAGATCGTGCTCAAGGAATTTCCGATCCTCGGCCCCGGTTCGCTGGAGGCGGCGCGCGTCGCGGTAGCGGTACGCATGCAAGACCCGACGGGCGCGAAATACCTCGACTTTCATCAGCGGCTTCTCCAAAGCAGCGGACCCGCCGACAAGGCGCGCGCGTTGGCCATCGCGCAGACGATCGGTCTCGACGTTGCTCAGCTTGAAAAGGACATGGACAGCCTGGAGGTGCGCCAAAGCCTCGATGAGAGCGGCAATCTTGCGCAGAAATTGGGATTGAGCGGGACGCCGAGCTATGTCATCGGCGGCAATGTCATCGTCGGCGCGGTCGGACTTGCCACGCTGAAGGCCAGAATTCAGCAGGCTCGCCAGTAGTACGCTCCGATCGCGAAGATATGCATCGACGCCCGAGGTCTCGATTTGTGCAGCGCGCGAGTCCGCTGCTGTGAAGGGTTTCGGATGCCGGCAGCACGATTGACGGCGCGGCATATTCGGGCGGCCGGCGTCCGAAAGCCTCCAAGGGAGGACACCGCGCATGGTGGGCGGGACTGGTGCGGCAGGCTCTATGGGGATTTGAGCGCCGCAGGCGAGCTCGCTGATTGAGCTCGAAATGATGCAGCGAGCTTCGCGACGATGGCGCGGCGGGTGAATGAGCGGTGGATGGCATGGCAAGCGGTCAATTGTCGGCGGATTGACGACGACAGATGGATGTTTGGGCGCATTCCACCGGGTCGGTCGATGAGCGGCGGGCACGACGAGCAGCTTTGCAGAATGGCGGTTGTGCGGTCATGAGGTGTCGATCCTGATGGCGCTGGTTGGCGCAGTCGGGTTGATGGCGCGGCGTTGCGCCTCGCTCAAAGACCTCGATGACGATCATGCGGCCGCCGCAGCATGGACACGGCGGCTTGCCACTGCACCCGTGCTGCCGGCTGTCGTGCCTTACCGCGCGAGCGGTTTAGTCCTTTGACCCATTGCGGACTTTGCGAAGAACCGGCTGCGCGATGAATGAGGTTTTACATCCTGCAGCACACAACCTGTGGTTAAAATGTTACACTGGTTGATATTGACACACACGGCAACTGAACATTGTTGACCCTGGACCCGCGCCCCGAATAGCGTGGTTCAGGTCTCGTGCTGGGAGTGTGACGATGCGTAACGCATCCATGGCAATTATTTCTGCTATCTCAATCCTTCCATTTGCGCAGGCCGCGTCGGCGGCCGATCTGCCGCTGAAGGCCCCGCCCCCTGCGCCGCTTGCCGTGTTTAGTTGGACGGGATGCTACGTCGGCGCAAACCTCGGCGGGGGACAGGTGAAACACAACCTGACGACCGACGCGCCTCCGTTCCCGCCCAATCTCATCAATGGCGCTGCAAGAACGGCAATCAACAATGCCGGTCTGGCGAGCCTTAGTCACACCGGCATTACCGGTGGCGGACAGGCTGGATGCAACTGGCAGCCAACAACGGCAGGCTGGTCTCACCTGGTCTTGGGTATCGAGGGCGATTTCAACGGCATTGACGGCAAGGTGTCGCGAAACACCGGCAATGTTGTCGAGCCGGTATCGGGGAGAACGGTTGCATCAGTCGACGACATTGGCATGAATTGGTTCGCCACGGTCCGAGGGCGCATTGGCTGGGCCTTTGACCGGATCATGATCTATGGCACGGGCGGCGCGGCGATCGCCAATGTCGACGCATCAAAGAGATTTGCGTGGGATTTTGCCGACGGCTGCCCGATCGTGAACGGCTTGAATCAATGTCATGTCGGCGGTCGCAGCAGCACCCGTGTCGGCTGGACAGCCGGCGGTGGCGCCGAATGGGCATTCCGAGACCATTGGTCCGCGAAGGTTGAGTATCTCTACGCCGACCTCGGCAACTTCTCCTATTCGACTTTCAACAACGGACCCGGATTTGGCCCCCCTGGACAAGTGGCAAACCATACGGTGAGCACGAAACTCCAGATCGTTCGCGTGGGCGTCAACTATCGCTTCTAGCGAACTACGTTGAATGCGTACTGAACTCGCAGAGCAACAATTGCGCTCCTTGGCGGAGCCGTTTGCCAATTGATTGCACTGTCACTGCCCCCGCGGGTGGTCCATCAACAGCGCTTACGATCTAGCGACAAGTGGTTGGTCCGAATCTGGCCCAATTCCGGACCTGCCCATCGGGTCGCCGTAAGTCCGGTTACGCTGCCTGACCGGACGTGACCGCCGGGGGGCCCGAGGGATTCCGCTTCATCGGCGATTTCTGCGGCCATTCCGCAACGAACGTCGGACGAGGAGCGCCCGGTCCCTAGCTCGCCGCCGTCCCATTCCCCGCGGTCTCGTTCCGGAACGCCGCCGCAAACAGCGCGCGGGTGTAGTCGGTCTTCGGCGCCTTGAACAGCTCCACCGCCGGCCCCTCCTCCACCACCTTGCCGTGGCGCATCACGATCAGGTGGCTGGCGAGTGAGGCGACCACGCGCAGATCATGCGAGATGAACATGTAGGTGAGATCGAGCTTGCGCTGCAGGTCGCGCAGCAGCGCGACCATCTGCGCCTGAAACAGCATGTCGAGCGCCGAGGTCGGCTCGTCCAGCACGACGAAGCTCGGCTCGAGCACGACGGCGCGCGCGACCGAGATGCGCTGGCGCTGGCCGCCGGAGAATTCGTGCGGATAGCGGAAGCGCGTCGCCGGATCGAGCCCGACCTCGTTCAGCGCCTTGATGACCTTGGCCTCCCGCTCCTCTTCGCTGAGCCTGGGCTGATGCACGCTGATGCCCTCGGCGATGATGTCGCCGACCGACATGCGCGGGCTGAGCGAGCCGAACGGATCCTGAAACACGATCTGCATGTCGCGGCGGAACGGCCGGACATCCTTGAAGGACAGGCCCTGGATCTCCTTGCCCAGGAACACGATCGGACCGTCGGAGGAGATCAGCCGCAGCAGCGCCAGGCCCAACGTGGTCTTGCCGGAGCCGGACTCGCCGACGACGCCGAGCGTCTCGCCCTTGCGCACGGCGATGCTGACGCCGTCCACGGCCTTGATGTGGCCGACCGTGGAGCGGAACAGGCCGCGCTTGATCGGAAACCAGACCTTGAGGTCCCTGGCCTGCATCACGACCGGCTGATCGGGCCGCGGCGGCGCCGGGTCCGGCTTCGGCTCGGCCGCGAGCAGCGCCTTGGTGTAGGGATGGGAGGGCGCGGTGAACACCTGCTCCACCGGCCCCTGCTCGACGATCTTGCCACCGTTCATGACGCAGACGCGATCGGCGATGCGCCGGACGATGCCGAGATCGTGGGTGATGAAGAGCAGGCTCATGCCGAGCCGCGCGCGGATGTCGGCGAGCAGCGCCAGGATCTGTGCCTGCACGGTGACGTCGAGCGCGGTGGTCGGCTCGTCGGCGATCAGCAGATCCGGCTCGTTGGCGAGCGCCATCGCGATCATCACGCGCTGGCGCTGGCCGCCGGAGAGCTGATGCGGATAGCTGCCGAGCCGGGTTTCCGGCTCGGGGATGCCGACCTGCGTGAGCAGCTCGAGCACGCGCGCCCGCGCCGCGCCGTTCGAGATCGGTCGATGCAGATGCAGGATCTCGCCGATCTGCCGCTCGATCGTGTGCAGCGGATTGAGCGAGGTCATCGGCTCCTGGAAGATGATGGAGATGTCGCTGCCGCGGATGCCGCGCATCTCGCCCTCCGACAGCGGCAGCAGATCGCGGCCGTTGAAGCGGATGCTGCCCGACGGGTGCGAGGCGACCGGATAGGGCAGCAGCTTCAGCACCGACAGCGCGCTGACCGATTTGCCCGAGCCGGATTCGCCGACGAGGGCAACGCACTCGCCGCGCCTGATGTCGAACGAGACGTGGTCGACGGCGGTCGACACGCGGCCCTGCTGGTGGAAGGTCACCGAGAGATCGCTGACCGAGAGCAGCGGCTGGCTGGTCGCATCCATGTCGGTCACCTGAACGTCTTGCGCGGATCGAACGCGTCGCGCACGGCCTCGCCTATGAAGATGAGCAGCGACAGCATGATCGCGACCGAGAAGAAGCCGGTCAGGCCGAGCCACGGCGCCTGCACATTGGCTTTGGCCTGCGACAGCATCTCGCCCAGCGACGGCGAGCCGGGCGGCAGGCCGAAGCCGAGGAAGTCGAGCGCGGTCAACGTCATCACCGAGCTCGACACGATGAAGGGCAGGAAGGTCATGGTCGCGACCATCGCGTTCGGCAGGAGATGCCGCCACATGATGACGGCATTGGAGACGCCGAGCGCGCGCGCGGCCTGGATGTATTCGAAATTGCGGCCGCGCAGGAATTCGGCGCGGACCAGGCCGACCAGCGACACCCAGGAGAACAGCAGCATGATCCCGAGCAGCGTGAAGAAGCCGGGCACCAGCACCGCCGACAGGATCAGGAGCAGATAGAGATAGGGGATCGCGTTCCAGATCTCGATGAAGCGCTGGAACAGGAGATCGACCCAGCCGCCGAAATAGCCCTGCACGCCGCCGGCCGCGATGCCGATGATCGAGGAGAAGAACGTCAGGGACAGGCCGAACAGGACGGAGATGCGGAAACCGTAGATCAGCCGCGCGACGACGTCGCGACCCTGATCATCGGTGCCGAGCCAGTTGTATTCGAGATCCCGGCAGCTCTTCAGCCCCTTTCTCTCGACCACCGCCTTGCACTGCGATTCCTTCAGCATCCAGGTCGGCGGCGACGGCGCGGGCGTCGGCAGGTCGAGATTATGCGTGGCGTAGGAATAGCGGATCAAAGGCCAGATCACCGTACCGCCCTTGTCGGCGATCAGCTTCTGCAAATAGGGATCGCGGTAGTCGGCCGCGGTCTCGAAGTCGCCGCCGAATGCCGTTTCCGGATAGGAGACGAACGCCGGGAAGTAAAGGTGGCCGTCGAACTTGATCAGGAACGGCCGATCGTTGGCGATCAGCTCGGCGAACAGCGAGACGACGAACAGAAACAGGAATAGCCACAGCGACCAGTAGCCGCGGCGGTTGGCCTTGAAGTTCTGCCAGCGGCGCTGGTTGAGTGGCGACGGCCGGAAACGATGCCGCGTCGGCGGCACGGCCTCGCCGAGCGGGGCCTGCGCCGTGGTCTCGACCGGAGGGGTGGCTGTGATCGTCATCAGACCTCCCGCGCCTCGAAGTCGATCCGCGGATCGATCCACATGTAGGTCAGATCCGAGACCAGGTTGATGGCGAGGCCGAGCAGCGAAAAGATGAAGAGATTGCCGAACACAACGGGATAATCACGATTCAGAATGCTCTCGAACGAGAGCAGGCCGAGCCCATCCAGCGAGAAGATCGTCTCGATCAGCAGCGAGCCGGAAAAGAACGCGTGGATGAAGGTGCCCGGAAAGCCGGCGATCACGATCAGCATGGCGTTACGGAAGACGTGGCCGTACAGCACCTGGTTCTCGCTGCAGCCCTTGGCGCGCGCAGTCATGACATATTGCTTGCGGATCTCGTCGAGAAACGAGTTCTTGGTCAGCAAGGTCATGGTCGCGAAGGCGCCGAGCGCCATCGACACCAGCGGCAAAGTGAGATGCCAGAAATAGTCGATGATCTTCCAGTACCACGGGAAGTCCGACCAGCCATCCGAGGTCAGCCCGCGCAGCGGGAAGATGTTGAGGAACGAGCCGCCAGCGAGCAGGATGATCAGCAGGATCGCGAACAGGAAGCCCGGAATGGCGTAGCCGACGATGATCACGGCCGAGGTCCAGACGTCGAAGCGCGAGCCATCCTGCACCGCCTTGCGGATCCCCAGCGGAATCGAGATCAAATAGGTCAGCAAGGTCATCCAGATGCCGAGCGACATCGACACCGGCAGCTTCTCCTTGATGAGCTGCAGCACTGACGTGTCGCGGAAATAGCTCTTGCCGAAATCGAAGCGCGCGAAGTTCCAGACCATCAGCGCGAACCGCTCCGGCGCCGGCTTGTCGAAGCCGAACTGCTTTTCGAGCTGCTTGATGAAGGCGGGATCGAGCCCCTGCGCGCCGCGGTATTTCGAGTTCAGCTCGCTGCCGGATCCCACCTGTCCCGGCGGCCGCGCGCCGAAATCCGAACCGCTGCCGCCTGAAATCCGCGAGGTCCCGCCGGTGTCGGCGCCGGTCAATTGCGCGATGACGCGCTCCACCGGACCGCCCGGCGCGAACTGCACCACGACGAAGGAGATGAAGAGGATCCCGAGCAGGGTCGGGAGCATCAGCAAGATGCGACGGGCAATATAGGCAGCCATGAACTACTTCGCCTGCTCCAACTTTGCGGCCTTGGCGGCATCGTACCACCAGATGTCGGGAGCGCCGACGCCCGAGGCGTATTTCGGCGGCTTCGGCGGATGGTCGAACTGATCCCAATAGGCAATCGGGTGGGTCTGGCGATACCATTGCGGTATCCAGTAGTGGCCGGCGCGGAACACGCGGTCGAGCGCCCGGCAGGCCAAGGTCAGCTCGCTGCGCGTCTCCGCGGCGATCGCCTTGGCGACCAGCGCGTCGATCGCGGGATTGCTGATCCCGGCGAGATTGTAGGAGCCCTTGGTTTTGGCCGTGTCCGAGGTGAAGTAAGCCCGGAGGCCGTCGCCGGGGGTCGGCGACATCGACATCCGCTGAATGGCGATGTCGAAGTCGAAGTCCTCGACCCGCGCGCGATATTGCACGGCGTCGACGATCCGCAGATCGGCGTCGATGCCGAGCGTCTGCAGGTTCTTGATCAGCGTGCCGTGGTGCGGCTTGAACGAGACCTCGTCGATCAGGAACTCGATCGCGAACACCTCGCCGGACGGCAGCAGCCGCTTGCCGTCCTTGACCGGCAGGCCGGCCTGCTGCAGCAGTTGCGTCGCCTTGCGCAGCAGCGCGCGATCCTGGCCGGAGCCGTCCGAGACCGGCGGCACGAACGGCTCGCCGAACACATCGTCGGGCACCTGGCCGCGGAACGGCTCGAGCAGCTTCAGCTCCTCGGGCGAGGGCGGCCCGACCGCGACCATGTCCGAGTTCTGGAACGGCGACACCGTGCGCGCATAGGCGCCGTACATGATGGTCTTGTTGGTCCACTCGAAGTCGAACGCGTAGGTCAACGCCTGGCGGACGCGGGGATCCTTGAACTTGTCGCGGCGGGTGTTGATGAACCAGCCCTGCCCGCCGGACGGCGTCTCGTCCGGCAAGAGCTCGCGCTTGACGCGGCCGTCCTTGATCGCCGGGAAGTCGTAGCGCGTGGCCCAGATGCGCGCGGTGAACTCCTCGCGGAACAGATAGCTCTTGGCGGTGAAGCCCTCGAAGGCGACGTCGCGGTCGCGGTAGAACTCGTAGCGCACGATGTCGAAATTATACATGCCGCGGCTGACCGGCAGGTCGGCCGCCCACCAGTCCTTGACGCGCTCGAACTCGACGTAGCGGTTGATCTCGTATTTGCCGACCTTGTACGGCCCCGAGCCGAGCGGCACGTCGAGCGGACCCTCGTCGAACGCGCGGTTGGCGTACCAGGCCTTGGAGAAGATCGGCAGGGTCACGACATAGAGCGGCACGTCGCGCGCGCGCTTCTCGACGAAGCTCACCACGACGGTCGCATCGTCGATCGCCTCGGCCTTCACGAAGTCGCGCAGCTGAACAACGATCAGTGGATGGCCCTTCTCCTTCAGCGTGTTCAGCGAGAAGGCGACGTCTTGCGCGGTGATCCTGCTGCCGTCATGGAAGCGCGCCTCGGGCCGCAAGGTGAAGCGGTAGGCCAGCTTGTCCGCGGAGATCGCCACGGATTTCGCGACCAGCCCGTACACCGCGTCCGGCTCGTCGCTCGCGCGCACCATCAGGGTCGCGAACGTCATGTCCATGCCCTGCGCGCCCTCACCTTTCAGGACGTAGGCATTGAACGAATTGAAGGTCTGATAGGACTGGTTATAGGCGCGCACCGAGGGGATCAGCGAGAACATCCCGCCCTTCGGAGCGTCGATATTGACGTAATCGAAATGATGGAAGTCGGCTGGATATTTCAGGTCGCCGAAGGCCGACGTGCCGTGCGACTCGGGGCCGAACTCCGCGGCCACGGCCGGCGTCAGCAGCGGATAGCTGAGCGCGCCGAACCCAAGCCCGAGCACGCCGCGGCGCGACAGATGCGGGAGCCGGCTCAAGAGCGCTTCACCTTGGCGGCCTTGTCGGTATCGTACCACCACAGATTCGGCCAGCCGGACCGCGCATATTTCGGGAACGGCGTGAAATGGCTGAAGCGGTCCCAGCGCGCGCTGCGCGCAAACGGGTAGGTGAACTGGGGGACGACGTAGAAATTCCACAGCAGCACCCGGTCGAGCGCATGCGTCGCCGCTTCGAGGGAGGCACGATCCTTGGCGTAGATGATCTTCTCGATCAGCGCGTCGACAGCGGGGTTCTTGATGCCGATCGTGTTCTTCGAGCCGGACTCGTCGGCGGCCTTGGAACCCCAGAAATCGCGCTGCTCGTTGCCGGGCGACAGCGACTGCCCCCAGACGTCGATGATCATGTCGTAGTCGAAGGTGCGCACCCGGTTCTCATACTGGACGTTGTCGACCTGGCGTACCGTGACAGCGACGCCAAGGCGCTCCAGCGACGGCTTGTAGAACAGCACGATCCGCTCGGAGGACGGGTCCTGGACCAAGAGTTCGACCGTGACCGGCTTGCCGGCGGGATCGACGAGCTTGCGGTCCTTGATCTCGAAGCCTGCGTCCTTCAGCAGCCTGGTGGCCTCGCGCAGATTGGCGCGAACGTTCTCGGGATTGCCGCCCACCGGGGCCTGGTAGACCGTGGTGAACACGTCCGGCGGCACCTTGTCGCGCAGCTCCTCGAGGATCTGCAGCTCCTGGCCCTGCGGCAGCCCGGAACAGGCCAGATCCGTGCCTTCGAAATAGCTGTTGATCCGCTTGTACTGACCGTAGAACAGCTGCTTGTTCATCTCCTCGAAATCGAAGGCGTAGTTGAAGGCACGCCGCAGCCGCGCGTCCTGGAATTGCGGACGCCGCAGGTTGAAGGCGAAGCCCTGCATGCGGCCGGAATCGCTGATCGGGAATTCGTCCTTGACCACACGCTTGTCGTTGATGGCCGGGAAGTCGTAGGCCGTCGCCCATTGCTTGGCGGAATTCTCGTTGATCCAGTCGGCCTGATCGGCCTTGAAGGCCTCGAGGGCGACGATGTTGTCGCGGAAATATTCGAACTGCAGCTCGTCGAAATTGTTCTGGCCGATCTGGACCGGCAGGCTGGCGCCCCAGTAGTCCTTGACGCGCTCCATCTTGATCGAGCGGCCGGGCACGAACTCCTTGATGCGATACGGGCTCGACCCGAGCGGCGGCTCCAAAGTCGTCGCAGTGACGTCGCGCTTGCGGCCCTGCGCGTCGGTGCCTTCCCACCAGTGCTTGGGCAGAACCAGCAGCTCACCGACGATGTGCGGCAGCTCGCGATTGCCCGGACCATCGAAGGTGAACTTGACCTCGAGGTCGCCGGTCTTCTCGGCCTTTACGACATGGCGGTAGTAGGAGGAGTAGTGCGGGCTGTTCTTCTTGAGCACGTCGAGCGAGAAGATGACGTCCTCGGGCGTCACCGGCTTGCCGTCGTTCCAGCGCGCTTCCTTGCGCAGCCGGTAGATGACCCAGGAGTAGTCGTCCGGATAGGCCGCCGACTCGGCGAGGAGGCCGTATTCGGTCGACACCTCGTCCTGCGAGCGCGTCATCAGGGTCTCGTAGACCAGCCCCGCCGCGGACGCGATGTTGCCCTTCACATACATCACGACGATGTTGAAATTGTCGAAGGTGCCGAGCGAGATCATCCGCGCTGTGCCGCCCTTGGGCGCGTCGGGATTGACGTAGTCGAAGCGCTTGAAGTCCGCCGGGTACTTGATCTCGCCGAACAGCGACAGGCCGTGGCGCCAGACCAGTTGCTCACCGGCCTGCGCCTGCGCGGCGTCGAGCGGGGCAAGGCTGGCGGCGGTGCCGAGCGCCGGGGTCATCGCAGCGAAGACGCTGCTCTGCAGGAGCTGTCGTCGGGTAATCGTCAAATGAGACTTCCTCTGAATAAGACCGCTTGAAGCAGGTGGTCGGCCGTGGCCGCTGCTGCTCCCAGATCCAACGTTCGATCGTAACCCAATTCGCAAGGGCAGGTTTCGCCGGCCTCAGCCAGGGTGCTCCGGCCCCGCGAACCCGTTCCATTCAGGGGACCAATATACGGCAAGGTTTCGACCAATAACCTTGCTTTTTCCTCATGATACCGGGTTGTGAACGAGGTGGATGCGACCAAAGGTCCCAAATGCGGCGAATTTCGTCCCGCAAAGCAAAACGGCCGGGCTTGAGGCCCGGCCGTCGGAAATTGGGGGGTTAGCAGCCGATCACTTGGCTGCGGTCGGCAGCGGCGCCGGATTGTCCGACAGCGAGTTCAGGTAGGCCAGCACGTCGGCGCGCTCCGAGTCCTTCTGGATGCCGGCAAAGCCCATCGCGGTGCCCGGGATGTAGCCCTTCGGATTGGCGATGAAGTGGTTGAGATCCTCGATCGTCCAGGTGCCGCCCTTGGCCTTCATCGCGGCCGAGAAGTTGAAGCCGCGGCCTTCGCCGATCTTGTCGCCGACGATGCCGTAGAGGTTGGGGCCGACGGCATTCTTGCCGCCCTTGTCGAAGGTGTGGCAGGCCGCGCATTTCTTGGCGGCGGCAGCGCCCTTCTCAACCGAGGCGGTCTGCAGCAGCTTCTCGATCGGCTCGGCCGCGGCCGGCGCAGCGGCTTCCTTGCCTGCGCCCTGGGCCTCCTTCACGGCGATCTCGAACCCCGGTTTCTCCGGCATTTTCGGCGCGAAGATCGCGCCAGCGGAGAAGCTCGTGACCAGCACGACCAGACAGGCGGCCAGAACGGCGCCGAGGATTTTGTTCAGTTCGAAGGAGTCCATTTTGGAATCAGGCTCCGAGGGCGGATTTCATTGCTTGGGAGGCCGCGGGGCCGCGACCGTGAATCGCCCCAGGATTCGTCAAGGCATCGAGCGGAATCGAGCCGTCGCGCCTCCCCCTGCGGCAGAAGTGAGATATCGGTTTGCCCGTGCTCTGGCAACCCGTATAAGCGGGCCGCCTCTGCTGTCCCCATCCAGTCCGGCCCGCGCTGTTGCGACCGGCTCCGACCTGCCGTTTCCCGGATGACCAAGTCCAAAATCCTCGTGCTGATCCCTGCCCGCATGGCCTCGACCCGCCTGCCCGGCAAGCCGCTGCTCGATATCGCCGGCCAGCCGATGATCGTGCAGGTGCTCCGGCGCGCGCAGGAGGCCGCGATCGGCCGCGTGGCCGTGGCAACCGACACGCTGGAGATCGCGGACGCCGTGACGGCGGCGGGTGGCGAGGTGGTGATGACCAAGCCCAATCATCCCTCCGGGTCGGACCGCATCTACGAGGCCATGTGCAAGCTCGACCCTGCCCGCGAGGCCGAGATCGTGGTCAATCTGCAGGGCGATTTCCCGACCATCGACCCGCAGAACATCAGCGACGTGCTGCCGCCGCTGGACGATCCCGCCGTCGACATCGCGACCCTTGCCGCGCAGATCCATACCGAGGAGGAGAGCCTCAATCCGAACGTCGTCAAGGCGGTCGGCTCGCCTCTCGGCGGCCGGCGCATGCGCGCGTTGTATTTCACCCGGGCCACGGCGCCGTATGGCGACGGACCGAGGTACCATCACATCGGGCTTTACGCCTACCGCCGGGCGGCGCTGGAGCGCTTCGTCAGCCTGCCGCCGTCGCCGCTGGAGCAACAGGAAAAGCTGGAACAGCTGCGGGCGCTGGAAGCCGGCATGCGCATCGACGTGATGGTCGTCGACGCCGTGCCCCGCGGCGTCGACACCCCCGCCGACCTCGAAACCGCACGCCGGCTGCTGTCCAAGTCTTAAGCTGCTGCTACAAGGCCCCTCATGAGCAAGATCTTGAAAATCGCATTCCAGGGCGAGCCGGGAGCCAATTCCCACATCGCCATTTCCGAGGCCTATCCGACCGCCGAGGCCATGCCGTGCGCGACCTTCGAGGACGCGCTGAGCGCGATCTCCTCCGGCGAGGCTGACCTGGGCATGATCCCGATCGAGAATTCGGTCGCCGGCCGCGTCGCCGACATCCATCACCTGCTGCCGGCCTCCGGCCTCTACATCATTGGCGAGTGGTTCCTGCCGGTCCGCCACCAGCTGATGGCGCTGAAGGGCACCAGGCTCGCCGACATCAAGACGGTCGAGAGCCACGTCCATGCGCTCGGCCAGTGCCGCCGCATCATCCGCCAGCTCGGCGTCCGGCCGATCGTCGCCGGTGACACCGCGGGCAGCGCCCGGGACGTGGCGCAGCGCGGCGACAGGAGCGTCGCGGCGATCGCCTCGCGCCTCGCCGCCGAGATCTACGGCCTCGACATCCTCGCCGAGGACATCGAGGACGAGGCCCACAACACCACCCGCTTCGTCGTGCTGGCGCGCCAGGAGCAATGGGCCGAGCAGAACTCCGGGCCGCTGGTCACGAGCTTCGTGTTCCGCGTCCGCAACCTGCCGGCTGCGCTCTACAAGGCGCTCGGCGGCTTTGCGACCAACGGCGTCAACATGACCAAGCTCGAGAGCTACATGGTCGACGGCAATTTCTTCGCCACGCAGTTCTACGCCGACGTCGACGGCCATCCCGACGACAAGGGGCTGGCCTTCGCCCTGGAGGAATTGAAGTTCTTCTCGCGCGAACTGCGCATCGTCGGCGTCTATCCGGCGCATCCGTTCCGCGCGACCTTCAGCGAGCGGATGGAATGATCGGACCGTCATCCCGCGGCTCCACATAGGCCGCCAGCTCGGCCGGCGTTCCCACCGGGAATGCCTGCTTCAGATGGTCGAGAAAGGCGGAGACGCGCGCGCTCAACAGCCGCCGCGACGGATACAGCGCCCACAGCGCAACCGCTGGCGCGTCCAAATCGCCCCAATGCGCCAGCCGGCCAGCCGCCAGATCGTGGCTGACGAGCGAGAGCGGCAGGCATGCGGCACCGACGCCGGCACGGACCGCATCGCGCACCATGATCAGCGATGACAACCGCAGGATCGGATCGATCGCGATGCGCGACGATCCCGTTGCAGCCATGACGTCCCACGCTGCGATCTGCTCGGTGCTACGAACAACCGCAGGAACGAGCGCGCCGTCCGCCGGCCGCGTCAGGCTTGGGCTGGCCACGACCACCAGCTGATCGCGCAGGAAGATGCGGCCGACGAGGCTCTCATCGGGATCGGGATTGACCCGGATCACCAGGTCATAGCCCTCCTCGACCATGTCGACGGCGCGGTCGTCGGTCGTCACCTCGAGCCGGACCTCCGGATATCTGAGCGCGAACGTAGCGGCGAGCTTGCCCATCGCGGTCTGCGAGAACAGCAGCGGCGCGCTGATCCGCAACCGGCCGCGCGGCTGATCGCCGCCTGAGGCTATCGCACCGACGGTCTCGTCGAGCTCGGTCAGCAGCGCGCCCGTGCGCTCGAACAGCGCCCGCCCTTCCTCGGTCAGCTTCAGTGTGCGCCCGCCGCGCTCGATCAGCCTGATGTCCAGGCTCGCTTCGAGCTCTGCGACGCGGCGGGACAGCGTTGCCTTCGGACGACCGCTGGCGCGGGCGGCCCGGCCGAAGCCGCCGTGGCGGGCGACGAGCGTGAAATCGGCGAGCGCAAGCAGATCCATCTGTTCCACTAATGAGACGACATGTCCAAATATAGCGCCTATTGGCTCGCATGTGGATCGATATCTTCCGGGTGTCTCAACACCACCCCCGGAGTGATCCCATGACCATCCTCGTGACCGGTGCCACTGGAACCGTCGGCCGTCGCGTCGTCGAACAACTCGTCAGGCGCGGGGCCGATGTCCGCGCCCTCGTCCGCGATCCTGGGAAGGCCAAGCTTCCGGCGGGCGTTCAGATCGCCCAAGGCGACCTGCTCGACGTCGATTCGCTGCGCGGCGCGTTCTCGGGCGTCTCGACCCTGTTCCTGCTCAACGCCGTCACGCCTGATGAATTCACTCAGGCGCTGATCGCGCTCAATCTGGTCCGCGAGGCCGGCATCGAGCGCATCGTCTATCTGTCGGTGATCCACGGCGACGTCTACGTCAACGTGCCGCACTTCGCCGGCAAGTTCGCCGTCGAGCGGATGATCGAGCAGATGGGCCTGAACGCCACCATCCTGCGCCCCGCCTACTTCATGAACAACGATCTCACGATCAAGGATGTCGTGCTCGGCTACGGCGTCTACCCGATGCCGATCGGAGCCAAGGGCCTTGCCATGATCGACGTCAGCGACATCGGCGAGATCGCAGCGATCGAGCTGATCCGCCGCGAGCAGTCAGCCGTGCCGCTGCCGCTGACACGGATCAACCTGGTCGGCCCGGACACGCTGACCGGCGCTGATGCCGCGGCGATCTGGTCTGACGTGCTGGGCCGCACGATCGCCTATGGCGGCGACAACACCACGCAGTTCGAGACCAACCTCCGGCAGGTCATGCCGAGCTGGATGGCGTTCGACATGCGACTGATGGCCGAGCGCTTCCTGACCGACGGCATGGTGCCGGACGAGGGCGACGTCGCGCGCCTCACCACGCTGCTGGGCCGGCCGCTGCGCTCGTACCGCGACTTTGTCGCCGAGATCTCGGCCACGGCCTGAAGCCGAGCCGCTCATCATCCCCCGAAACCGAATTGCGCGGCGCGCTTCCGCGAATGCGCCCCCTCACACCATGGAGATGGTCATGACCAGTCAAGATAGCAACGTCACCACACCCAAGTCTAACATCCTCGTGCTTGGCGCCACCGGCGGCACCGGGCGGCTGATCGTGCGCGACGCGCTGGCGCGCGGCCATCACGTCACCGCGCTGGTGCGCTCGCCCGACAAGGCCGGGGACCTGCAAGGCGCGCAACTGATCGTCGGCGATGCGCGCGACGAAGCCACGCTTCGCAAGGCGCTCAAGGGACAGGATGTCGTCATCAGTTCCTTGGGCACCTCGCTCAGCCCGTTTCGCGAGGTCACCACGCTCTCGACATCGACGCGGGCGCTCGTCAAGGCGATGGAGGCCGAGAATGTTGCTCGCCTTGTCGCCATCACCGGGATCGGCGCAGGCGACAGCCGGGGACATGGCGGCTTCGTCTACGACCGGCTGATCCTGCCGCTGCTGCTGCGCAACGTCTATGCCGACAAGAACCGGCAGGAGGCGATCATCCGCGACAGCGGGCTCGACTGGGTCATCGTCCGTCCCGCCATGCTCAACGACAAGCCGGGCCGCCAGACGGTCCGCGCGCTGACGGACCTCACAGGTTTTCACGGCGGCACGATCGCGCGGGCCGATGTCGCGCGCTTCGCGGTGGACCAGGTGAGCGACGACAGCTTCCTGCGCCGCTCTCCGCTGATCACATGGTGAGACCGGCACGCGCGCTTCGAAGTCCAGATCGCGCCATTGTTCGCCTCAACTCTCTGCACGAACTCCGTTCGTCCAAGTGGGGGCCAGTTCGAGCACACATCTTCGCGGCGACGGGATTTTACCTCGCCCCGCTTGCGGGGAGAGGTCGGATTGCATCGAAAGATGCAATCCGGGTGAGGGAGGCTCTCCGCGAATGCGGTGCTCGCGGAGAGCCCCCCTCACCCCAACCCTCTCCCCGCAAGCGGGGCGAGGGAGCCCACCGTCCGTGCCTTGAAATGACTGGATCCGACTTCGAGATGCGTGCTCACGCTAGCCCCGTCGGGGAGAGCTGAATCTTGATGCTGCACGATCCAGAACTCATCGGCTGCTAGGTTCGTGCGGGACTACGCCGCCGCCTTCCGCTCCAGGCCGAAGGCGTCGGCAAGCAGGCTGTAGGAGCGCTTGCGGACGTCGTGGTCGAAGGTCGCCGTGATCACCATCAGCTCGTCGGCCTGGCTTGCCGCGATCATCGGATCGAGCTTGGCTCGCACCGTCGCCGGGCTGCCCACGAACAGCCGCGACCGGTTGCGTGCGATCGAGGCGCGGTCGGCGTCTGTATACATGTACGCCGCGGCCTCCTCGGGGCTCGGCAGCGGCAGGAACTGGCCGCGGTCGCGCCTGAGGCGGTTGAGGTCCATCGACGACGCCAGCCGCTCCGCCTCGGCGTCGGTCTCGGCCGTCACCACCGCGACCGCCAGGATCGCATGCGGCTGTGTCCGCCAGCGCGACGGCGTGAAATGGGCGCGGTAGGTTCGCATCGCGTCGACAGCGTCGTGGCTGGCGAAATGATGTGCGAAGCCGAACCCCATGCCGAGCTGCGCCGACAGCTCGCTGGAATAGTCGCTGGAGCCGAGCAGCCAGATCGGCGGCAATGGCGCGTCGTCGGGCATGGCGATGACGTTGTTGTAAGGATGACCGGCAGGGAACTCGCGGGTCTCCCACAGCATCAGCTCATGCAGCCGCTCCAGGAAGTCGTCGCCCTCGCGGCGGTCGAGCCGGCTGCGCAGCGCATAGGCCGTGGTGCCGTCGGTGCCCGGCGCGCGGCCGAGACCCAGATCGATCCGGCCGGGAAACAGTGCCTCCAGCATCTTGAAGCGCTCCGCGACCACCAGCGGCGCATGGTTGGGCAGCATGACGCCGCCGGAGCCGACGCGGATGTGCTGCGTCGCTGCCGCGATCTGCCCAATCATGATGTCGGGCGACGGGCTCGCCACCGACGGCAGGCTGTGGTGCTCAGCCAGCCAATAGCGGACGTAGCCGAGCTGATCGACATGGCGGGCCAGATCGATGCTGTTGCGCAGTGCCGCCGAGGCAGGCGTGGCGGTGGTCGTGACGGAGAGGTCGAGGACTGAAAGCGGGATCATGGCTTCAACCTAATGACTGCGCGGCGTGCCACAATGGGCCAACCGCGGCGGAGCCCTGCTGGAAATGCAGGGATCGACATCATCCCGAGTTGGGACGCGGACATTGTATACAACATCGCCATCGACACGTCCCACACTCGATCTCGATCAAATCCGTTCACCAACAGCCAACACACATTGAAATATCAGCATTTTATCTGCCCATCACATAATCGATGATAGCGGACAAAAGTCATCAAAATACATACAAGTGGGCGAAATCCCATTTGGGGTGGGCTGTCTATTGCGACGCACTTCCCTTATCTTCCCGCATCCAAAGAGCGATCCCCTCTTGAGTTGAAATTTACGCGCCACCGGGAACCTGCGCTGCCATGACCGACCTCGCCACCGCCATCGCCGACGGCCACTCCGCAATCATCCGGCCGAAGATCTCGTTCGAGTTCTTCCCGCCGAAGACCGAGGAGATGGACCGGACGCTGTGGGCCTCGATCGAGCGCCTCGCCCCTCTGGAGCCGAGCTTCGTCTCGGTGACCTACGGCGCGGGCGGCTCGACGCGCGAGCGCACCCACGCCACGATCGCGCGCATCCTGAAGGAGACGGCGCTGCTGCCGGCGGCGCATCTCACCTGCGTTGGCGCTTCGCGCCACGAGATCGACGAGGTCGTCGACCGCTATCATGAGGTCGGCGTCCGCCACATCGTGGCACTGCGCGGCGATCCGCCCGGCGGCATCGGCACGCCCTACTACACCCATGCCGAGGGCTATCAGAGCTCGCCCGAGCTGATCGCCGGCATCAAGAAGCGCCATCCCGATATCGAGGTCTCGGTCTCGGCCTATCCGGAGAAGCACCCCGAGAGCCGCGACTTCGACGCCGACATCGACATGCTCAAGGCCAAGGTCGACGCCGGCGCCACCCGCGCCATCACCCAGGTGTTCTTCGACAACGACCTCTACTTCCGCTACCTCGACCGTGTCCGCGCCCGCGGCATCACGATCCCGATCGTGCCCGGCATCATGCCGATGCACAATTTCAAGCAGGCGCGCGGCTTTGTGACCCGCGCCGGCACGACGGTGCCGGACTGGCTGGCCGAAAAATTCGACGGTCTCGACGACGATCCCGAGACCCGCAAGCTGGTCGCGGCGACCGTCGCCGCAGGCCAGGTGCAAAAGCTCGCCAAGCATGGCGTCGACACCTTCCATTTCTACACCATGAACCGCGCCGACCTCGTGTTCGCGATCAGCCATTTGCTCGGCATCCGTCCGAAGTCCGCCAACAAGGCTGCCGCCTGATGTCCGTCCCTGTATCTCCGGCGCGTACCGCCTTCCTTGCCGCTGCAGCCAAGCGCATCCTGATTCTCGACGGCGCCATGGGCACGATGATCCAGGCGCTGCAGCTCGACGAGGCCGCCTTCCGCAGCGAGCGGTTCAAGGACTTCCATCGCGACCTCCGCGGCAACAACGACCTGCTGATCCTGACGCAGCCCGACGCCATCGAGGACATCCACGCGCAATATCTGCGCGCCGGGGCCGACATCGTCGCCACCAACACCTTCTCGGCAACCTCGATCGCGCAGGCCGATTACGACCTCTCCGACATCATCTACGAGCTGAACCGCGAGGGCGCCCGGCTCGCCCGCAATGCCGCGACCCGCGTTGCGGCCGAGGACGGCAAACAGCGCTTCGTCGCCGGCGCAATGGGCCCGACCAACCGCACCGCCTCGATCTCGCCCGACGTCTCCAACCCCGGCTACCGCGCCGTGACCTTCGACGACCTCCGGCTCGCCTATGGCGAGCAGGCGCGCGGGCTCCTGGACGGCGGCGCCGACATCCTGCTGCTCGAGACCATCTTCGACACGCTCAATGCCAAGGCGGCGCTGTACGCCATCGCCGAACTCTGCGAGGAGCGCGGCATCGACGTGCCCGTGATGATCTCGGGTACCATCACCGACAAGTCCGGCCGCCTGCTCTCGGGCCAGATGCCGGAGGCGTTCTGGAATTCGGTCCGCCACGCGAAACCGCTGACCATCGGCTTCAACTGTGCGCTCGGCGCCGAGGATCTGCGCGCCCATGTCGCCGACATCGGCCGCGTCGCCGACGCGCTGGTGTGCGCCTATCCCAATGCCGGCCTGCCCAACGAGTTCGGCCAGTATGACGAGACGCCGGCCTATATGGCGCGACTGATCGGCGAATTTGCGCGGGACGGCCTCGTCAACATCGTCGGCGGCTGCTGCGGCACCACGCCCGACCATATCGCGGCGATCGCCGCCGCCGTCGCCCCGCACAAGCCGCGCACGGTCCCTGAGATCGCGCCGCGGCTGCGGCTGTCGGGCCTCGAGCCGTTCGAACTCACGCCCGCCATTCCCTTCGTCAATGTCGGCGAGCGCACCAACGTCACGGGCTCGGCCAAATTCCGCAAGCTGATCACCGCCGGCGACTACACCGCAGCGCTGCAGGTCGCGCGCGACCAGGTCGAGAACGGCGCCCAGGTCATCGACGTCAACATGGACGAGGGCCTGCTGGATTCGGAAGCCGCGATGCGGACCTTCCTCAACCTCGTCGCTGCCGAGCCGGACATCGCCCGCGTTCCCGTGATGGTCGATTCCTCGAAATTCCACGTCATCGAGGCCGGCCTGAAATGCGTGCAGGGCAAGCCGGTGGTGAACTCGATCTCGCTCAAGGAAGGCGAGGAGAAGTTCATTCACGAAGCGAAGATCGCGCGTCGCCACGGCGCCGCCGTGGTCGTGATGGCGTTCGACGAGACCGGCCAGGCCGACACCTACAAGCGCAAGACCGAGATCTGCGCCCGCGCCTACAAGATCCTGGTCGAGCAGCTCGGCTTCCCGCCGGAAGACATCATTTTCGATCCGAACATTTTTGCGATCGCGACCGGCATCGAGGAGCATGACAATTACGGCGTCGACTTCATCGAAGCGACGCGCTGGATCCGGCAGAACCTGCCGCATGCGCATGTCTCCGGCGGCGTCTCGAATCTTTCGTTCTCGTTCCGCGGCAATGAGCCGGTGCGCGAGGCGATGCATTCGGTGTTCCTGTATCACGCCATCAAGGCCGGCATGGACATGGGCATCGTCAATGCCGGACAGATGATCGTCTATGACGACATCGATCCGGAGCTGCGCCAGGTGTGCGAAGACGTCGTGCTCAACCGCGACCCCGGCGCCTCGGAGCGGCTGCTGGCGCTGGCCGAGAAATTCCGCGGCCAGGGCAAGCAGACCAAGGAGGCCGATCTGGCCTGGCGCGAATGGCCGGTCGACAAGCGGTTGAGCCACGCGCTGGTGCACGGCATCACTGAATATATCGAGCAGGACACGGAAGAGGCGCGCGCCGCGTCGACGCGGCCGCTCGACGTCATCGAAGGCCCGCTGATGGCCGGCATGAACGTGGTCGGCGACCTCTTCGGCGACGGCAAGATGTTCCTGCCGCAGGTCGTGAAATCGGCACGCGTGATGAAGCAGGCGGTCGCCTATCTGATGCCGTTCATGGAGGCGGAGAAGGCTGCCAACAAGGGCCGGGCCAACGAGCGCTCCAACGCCGGCAAGATCGTGCTCGCCACCGTCAAGGGCGACGTCCACGACATCGGCAAGAACATCGTCGGCATCGTGCTCCAGTGCAACAATTTCGAGGTCATCGACCTCGGTGTCATGGTGCCCGCGGCCAGGATCATCGAGACGGCCAAGGCCGAGAACGCCGACATCATCGGTCTCTCCGGCCTGATCACGCCCTCGCTCGACGAGATGGCGTATCTCGCCTCGGAGATGGAGCGCCAGGGCCTGAACGTGCCGCTCCTGATCGGCGGCGCCACGACGAGCCGTGTCCATACTGCGGTCAAGATCGATCCGAACTACCAGAATGGCCCGGTCGTTCACGTCAACGACGCCAGCCGCGCCGTCGGCGTCGCCTCCTCACTGCTGTCGCCGGAGCGCAAGGATACCTACGCCACGGAAGTTCGCAGCGAATATCAGAAGATCGCCGCTGCGCATCTGCGCGGCCAGGCCGACAAGAGGCGGCTGAAGCTCGCGGACGCCCGCGCCAACGCGCCGAAGATCGACTTCGCCAAGGCGAAGCCGGTCAAGCCGACCTTCCTCGGCGTCAAGACCTTCGTTGATTACGACCTCGCCGAGCTTGTGCCCTATATCGACTGGACGCCGTTCTTCCAGACCTGGGAGCTCGCCGGCCGTTTCCCTGGCATCCTCGACGACGCCAAGGTCGGCGAGGCCGCGCGCGCGCTGTATGACGACGCGCTGAAGATGCTCAAGCGCATCGTCGACGAGAAGTGGTTCACGGCCCGCGCCGCGATCGGCTTCTGGCCGGCAAATGCGGCCGGCGACGACATCGTGCTCTATGCCGACGAGGGCCGCACCAAGCAGATCGCGACGCTGCACACGCTGCGCCAGCAGCTCGAAAAGCGCGAGGGTCGCTTCAATACCGCGCTCAGCGACTTCATCGCGCCTGTGGGTTCCGGCGTGCCGGACTATGTCGGCGGCTTCGTCGTCACGACAGGCCTCGGCGAGGATGCCGTCGCCGACCGCTTCAAGAACGCCAATGACGACTACTCCTCGATCCTGGTGAAAGCGCTGGCCGACCGCCTCGCCGAGGCGTTCGCCGAGCGCCTGCATGCCCGCGTCCGCCGCGAGTTCTGGGCCTACGCCCCGGACGAGGCGCTCTCGCCGGACGATCTGATCCTGGAGAAGTATCATGGCATCCGTCCCGCGCCCGGCTACCCGGCGCAGCCCGACCACACCGAGAAGGCGACCTTGTTCGAGCTGCTCGACGCCGAGAGAAATGCCGGCGTGCGGCTGACCGAGAGCTTTGCGATGTGGCCGGGCTCGTCGGTGTCGGGCCTCTATTTTGCTTCGCCGGAGAGCTTCTATTTCGGCGTCGGCAAGATCGAGCGCGACCAGGTCGAGGACTACGCCGCGCGCAAGGGCATGACCGTCGCCGAAGTCGAGCGCTGGCTGGCGCCGATCCTGAACTACATTCCGGCAAGGAGTGGACAGCAGGCGGACGCGGCAGCGCGCGCCGTCGCTTCGCCCGCTCCGGCCAACGACGCCGCCCCCGCCGAGCTCGCGAGCCATCCGGCGGGCTGCACCTGTGCCGTTCATCTCGCCTGGCGCAAGAAGGCGGTCGGCGCGAAGTAGCCGGCGCGCAGTCTCCCACCCCAAACTGTCGTCCCGGCCTCGCGCCGGGACCCATACCGCGTGGTGCATCTGTCGGCCGCCGTGGTCGATACCGAGCGCAACGACACCTCCCTGTGGTTATGGATCCCGGCGTTCGCCGGGACGACACCAGTTATGGCGGACCACCGTCGCCTCCCATATGCGTTCGCAGGGGCAGCACCGCATGTGACCCGTCCCCGTGTCCCCCGCGCCACGGCCGCCGCGAATGACAAAGCGCCACAGCCGGCGCCATGCGATGCAGCGTGGACTTATCCCCGGTAACCGGCTGAAATGCCGCCGGGGCCTCCGGGTGGTTTTTCGTTCATGTCGTTGCAGTTCAGGCTTGCGTCCCGAAACCTGTTCCATGACAGGCTTCGATTCATTGCCACCATCATCGGCATCATCTTCTCGATCGTGCTGGTGACCGTGCAGATGGGCCTCTATGTCGGCTTCCGCCGGATGGTCACGACCATGATCGACCATTCCCCGGCCGAGCTGTGGATCATGCCGGTCGGCACCAAATGCTTCGAGGACCCCTCGCTGCTCGACGAGCGGCAGCGGTTCCGCGCGCTTGCTGTTCCCGGCGTGGCGGAGGCGACGCCGCTGGTGATCGGCTATGCGCAATGGCGGCTGCCGCAGGGCACCACGACGCCGGTCTTCGTGGTCGGCTCGGAACTGCGCGGGCTCGGGCTGCATCCCTGGAACGTGGTGGAGGGACGGCTGGACGACCTGTCCGTGCCGGGCGCGGTCGCCATCGACCAGACCTATTTCGAGCGGCTCGGCATCGGCGGCGCCGGCCAGGCTGCGGAGCTCCGCGACCAGAAGGTGCAGGTGATGGCTGTCACCAAAGGCATCCGCTCGTTCACGACAACGCCTTACGTGTTCACCGACGTCGACCGCGCCCGCGCCTATACCGGCATCGCCTCGAACAAGGCGTCCTATCTGGTGGTCAGGCTGGCGGCCGAGGCCGACCTCTGGACCGTGCAGCGGGCGCTGCGCGACAGCCTGTCCAATGTCGACGTGCTGACCGCAGCCGAGTTCGCGAGCCGCAGCCGCTCGTTCTGGCTGTTCGGCACCGGCGCGGGTGCCGCGCTGTTCGCCGGCGCCCTGCTCGGCCTCATCGTCGGCACCGTGATCGTGGCGCAGACGCTCTATTCCAGCACCAAGGATCACATCAACGAGTTCGCGACCCTGCGCGCGATCGGCTCGTCCAGCCGCTACATCTACACCGTCATCATCTGGCAGGCGCTGCTCAGCGCCATCGTCGGCTTCGCCGGCGCTGCGGCGATCGGCAGGATCGTGGCGGCCGCGACCGCGGAATCGGCGCTGCCGGTCATCATGACCCCGACGCTGACGGTCGCGCTGTTCGTGCTGACGGTGACGATGTGCGTCGGCTCGGCGATCGCGGCGATCCTCAAGGTCATGCGCATTGACCCGACCCTGGTGTTCTCGCGATGACCGACACCGTGCTCGAGGCCACCGATCTCGTGCATCACCTCGGCCAGGGGGCCGGCCGGGTGCAGGCGCTGAAGGGCGTGAGCCTGTCGTTGAAGGGCGGCGAGCTGGCGCTGCTGATGGGCCCCTCAGGCAGCGGCAAGACGACGCTGTTGTCGATCCTGGGCTGCCTGATGACGCCGGATGGCGGTGCCGTGCGGGTTGCCAACCAGCCGGTCGCGGGGCTCGATCCCGAGGCGCTGGCGAAGCTGCGCCGCGAGCGCATCGGCTTCATCTTCCAATCCTATCATCTGTTTCCGACGTTGAACGCCGAGGACAATGTGCGGCTCGCGCTCGACGTGCGCGGCGAACGCGCGCGGGCCGCGAAACTGGCGGCGCGCGAGGTGCTCGAGCGGGTCGGCCTCGGCCCGAAGAAGCGGTCGTTCCCGCGCCAGCTCTCGGGCGGCGAGCAGCAGCGCGTCGCGATCGCCCGCGCCATCGTCGGCAAGGCGCAGGTCATTCTCGCCGACGAGCCGACCGGCGCACTCGATACCGCCAACGGTCAGGCGATCATGACCCTGCTCGCCGATATCGCCAAGGATCCGTCGCGCGCGGTGCTGGTGGTGACGCACGATCCGCGCATCCTGCCGTTTGCCAATCGCGTCATTCACATCGAGGACGGCCGCATCGTCCGCGAGGAGAGCGGCGGCGAGTCCATGAAGAAAGTCTCGCACGCATGATATCGGGAATTCCAGAACGCGCTCACCTGCTCGGGCTCGTCGCCGCGGCTGCATTGGCTATCATCGTCACGCCGACCTCGATTCCACCGACGGCGCGTGCCGCCAATGCCCAGGAGGAACGCTGGCTGGCCGTCGCACCCGGCCGGGTCGAGCCGGCATCCGGCCTGATCAAGCTCGGCGCGCCGGTGGTTGGGCTGATCCAGGAGGTGCTGGTCAGGCCAAACGAGACCGTGTTCGCCGGCCAGGCCCTGGTGCGGCTCAGCGATGGCGAAGCTCGCGCGCAGCTCGCCAGCGCCGAGGCGCAGGTCGCGATGCGCAAGCGCGTGCGCAACAAGGAGTCGACGCCGTCTGGCGCGGGTCCCCGGCGCCGCGCCGAAGACGGCCTCGCCGATGCGCAGGCGGCGGTGTTCGACGCGCGTGCTGCACTCGACAAGGCCGTGGCCGAGCGGCGCGCCGGGCGCGGCGCCGATGCCGATGTCGACACCGCACGCACGCAATTGACAGCCGCGCAGGCGAAGCTGGAGCAACAGGCCGACGAGCTGCGCAAGGTCACCGCGGATGCGCCACTGCCGATCACCGCCGAGGGCCAGCTCAACGTCGCCCGCAGCGAACTGCAGGGCGCCCGCGCCACGTTGGAAAAGCTCACCATCCGCGCGCCGCTCGACGGCACGGTGCTACAGGTCAATGCGCGCACCGGCGAGATCGCTTCGCCGCAGACGACGCCACCGCTGGTGCTGCTCGGCGATACGTCCTCGCTGCGCGTGCGCGCCGAGCTCGACCAGCGCGACCTCGACAAGATCAAGGTCGGCCAGCAGGCGGTGGTCCGCTCCGACGCCTTCCGCGGCCGCGACGTCGCCGGCAAGGTCGCCGCCATCGCCCCACTGGTCGAGAGCAGCCGCACTGCTGCGCTCAGCCAGCGCAACATGACCGACGTCGACGTGGTGGAAGTGCTGGTCGATCTCGCCGAGCCGGGCCCGTTCGCGGTGGGCATGAAGGTGGACGTGTATTTCAAGCCGTGAGGGGCGCGCCGTTCGGCCCACGCCTCGTGCGCTGCTGCCCACCCTCCCCTGGAGGGGGAGGGTCGCTCGCACGCGCAGCGGGCGAGCGGGGTGGGGTGAAGCCACGAGCACTGCTGCTGATGGAGAGATCACCCCACCCCGCCTCACGTTTCGCTTCGCTCATCGTGATGCGACCCTCCCCTCCAGGGGAGGGCGAGCACCGAGCAAGCGGCACGGTCTGGCGTCTCGATGGACTCCATCAATCCCCGCTCGGCGGGGCCAGCGGCTGGACGATCTCCTGGAATGGCGGCAGCGCCTCGCACCTTGCGGCGTGGGCCGCCAGCGCCGGATAGCGCGCGGCGTCGAACAGATGCGGATGCGCCTCGCGTGTGAAGCGCAGCACGCAGGCGACGGCGATGTCAGCGTGGCCGATGTTGTCGCCATACCAATAGGCGCTCGTCACATCTGCGCGCTCGGCCTCCAGCATTGCCAGCACGCCGGAGATCTGGGCCTCGCAGCGCGCGACCCACAGCGCGAGACGGTCCTTGCGCAGCACGCGCTCGTAGATCAGGCTGACGGCCTTGTCGCCGAGACCGGTCGCGAGCGCGATCGTATGCAGCTGCCTGCGGCGCAGCGCGCCGCTCCGCGCCAGCATGGCACGCTCGGGCCCGACGGCCTCATCGAGGTGATCGAGGATCGCCGCTGAATCGATCAGCGCCTCGCCGTCATCCAGCACCAGCACCGGCACGCGCAGCAGCGGATTGTACGGCGCGATCTTGTCGGCGTCGCCGAAGGTCGACCACGGCTTGTGCTCGAACGGCACGCCGTAGAGCTTGAGCGCGATCGCGGTGCGGCGGACGAAAGGCGAGTCGTATTGGCCGATCAGGAACATCGGTTATCCTCCTGTGCGGCGCATTGAAGCGCCGTTCGGCGCCGTTGTCAGCTCCCATGTTCAGGCGAGCAGCGGCACATGCGCTGCGACGTCGCGCGGCAGCGTGCCGTCGAGGCGCGGGTCGGGGGCGATCTCGATCTGCCGCCGGAAGGGACGGAAGCCGGAGCGCTGGTAGAAGGCCAGCGCACGGGGATGATCGAAGCTGCAGGTGTGGACCCAGAGCCGCGTCAGCGGCTGCGCCCAGGCGCGGCGCAGCGCGTGGTTCATCAGCAGCCGTCCGGCGCCGGTGCCGATCAGCTTCGACGTGACGCCGAACAGCGCCAGCTCGCAATCGGTCTTCTTGCGGAAGTCGAGCTCCAGCAGGGCTTCATCACCGCCGCCATGCGCCAAGGTGTAGATCTCGACTCCGTCAGCGCGAATCGTCTTGGCAAGCTCCGCATCGCTCATCCGCGTGCGCTGCGACCACAGCCACTCCCAGCCGACGCGGGCATAGAGGTCGCGGTACCAAGCGAGATCGGGCTGCGCGACGCGGCGAATGCTCCAGTCGCCGACCGGATCGGGCGGCAGCACTGGCGGTGCCAGCATTTCCAGCGAGGTCACCACGGCCGCGACCTTGCCGGGCGGCACGTCGAAATATCCGTCGGGAATGGTCACTCAAGACGACCTGATTGAAGGGTGATCGGCAACCAGCTTACCCCGGACGTAATTGGAACCGCACAGCGGTCCCGGCATGGTCGGCGCATTCAACATCAGGAGCCATGCCCATGCAACGACGAGACGTGCTGCTGACCGCGGCACCAGCCAGCTTCGCGGCGACGGGAGCGGGCCTCGCCGCCGCACCGACCGCGGCGCGCCCGCGTATCCGCTGCAGCGACGGCGTGACGCTCTATCACGAGGAGTGGGGCAGCGGCCGGCCGGTGCTGTTCGTACATGCCTGGGCGCTGACCAGCGCGATGTGGACCTACCAGATCTCAGATCTCAGCCGGCGCGGGCTGCGCTGCATCGCCTTCGACCGCCGCGGCCATGGCCGCTCCGACGTGCCGGGCAGCGGCTACGAGCTCGACCGGCTCGCCGACGACATCGCCGAGGTGATCGCGCAGCTCGACCTCGATGAGGTCGCGCTGGTCGGCACGTCCATGGGCTGCAACGAGATCCTCAACTACATCGCGCGGCACGGCACGCAACGCATCGCGCGGATCGCGATGCTCGGCCCGACGACGCCGTTCCCGCTGCAGACGCCGGACAATGCGCTCGGCGCGCCCCGTGGCTATTTCGAGCAGTGCTGGGCGGCATGGCAGAGCGACTTCCCGAAATGGATCGAGGACAACAAGCTGCCGTTCTTTACGGCACAGACGTCCCCGCAGATGATGGAATGGGTCGCGGCGATGATGCGCCAGATGTCGATCCCGGTGGCCGTGGCGACCAACCGCGCGCTCATCGCCACCGACCTGCGCCCGGTACTGGGGAGGATCGATCGGCCCGTGCTGATACTGCATGGCGACAAGGATGTGTCGGCGCCGCTCGATATGACTGGACGGCCGACAGCCAACGACATCAAGGGCGCCGAGCTGAAGATCTATCCCGGCAGCCCGCACGGACTATTCGTCACGCACATGAAGCAGGTCAATGCCGACCTCGCCGCGTTCCTGGCATGACGATTGTGCGAGGCGAGCGCCCTACTCGCCCTCGTCGCTCGCCAGCACGCCCTTCACAGCGCGGGCCCAGCCGGCGAGCTTGCGCGAAAGTCATCAGGTCATAGACAAGGGTTCATGACCGGTTCGCGCGGTTTCACGAGAAGTTTCTTGACCGAGGCCCGAAGCTCCTCCGGGGGAATGCTGCGGAAGTGCTCGATATCACGACTCTTGCAACGATCCTGGAGGCCGGCTTGCCTCGCTTGCGCCGTCTGTGCCGAAGCGGCCCGGCGCTTGAACTCGTCCAGCATCGTCCGTGTGGGCTTCAGCGACGAATTCGCCAGGATGAAATCGTCGATCGCGACGATTGCTTCGTCGATGGCATCGTCGTTCGGTCTCCGAGGCAGCTCGCACATTGCCGTTTGGGCCTGGACGGACAGAAACAAAGCCCATGAGCACAAAACGGCACCATCGCCGCTTTGATCGAATTCAAACTGCTTCGGCCCGAGCACCATGTTTTCTTCACCGCGCGACGGCGCGACCAGCACAAGACATCCGGCCAGGATTGCCAGAAGATTCAGTGCCAGAAGTGTGAGACGAGTCATCGATATCTCCATTCATCAACGCAATGACACGAGCACTCGCATCTGGAGCCAGCGCCCTACTCGCCCTCGTCGCTCGCCAGCACGCCCTTCACGGCGCGGGCCCAGCCGGCGAGCTTGCGCTGCCGCGTGGCCGCGCTCATCGCCGGCTTGAAGCGGTGCTCGAGCCGCCAGTTGTCGGCGAATTTTTCCGGCTCGGGATAGACGCCGGCGTGGAGGCCGGCGAGATAGGCGGCGCCGAGCGCGGTCGTCTCCTGGATCATCGGACGGTCGACCGGTGCGTCGAGCAGATCGGCGAGGCGCTGCATGGTCCAGTCGGACGCGGTCATGCCGCCGTCGACGCGCAGCACGATCGTCGCCGCCGACGCATCCGGCCAGTCGGCGCGCATCGCCGCCCACAGGTCGTAGGTCTGGTAGCAGACGCTCTCCAGCGTGGCATGCGCAAGCTCGGCCGGGCCGGTGTTGCGGGTCAGGCCGAACAGCGCGCCGCGCACGCGCGGATTCCAATAGGGAGCGCCGAGGCCGACGAAGGCCGGCACCAGATAGACCGACTGCATCGAGTCGGACTTGTCGGCGAGCGGGCCGGTTTCGGCGGCATGCTTGATGATGCCGAGCCCGTCGCGCAGCCACTGCACGGCCGAGCCGGCGACGAAGATCGAGCCTTCGAGCGCGTAGGTCCTGACGCCGTCGAGCTGATAGGCGATCGTCGTCAGCAGCTTGTTGTTCGATTTCACCGGCGTGGCGCCGGTGTTGAGCAGCGCGAAGCAGCCGGTGCCGTAGGTCGACTTCATCATGCCCGGCGTGAAGCAGGCCTGGCCGATGGTGGCCGCCTGCTGGTCGCCGGCGATCCCCGCGACCTTGATCGGGCCGCCGAACAGATCGGGCGTGGTGGTGCCGAAATCGGCGGAGGAATCCTTCACCTCGGGCAGCATCGAGCGCGGCACGCGCAAGAGCTTCAGCAGCGTCTCGTCCCACGCACCGGTGTGGATGTTGAACAGCAGCGTGCGCGAAGCGTTGGTGGCATCGGTGGCATGCACCTTGCCGCCGGTCAGCCGCCACAGCAGGTAGCAGTCGACGGTGCCGAACATCAGTTCGCCGCGTTCGGCGCGCTCGCGCGCGCCAGGGACATGGTCGAGGATCCAGGCCACCTTGGTGCCGGAGAAATAGGGATCGATGATCAGGCCGGTTTTGGCGCTGACATCCGGCTCGTGGCCATCGGCCTTGAGCTTGGCGCAGATGTCGGCGGTGCGGCGGTCCTGCCAGACGACGGCGCGGTGCACCGCCTGGCCGGTGGCGCGGTCCCATACCACGGTGGTCTCGCGCTGGTTGGTGATGCCGATCGCCGCGATGTCCTTGGCCGTCAGTCCCGCCTTATCCAGCGCATCGCGGCAGGTCATCACCGTCGAGGTCCAGATGTCCTCCGGCTCGTGCTCGACCCAGCCGGAGGCCGGGAAATGCTGCGGGAATTCCTGCTGCGCGACCGCGGCGATCGAGATGTCGGAGCGGAACACCATCGCGCGCGAGGACGTGGTGCCCTGATCGATGGCCAGCACGAAGGACATGGGTTTTCTTCCCGGTAGGTTGACGACGTTGGGCCGACAAGCAAGCGGATCAGGCGGGCGAGGTCAAGGTGGAGCTGCACGTGTCTATCCACCCTCCCCTGGAGGGGGAGGGTGGATAGACACGTGCAGCGGGCGAGCGGGGTGCGGTGAGCCACGGGCGATGGCGATTGTGGAGAGATCACCCCACCCCGCCTCACGTTTCGCTTCGCTCATCGTGAGGCGACCCTCCCCCTCCAGGGGAGGGTGAACACCCGCGATCAGCACCGCCGCTCGGATACGAAGGCTACACCGCGGCCGTTGTCACGCCGCCGTCGACGACGATGGTCTGGCCGGTCATGAAGGTCGACGCATCCGAGGCGAGGTAGGCGACCGCGCCGGCGATCTCGTGCGGCTCGCCGATGCGACGCAGCGGGGTGGTGGCGCAGCGCTGCTTCAGGCGGGCTTCGTCCTCCCACAGCGCGCGGGCGAAATCGGTCTTGATCAGGCCGGGCGCGACGCAATTGATGCGCACGCCGTGCGGCCCCCATTCGCCGGCAAGGCTGCGGCACAACGCGAAGTCGGCGGCCTTAGAGATGCCGTAGGCGCCGATCACGGTCGAGCCGCGCAGGCCGCCGATCGAGGAGACGATGATGACCGAGCCTTTGCCGCGCGTGGCCATCAGCGGGATCGCCTTGGCGCAGAGCCAGAGATTGCTCTTCACGTTGGAGGCCATGATCTTGTCGAACGCCTCGTCGGTGATGTCGAGCAGCGGACCGTAATACGGGTTGACCGCAGCATTGCAGACGAGGATGTCGACCTGGCCGTATTGGTTGACGGCACCGTCGATCAGCGCATCGACCTCAGCGCGGCGCGAGATGTTGCAGGGGATGACGTGGGCCTCGCCACCATTGGCGCGGATGGCGCTCGCAACCTCCTCGCATGCGTCCGGCTTGCGGCTGGAGATCACCACCTTGGCGCCGAGTTGCGCGAGCAGCTCCGCCGACGCCCGGCCGATTCCGCGGCTCGAGCCGGTGATGACGGCGACCTGGCCGGAGAGGTCGAAGGGATTGGGGGTCATGTCTGCTTCCTCCGCGTCATTGCGAGGAGCGAAGCGGCGACGCAATCCAGATCAAGCATACCGCCCTGGATTGCTTCGCTTCGCTCGCAATGACGGCTCGATTGATCAAATCACTCCGGAGCCGGTCGAGACCGGCAGCGTAGCCCTCTCAAATCCGTCATGCGCGGGGTTGACCCGCCTGCGGGGCCGAAGCCCCTTCGGCGCGACGAAGGCCCGCGCATCCATCTTCAGAAAGCGATGGGTTGCCGGGTCAAGCCCGGCAACGACAAAGCTTTCTAGATCAACCCGCCCGCCTCGCTGACGCGGCGCATGTGGTAGTCGGTGTCGCCGAAGGTGCTCTCGATCATCGTCAGACGCTTGAAGTAGTGGCCGATCTTGGCCTCCATGGTCATGCCGATGCCGCCATGGAGCTGGATCGCCTGCTGGCCGACGAACTTGGCCGATTTGCCGATCTGCACCTTGGCCGCGGCGATCGAGGTGGCGCGCTCCTTGGCGTCGTCGAACTCGGCGGCCATGGTCGCGAACATCGACATCGAGCGGGCCTGCTCCAGCGCGACGAACATGTCGGACGCCCGGTGCTGCAGCGACTGGAACGAGCCGATCGCGACGCCGAACTGCTTGCGCGTCTTGATGTACTCGACCGTGGTCTTCAGCGACTCGTCCATCAGGCCGACGGCCTCCGCGCACAGCGCGATGCGGGCCTCGTCGACAACGCGCTCGATCAGCGGCAGGGCATTGACCGGATCGCCGATCGCGGCGTCGGCGCCGACTTCCACACCGGTGAAGGTGATGTCGGCGGCATGCAGACCGTCCTGGGTCGGATAGCCCTTGCGGGTGATACCCTTGGCGTCGGCCGGCACGATGAACACGCCGATGCCCGACTTGTCGCGCTGGCCGCCCGAGGTGCGCGCGGTCACGATCAAGGTGTCGGCGTTCTCGCCGTTGAGCACGACGAACTTTTCGCCGTCGATGACCCAGCCATCGCCCTTCTTCTTCGCAGACGTCGCAACGTCGAACAGGTCATAGCGCGACTGCTTCTCGAGCTGGGCGAACGCAAACGTCCTGCTGCCGTCGATGATCCCAGGCAGATGCGCGGCCTTCTGCGCCGCCGAGCCGCCATGACGGAGGAAACCGCCGGCCAGCACCACGGTTGCGAGATACGGCTCGAGCACCAGCGCGCGGCCCATCGCCTCCATCACGATCATGGTCTCGACGCCGCCGGCGCCGAAGCCGCCGTCGTCTTCCGAAAACGGCAGGCCGAGCAGGCCCTGCTCGGCGAGCTTGGACCACATCGCGCGGCTCCAGCCGCCCTTCTCCTTCATGTACAGCTTGCGCTTGTCGAAATCGTAGGCATCCGCCAGCAGGCCGTCGATGCTGTCCTTGAGGAGACGCTGCTCCTCGGTGAGATCAAAATCCATGCTCTCTATCCTCGTACCCGGAATTCATCATCGGCGTCATTCCGGGAGGCGCCGCAAGGCGCGGGCCCGGAATCCATACTCACGATGGTGGTTATGGATTCTCCGACGCGCAACTGCGCGTCGTAGCTCGCCGCTTCGCGGCGCCCCGGAATGACAGCAACTCAAAGCCCCAGCACCGCCTTGGCGATGATGTTGCGCTGGATCTCGTTGGAGCCGCCGTAGATCGAGACCTTGCGGTTGTTGAAGTAGCTCGGCGCGATCTGGGCGGTCCAATCCATGGTCTCGTTGCTGTCGTCGTCGCCATGGACGTCGTAGGGCGCGGCAAACGGGCCGATCACCTCCATCAGCAGCTCGGTGGTGGTCTGCTGGATCTCCGAGCCCTTGATCTTCAGCACCGAGGACGCCGGATTGGGCTTGCCCTTGCCGTGCTTGCCCTCGTCGGCGACGACGCGCAGTTGCGTCAGCTCGAGCGCCTTCAGCTCGACCTCGCAGGCGGTGAGCTTCTCGCGGAACGACGGATCCTCCAGCACCGGGCGGCCGCCGGATTCGATCTTGCCGGCGAGCTCCTTGATGCGGCGGATGCGCTCCTTGGAGACGCCGACACGGGCGATCCCGGTGCGCTCATTGCCAAGCAGGAACTTGGCGTAGTCCCAGCCCTTGTTCTCCTCGCCGATCAAGTTCTCGATGGGCACCTCGACGTCGTCGAAGAACACCTCGTTGACCTCGTGGCCGCCGTCGATGGTCTGGATCGGACGCACCGTGACGCCCTTCGACTTCATGCTGAACACGATGAAGGAGATGCCCATCTGTTTCTTCGCGGAGGGATCGGTGCGGCACAAGCAGAAGATCATGTCGGCGTGCTGCGCGAGCGTGGTCCAGGTCTTCTGGCCGTTGATGATCCACTTGTCGCCGCGGCGCTCCGCCTTGGTCTTCAGCGATGCGAGGTCGGAGCCCGAGCCCGGCTCTGAGAAGCCCTGGCACCACCAGTCGTCGACATTGGCGATGCGCGGCAGATACTTCTTCTTCTGCTCCTCGTTGCCGAAGGTGTAGATGACGGGGCCGACCATGCTGACGCCGAAGGCGAGCGGCTGCGGCGCCGGATAGGCCTGCAGCTCCTCGTTGAAGATGTAGTGCTGCACCGAGGTCCAGCCGGTGCCGCCATATTCCTCCGGCCAGTGCGAGACACCCCAGCCCTTCTTGTTGAGGATGCGCCACCAGGTCACCATCTCGTCCTTCGACAGATGGCGGCCTTCGATCATCTTCCGCCGCGTCTCCGCGGGCACGTTGTCCCTGAAGAACGCCCGGACTTCCTCGCGGAACGCCTGCTCTTCCTTCGTGAATGCAAGATCCATCGGATCCTCCCGTGTGTATATATTCGTCGACAAATCGAGCTGTCATTCCGGGGCGCCTCGAAGAGGCGAACCCGGAATCCATAACCACCATCGTGAGTATGGATTCCGGGCTCGCGCTCCGCGCGCCCCGGAATGACGAAGACCTATTGCAGCACCTCGAACAGGCCGGCAGCGCCCATGCCGCCGCCGACGCACATCGTCACCACCGCGTACTTGGCCTTGCGGCGGCGGCCTTCGATCAGCGCGTGGCCCGTGAGCCGCGCGCCCGACATGCCGTAGGGATGGCCGACCGCGATGGCGCCGCCATTGACGTTGATCTTGTCGGGGTCGATGCCGAGCTTGTCGCGGCAGTACAGCACCTGCACGGCGAACGCCTCGTTGAGCTCCCACAGGCCGATGTCGTCGACGGTCAGACCGTGGCGCTTGAGCAGGCGCGGCACCGCGAACACCGGGCCGATGCCCATCTCGTCGGGCTCGCAGCCATGCGCGACGAAGCCGCGGAAGATGCCGAGCGGCTGCAGGCCGCGCTTGGCCGCGGTGACGTCGCTCATGATCACGCAGGCGGAGGCGCCGTCGGAGAGCTGGCTGGCATTGCCGGCGGTGATCGAGAAGCCGTCGCCGCGCACGGCCTTGAGGCCGGCGAGGCCTTCGGCCGTCGTCTCGGGACGCGGACCTTCGTCCTGCGACAGGGTGACGTCCTTGAACGAGACGTTGCCGGTGGCCTTGTCGGTGACCGCCATCTTGGTCGAGATCGGCGCCAGCTCGTCGTTGAACTTGCCGCCCTGCTGCGCGGCTGCGGTGCGGCGCTGGCTCTCCAGCGCGTATTCATCCTGGCGCTCGCGGGAGATGCCGTAGCGCTTGGCGACGATCTCGGCGGTGTCGATCATCGGCATGTAGACGTCGCCCTTGATCTCGAGCAGCGCCGGATCGGTGGCCTGGAACGTGTTCATCTTGTCGTTCTGGACCAGCGAGATCGATTCGCCGCCGCCGCCGACTGCGATCTCGACACCGTCGAAGATCACCGAGCGCGCCGCGAGCGCAATCGCCTGCAGGCCGGAGGCGCATTGGCGGTCGATGGTGGTGCCGCCGACCGACACCGGCAGGCCGGCACGCAGCAGCGCCTTGCGCGCGATGTTGCCGCCGGTCGAGCCCTGCTGCAGGGCTGCGCCCATCACGACATCCTCGACCTCGGCCGGATCGACCTTGGCGCGCTTGACGGCCTCGCCGATGGCGTGGCCGAGCAGCGTCGCGCCGCCGGTGGCGTTGAGCGCGCCGCGATAGGCCTTGCCGATCGGCGTGCGGGCGGTGGAAACGATGACGGCATCGGTCATGGGCGACCTCCTGTTGTTGTTACGGATGTTTGCTGTGAGACGTGGGTGATTGCTGCTGGCGCAGTTCGTGACGCGACAGCTTGCCGACCGGCGTGCGCGGCAGCTCGTCGACGAACTCGACCGCTGCCGGCAGCTCGTGCTTGCCGAGCTTACCGGTGAGGAAGGCGCGGAGATCCTCGACCGGGAACGGCGCGAAGCCGTCGCGCAGCTTGATGAAGGCCTTGGCCGCCTCGCCCCGATAGGCGTCGGGAATGCCGATCACGATGACCTCCTGCACCGCCGGATGGGTGTAGATCGCCTGCTCGATCATCTGCGGATAGACGTTGAAGCCGCCGGAGATGATCATGTCCTTCTTGCGGTCGACCAGGAAGTAGAAACCGTCGGCGTCGACATAGCCGATGTCGCCGGTCAGGAAGTGATCGCCGACGAACGACTGCGCCGTTTCGTCCGGCCGGTTCCAATAGCCCTTGGTGACGTTCGGCCCCTTGATCCGGATCTCGCCGACCTCGTTCACGCCGAGCACCTTTGCGGGATCCTCGAGCGACACGACGTCCATCTCGATGCCGGGCAGCGTGATCCCGATCGAGCCGGGCTTGTCCGGGCCACCCTTGGGATGGGCGGTGCCGGGCGAGCAGGTCTCGGTCATGCCCCAGCCGCTCTTCAGCTTCATGCCGACGCGGCGCTCCAGGATGCGCGCGACCTCGACTGGCAGCGGCGCGCCACCGGAGCCAACGCTGGTCAGCGACGACAGGTCGCGCGTGTCGAGATCGGGCAGGTTGGCGATCGCGATCCACATCGTCGGCACGCCGGGAAAATAGGTCGCGCGCTTGACCTCGATGTCGCGCATCACGGCGTCGAGATCGAAGCGCTGGTGCAGCGAGATCAGGCTGCCGAGGCGCAGCGAGGTCAGCAGCACCACCGTCAGTGCATAGATGTGGAACAGCGGCAGCACGCAGATGACGCGGTCGGAGCCGTTGCCGTTCGCGCGCGTCGCGCGGCCCCAGATTTCGGCGATCGACACCGCCGAGGTGAGATTGCCATGGGTCAGCATCGCGCCCTTGGGCAGGCCGGTGGTGCCGCCGGTATATTGCAGCAGGGCGATGTCGTCGGGCGAAATCGAAGGCCACTCGGCAGGCCGCACGGCGCCCTCGACGAAGGCGCGGTGGGTGATCACGGCGGGGCTATCCGGCAGCGCCGTCTGCGACGTACCGACCTTGCCCCAGTGATCATCCTCGCAGACGATCAGGCGGTCGAGCAGGCCCTTCTCGAGGAACTTCAGCGCGGTCGGCAGCAGCGCCGACAGGTTCGAGGTGACGAGAATGCGCGCGCCGGAATCGCTGAGCTTGTGCGACAGCGCGATCTCGCCATCGAGCGGCGACAGGTGCACGACGCGGGCGCCGGCCTTGAGCGCGCCGAAGAAGTTGATCGGATGATCCGGCGTATTGCCGAGGAACAGCGCGATCGACGCGCCCTTGCCAAAACCGGCACGCAGGAACGCGGCGGCAGCCTGGTCGACGAGCGCCGCGAGTTGCTTGAAGGTGATGGGGCGGTCGCGGAATTCCAGCGCGTCGCGATCGCCGAAGTCACTGACCGCCTTTGCCAGCAGATCTGGCAAGGTGCCACGCGCGATCGGCGCGTCCCAGCGGACGCCTTCGGGATAGAACTGTTCGCCAGGACGGGTCATGCGGACTCTGTGTTTCTTGCCGTAAGGCGGCCCCGCTCTTCCCGTTCCCTCCCCCCTTGTGGGGGAGGGCCAGGGAGGGGGGTGGCCCCAGGCGAGACCGCCGTTGTGGACCTCCACCCCCAACCCCTCCCCGCAAGGGGGAGGGGGGCGCAGCTGTGCACGGAGCTAGGGCAAAGCCTCAAGCGGCCTTCCCCTGCGCCAGCGAGGCGAACGTCTTGCCTTCCTCCGCGAGCTGCTTCAGCAGCGGCGCCGGCTCGAGCGAGGGATCATTGGTCTCCTTGGCATAGAACGCCAGCCGCTCGGCGATGTGCTTCAGGCCGACGCTGTCGGCCCAGTACATCGGGCCGCCGCGATAGATCGGCCAGCCATAGCCGTACAGCCAGACCACATCGATGTCGGACGGACGCGCGGCAATGCCTTCGGCGAGGATCTTCGCGCCCTCGTTGATCATCGGATACATCATGCGCTCGAGGATCTCCTCGTCGCTGACCGCGCGCCGCTTGAGGCCGAGCTTGGCGAGCGTCTCGTCGATCAGCTTCTCGACATCGGGATCCGGCAGCGGCGCGCGCGAGCCCGCCTCATATTTGTAATAGCCCTTGCCGGTCTTCTGGCCGAAGCGGCCGGCCTCGCACAGCGCATCCGCGATCTCGCTCTTGATGCCGCGGTCCTTGCGCGAGCGCCAGCCGATGTCGAGACCGGCGAGATCGCCCATCGCGAACGGGCCCATCGGCATGCCGAACTTGGTGACGACCGCGTCGACCTGCTGCGGCAGCGCGCCTTCGAACAACAGCTTCTCGGCCTGCTTGCCGCGCTGCGCCAGCATGCGATTGCCGACGAAGCCGTCGCAGACGCCGACCACGGCCGGCACCTTGGCGATCTTGCGCGCGATCGACACCGCGGTGACGAGCGCATCCGGCGCCGTCTTCGCCGCACGCACGATTTCGCACAGCTTCATGACGTTAGCCGGCGAGAAGAAATGCATGCCGAGCACGTCCTGCGGCCGGCTGGTCTCTGCGGCGATGGCGTCGATGTTCAGATAGGACGTGTTCGAGGCCAGCACCGCGCCCGGCTTTGCATATTGATCGAGCTTGCCGAACACTTCCTTCTTCACCGCCATGGTCTCGAACACCGCCTCGATGACGAGGTCGGCGTCCTTGACGTTCTCGAGACCGACCTTGCCGTCGATCAACGCCATGCGCTTGGCCGGTGCATCCGCCGGGATGCCGCCGCGCGCGGCGGTCGCCTCCCAGTTCTTCTGCATGACGCCCATACCGCGCTTCAGCTGCTCCTCGGCGGTCTCGATCAGCGTGACCGGAATGCCAGCATTGGCGAACGACATCGCAATGCCGCCGCCCATGGTGCCGGCGCCGATGATCGCGACGCGCTCGACCTTGCGGCCCTTGGTGCCCTCGGGCACGCCGGCGATCTTGGCAGCCTCGCGCTCGGCGAAGAACGCATAGCGCTGCGCCTTGGACTGATCGCTGGTGAGCAGCTTGAGGAAACCTTCGCGCTCCTTCTTCAGGCCCTCGTCGAACGGCAGGTCGATCGCATAGCCGACCGCGTCGGCCGCTGCGAACGGCGCCTCGAGCCCACGCGACTTCTTGGTGATCGCCGCCACCGCACTGGTGAAGATCGTGCGATCGGCCTTGGCGGCCGCCAGCTTGGAATCGTCATCGCGCAATTTGCGCAGCGGACGGTTCTCCGCCACCACCTTGCGCGCGAAGGCTTCGCCGCCCGATGCCGGCCCCTCGACGATCTCCTCGATCAGGCCCGCCTTCAGCGCTTCCACTGCGCCGATCGGGTCACCGCCGACGATCATCTTGACTGCGAGCTCGGGGCCTACGGCGCGCGGTAGGCGCTGGGTGCCGCCCGCGCCCGGCAGCAGGCCGAGCTTCACCTCGGGCAGTCCGAGCTTCGCCTCCTTGGTGGCGACACGATAATGACAAGCGAGCGCCACTTCGAGACCACCGCCCAGGGCCGTTCCATGAATCGCCGCAATGACCGGCTTGGGGCTGTTCTCGATCGTGCTCAGCACGTCGTTGAGCGCCGGCGGCTTCGGTGGCTTGCCGAACTCGGTGATGTCGGCCCCGGCGATGAAGGTACGGCCGCCGCAGGTCAGCACGATCGCCTTGATCGCGGGATCGGCGATCGCCGCCTTGACGTTGTCCAGGATGCCGCCGCGAACTGCGGCACTCAGCGCATTGACGGGCGGGCTGTCGATGGTGACGATGCCGATGATGTCATGACGGTCAAGCTTTGCCACTTCGCTCACGCGTAAGCTCCTTGGGATGTCGTTTCTTTGCGGCCGGTTAACGCACCGGCCAATTCTTGGCTCTTCATTTGCGCAGAGTATCAGCCTTGCTTGCGTCTACCCGCTGCCGAACATCAATTCCGCAGTGCGAAATCTAATTCCACATCTTGACATCCAGGGTTATTTTGAAGCACGAGCGTTGTCAACGAGGCTCATCAATCAACAGCCGATGACATGAAACGCCCAGGGAAGAAACCCGCGACCGATCGGAGCTTCGTCGTCGCGCTGGCGCGCGGCCTCGACGTGCTGCGGGCGTTCCGGCCGAATGACGGCCTGCTGGGCAATCAGGAAATCGCCGCGCGCACCAACCTGCCGAAGGCGACGGTCTCGCGCCTCACTTACACGCTCACCAAGCTCGGCTATCTCACCCCGGTGCCGCGCTTCGAGAAATACCAGCTGGCCCCAGCGGCGCTGGCGCTGGGCTACGCCGCGCTCGCCAATCTCGGCATCCGCCATCTTTCCGAGCCGTTCCGCGAGCAGCTGATGCGCGAGACCGGCGGCGCGGTGGCCATCGGCGGCCGCGACCGGCTGAGCATGATCTATTTCGGCCAGAGCCGTCACGGCGTCATCAACGTTCAACTCGACGTCGGCTCGCGCATTCCGATTGCAACGACCGCGATGGGCCGCGCCTACATCTGGGCGCTGCCGGACGAGGACCGCGCCGCGTTGATGCGGGAGATGCGCGAGCATTACGGCAGCCGTTGGCCGAAGATCCGCGACGGCATCGAGCGCGCCGGCGAGACCGTTGCGAAATATGGCTTCACGATCTCCGCCGGCGAATGGCAGGACGACGTTCATGCGGTCGGCGTCGCGTTGCGGCTGAACGACGGAACCGGTCCCTACGCCGTGAATTGCGGAGCACCGGCATTCCGCTTCACGGAAGAGCGCTTGCGCACCGACATTGGACCTCGTCTCGTCGCAATGGTAAGGAACATCGAAGCGGCGCTCGGCGGCCTCGCGCCGTCAACTAATCAAACAAGCAGCCCATCAAACAAAGAACTCAATAAAAAGCCGAAGCCAGGAGGAAAAGTTGCGCGTGTTGCCGAGGGTATCAGATAGCCTGCATCATCGCGGTCGGCTGGCGCCGCGTCCTGACCTGAACGATTTGGGGAGGGGCGAGACGAGATGACGCAGGCACAACTCGCCCAGACCAACGATCCGCTGCTCGTCGTCCGCGACGTCAGCGTCGTGTTCGGCGGCATCGTGGCGCTGAACGGCGTCTCGTTCGAGATGCGCGAGGGTCAGATCCTCGGCCTCATCGGCCCGAACGGCGCCGGCAAGACCACCCTGTTCAACTGCCTCAGCCGGCTCTACCAGCCGAGTTCCGGCGACATCCTGATGGAAGGCCACAGCATCCTGAAGCGGCCGCCGCACCGCATTGCCGAGATCGGCATCGGCCGCACCTTCCAGAATGTCGCGCTGTTTCCCAATCTCTCCGTGCTCGACAACGTCCGCGTCGGCACCCATGCGCGCACCTCCAGCGACATCATCTCGGATTCGCTGCGTCTGGCCTGGGTCCGGCGCAGCGAGAATTCCGTCAACACCAAGGTTCACGAAATTCTCGCCTATCTCGACCTCGAGGAGGTCGCGCACAAGACCGTGTCCGGGCTGCCGTTCGGCACCCAGAAGCGCGTCGAGCTGGCGCGCGCGCTCGCCGCCGATCCCAAGATCCTGCTGCTCGACGAGCCCGCCGGCGGGCTCAATCATGAGGAAGTCCATGTGCTGGGCGATCTGATCCGGCGCATTCGCGACGACCGCAAGGTGACCGTGCTGCTGGTCGAGCATCACATGGGACTGGTGATGTCGATCGCCGACCACGTCGTGGCGCTGAATTTCGGCCGCAAGCTCGCCGAGGGCACGCCCGCCCAGGTGCAGGCCGATCCCGACGTCATCAAGGCCTATCTCGGGAGCAAGGATCAATGACGCCGCTGCTCAACGTCAAGGACCTGCGCGCCTATTACGGCCAGGTCCAGGCCCTGCACGGCCTCTCCTTCTCCCTCAACGAGGGTTCGCTGACGACCCTGCTCGGCGCCAATGGCGCCGGCAAGACCACCACCCTGCGCGCCATCTGCAACATGGTGCGCTCGACCGGTGCGATCGAGTTCGAGGGGAAGCCGCTCAACAACAAATCGACCGAGAGCATCGTGCGCTTCGGCATCGCGCACGTGCCGCAGGGCCGCGGCACCTTCACCAACATGACGGTGGAAGAAAACCTGCAGCTCGGCGCCATCACGCGCAGCGACAAGGCGGGCATCGTCGCCGACATCGAGCGGATGTACTCCTACTTCCCCAAGCTGAAGGAACGCCACACCCAGCAGGCCGGCACCTTGTCCGGCGGCGAGCAGCAGATGCTGGCGGTGGCCCGCGCGCTGATGCTGCGACCCAGGCTGATGCTGCTCGACGAGCCGTCGTTCGGCTTGGCACCGCTGGTGGTCCGCGACCTTTTCGGCATCCTCGGCAAGATCAACCGCGAGGAAAAGGTCTCGATCCTCGTGGTCGAGCAGAATGCGCAGCTCGCGCTCGAGCTCGCCGATCGGGCCTATGTGATCGAGACGGGCCGCATCGTCATGTCGGGCGCGGCCTCGGACATCGCGAAAGACGAGAACGTCCGCAAATCCTATTTGGGCTACTAACGGAGGCGGGACAATGGAGCTCTTCACCAACCAGGTCCTGGCCGGCATTGCGACGGGCGCGATCTACGCCTGCATGGCGCTCGCCGTCGTGATGATCTACCAGGCCATCGACCATCTCAACTTTGCGCAAGGCGAGATGGCGATGTTCTCGACATTCATCTCCTGGCAGCTGATGCAATGGGGCCTGCCCTACTGGGTCGCCTTCGTGGTGACGCTGGCCTTCTCCTTCGCCGGCGGCATCGTGATCGAGCGGGTGCTGTTCAAGCCACTGACCAAGGCGCCGATCCTGACCCAGGTCGCCGGCTTCATCGCGCTGTTCTCGATCATCAACTCCTGCGCCGGGCTGATCTGGGACTTCACCATCAAGCAGTACCCGACGCCATTCGGCTCCTCGCCGTTCCTGGGCAGCCAGCTGATCTCGACCCATCAGGCCGGCATGATCGGCATTACCCTGCTGCTCCTGATCGGGCTGTACTTCTTCTTCCAGTACACCCGTGTCGGACTTGCGATGCGCGCGGCCGCAGCCTTGCCGGAATCGGCGCGGCTGGTCGGCATCAACACCTCCTGGATGATTGCGCTCGGCTGGGGCATGGCGGCCGCGATCGGCTCGATCGCCGGCATGCTGATCGCGCCGGTGGTGTTCCTCGAGCCCAACATGATGGGCGGCGTGCTGATCTACGGTTTCGCCGCGGCCGTGCTTGGGGGCCTCACCAGCCCCTTCGGTGCGGTGCTCGGCGGCTTCCTGGTCGGCATCTTCGAGAATCTCGCCGGCACCTACATTCCCCATGTGGGCAATGAGATGAAGCTGCCGATCGCACTGGCCCTCATCATCTCCGTCCTAGTCATCAAACCCGCCGGCCTGTTCGGCCGCAACATCGTGAAGCGAGTCTGATCATGAGCGCAGTCGAGGACATCGCATCCCAGGCGCCCGCGGTCGATGCCGTTCCGAAGCGGGCCATGACCTTGAGTTCCGGCACCACCTTCGTCGTCGTGCTTCTGCTTCTCGTGGTTCCGCTGTTCGTCAAGAACTTCATCATCTTCCAGATGACGATGCTCCTGATCTACGGACTCGCCGTGCTGGCGTTGAACATCCTGACCGGCGGCTCCGGACAGTTCTCTCTCGGGCAGAGCGCGTTCTATGCGGTCGGCGCCTATACGTCGGCGATCCTGATGGAGCAGTACAATGTCAACTACGCGCTGACCCTGCCGGTCGCCGGCGTCATCTGCTTCGGCTTCGGCTTCCTGTTCGGCCAACCGGCGCTGCGGCTCTCGGGCGTGTATCTCGCGCTCGCCACCTTCGCGCTCGCCACCGCGATGCCGCAGATCCTCAAGCTCGGCTTCTTCGAGGAATGGACCGGCGGCGTGCAGGGCCTCGTCGTCACCAAGCCGGACGCGCCGTTCGGTCTGCCGATGTCGCAGGACATGTGGCTGTACTACTTCACGCTGGCGATCACCATCGCGATCTACGTGTTCTCGGTGAACCTATTACGCTCGCGTTCGGGGCGGGCTTTCATGGCGATCCGCGACAACGAGATCGCAGCATCCGCCATGGGCATCGACGTCGCGACCTACAAGACGCTGGCGTTCGGCGTCAGCGCCGGCATCACCGGCGTCGCCGGCGGCCTCGGCGCCATCGCCGTGCAGTTCGTGGCACCCGACAGCTACACGATCGTTCTCGCGATCTCGCTGTTCCTCGGCATGGTCGTCGGCGGCGTCGGCTGGCTGCCCGGATCGTTCGTCGGCGCGGCCTTCATCATCTTCGTTCCCAACATCGCCGAAGGCATTTCGAAGGGCCTGTCCGGCGCGGTGTTCGGCGTGCTGCTGTTCCTCGTCATCTTCCTCGTGCCGCACGGCTCGCGGCAGGTGGCGATGGTGGCGCAGCAGCTGCTCGGCAAACTCAGAAAGAACTAAGGAGGAACTCTTGCAGGTCGTTCAACAACTACGAATCGCCGCGATCGCGACGGCGGTCATCGCCCTCACCTCGGGCGCAGCACTCGCCCAGAAGAAATACGACGCCGGCGCGTCGGATACCGAGATCAAGATCGGCAACATCATGCCCTATAGCGGGCCGGCGTCCGCCTACGGCGTGATCGGAAAGACCGAGGAGGCGTATTTCAAGAAGATCAACGCCGAGGGCGGCATCAACGGCCGAAAGATCAACTTCGTCAGCTATGACGACGCCTATTCGCCGCCCAAGGCGGTCGAGCAGGTGCGCAAGCTGGTCGAAAGCGACGAGGTCCTGTTCGTCTTCAACCCGCTCGGCACGCCCTCGAACTCGGCGATCCAGAAATATCTCAACGGCAAGAAGATCCCGCAACTGTTCGTCGCCACCGGCGCAACCAAGTGGAACGACCCGAAGAACTTCCCCTGGACCATGGGCTGGCAGCCGAGCTACCAGAGCGAGGGCCGCATCTATGCGAAGTACCTGCTCAAGGACAAGCCCGGCGCCAAGGTCGGCGTGCTGTTCCAGAACGACGATTTCGGCAAGGATTATCTGAAGGGCCTCAAGGATGGCCTCGGCGACAAGGCCGCGTCCATGATCGTCATGGAAGAGAGCTACGAGACCTCCGAACCCTCGATCGACGGCCACATCGTCAAGCTGAAGGCCTCCGGCGCCGACGTCTTCTTCAGCGTCACGACGCCCAAGTTCGCGGCGCAGGCGATCAAGAAACTTGCCGAGATCGATTGGCATCCGACGCATCTGGTCGTCAACGTCTCGGCCTCGGTCGGCAGCGTGATCAAGCCGGCCGGCTTCGAGAACTCGCAAGGGATTCTTTCGGCCGCCTATGCCAAGGACGCTGCGGATCCGCAGTGGAACGATGATCCCGGCATGAAGAAGTTCTTCGACTTCCTCGCGCAGTATTATCCCGACGCCAACAAGCTCGACAGCTCGACCGTCTATGGCTACGGCGCCGCACAGACGCTCGTGAAGGTGCTGCAGATGTGCGGCGACGACCTCACCCGCGCCAATGTGATGAAGCAGGCCGCCAGCCTGAAGGACTTCGCGCCCGACACCTTGCTGCCGGGCGTCAAGATCAACACCTCGGCTACCGACTTCGCGCCCATCGAGCAATTGCAGATGATGCGGTTCAAAGGCGAGAAGTGGGAGCTGTTCGGCGAGGCGATCAGCGGCGCCATCGAGTAATCGTGCAATCGAGCATCGCCGCCGAGAGCGGTGCCGATCTCAACCTCGCCCTCCGCGCCATCCGCGCGGAGGGCTTTTTCGTAGGTCGCACCGACGATGCCATGAACGGTGGACAGACACCGTTTAGCTGATCTCAGGCTGTTCTCGCAGAGCAATCACCCGCCCAAATTGTGCGCACTTCTCGCAACTGCGCAGATGTTGCGCGGACGCGGACCGATAAAACACGGACCGTGCCGTGATGTCGCAACCACGCCGCGGCGGCTCTGCTATAGTCCCCCGACACACGAGAGCTTCCGTCAAGGAGGCCACGGCACGTCATCCAGAACCAACACGGGAGAAACGCACCATGATGATCACGCGACGGGCCGCCCTTGCCTCGGCTGCCGCCATCGTCCTCGCCTCGAGTTCCGCGATCGCCGCCAACAAGAAGTACGACACCGGCGCCTCCGACACCGAGATCAAGATCGGCAACATCATGCCCTATAGCGGGCCGGCCTCGGCCTACGGCATCATCGGAAAGACGGAAGCGGCCTACTTCAAGAAGATCAACGCCGAGGGAGGCATCAACGGCCGCAAGATCAACTTCATCTCTTATGACGACGCCTATTCGCCGCCAAAGACGGTCGAACAGGCACGCAAGCTGGTCGAGAGCGATGAGGTGCTGTTCATCTTCAATTCGCTGGGCACGCCGCCGAACTCGGCAATCCACAAATACATGAACTCGAAGAAGGTCCCGCAGCTGTTCGTCGCCACCGGCGCCACCAAGTGGAACGACCCGAAGGATTTCCCCTGGACCATGGGCTGGCAGCCCAACTACCAGAGCGAATCCCGAATCTACGCAAAATATCTGCTGAAGGAAAAGCCGGACGCCAAGATCGCGGTGCTGTATCAGAACGATGATTACGGCAAGGACTATCTGAAAGGGCTGAAGGACGGGCTTGGCGCCAAGGCCGCCTCAATGATCGTGATGGAGGAGAGCTACGAGACCGCCGAACCCTCGATCGACAATCACATTGTCAAACTCAAGTCCACCGGCGCCGACGTATTCGTGAACATCACCACGCCGAAATTTGCGGCGCAGGCAATCAAGAAGGTCAAGGAGATCGACTGGAAGACGCTGCATATCCTCAACAACGTCTCCGCCTCCGTCGGCAGCGTCCTGAAGCCGGCTGGCTATGAGAATTCGCAGGACATCATCTCGGCGGCCTATCTCAAGGACGTCTCCGATCCGCAATGGAAGGATGACGCCGGGATGAAACAGTTCCTCGACTTCATGGCAAAGGATTTCCCCGAGGGCGACAAACTCGATGGCGGCACCGTCGTCGGCTACAGCGTGGCCCAGACGCTGGTGCAGGTGCTGAAGCAATGCGGCGACGACCTCACTCGCGAGAACGTCATGAAGCAGGCCGCATCGCTGCGCAACTTCCGCACCGAGATGCTGCTGCCTGGCATCACGATCAACACCTCGGCGACCGACTTCGCACCCGTCAGCCAGCTGCAACTGATGCGCTTCAAGGGCGAGAAGTGGGAGCTGTTCGGCGACGTGATCTCCGCCGACGTCGGCGGCTAACGACGAGACGCAGTTGAAACCGCCGCCTGCGGCCTCGCGCCGCAGGCGGCGCTCTCTCCAAGCATCTTTGCTGTCTTTGCCAAGAATTTCTTAAGCTAGGAGTTGAAAGAGAGGCGGTCATGCAGCGGCGGCGGTTACGCCGAGCGCGCGGCTGCGCTATGGGGACTCGTCCGGAGTGAAACGAGTCGCCCGCCTTGCGGGCGGATCCAACAACAAGGCCAAGCTCCAAGGCCGAGAAGGAGTCCCCACGTGACCACTGCCCTCACCCGCCGCACGCTCTCCAGCATGCTCGGTCTCGCCTTGGTTGGCGCCGCTGCCGGCAGCGCCCATGCCGACAAGAAATACGACACCGGAGCCAGCGACACCGAGATCAGGATCGGCAACATCGTGCCCTATAGCGGCCCGGCCTCGGCCTATGGCTCGGTCGGCAAGGCGATGTCGGCAGTGTTCAAGAAGGTCAACGACGAGGGCGGCATCAACGGTCGCAAGATCAATTTCATCTCCTACGACGACGCCTATTCGCCGCCAAAGACCGTCGAGCAGGCGCGCAAACTGGTGGAGAGCGACGAGGTGCTCTTCCTGTTCGGTGTGCTCGGGACTGCGCCCAACACGGCGATCCAGAAATACATGAACGCCAAGAAGGTGCCGCAGCTGTTCGTCGCCACCGGCGCCACCAAGTGGAACGAGCCCAAGACCAATCCGTGGACCATGGGATGGCTGCCGAGCTATCAGTCGGAAGCCCGCATCTATGCCAAATATCTCACCGCGCAGCAGCCGACCGGCAAGATCGCAGTGCTCTACCAGAACGACGACATGGGCAAGGACTATCTGAAGGGTCTCAAGGATGGCCTTGGCGACACGTCCCGCGTGGTGCTGGAGGAGAGCTACGAAATCGCCGAACCCACGGTGGAGTCGCACATCGTCAAGATGAAGTCGGCCAATCCGGACATCGTCGTGCTGTTCACCACACCGAAATCCGGCGCACAGGCGATCAAGAAGCTCGGCGAGATGAACTGGAAGCCGCTCACCATCATCTCGAACGTCAGCGCCTCGACCGCGGCGGTGATGCGGCCGGCCGGCGTCGAGAACTCGCAAGGGGTGATCTCGGCCGCCTATGCCAAGGATGCCTCCGACCCGCAATGGGCCAACGACCCCGGTCTTGGCGCGTTCAGGGAGCTGCTCGCCAAATATCTGCCGGAAATCAACCCCGTGGATTCGTCGGCGCTGACCGGTTACAACATCGCCACCACAATGGTCGAGGTGCTGAAGCGATGCGGCGACGAACTGACCCGCGCCAATGTCATGAAGCAGGCGGCAGGCCTGAAGCAGTTTGCGCAGGGCGGGCTGTTGCCCGGCATCACGCTGACCACCGGTCCGGACGACTTCCAGCCGATCGAGCAGCTGCAGCTGATGCAGTTCAAGGGCGAGCGCTGGCAGTTGTTCGGCGAGGTCATGAGCGGCGAGCTGAAATAGGCTCTGCACGGCAGACGGGCGGCGCCGCATGACCAGCCGCCGTCCGTTGTTGCGCTCAATCTTCGATGCCGCCGTCGCCGCGGCGCATCCCGACGTCGTGCTGCCGGCATTCCTGCCGGCGGCTCCCAAAGGACGAATCATCTGCCTCGCCGCCGGCAAGGGCGCGGCCGCGATGGCGCTCGCGGCCGAGCGCCATTACCTGGACACGCTCGGGTTCGATCCCGCGAAGCTGACCGGCATCGCAACCACCCGCCACGGCCATGGTGTGCCGACCCGGCGGGTGAAGGTGATCGAGGCCGGACATCCGATGCCGGACGAGGCCGGGCTGAAGGCCGCCGACGAGACGCTGCAATTGGCGGCAACCGCCGAGCCCGGCGACCTGATGCTGGTGCTGCTCTCCGGTGGTGGGTCCGCCAATTGGGTCGCGCCGGTGAACGGTGTCAGCTTCGCGCAGAAGCAGCAGCTGACCCGCGCGCTGCTCCGCTCGGGCGCACCGATCGGCGAAATGAATACGGTCCGCAAGCATCTGTCGCGCATCAAGGGCGGCCGGCTGGCGCGGGCCGGGCAGAAGGCCGAGATCGTGACGCTGGCGATCTCCGACGTGCCGCATGACGATCCCTCGGCGATCGCATCGGGTCCTACGGTGCCCGATCCGACCACGCTGGCCGATGCCCGCGGCATCGTCGCCAAATACAAGCTCGAGGTCGACCCGGCGATCGGTCGGGCGCTCGATGATGCCGCCAATGAGAGCTGCAAGCCCGGCGATGCCGCCTTCGCCCGCGCCTCGTTCGAGCTGATCGCGCGCCCCGCCAGCTCGCTGGAGGCGGCCGTGGCCAGCGTCAAGGCCGCGGGCTACGACGTGCTCGATCTCGGCGCCGATCTCGAGGGTGAGGCCCGCGAGGTCGCGGCCGATCACGCCAAACTGGCACGCGAGGCCCGCGCGCTCGGCCGCCGCATGGCGATCATTTCCGGCGGCGAGCTCACCGTGACGGTGCGCGGCCAGGGCCGCGGCGGCCCGAACCAGGAATATGCCCTGGCGCTCGCCGACCTCCTCAAGGACATGGAGGGCGTCGCGGCGCTCGCCGGCGACACCGACGGCGCCGATGGCGGCGGCGGCAGCGCCTCCGATCCGGCCGGTGCGCTTGTCGATGCCGAGGTCATCGCCGCGATGCGGGCGCAGGGGCTGGATCCGCAGGCCTATCTCGCCAACAACGACGCCACCGCGTTCTTCGCCGCGACCGGCGGCCTGCTGCAGACCGGACCGACCCTCACCAACGTGAACGACGTCAGGGTCATCCTGGTCGATTGAGGGGCGCGACTGCGTCCTTCAGAACTCCTCCGCGATCTTGGTGAGCATCGCCAGCAGCGCGTCGCGACCATCCGGGCCCAGCAGCTCGTTGAGCCGCGCCTCATGCTTCGACACCACCAGCTTCTTGGCGCGGGCCAGCACGGCGCGGCCCTTCTCGGTCAGCATCAGGATGTGCGAGCGCCGGTCGTTGGCCGAACGCACCCGCGCACACAGGTCGCGGCTCTCGAGGCTGTCCAGCAAGGACACGAAGTTCGGCCGCAGGATGCCCAGGGTGTTGGCGATCTCGGTCTGGTTACGGCCCGGATTGGCGTCGAGCAGCAGCAGCACCGAGAACTGGGCCGGCGTCAGTTGCAGCGGCGCGACGCAGCGCAGGAAGTCCTCGAACACCTTCAACTGCGCCCGTTTCAGCACATAGCCAAGCAGATCCGACAGCTCGCCGAGCTGGACCGCTTGCGTCTCGTCGGCCGCTACGGCAGCTTCCTTGCGGCTTTCCCTCTTGCTGACGGGCTTGGCGCTATCGGCCATCACGGTCCGCCAAATTCATCGCATTTGCTTCCATCCCTGGTCTCGAATGCCGCAGCCGGAACAGCGGCCTTGAGATTATAATCGATAATTGTTATCCACTATATCAAACACGGGCAGCCCAATTCAACTGCCCAAGACCGGCGGACGGCGCAGGGCGCCGGCCGCGCCCGGTCACCACAGAGGGGGAGCGTCCTGTCTTGAACACAACGATCTTGCTGTTCCTGTTGCAGGACGGCATTACCAATGGCGCGATCTACGCGCTGCTCGGGCTGGCGCTCGTGCTGGTGTTTGCCGTCACCCGGGTGATCCTGATCCCGCAGGGCGAATTCGTCACCTACGGCGCCCTCACCTATGCCTCGCTCGCTGCCGGCCAAATGCCGGGCACCGCGAAGCTCGCCGTCGTGATCGGGCTCGCGGCCTTCGCCTTCGACCTCTACGCCATGCGCAAGACGCTGCACGCGCCGAAGATCGCGCGCACCTTCGGCCTCAACGTCGCCCTCCCTGTCGTCATTCTGCTCGCCAGCATGTGGGCGGCGAACCAGCGCATGCCCGCCGGCGTCAGCCTGGTGCTGTCGCTGCTGATCGTGGCCAGCATCGGCCTGTCGCTCTACCGCATCGTGTTCCAGCCGCTCGCGCACACCTCGGTGCTGGTGCTGCTGATCGCCTCGGTCGGCGTTCACCTCGCACTGCAGGGCCTCGGCCTGCTGTTCTTCGGCGCCGAGGGCCAGCGTGGCCCGACCCTGCTCAATGCCACGGCGACGCTCGGCTCGCTGCGCTTCACCGGGCAGGGCATGGCGGTCTACGGCATCACCATCGCCTTCATCGTCGGCCTCTGGCTGTTCTTCGGCCTGACGCTCTACGGCAAGGCGCTGCGCGCCACCGCCATCAACCGGCTCGGCGCCCGCCTGGTCGGCATCCGCACCACGCTGTCGGGCCAGATCGCGTTCCTGCTGGCCTCCACCATCGGCGCGCTCTCGGGTATCCTGATCGTCCCGATCACGACGCTCTATTACGACACCGGCTTCCTGATCGGCCTCAAAGGCTTCATCGCCGCGATCATCGGCGGCCTGATCAGCTATCCGCTGACTGCGGTCGCCGCGCTCGTCGTCGGCATCGTCGAGGCGTTCTCCTCGTTCTATGCCTCCAACTTCAAGGAGGTGATCGTTTTCACGCTGCTGATCCCGGTTCTGCTGCTGCGTTCGCTCGCCGCGCCCGCGGTCGAAGAAGAGAAGGATTGAGCCGTGCGCGAGCGTTGGCCTCTCATCATCTTTGCCGTCATCGTCGCGGCGATCCCGTTCATCCCGGGCATGCCGCCGTTCTGGATCGTGCTGCTCGACAATATCGGCCTGTCGGCGCTGGTCGCGATGGGGCTGGTGCTGCTGACCGGCGTCGGCGGTCTGACCTCGTTCGGCCAGGCCGCTTTTGTCGGCTTCGGCGCCTACACCACTGCGGTGCTGTCGGCCAATTACGGCGTATCGCCGTGGCTGACCCTGCCGCTGTCGCTGCTGGTGTCGGGCCTCGCCGCCGTTCTGCTCGGCCTCGTCACGGTCAGGCTGTCCGGCCACTATCTGCCGCTCGGCACGCTCGCCTGGGGCCTCGGCCTGTTCTATCTGTTCAGCAAGCTCGCCTTCCTCGGCCGCAACGACGGCATCTCCGGCATCCCGCCGCTGTCGATCGGCAGCCTCAAGATGCTCGATCCCGGCACGATCTATTTCGCGATCTGGGCCGCCGTTCTGATCTCCGCACTGTTGACGATGAACCTGCTGGACTCCCGCACCGGCCGCGCCATTCGCGCGCTGCGCCGCGGCCACATCGCCGCGGAAGCGTTCGGCGTCTATGCACCTCGCGCCAAGCTGCTGGTGTTCATCTATGCCGCCGTGCTCGCCGGCCTCTCGGGCTGGCTCTATGCGCACTTCACCCGCGCCGTGAACCCGACGCCGTTCGGCGCCCAGGCCGGCATCGAATATCTGTTCGTCGCCGTGGTCGGCGGCGCCGGCTATGTCTGGGGCGGCGTGCTCGGCGCGGCGATCGTCGTCGTGCTGAAAGAGGTGCTGCAAAGCTACCTCCCGCTGCTGCTGCATGGCGAGGGCCAGCTCGAGACCATCGTGTTCGGCATTCTCCTCGTCACGCTTCTCCAGCTCGCCCCGACCGGCCTGTGGCCGTGGCTGACGGCGCGGCTGCCGTTCAAGCCGGTTGCCAAGCAGCCGGACACGTCGGTCAAACTGCCGGCGCGGGAGCGATCTGCGACGACTCCAAACGTGCTGCTCCAGGTCGACAACGCGCGTAAGCAGTTCGGCGGCGTGGTCGCGGTCAACAACGTCTCGTTCGACGTCCAGTCCCGCGAGATCGTCGCGCTGATCGGCCCGAACGGCGCCGGCAAGAGCACGACCTTCAACCTGATCACCGGCGTGCTGCCGCCGACCTCCGGCAACATCTCGGTGCTCGGCAAGGCCGTCGGCAACGCCCCGCCGCAGGACGTCGTCAAGCTCGGCATTTCCCGTACCTTCCAGCACGTGAAGCTGGTGCCGGACATGACGGTGCTCGAGAACGTCGCGATCGGCGCGCATCTGCGCGGCCATTCCAACGCGCTCACGAGCATGTTCCGGCTCGATCGCGGCGACGAAGCCAAGCTGCTCGCGGAAGCCGCGCGGCAGATCGAGCGCGTCGGGCTCGGCGACCAGATGCACCAGCTTGCCGGCTCGTTGTCTCTCGGCCAGCAGCGCATCGTCGAGATCGCCCGCGCGCTGTGCGTGGATCCGATGCTGCTGCTGCTCGACGAGCCGGCCGCCGGCCTGCGCCACATGGAGAAGCAGCGCCTCGGCGCGCTGCTGCGCGACCTCCGCGCCGGCGGCATGTCGGTGCTGCTGGTCGAACACGACATGGGATTTGTCATGGACCTCGCCGACCGCATCGTGGTGCTCGATTTCGGCACCAAGATCGCCGAGGGCACACCTGCCGCGATCAAGACCAATCCGGAGGTCATCAAGGCGTATCTCGGAGCCACCGCATGAGCACGCTGCTGGAAGTCACCGACGCCCATGTCTCCTACGGCAAGGTCGAGGCGGTCCGCTCGGTCTCGCTCACCGTGGCCGAGAACGAGATCGTCACCATCATCGGCGCCAACGGCGCCGGCAAGACCACGCTGCTCAGTGCCATCATGGGCGTGTTTCCGCTGAAGGGTCGCGTCTCCTTCCTGGGCGAGGACATGGCCCGGCTGGAGATCGAGGACCGCGTCGCGCGCGGTCTCTGTCTGGTGCCGGAGCATCGCGAGCTGTTCGCCACCATGAACGTGGAGGATAATCTGCAGCTCGGCGCTTTCAGAATGTCGAAGGCCCACGCCGCACGCGGCTTCGAGCACGTCTACACGCTGTTTCCGAAGCTCAAGGAGCGGCGCAAGCAGCTCGCCGGCACGCTCTCCGGCGGCGAGCAGCAGATGCTGGCGATGGGGCGCGCGCTGATGGGCGCGCCAAAGATGCTGATGCTGGACGAGCCCAGCCTTGGCCTGGCGCCGATCATCGTCGCCGGCATCTTCGAAATCGTCGCCAAGCTGCGCCAGGAAGGCGTCTCGGTGCTGCTGGTCGAGCAGAACGCCAAGGCCGCGCTCAAGGTCGCCGACCGCGCCTATGTCATGGAGCTCGGCGAGTTCGTGCTCAACGGCAAGGCCAGCGAGATCGCCACCGACGAGCGCGTGGCGGCGAGCTATCTCGGCTTTGCCGAGGCGGCCGCGAGCTGAGCCTGATGTCGATAGGGTGAGGCGCTGCTTCAGGAGGGCGCCTCCTTCGACAGCAGGAAATCGACCATCACGCGCTCCAGCGCCCGGTACATGTCGGTGCCGGTCGCCGTCAGGCAGCCGCGCTGGCGCGCAGCGGCGATGAAGGGCGAGACCTCGGGCCGGGTGATGACACAGCCGCAATAGGCCGACGGGCTGACGGTCGTCATGTCGATCGGCAGAGGATCGCCGGGCTGCATGCCTGCCGGCGTGGCGTTGGCAACCATGTCGAAGCCTGTTGCGTTCATCGAGCCGACAACGGCGCGGCCTTTGCCCCGCTCGTTGAGGCGCGCGATCAGCACATCGCGGCGTCCGGCATCGCTGTCGTGAATGGCAAGCTCGCGCACGCCGGAATCGATCAGCGCCAAAGCGATTGCCGAGCCCGCACCGCCCGCGCCAATCTGTAGCGCGCGGCAGCCTGCAGGATCGAAGCTCGCCCCCTTCGCAGCGCCAATGAAGCCAAGGCCGTCGACCATGTCGCCATGCCAACGGCCGTCAGGACCACGCCGCATCAGATTCACGGCGCCGATGAAATGCGCGCGCTCGGTGGCCGTCGCACAGGCGCGGTAGCAGGCGAATTTGTGCGGGATGGTCGCGACGATGCCGTCGAGATTCTTCACCCGTGTCATCGTCGCCAGGAAGTCAGTCAGGTCGCGCGGCGCGACTTGGACCGCAACCAGGATCGCATCGCTGCCGCGCTCCGAGAACGCCTGGCTGACGCCGGCCGGCGCGCGCACCTGCGCGACGGGATCGCCGATGATGATGTGGAGCCGCGTGGCTCCGGTGGGGGCGGGAATCATGGTAGGCTCCCAAAACGACAAAGATCATCGTCCAAATGGCCGAAAGGCCGGCTCACCGAGCCGGCCTTCCTCACTCGAAGATATCGTCCGTCCGGTTACTTCGCCGGGACGTATTTGCCATCCTTCACCGTCAGGATGATGCGGGCGCGGTCGTCGAGGCCGGAACGGTCCTTTTCGGTGAAGTTGTAGACGCCCTGCGAGGCCGCCAGATCCTTCTCGGTCAGCAGCGCCTGGCGGATGGCCTCGCGGAACTCCGGCGTGCCGGGCTTGGCGGTCTTCAGCGCCACCGGGATGATGCGCTTGAGGATCTCGAACGCGTCGAACGAATGGCCGGCGAACTGGCTGCGGCTGTTCGGGCCATACTTGCCCTCATACGCCTTGTTCAGCTCCATGCCCGGCTTCTTGGTCAGCGCGCTGTCGTCCTGCGTCTCCGGCGACATCACCGGACCGGACGCCATGATCACCCCCTCCGCCGCCTTGCCGGCGATACGGATGAAGTCCATGCTCGCGGCGCCGTGGGTCTGATAGATCAGGCCGGTGTAGCCACGCTCGCGCAGCTCGGTCTGCGGCAGCGCCGCGGCGGTGCCGGAGGCGCCGACCAGGATGGCGTCCGGATTGGCGGCGACCAGCTTCAGCACCTGGCCGGTGACCGAGGTGTCGGGACGCGCAAAGCGTTCCTCGTCGGCGATGGTGATGCCCATCGGCACAGCCTGATTCTTCAGATCGTTGAACCAGAGGTCGCCGTAGGAGTCGGAGTAGCCGATATAGCCGACGGTCTTGATGTTGTGCGCCTTCATGTGCTCGTACAGCACCTTGCCCATGATCGGCACCGGCTGCGGCATCACAACCGACCATTTCATCCGCTCCGGCGTGACCGGGAACGGCGCCAGGCCGAAATGCGGAATGCCGGCCTCGTTGGCGACGTTGGACACCGCGATGGTCGGCGGCGTCAGCGCCGAGCCCATGATGATATCGGCCTTCGATTCCGTCACGAAGCGACGGGCGTTGGTCGTGGCCGTGGTCGGATCGCCGCCGTCGTCGAGCACGATCACCTTGAGCGGCACGCCGCCGATCTCCTTCGGCACGAACTCGAGCGCATTGCGCTCGGGGATGCCGAGCGCCGCGCCCGGCCCCGTCGTCGTCGTGGTGATGCCGATGGTGATCTCGCTGGTCTGCGCCAGCGCCGGCGCTGATGCCAGCATCGCGATGACGCCAGCCGCCGCCAGATAGGCCTTCCTCATAAAATCCTCCCTCAATCTTTTCGGTTCAGCTCGTGATCCGCCGATCCTGCTTGCAGTCCCGCCCCCTGTCTGGGGCATCTTCCAACACGACCGGCCGATATGTGTCCAAACGTGATCATAGCATTGAACACGAGAAGATCACTCCTCACCAGTCGACCAAAGCACGACAGCTGAACATCCTTAAGACGGCCGCATGTCGTACCCATTTCCGCGCCTCATTCCCCGAGAAACTTGGCTCGCATCTCCTCCGGGAAAGGTGCCGATTTCAGCTTGTCCGGGTCGGCCGGATCGCGCCCGACCAGCACCCGGGTCTCGAACCCTTCGATGGCCAGCGCCTCACCCTTGAACACCTTGTGGGTGACGTCGAAGGACGAGCGCTTGATGCTCTCGATCCGGCTCTCGATCGTGATCCAGTCGCCATAGGTCGAGGGGATGTAGAACTTGGCGCGGGTGTCGACCATGGGGATGCCGACCAGGCCGTAGCGGCGGACGATGTCCTGCTTGGAGAACCCGGCCGCCTCGAACATGACCGAGGTTGCATCATCGAACATCGCGAAATAGCGCGGGTAGTAGACGATGTTGGCGGGATCGCAGTCGCCCCACTGGATCTGCACGTCGCGGCGGTGAACGAACATGTCTTGAAAGCCTCACACCATCGCCGATAGCGATCTGGAGAGTGGGCAACGGCGCGCAGCGCCGTGCCCACCATTTTCAGCGGCGGTGGGCACGCTACGCTTTGCCCACCCTACGTTTCTCTACGTCGTCATTCCGGGGCGCGCGGAGCGCGAGCCCGGAATCCATCTCTCAGCAGTGCTAGACGCCGAATGGATTCCGGGCCCGACGCTGGCGCGTCGTCCCGGAATGACAACCACGTGGACGTCGGCGCGCCGCACTTACTTCGGCGCCATGCGCAGCGAGCCGTCGAGGCGAACGACTTCGCCGTTGAGGTAGGCGTTCTCGACCATGTGCAGCGCCAGCGCGGCGAACTCATCGGCATGACCCAGACGGCGGGGGAACGGGATCGCGGCGGCGAGCGAGTCCTGGGCCTCCTGCGGCAGGTTGGCGAGCAGCGGCGTCAGGAACAGGCCCGGCGCAATGGTCAGCACGCGGATGCCGAACTGCGCGAGCTCGCGCGCGATCGGCAGGGTCATGCCGACGATGCCGCCCTTGGAGGCCGAATAGGCCGACTGTCCGATCTGGCCGTCATAGGCGGCGACGGACGCGGTGTTGATGACGACGCCGCGCTCGCCGGTCGCCTGCGGCTCCAGCTTGGTCATGCCGTTGGTGACCAGACGCAGCATGTTGAACGAGCCGATCAGGTTGACCTTGATGACCTTCTCGAAATCGGCCAGCGGCATCGGGCCGTCACGTCCGACGACGCGCTTGGCGACGCCGATGCCGGCACAGTTCACCAGCACGCGCGGCTGCTGGCCGAGCGCCTCGACGGCCTTGGCAACGGCCGCTTCCGCGCCGGCGGCGTCCGAGACGTCGCAGACCACCGGCACGCCCTTGATCTCGGCCGCGACCTCCTCCGCCAGCTTGGCATTGAGATCGAACACCGCGACCTTGGCGCCCTGCGCAGCGAGCTTGCGGGCGGTGGCGGCCCCGAGGCCGGAGGCGCCGCCGGTGACGATGGCGGCCTGGTCCTTCAACAACATTGTCGTTTCTCCCTTGGATGCGTCGATCAGCCGGCGATGATGATGTCGTCGTCCGGCGTCGCGGCGTAGATGCGTTCGATCAGGTCCTTGCGGTTCTCCAGCACGGCGCGCTGGTTGATCGATCCCTTGTCGGTGACCTCGCCCTTGTCGATCGACAGCGGCTCGCCGAGCAGGACGGCGCGCGTGATGCGCGTCGACGAGCCGGTCGCGGTCTGCAGGAATTTTGCGAAGCGCTGACGGAAGGCCTCGATGATCAGCGGATCAGCCGCCGTGGCGGCGAGGTCGTCGAACGGCAAGGTCGCGTTGATCAGGCGGCAACCATCGAGATCGAGCACGACGATTGCGGCGATCTCGTCGCGGTTGATGCCGGCGATGATCACGTCGCGCGCCAGCGGCGCGCACGCAGCCACGAAGCGGGCCCGCAACGGGCCGACGGAAACCCAGGTGCCGCTCGCCAGCTTGAAGTCCTCGGCAACACGGCCGTCAAAGTCGAAGCCGGCATTGAAGTCGTCGGGATCGACGGGCTTCAGCGCGTCGCCCATCTTGTAGTAGCCTTCGTCATCAAAGGCCGCGGCCGAGACCTCCGGCAGGCGCCAATAGCCCGGCGTCACGTTCGGCCCCTTGGCGCGCACTTCCATCTTGCCGTTGTTGGGAACGAGCTTGGCCTCGTTGCCGGAGACGGGCAGGCCGACATGGCCGGAGCGGCTGGTGCGCGGATTGACCGACATGAAGAACGGTGCGGTCTCGGTGGAGCCGAGGCCCGTCAACATCGGCACACGAGTGCCCGTCTCGGCCACCGAGAGCTCGTCGAGCTCGTTCCAGACATGCGGCGCCAGTGCGGCGCCGGAGAAGAACATCGCGTGCAGCCGCTGGAAGAAGGACTTCCGCAGCGCCGGGTCCTCGCGGAAATAGGGCAGCAGCGACTCGTAGCCCTTCGGGACGTTGAAATAGACCGTGGGCGAAATCTCGCGCAGGTTTCGCACGGTCTCCTCGATGCCACCCGGCACCGGCTTGCCCTGGTCGAGATACATCGAGCCGCCGTTGAACAGCGTCAGGCCGATGTTGTGGTTGCCGCCGAATGTGTGATTCCAGGGCAACCAGTCGATGATCACGGGCGGCTCGTCCTTGAGGAAGGCGAGCGTCTCGCGGATCATCACCTGGTTGGCGCAGATCATGCGCTGGGTGTTGATGACGGCCTTCGGATTGCCGGTCGAGCCCGAGGTCAGCAGGAATTTCGCGATCGTGTCCGGGCCGATCTTGTCATGGGCGGCGTCGAGGCCAGGAAACAGCGGCGATGCGATCAGATCGGCGAGCATCGTGATCTTGCGGCCCGGCACCGAGCCGAACGACGCCACGATCTCGGTGCCTTCGGGTACGTTGGCGATGAGCGCGTCGGCGAACTTGTCGGCGTCGTCGACGAAGACGAGGCCCGGCGTCAGCAGCTTCATCAGGTAGGCGAGCTTGCCGTAGTCGCGCGACACCAGCGAATAGGCCGGCGACACCGGACAGAACGGCACGCCGGCATAGAGCGCGCCGAACGCGACCAGCGCATGGTCGATCGAATTGCCCGACAGGATCATGACCGGCCGGTCCGGCGACAGCCCGCGCGCGAGCAGCCCCGACGCGATGTGCCGGCTCGCCGCCAGCAGCGTGGCATAGGTCAGCTCGCGCCAGCCCTCCGGGCCAACGCGCTCGGCCATGAACACGCGCTCAGGCGTGGCTTTGGCGAAGTGATGCAGCCGGTCGGTGATCCGCGGCGGATAGTCGCCGAGCGGCTGCTTCGGACGGAGATAGATGGTGCCGTCGTCTCGGCGGTCGACCGTGACGGCCGGGTCGTTGAACGAGATCGCGCGCAACGGATGAACACTGGCGCTGCGCGCCGTGTCGTCCGTTCCTCCCCGTGTGCTTGTTATTGTTTGTGCGGTCATGTCACGTCGGCTTCACTTTGGCGGTCTTGTGATCGAGGAAGGCGCGGATGCGATTCTTGGCCTCCTTGTCGCTCTGCGCGACGGTGGCCATCAGCGATTCCATCAGCAGGCCGGTCTGCGGATTGGCCTCGGCGATCATCGGCAGCGCCTGCAGCACCGCAAAATTCGTCAGCGGCGCGTTGTTCGCGATCTTCGCCGCCAGCTCCATCGCCTTGGTCATCGAGGCGCCGGCCTCGACCAGATATTGCGCGAAGCCGTAGGACGAGCCTTCGGTCGCCGAATAGACCCGGCCGGTCAGCATCATGTCCATCATGCGGGCGACGCCGATCAGGCGCGGCAGCCGCACCGAGCCGCCGCCACCGACGAAGATGCCGCGCTGGCCCTCGGGCAGCGCGAAGTAAGCCGACGGCTCGGCAACACGGATATGCGCGGCGCAGGCGAGCTCGAGACCGCCGCCGATGACGGCCCCCTTCAATGCGGCGATCACCGGCACGCGGCAATACTGGATGCGGTCGAACACGCGATGCCACATCTGCGAGTGCACCAGGCCTTCGGTGGCGTCACGTTCGCGCAGCTCGGAGAGATCGAGGCCGGAGGAGAAATTGTCGCCAATCCCGTGGATCACGATGCAGCGGACGTCGTCAGGCAGGCTGGTGAAGCACTCGCCGATGGCGAGGATGATGCCGTCATTCAGCGCGTTGCGCTTGGCCGGGCGGTTGAGCCCGATCGTCAGGACGGCGCCCTGCTGTTCGATCTGCAGCAGAGACGAATCCCCCGCAGGCGTGGCGGTGTCGGTGTTTCCCATGGGCTCTATTGTGTCCTGTTCAGAATAGTTATGTTTTATAACGATCTTCGCGGGAGTCAACAAGCGGCGCCCGACATCATGTTGTGCAATGCAAAAGAACAAGCCGCCGAGGGGCTCGGTCGCGCAGCATCGTAAGGCCCGCCTGCGCGCAAAGGCAAATGACATGATCCGGCATTCCCGCGGCGAAATCACGCCCGGGGCTTGCTGATATTCTTCACCCTCCGGTGCGGAGGGCGCAGGGAAGGCCAGGCGCCGGCTGACGCCTGCGGCCCGCCTGCGAGAAAAATGCAGGCGGCAGGTACCACAGGTGCAGCCGAGAACGCCCGGCCTTCCCTGCGCGATGGTCTTCACGCTTATACGCAGTCTCCCTGGTGCACCGGCTTGTTGGCCACCATGATCCGCGCGGCGCGTTGGCGCCATCGCGAACGTAACACCGGCAACGGGGTGTCAGGACGCTGCGACTTCACGTCCGCGTCACATCGTTCGTCCGCGCGCCCGAAGACACGCTGCGACATGATCGCGGCCACCGCTCCCCGCCCCGCGTGTCGTGACGATCGCGCGCTACGCCCCTCGGCTTGGGACGGGATGGCGAGAGAAGATCACGTTTTCCGATAAAACGCAATACATTTATTTTTATCAGAATATGCTGGGAGGATGCCGGTTAGGCCGGAGCCCCGGGGCGACTTCCGAGATGAACGGCCAACAACATTGCATTCAGGGTGGCTTCAAAGCCCGCGATGTAGAACGTCCCTACACTTCCCAATGGAGGGGACCATGGTTTCGCTGAAGACATCTCTCGCAGGCGGCATCGCCGCGCTCACCGTCACCGCCACCCTGCTCGCCGGCGCGGCGCCGGCTCAGGCTCACGACGGGCGCAACGCGGCGCTGTTCGGCGGCCTGGTGGCCGGAGCTCTCATCGGGGGCGCGCTGGCGGCAGCGTCGGAAGCGCAGGCGTATGAGCCTGCGCAGGTCTACCGGTCCCACTATCGCGACGCGGCGTATGGCGGCTACGGCTACGGCTACGGCTACGGCTACGAGCGCTACCGCTATGTGCCGGCTCGCCACTATCGCAATTGCGACCACGACGGCTACGGCCGGGCTTCGGGCTGGGACGACGAGGATTAGTCGTAGGTCTACCGAATACGAAGCCGTCGCGACGAACAGCCACTTTCAACCAGTTACTCCGTCATGCCCGGGCTTGTCCCGGGCATCCACGTCGTTCGGAGCATGCAGAACCACGTGGATGGCCGGGACAAGCCCGGCCATGACGATGTGGAGACAGGCAAGCCCTAAACTCCCGACCGCTTTATGCGATCGCCCTTCGCAAGGAGAGCGTAGCCTACAGCACCACATGCACGTCGATGATGACGCGATCCGCGTGCCGCGCGGCGGAGCCTATGAAGACGTGCTCCATCAGCCAGCGATACTTCTCGTGGCCGGTCTCGAAGCGCGGGTGGGTGCGGAAGTAGATCAGCCTGGGGTCCACCGGCTCGCCGCGCTTGAGCTTCTGCAGCAAGTCGACCGGCCCAAAGCGGATGCCGCGGTTCTCGACATAGATGGTCGCGCCGTCGTCGGTCTCGAAGGCGTATTTGGCCTCGAGGTCGATCAGCTCGTTGGGGCGGATGATCTGGAAGTCGGCGCCGAAGTTGCAGATCCTGCCGCTGATGCCCTCACCGGCGCGACCGGGGCCCTTCACCTCTCCGCCATGGATCGGGATGATCCGGCGCACGCCGATGCCGGTCTCGCCGGCACTGGTGACGTCGCCGATCATCACGGTGAGGGTGAAGACGTAGCGGGTCTCGAGGATCGGAGTCGTCATCAGCGGGCCATCATCTGTTGCGGCAGCCAGGTGGCGAGGAGCGGGAAGGCGATCAGGATCACCAGCCGGATCAGGTCGGTCGCGACGAACGGCAGCACGCCCTTGAAGATGGTCGAGAACGACACGTCCTTCACCACGCTCTTGATCACGAACACGTTCATGCCGACGGGGGGATGGATCAGGCCAAGCTCGACGGTCATCACGATGATGACGCCGAACCAGATCGGATCGAAGCCGAGATGCGAGATCACCGGGAAGATGATCGGCACGGTCAGGATGATCATCGCCATCGCGTCCATCAGGCAGCCGAGGACGAGATACATCACCATGATCAGCGCCAGCACCCCGTAGGGCCCGAGGCCGAGACCGGTGAGGAACTCCGTCACCTTCTGTGGCGTCTGAGTCACCGTCAGGAAGTAGCCGAAGATCAAGGCGCCGATCAGCACAGTGAACACGGCCGCCGCGGTGCGCGTCGCCTGCAGCAGCGAAGCCAGGATCTTCTCCTTGTTCAGCCGGCCGGTGAACACGCCGATCAGGAACGCGCCGGTGGCGCCGACGCCGCCGGCTTCCGTCGGCGTGAAGCGTGGCAGGAACGGAAGACCGTAGAGGCCGCCGATCACGAACAGGAACAGCAGCACCGGCGCCCAGATGCCCTTCAGGCCCGCGATGCGCTCGCGCCACGGCGGCGCCTCGCCCCTGGGCAGGAAATCCGGCCTGACACGGCCGATCACCGTGATGGTGATCATGTACATGGTCATCGCCAAGAGGCCGGGGATGATGCCGGCGATGAACAGCTTGCCGATGTCCTGCTCGGTGATGATGCCGTAGACGGCGAGCACGGTCGACGGCGGCAGCATCGCGCCCAAGGTGCCGCCGGCGGCGATGACGCCGGTGGCGAAGGACTGCGGATAGCCGAAGCGGCGCATCTCCGGATAGGCCACGGCCGAGAAGGTCGCGGCGGTCGCCACCGACGAGCCGCAGATCGCGGCGAAGCCGCCGCAGGCCGCCACCGTGGCGATGCCGAGCCCGCCGCGCAGATGGCCGACGAAGCCGTTGGCGGCGCGGAACAGCTCGCGGCTCATGCCCGAGTTGGACACGAACGTTCCCATCAGCAGGAACATCGGGATCACGCCGAACGTGTAGTCCGTGACCGTGCGCATCGAGGTCTGGCCAACCAGCTTCAGCGCCGCCGTACCGTTGACGAGATAGGCGAAGCCGGACACGCCGACGAGTCCCATCGCCATGCCCACCGGCACGCGCAGCAGCATCAGCGCAAACAGCGCAACGAAGCCGATGACGGCAACCGCATCCGTGCTCATGCGGCACTACTCCGTGGGCTTGACTTGAGGGTCATGAATCTCCTCGGGGTGGAAGATCAGGCGATAGGTCCGGATGGCGATCAGCAGCACCGCCGAAACGTCGCCGATCCAGGCGACGGCGAAGAACGGCCAGGTCGGCATGTGCAGATCGAAGGTGAGGACGTTGTCCTCATAGGTGCCGCGCACCTTGTCGAACAGGGTCCAGGTCTGCACCGTGACGACGAACAGCAGTACCAGCGTTGCGAAGATGTCGATCCAGCGCTGATAGCGCGGGCCGACATTGCCCCAGATGAGATCCACGGTGATGTGGGTGCCGCGGTATGACGTCGCAGCGATGCCCCAGAAGATCAGGATGCCGAGCAGCATGCGCCCGATGTCGAAGGAATCGGGGATCGAATAGTTCAGCGTGTTGCGGAGTAGCACCGACAGGAAGATGTCGAGCGCGACGATGCCGACGAAGAACGCGGCGATCCACTCGATCCCGTCGATGATCCGGTCCATGAAGGCGCGCTGCATGGCGTCCCCGTGTCAGAAAGCTTGGTGGTTATGGTGGATGCGAAGCGAGCTGCTGCGTAGCGGGCGGTTCTTAGCCTCTCCCCGCTCCCGGGGAGAGGCCGGATTGCATCGTAGATGCAATCCGGGTGAGGGGCTCTCCGCACGGTCGGTGCGTGCGGCTGCCCCTCACCCCAACCCTCTCCCCGTAAGGAACGGGGAGAGGGAGCGCACCGTCCGCCGCGCAAGAGCTCTTGGGGGGATGAAAAGAAGCTACTGCGCCAGCGCCTTGTACTTGGCGAGCGAGGCCTTCAGCTCGGTCATGGCGGCCTCGGCATCGACGCCGGTCTTCTTGACGCCATCGGCCCAGGTCTTGAACAGCGGCTCGGAGGCCTTTTTCCACAACGCGGTCTGCTCCGGCGTCAGCTTGTAGACCTCCTGGCCGGACTCGGCCTTGATCTTGTCGACGCCGGCGTCCTCGAACTTGCCCCAGGGCTCACCGACCTTGCCGGCGGCCTCCGTGTTGCAATTGTCGTCGATCGCCTTCTTCTGCATCGCCGACATCTGGTTGTACTTGTCCTTGTTCATGACGAACACGAAGGTCGTCACGTAGAACGGCGCATCCATGTGGTACTTCGTGACCTTGTCGACTCCGAACAGCACCAGCGAGCCCGCCGGAAAGGTGACGCCGTCGGCGACGCCGCGCTCGATGATGTCGCGCACTTCCGGCGCCGACGACTGCACATTGGTCCCGCCGAGCAGGGTGACGAAATTGGCGATCGTCGCATCGGCCGGGCGGATCTTCATGCCCTTGACGTCCTCAGGCACGACGACCTTCTTGGTGCGGGTGTGGAAGGCCGACGGCGTGTGGACGAAGGCGAGGCAGTACTTGACGTCCTTCATCTCCTTCTCGGCATATTTGCGATACCACGCGTCCAAACCTTCCGAGCCGCCCTTGGCGTCGGAAATCAGGAACGGCAGCTCGCCGGCGCCGATGATCGGGAAACGGCCAGGCTGATAGCCGGGATTCACATAAGTGACATCGGCGATGCCGTCGCGCGCCATGTCATAATGGTCGAACGCCTTGCCGAGCTGCTGGGCCGGGAACACCTTGCCCTTGATGGTGCCGCCCGAGGCCTTTTCGACCGACGCGGCCCAATCCTCCAGCGCCTTCTGCAGCGGATGGCTCGCCGGCACCCAGTGCGAGATCTTCAATTCGAATGTCTTGTCCTGCGCGAGCGCGGGGGTCACACCGGCGGCCAGAGCCAACGCCAGAAGCGTCTTCCTCATCGGGATCGTCTCCTCCATCAGTGGGCCTTCGAGGGCCCTTTGCTTCATTGTTATAGCATATAAGCATCATTGCAAGCGCGGCGGCAGGTTGGCCACCAGTGCACGCGCCAAGCGGAGCCTAGCGCGCCCGCCAGCGCAAGTCTGGCAGACGAAAGTTGCAGGCCCGTGGCCATTTCATTAACACGTTAAGGATCTCGCCTGCACCCGAAATTGCACGGCGGGAGCATCGCACCACGAAATTGCCGCAGGGCCGCACCGGACGCCCGGCGACATCGCGCGCGACCCATCCCGTGCATCCGACGCGCAACGTGTCAAACGCCCGCGCAAAAGACGTTTGAAACTTTGTAGGCGGTGCAAAATCCGCGCTGATGTCGTTGACTGCGGACATCGTCAGCAACGATCGAGACACGCATGAGCAGCGTCCCCGCCGGATTCGAACCGCATTTCCGCAAGAGCCCGTTCACCGATCCCTGGGAGCCGCTCTACGCCAAGAAAACCGACAAGGCCGTCATCCTCGGCCTGCGGCTCGCCACGCCGCACACCAATTCGCGCGGGCTGATCCATGGCGGGCTGATCGCATCGCTGGCCGACAATGCGATGGGCTATAGCTGCGCCCAGGCGCTTGGCTGGAAGGCGTCGCTGGTGACGATCAACCTCGCGGTGGACTACATCGGCAGCGCCGGGACCGGACAGTGGCTCAGCGTCGAGAGCGACGTCATCAAGAGCGGACGCACCGTCTGCTTCGTCCAGAGCCTGGTGCTGGCCGACGACGCCGTGATCGCGCGTGCAAACGCGACCTTCCGGGTGGTGCCGAAGAAGGGGTGATCGAAACCGCCGATCTTTCGCATCAAGACCAGTGTCGCACCAAGGTCGGCGCAATCGCATCCACTCGTCATTCCGGGGCAATCGGCAACGCGCATCTGCGCGTTGTCGATTGAACCCGGAATTTCGAGATGATGAAGAACAGAGGCAAGACAACATCGGGATTCCGGGTTCAAGGAATGACGGGGTGTGGCGTTGTAGTCGCTTTCAGTCGAAACGCCAGTCGCAGGTTGCGGTGATCAGGTCGATGAAGGCGCGCACTTTGGCGGAGAGCAGGCGGGAGCTCGGAAACACGATGTGGATCGGGAGCGGCGGAGGCTCGTATTTCGCCAGCACCCGCTTGAGACGGCCGCCGCGCAGCGTGTCCGCCGCCTGATAGGCCATCACCCGTGTCACGCCGCCGCCCGCCTCGGCATACTGGATCGCGGCGTCGGCATTGTTGGTGACGAGCCGCGGGCTGACCGCCATCCGCAGTTCCCTGCCGTCCTTGACGAAGCGCCATTCGTCGGACGGACCGAACTGGATGGTCTGGTGCTTCGTCAGCGCCTCGGGCGTCCGCGGCTCACCATGGACCTTGAAGTAGGCGGGAGCTCCAACCACGATCCGGCGCATGCTGCCGACCTGGCGGGCCACGAGCGACGAATCGCCGAGATGCCCGATACGAACGGCACAGTCGACGCCGTCCTCCACCAGATTGATCTGGCGGTCCTCGAGGCGCAGCTCGGCCGCGACCTCGGCATAGCGGCTCAGATAAGCGGCCATGACCGGACCGACATGGAGCCGGCCGAAGCCGACGGGCGCCGAGACCACCAGCCGCCCCACCGGCTGCAGGCGCTCGCTCTCCGCGGCGCGCTCCGCCTCCGCCAGATCGGCCAGGATGCGGCTGGCGCGGTCGAGATAGCGTCGTCCGGAATCGGTCAGCGTCACCGAGCGCGTCGTCCGCTGCAGCAGGCGGACGCCAAGATGCGATTCGAGCGCGGCGACCAAACGGGTGACCGCCGATGGCGACAGCTTGAGCCGGCGCGCCGCCGGTGCGAAGCCGTTCAGCTCGGCGACGGTGACGAAAGCCTGCATGGCATCGATGCGGTCCATGGGATTATTGCAGCATCTGCAACGATCCAATGTCAACTGGCCAGATTATTTCCGAAGAGGATTGGGACCATATTGGCTCCACGGCGGCAGTCACTGCCGCAGCGACAAGGAGTCATTGCGATGACCCAGACAACCATCCAGGCACCCGGCGACGTCATGTTCTCACCCGCCGCCAAGGCGATCCAGGCGCGCAAGGGGTCGCGCGAGAGCTACGCGCATGTGGAGCGGAGCCGCGGCTTTCGCCACGAGGTCGACGCCGATCTCGCCGGCCGCCTCGCCGAGGCCACGAGCTTCTATCTCGCGACCGCCTCGGCCGACGGCCAGCCCTATATCCAGCACCGCGGCGGACCGAAGGGCTTTCTCAAGGTGCTCGACAGCCACACGCTGGCCTTCGCCGACTTCAGCGGCAACCGGCAATATATCACCCAGGGCAACCTGTCGGAGAACCCGCACGCCTACATCTTCATCATGGACTACGCGCATCGCCGCCGGGTGAAGATCTGGGGGACGGCGCGGGTGGTGGAGGATGATGCCGCGCTGACGGCCTCGCTGATGCCGAGAGGCTACAAGGCGCGGCCCGAGCACGTCATCCTGTTCACGATCAGCGCGTGGGACACCAACTGCCCGCAGCACATCCCGCAGAAGTTCGACGCGGCCGACGTCGCGGAAGCGCTGGCCGTTCGCGATGCTCGCATCGCGGAGCTCGAGGCCGAACTGGCGCGGTTGAAGGGCGAGAGCAAGCCCTCCGCCTAGGTCCTGCGCGCTGCGGGCCGCGCCTTTGGCTTGTTAGTCATTCCGGGTTCAAGGCCTGCGGCCTTGCCCCGGAATGACGGTGAGTGGGACTCGACTGACCGGCTCAGGCGGCCTCGGCCGCCCTGCCCCATTCGAACTCCGGAAAATATTGCGCCATCATGCGCTCGGCATAGGCGACCAGATTGCCGAAGCTTTCGGTGCGGCGGCGCAGCTCGGACTCGAAGAACGGCGTGAGGATGCCGGCGACGACGGCGAACGCCGTCGCATCGGTGCCGCAAGGACGATCGCCCATCAGATAGGGCCGGTCGCCGAGCTGCACCGACAGCGCGCGCAGCGAGCGTGCGGCGAGATCGACGTCCTCGTCCGGCGCGTGGCGGCCGAGCCCGGAGATCAGATAGTTCTCGGCGACGCGAAACTGCGCGTCCTCGCGCAGCTTCTCGCGCTTGTCGGCCGGCACGCCGTCGAAGAAGTGGGCCGGCCCCTTGGCGAAGTTGACCGGATCGACCCAGCGCGCCCCGACCAGCGCGAAATACAGGTGATGCTCGATCATACGCTCGAACCCCCAGGCCTGCGCCCGCGCGCGCACGTCGAGCCCATGATCGAAGTCGAAGCCATATTTGCGCTCGACATGGGCGCGGATGAAGGTCGAATCGGCGATCAGCTCGCCGCTGTCGTCGATGAAGGGCAGCTGCCCCTTCGGCGATGCCGGCGGCATCGCCCGCTGCTTCCGAAAAGCGAGGCCCGCCATCTTCAATTGCACCTCCGTCTTGGTGACGAAGGGGCTGATCTCCGGCAGGCCGAAGCCCGCGCCCAAACCGAACAATGTGATCATGACAGCACTCCCGACTTCCTGAGCAGACGCCGGACGCTACGAGCATGCTGCTGCCACCATGGTGTCAGCAGCGGCAGTAGCGTGGTGGCAAGGCCAAGGCCATAAAACATCATCATCGACATCACCCCTTCAATCTCGTTGTTGGCCCGGTATAAGGACAGGCTGCTGCCAGCATCCTGTCAGCATCGGCGGGGGTGCTCGCCCATGCAGGACACACCATGAGACGCGCCGACCGGCTATTCCAGATCATCCAGGTGCTGAGACGCACGCGCCGCCCATTGACGGCGGATGCGATCGCGGCCGAGCTCGAGACCTCGAAGCGCACGATCTATCGCGACATCGCCACCCTGATCGGCCAGCGCGTGCCGATCCGCGGCGAGGCCGGCATGGGCTACATCCTGGAGAAAGGTTTCGATCTGCCGCCCTTGATGCTGACGCCGGACGAGATCGAGGCGGCGGTGCTTGGCGCGCAATGGGTCGCGGTCAACGCCGACCCGGTGCTGGCGCGCGCGGCGGAGGACCTGATGGCCAAGATCGCCGACACCGTGCCGGAGCGGCTGCGGCCATTCGTGCTGGAACCGGCGAGCCGCGCGCCGCGGCCGTGGATGCGCGAGCCGGACCGCATCGACATGTCGCGCACGCGCTCGCAGATCCACGAGGGACGCAAGATCAGGCTGCGCTATCGCGACGAGCAGGGCCGCGACAGCGAGCGCGTGATCTGGCCGATCGCGATCGGCTATCATGACGCGGTGCGCATCCTCGCCGCCTGGTGCGAGCTGCGCCGCGACTTCCGCAGCTTCAGGACCGACCGTGTCGTCGAGGCGGATTATCTCGACGATAAATATCCCGAAAGGCGCGAGGCGCTGCGCGCCAAATGGCGGCGCAGCCTAGTGTGGGAGGTTCCCAAGGATGTCTGAACCGATGTCTGGCGAGACTGACAGCAGCCCCTGTCAGAGCTGCGGCGCGTGCTGCGCCTATTCGTCGAACTGGCCGCGCTTCACGATCGAGGAGGATGCCGCGCTCGACCTGATCCCGGCCGAGCTGGTCAACGAGCGGCTGTCGGGCATGCGCTGCGACGGCAACCGCTGCTGTGCGCTCGATGGCGAGATCGCGCGCGCCGTGGCGTGCCGGATCTACGCGATCCGCCCCGAGGTGTGCCGCATTTGCATGCCGGGTGACGCCGAATGCGCGATGGCCCGGCGCAAGTTCGGGCTGCCCGTGCTCGCCTGAGCAGAGGCAAGGAAGACGGGGAGTCAGGCCGTGACCGGCTCGGGGCTGTCGTCGAGATCGTCCTCGAACGGCTTCATCACCGAGAGTGGCTTGGTCGACAGCGAGATTGGCTTGCGGCTCGAGGTCGCGCCGGCCGGACCCGCCCGACCGCCGCGGGACTGCGCATACAGCGCCGATCCGACCCGGCCACCGAACTGTAACAGGACCTGCTCGCTGCACGTGGATGCAATCGCAAGCGCCAGCGGGTGAAGATGCGTGCGCCGGTAACAGAATAGCGCCAGCATGGCCCTCACATCGGCGGAGACGCTCTCGACCAGCGCGGGTAGCCCGTTGGCGTCGGCACGGTAGAGCTCACCGAGAAGCTCGTCGCCGACCGGGCACGAATCGCTGTCGAACGCATCGCGGCTTTGAAGCATCGGTTTGATTGCCATGACGCGACGATGCAGCGCGAATCGCTAATGACCGGTTAACCAAACCGAACGGTCGTCCCACCCCCGGCTTGACACGGGACTGCCGCGGTCGGTGCGGCTTCGCCGCGACGCACCGCGGCCGAACGCTCAGCCGTTTGCGGCCATGAAGATCGAGAGCCCGAATCCGGTGAGGTGATGCAGCGCCTGGTCGACGCCGATCAGGGTCCAGAACCAGGGGTGCTCGGTGTTCATGCCGAACCGCGACGAGCAGATGCCCTTGATGCGATCGATCGTGATGTGAATGGCGAAGTCGATCACGGCGACGAACCAGAATCTCGGCGCGACGATCAAGATCAGGACCATGGCGACGGCGAGATGGATCAGGCAGTGCACCAGCAGCGGCAGCGCCCAGCCCTTCCGCTGGTCCTTGCCATAGGCCATCCAGGCGTTCTGCAGCACGAAGTCGCCAATGATGTGCTTGAAGGTCAGCAGCAGCATCCAGCCGACCAGCGCACCAACCGGAACCTGCGACGACAAAGAGGGAAAAGACAAAGCTGACGCTCTCGCTACGACTAACCCTTGGAACCAACCCTTGGACGCACGGGGAACTGGAGGCGTTCAGCGCAATCTGATGAGAATACCCGGCCAATTCGACGCGTATGCGACGCTTATGACATCTCCGGTAGCGAATTGCACGCGAAAGGGAACTTCAAATCGCACCTTGCTACCCTTCGCGGCAATCCCGCCGGGGGTAAGGTTACCCACGCCGCGGCGCATCCGGCGGCAACCGTCGCTGCGGCGGCGTCATTCCGCGGCGTTGGTTTTCGGCACTGAGAGCGCCCTCGCCCGGATCTGCGCGATGGTCCGCTTCAGCGCCCCCTGTCCCGGCTCTGCCAGCGCAACGGCGCGCGCCTCGGCGATGGCGGAGGCGAGATCCGAGATCGGCAGGACGCCATCGAAGGTGGGCTTGGCCAGGCCATCGATGATGGCATGCCAATCAGCGAGACCCTGCCGGTAGCCGTCGCCCTGCCCCTGGATCATGGTCGCCGTCGCGATCACGGCGGGTGCCGCCGCAGGCTGCTTGTCCAGCGCGCGCGCGATCATGTGCAGCCACCGCTCGGCCCAGGCGCGCTCCTCGCCATAGCGCACCGACTGCAGCCGCCAGCGCCGCAGGCCGGCCATCAGCTTGAGGCGGCGAATGGCCAACCGCGATCGGACCGAAAAGCGGACCTTGACCCGGCGCCGACCTAACCAGCCGATCTGCTCGAAGGCTGCCAGCAACGATTCCGCCACGGCTTGCGGCAGCGCACCGATCAGCTCGTCGAGGCGAAACCTCCTGACGTCGTCGCTCTCGCGTCCCCCCGGGCGCTTCCCCATGTCGAGGCTGATCAATCTGAGCTGGGCGATCCGGATCGGATCCTCGTAGGCCATGCGGGCGGCCAGCAGCTGCGCGATCTGAGACAGCATGCCGGCATCGACGTTCGATCTGCGCACGAACCGCTTGATGCGATCGACATAGAGCTGCGCGTAGCTCGCGCCCTGATACTCCATCAGCAGATGGATGCCATCGCTCACCGCCGGCACGGCGGCGTCAGGAAGGCCCTGAGGCAGAAAAGGCGGCTCGCCATCGTCGACGCCGATGACGTCGGCGAACAGATATCGCAGCGAGGACCGGACGCTTTCCACTGGGCTTCAGGCTCCCCGGATCACGCCGGCTTGGCGACGGGCGCCGGCGCGGTGGTCTGTTGCGCCAGCCGCCGCTCGAGCGTTTCGATGTTCTGGAACAGCCGGGCGCTGGCGAGGCGCAGGAAGTAGAAGGCGAAGGCGGGGTTCTGGACGTAGAGCTGCTCGACCTGGTCGTAGGAGACCGACAGGATCAGACCGCCCTCGACGCATTCCAGCGTCTGTGTGCGCGTATTGGACGGCGAGATCATGCCGAACTCGCCGACGATCGCACCGACCGGCAGCTCGATACCGGATTCGACCAGGCGGAAGCGGCCACTGACGATGTAGTACATGCTGTCGGCCTTCTCGTCCTTGTAGAACAGCACCTCGCCTGGACCGCATTTGCGCTCGGTCATGAACGGCTTCAGCCATTCCATGGAGAGGTCGCTGTTGACCGACTGCTTCACGTCGCGGACCAGCTGCAGCATCTGGTGGAGCCGGTAGCTGTTGAGCGGCAGCAGCACCCCGTGCAGGATCAGGACCGGGTAGTTGTGCATCGGCACCGCGGTCGCGATCAGGACGATATTGGTGAGGATGGCGAATACCCGCAGCGGAATCATCGTCCGCATCGACAGCGTGGCGACCACGAAGATCGAGGCGAAGAGGCTGCCGGCGGCGCCCGCATGTTCGACCAGGTGTGAGGTATCCATCGGGATCAACCAGACTCTTGGGACGCAGGAGGGCGGAGGCTCGGTTCCGAGCCTCCTTTTGCCTAATTTAGCGTGTCCATGCCGACCTCTGATATACGGCGAACAGACGACGTTTGAACCGGTATTTGAGCCGGTACGGAAAAATTCCCCGCTCGAAGTAGAACGGTTGGACCTGCCGGATGACGCTGCAAAACCGATCCACCCGCATCGTTGACGGGATTCCCCCGATCGGGGCACCTTGACGCCGCCGCGATCTCCTGCGGCTCTGAGATCAGCGACTGACGCCCGCCCGCAATGACCAAACCGCAGCACCCTGCCCTGGCGGCATTCGTCACCGCGCTGACCGGACGCAACATGACCAGAGCGGCCTATGTGGCCGTGGCGCTCGGCATGAGCGCCATGGTGTTGTTGACGATGGACCCCGCCTACGAGGCCGGGGGGCGCTGGATCATCGCCCTGCTGTGGGGATGCCTTGTCTTTTTCGTCGTCGAATGGGCCGCTCGGGTTCAGCAGGCCGTGCGGGCGCATCGCGCCGCCGCCTACCTGATGTCGGGCCGGGGACTGCTGGACACGCTCTCCGCCCTCGCCGTGCCGGTTGCGCTGGTCTCGGGCATGGAGTCACGTACCGCGTGGCTGCTGGCGGTCATCTGGGTGCTCAAGGTGATCCCCGGCGTGCCTGGCCTGCGCCAGCTCCGCCGGGTGCTCGTGGTCGAAGCACGCCCGCTGCTGTCGGTGCTGGTGCTGTTCCTGCTGGTGCTGTTTCTCGGATCGGTCGCCGAATACGCGCTCGAACATGACGAGCAGCCGGCCACCTTCGGCACCATCCCCTCCGCGCTATGGTGGGCCGTCGTGACCCTCACCACCACGGGCTATGGCGACGTGGTGCCGATCACGCCGCTCGGGCGGGTGGTCGCCGCCACGGTGATGATCTCCGGCCTCGGCGTGTTCGGCCTATGGACCGGCATCCTGGCGACCGGCTTCGCCGCGGAAACCCGGCGCGACAACTTTCTGAAGACCTGGGAATCGGTCAGCAGGGTACCGTTCTTCGCCAGCCTCGGGCCCGCCACGATCGCCGACGTCGCGCAGATGCTGCGCACCATCGACCTGCCGCCGCGCGCCACCGTGATCCGCAAGGGCGAGCCGGGGGACTGCATGTATTTCATCGCCGCCGGCGAGGTCGAGGTCGACCTTCCCGGCAAGAAGGTCCGGCTCGGCGAGGGCGCGTTCTTCGGCGAGATGGCGCTGCTCGGGAACAACCTGCGTTCGGCCGACATCAGCACGACCGGACTGTCGAAGCTGCTGGTCCTCGACCTCGTCGATTTCCGCGTGCTGATGGCACGCCACCCCGATCTGGCGCAGAGCATCGACGCCGAGGCCAGGCGCCGAACCATGGAGAACAGGACATGACGACAGGACGGACCACCCAGGCCGATGACGCGCCGAGCATGCCGCTCCTGACCATCGACGGCGCACGCGCCACCATTCGGCTCAATCGTCCGCAGCATCTCAACCGGCTCCAGCCGGAGGATCTCGGCGAGCTGCTGGCGCTGTTCGACCGGGTCGAGGCCAACGCCGCCTTGCGCGTGCTGGTCCTGACCGGCACCGGGCGGGCGTTCAGCGCCGGCTTCGACCTTGGCGCCATCGGCGCAACGCCGGCGGATACGGCCGAGGCTTCCACCCCGGCATTCGAGGAGGTCGTCGACCGGCTGGAGGACCTCGCGCTGCCGACGATCTGCCGGCTCAACGGCGGGGTCTATGGCGGCTCGACCGATCTGGCGCTGGCCTGCGATTTCCGGATCGGGGTCGATACCAGCGAGATGTTCATGCCGGCAGCGCGGCTCGGGCTGCACTACTACCCGAATGGCATCAAGCGCTACGTGTCCCGCCTTGGTATCGACAATGCCAAGCGTCTGTTCCTGACGGCGGAGAAGATCGACGCGGCCGAGATGCTGCGCATCGGCTATCTCACCGGCGTGGCGACGGCCGATGCGCTCGACGCGGAGGTCGACCGGCTGGCGGCCATTCTGGCCGGCAACGCCCCGCAGGCCATGCGCGGCATGAAGCGCGCCATCAACGAGTTTGCACGCGGAGCCCTCGACGATGCGGCGGCTCGTCGCAGGCATCGGGACAGCATGAGCGGCGCCGAAATCCAGGAAGGCATGAAATCGTTTGCAGAGAAGAGAACGCCGAAATTCTGAGCGCAGCCGCGCCCCGAACTGATAAATTTTGCATGCAAACGTCTGTATCCAGCCGGTGTTCTGACACACGCTCAACGAACTATCGACCTGAATCTCCAATTTGCGGTTGACAGCCTTTTGTCCGTGGCTAGCTTGAACCACGGGCGGAGACTTTCACATGCAAGTGATGGACGCGTATTGGGGACGACGAGCTCTGGAGTACGTCGATGCGATCGAAGCGTCGAAGACCAGCGCGAGCGTGCTCTCCCAGTTCGAGAAGATGATCAGCAACCTGGGCTTTCACGCCTACATCATGGCCGGCGTGCCGACCTCGGGCCAATCGCTGCAGCAAACCATTCTCGCCAACGGCTGGCCGCGGGAATGGTTCGACATGTATGCGCGCGAGCAGTTTCACCGCTGCGATCCGATTCCGCGGCACTGCATCTCGACATTGAATCCATTTGCGTGGTCGGAGGCTCCCTATGACCGCGAGGACGAGCCCGGCGCGCACGAGGTGATGACGCGCGCGAAGGACTTCCGATTGAACGAAGGCTTCTGCGTTCCCATCCACTACGACGATGCCGTGGGCGCCGTCAGCATTGCAGGCGAAAATCCGAATCTCGCTCCCGATGCGCGGGGCGCGCTGCACCTGATCAGCATCTTCACGCACAGCAGGCTTCGCGCACTGGCGCGCTCCGCCGCGAGCAACCAGAGCCGGCGCCTGTCGCGAATCGAGGCCGAGGTGCTGGGCTGGGCGGCGCGCGGCAAGACCGCGTGGGAGACGGCGCGCATCCTCGGTGTCTCCGAACGCAACGTCCGGTGGCATCTGGAAGAAGCACAGCGCAAGCTAGCAACCAAGAACAAGACGGCGACGGTTGCGACCGCTCTTGTCAACGGCGAGATCTCGATCTGATCTGTCGTTTCTCCCACTGGATCAATTCGAGCGCATCGGCAATCTGCAAACCCCAATTTGATTCAGACGACCGGGGGTTTCGATGCCTGAGATTCATGTCGTTCGAAAAGATAATCGCGCTCTGTACGAGAAATATTTCGATCCGTATTACCGGCTGCGCCACGAGATCTACGTCAAGCAACGCAAGTGGATGGCACTCGATCGTCCCGACGGGCGCGAGATCGATCAGTTCGACACCGAGGATTCGGTCTATCTGTTCTGCATCGACAACGGCCAGTTGATCGGCTCGATGCGCGCGGTGCCGACGCAGTTGCCGACGCTGATGAGCGACATCTTCCCGTATCTGAATCTGCGCGGCCCGATCCAGCGCCCCGACGTCTACGAACTGTCGCGCATCTTCGTGATCCCGGAGCGCCGCGGCGAGCATGCCGGCCCGCGGATCGACATGCTGCTGCTCACCGCAATCATGGAGTACGGCATCTCGATCGGGTTGACCGGCTTTTCGATCGTGCTCGAAACCTGGTGGCTGCCGCGGTTCGAGAAGTGCGGCTGGAAGGCGCGGCCGCTCGGCGTACCTCACATGATGGACGGGATGTCGGTGATGGCCGTGCTCGTCGACTGCGATGAAACGACATGGAAGTCACTCTGCGAGCAGATCGGCCTGACGCGGCCAACCCTCACGTGGCAGGGGCTCGAAGACGTCAGCCGCCAGGCCCTGCCGGATATCTTTCTTCATCTTCCACCAGCCGCTCAGCCAGCGCAATGATCTGTTCCCTGTGCCGCTTCAGCCTGAGCTTATGGAAAGCCTTCAAGAGGCGGTGACCAAGGAGCGTCGCCTCGTCCACCTCGAGGGCATAAAGGTTGGACGGCGTGTTCATGGAATCCATCGCTGACACTTCAGGTTTTGAGCCGTGACTGAACCTTCAATCGAGAAGATCATCGAGCGTCTGCAATTTTGCATCGTTGACGCTCGGGCGATGCAACTCAAAATGTTAGAGAGAATTTTGTCAATATCATTGCTTGAAGCCCACGAGCTGAAGGAAAAGTGCGCGCCCAATTCGACCAACAGCAGCCATTAGCGCTCCTGCACCGACTCTCGCAACACGTCCGGTCCTGCAGCGGCGCGTCTCGACTGGTGCATCGCAGACACAAACTGTTGATTTCAGGGCGGCTTTCGATGTGAAGGTCGGACAGGAGAGCACGAGCATCGTTGCCGAAACGCGCTCGCCGAACGTGGACGACACCTCGGCAAAATCATGGCGCCGCCGCCGGAGCTGCTCCCTGTTCAGCAAACTCGGTTTACAAAAATGGACTCGTGGGGCATCTCGCCCCCTCCGGAGTCCCGGATAACGGAACTCCGCCGGCAACAAATACGCGCGTACGACCTACGGACGGGAAGTCATTCGTCGTGAAAGCGGACCGTTTCGGCGACCGTGGCGCGGCCGGTGCGGTAGGAGTTGGCCTTGTCACCGAGATCGGGACAACCGAACGAGATGCCGCAGACCACCTTGCGGTCGGCGCCAAGCCCGAAGTGCTGCCGCACCACGTCGGAGTGAAACGCGAGCGCCGCCTGCGGCACGGTGGCAATGCCGAGCGCCTGCGCCGCCAGCATGAAGCTCGTGACGTAGCCGCCGCAATCGATCGCGCCATAGGTGCCGAGCGCCTCGTCGCTGTGGATGACCGCCACATGCGGCGCGCCGAAGAAATTGTAGTTCTCCAGCGCCTGCCGGGCATAACCCGCCTTGTCGCCGCGCGGGATGTCGAGCGCGTTGTAGAGCTGGAAACCGCTCTCGCGCCGCCGTTCCAGATAAACGCCGGTGTATTCGCGCGGGAAAGGAAAGTCGCCCGACGCCGCCTTGCCGCTGGAGGCCGCCGCATACATCACCTTCCGGAAAGCCTCGGTCGCCGCACCAGAGGTGATCTCGACACGCCACGGCTGGCTGTTGCACCAGGACGCAGTTTTCTGCGCCGCCGTCAGGATGCGCTCGATGGTCGCGCGCGGCACGGGCTCGGGCCGGAACCTGCGGCAGGAGAAGCGCGCGGCCATCAGCTCTTCGAGAATGGTGATGGGATCCTGCTCTGACTTTGGCGCCGCAGATGACATGACAACCTTCCGTACAGTTCGACCGGCGACGCTCGCTTTGTGCTCGCCCTCCACACCCCGTCTTTCCGGACCGGTCGCCACAGCGACCGACCCCGGAAGACGGCCGTCGTGATGCCCGGATCAGCTGCGCCCCTTGGTCGGCACCTTGTTGAACGGCACGTCCTTGTCGACCCGGATGTCACCGGGCAGACCGAGCACGCGCTCGGCGATGATGTTGCGCAGGATCTCGTCGGTGCCGCCGGCGATGCGCATCGAGGGCGAGGTCAGCAGCATCTGCTGAAACTGGCCCTGCGTCACCGCCTCGTCCGCGCCGGTCAGCACGCCGGCGCCGCCTTCGAGATCCATCGCGTAGGTTGCGATATCCTGCAGCATGACGCCGGCGACCAGCTTGCCGATCGAGTTCTCCGGTCCCGGCCGCTCGCCCTTGGACAGCGCCGAGATCGCGCGGTAGCTCGTGTATTTCAGCCCGCTGGCCTTGACCGCCCACGACGCCAGTTTCGAGCGCGTGGCGCGATCGTCGATGGCGAGTCCGCTCTCGGTCATCAGATTGGCGCAGAACTCGAACATCTCCGGGAAGCCGGTGGCGAGCCGCGCGCCGATCGACATGCGCTCGTTCATCAAGGTGGTCAGCGACACGTTCCAGCCGTCGCCGACCGCGCCAAGGCGCTGCGAGTCCGGGATCACGACGTCGGTGAAATAGACCTCGTTGAACTCCTGCATGCCGTTGGCCTGCTTGATCGGGCGGACCTCGACGCCCGGGCTCTTCATGTCCAGGAAGAACATCGTCAGGCCCTTGTGCTTGGGCACGTTGGGATCGGTGCGCGTGATCAGCAGGCCGTAATCCGAGTAGTGCGCCCCCGACGTCCAGATCTTCTGGCCGTTGATGAGCCAGTCGTCGCCGCGCTTCTCGGCGCGGGTGCGCAGGCCAGCGACATCGGAGCCGCCGGCGGGCTCGGAGAACAGCTGGCACCAGATCTCCTCGCCGGAAGCGAGCTTCGGCAGATAGCGCCGCTTGTGCTCTTCGCTGCCATAGGCCATCACGGTCGGGCCGCACATGCCCTCGCCGATCTGGAACGGCTGCGTCAGCTTGCCATAGACGCCCTCCTCCTGCTGCCAGATCACCCGCTCGATCGGCGTCGCGCCGCGGCCGCCATACTCCTTCGGCCAGTGCAGGCAGGCCCAGCCGGCATCGGATTTCTTCTTCTGCCAGGCCTTGCCGACCTCGACGATGTCGGCGTGCTTGAGCCGGATGCGGCCGAGCGAGGAGCTCGCGAGCTCCTCCTCCAGCTCCCTCGGCGCGTTGGCCGCGATCCAAGCGCGCGCGGTGTCGCGAAAAGCGGCTTCCTGCGGGGTGTCGTCAAAGTTCATGCCTGACCCTCACTTGATATGCGTAGGGCGGGGGTTGGCCGAAGGCGTAACCCGCCACTTGATCAGCGTTGTACGAGCTAGCGGCGGGTTACGCTGCGCTAACCCGCCCTACGACTGCACTTGTTAGCTTCGTCCCTTGGTCGGAACCTGGTTGAACGGAAGGTCCTTGTCGACGCGGATGTCGCCAGGAAGACCCAGCACGCGCTCCGCGATGATGTTGCGCATGATCTCGTCGGTGCCGCCTTCGACGCGGGTGCCGGGCGCGCGCAGCAGCATCGCCTGGAATTTTCCGGCGAGCTCGGCCTCGGGACCGCTGAGCACGCCGGCGGCGCCCTGCAGGTCGAGCGCGTAGGTCGCGACGTCCTGGATCATCGGTCCTGCGACCAGTTTACCGATCGAGTTCTCAGGTCCCGGCCGCTCGCCCTTCGACAGCGCCGAGATGGCGCGGATGCTGGTGTATTTCAGCCCGCTCGCCTTCACCGCCCAACTCGCGAGCTTCGAGCGCACGTTGCGGTCCTCGATCGCGGGACGATCGTCCAGCATCAGGTTGGAGCAGAAGTCGAACAGCTCCGGGAAGCCGGTGGCGACGCCGGCGCCGATCGACATGCGTTCGTTCATCAAGGTGGTGAGCGCGACGTTCCAGCCGTCATTGACCGCGCCGAGACGCTGCGAGTCCGGGATCACGACGTCAGTGAAATAGACCTCGTTGAAATCCGAGTGCCCGCTCGCCTGCTTGATCGGCCGGACCTCGACACCCGGGCTCTTCATGTCCAGGAAGAACATGGTGAGGCCCTTGTGCTTCGGCACCGTCGGATCGGTACGCGTCAGCAGGATGCCGTAGTCGGAATAATGCGCGCCCGAGGTCCAGATCTTCTGGCCGTTGATCACCCAGTCGTCGCCGCGCTTCTCGGCGCGGGTGCGCAGGCCGGCGACGTCGGAGCCACCGGCCGGCTCGGAGAACAGCTGGCACCACACCTTCTCGCCCGAGGCCAGCGGCGGCAGATACTCTCTCTTATGCTGCTCGGAGGCATAGGCCATCATCGTCGGGCCGCACATGCCGTGGCCGATGATGAACATGCCGGACAGCTTGCCGTAGGGCCCCTCCTCCTGCTGCCAGATCACGCGCTCGATGGGTGAGGACCCGCGACCGCCATATTCCTTTGGCCAGTGCAAGCAGGCCCAGCCGGCCTCGGCCTTCTTCTTCTGCCAGGCCTTGGCGACGTCGAGAATGCTGGCGTTCTTCAGCGCGGTGCGGCCAAGCGAGGACGCGCGCAGTTCGTCCTCGTACTGCTTCGGCGCATTGGCGGCGATCCACGCGCGCGCCTCGGCGCGAAACGCGGCCTCCTGCGGAGTGTCATCGAAGTTCATGAGAATTCCTTTCAGATCGTCATTCCGGACGACCCGCAACGCGGGTCGATCCGGAATCCAGAGGTGAGTCATCTCGAGATTCCGGGTTCGCTCACTCCGCGCAAAATGGCATGGTCATTTTGTCGCGCGCGAGCGCCCCGGAATGACGGGCTTGGGTCACGCCGCATTGCGCTTGCGCATGCGGTCGATCAGTTGGTCTTCCCAGTAAGAGAGGCTGCCGAGGCCGAGCGCGAGCGCGTTGGCGCGTCGGTAGTACATGTGACAGTCGAACTCCCAGGTGAAGCCCATGCCGCCATGGACCTGGATGTTGTTCTTGGCGCAGTGTTGAAAGGCTTGCGTCGCGCTGATGCGCGCTGAGGCCGCGGCCTCCGGCAATTCCGGCGCATTAGTCGAGAGCGCCCAGGCGCCATAATAGGAGTTGGAGCGCGCCAAGGTCGCCGAGACGTACATGTCGGCCAGCATGTGCTTGACCGCCTGGAACGAGCCGATCGGACGGCCAAAGGCGATCCGGTCGAGCGCGTAGTCGCGGCCCATCTCCAGCGCGCGGTCGGAGCCGCCAACCTGCTCGAACGCCGTCAGCACCGCGGCGCGATCGAGCACCTGGGTGATGATGCTCCAACCCTCGCCGGCGGCGCCGAGCGGCTCCGCCTTGCAGTTCTTGAAGGTGAGCTCGGCCTGGCCGCGCGTCGGATCGAGATTGGTCAGCGCCTTGGCTTCGACGCCACCCGCCTTGGGGTCGACCAGGAACAGCGAGATGTCGCCGTCGCGGCCGGTCGAGCCGGTACGCGCGGCAACGATGATGAGATCGGCGATGGCGCCGTCGGCGACCGGCTTCTTGGTGCCGTTGAGCACGCCGTTGGCGGCCTCACACTTGATCGCTTTGGGCGACGGATTGCCGGTGCCCTCGAACAACGCCAAGGTGCCGATCGCCTCGCCATTGGCGATCTTCGGCAGCCAGGCCTGCTTCTGCGCATCGCTGCCGGCCAGCATCAGGGCCTCCGCGGCAAGATACACGGTCGACGAGAACGGCACCGGCGCCAGCGCGCGGCCGACCTCTTCGGCGATCACGCAGAGCTCGAGATGACCGGCGCCCGCGCCGCCGTACTCCTCAGGAATGGCGACGCCGAGGAAGCCCATCTCGGCGAAGCCTTTCCACAGCGCTCGGTCATACGGCTCCTTGCCATCGAGCACGACGCGCACCGCCTTGGGCGGACACTTCTCGGCGAGGAATTTCCGCGCCTGGTCCCGCAACTGCTTCTGGTCGTCGGAGAAATCGAAGTTCATGGCCTCACCTGCTTCCTGATCGTCATTCCGGGGCGATGCGCAGCATCGAACCCGGAATCTCGATCTGATTTATCTCTGGATTCCGGGTTCACTCGCTTCGCGAGTGCCCCGGAATGACGGTTTCAAAATGCGTCGTCACAGCACGATCACGTCGCTGTCGGGCTCGGCCGCGTAGAGCCGCTCGACCAGCGCGGCACGGCGTTCGAGACCGGCGCGCTGGTTGATGTAGCCCTTGTCGGTCAGCTCATGGCCGTCGATCGAGGGCGGCTCGACCATCAGCATGGCGCGGCCGATGCGCCGGCTGGTCGCGCCCTCGCACTCTTTATTATGGGCTTCGAGACCACGGCGGACGCGGTCGATGACGGCCGGATGCTTCACCACGTCCTCGAACGTCGCGTTGGGATCGCCGACCAACTGGCGGCAGGCGTGCAGATTGGGCCAGGCCAGGAGACCGACATATTCGCGGTCCTGCCCGGTCACCAGTGCATCGTGGATCGCCGGCGTTGCGGCTGCGATCGCATCGGTGCGAAGCGAGCCGACATGGACGAAGGTGCCTGTCGTGAGCTTGAAATCCTCGACCACGCGGCCGGCGAAGATGATGCCTTGCGCCGGGTCATTGGGATCGACGAACACGCCGGCATCGCCGATGCAGTAGAACCCTTCCTCGTCGAACGCCTTCTTCGTCAGCTCGGGCTGGCCGAAATAGCCGGGCATCACGTTGATGCCGCGCAGGCGCAGCTCGTATTTGTCGCCGGTCGGCACCATCTTCAGCTCGACGCCGGGGAACGGCAGGCCGATGAGCCCGACCCGCTCCGTGTTCCAATAGGTGCCGGTCGAGGTCGGCGCGGTCTCGGTCGAGCCCCATCCGGTGTAGAACACGATGCGCTCGCCGGTGGTCTTGACCGCCAGCGCCTGCATGCGCTCGTACAGATCGTCCGGCAGCCGCGCGCCGCCATAGGCCATGATGCCCAGATCCTTGAAGAAGGAGCGACACAGCGCATCATCCTTCTCCATCGCCGCCGCCAGCGCCGCATAGCCGGCGGGCACATTGGCGTAATAGGTCGGCGACACCTCGCGCAGGTTCCGGATGGTCTCGTCGAACATGCCGGGCATCGGCCGGCCGTCGTCGATGTAGAGCGTGCCGCCCTCGATCAAGAGCGGATTGAACAGCGCATTGCCGCCCATGGTGTGATTCCATGGCATCCAGTCGAGCACCGTCGAGATCGGCGCATCAGGCCCGCGCGGCCGCGTCTGCATCATCATCGCCGCATTGGCGCACATCATGCGCTGGGTGTTGATGACCGCCTTGGGCATGCCGGTCGAGCCGGAGGTGAACAGGAGCTTGCCGACCGTGTCCGGTGTGATCTGCGCAATCGACGCGTCGACCGCGCCGGTGACCGGCGTCGCGGCGAGATCAGCGAAGCTGATGCTCGCAATGCCCTCGCACGGACGCGCGACATGAACGACGGTGACGCCGTCGAGATCGAGCGCCTTGAGCGCCTTCTCGAAGGTCGGGCCGTCCTGCACCATGACCACGCCCGGCTTCACGAGGCCGAACAGATATTTGAGCTTGAGATGATCGTGGCTCATCAGGGAATAGGCCGGCGACACCGGAGCGGCCGGCGAACGGGCCTGCATCGCGGCCATGGTGATGAGCGCATGCTCGATCGAATTGCCGGAGAGGATCGCGACGGGGCGGCCGTCCAGCTTCAAATCGAGCAGGCCCTGCGTCAGCCCATCGACGGTGCGCTTGGCCTCGGCATAGGACAGCTTGCGCCATTGCCGCTCGGCTCCGCTGCGTTGCGCGAGCCAGGTCCGCGTCGGCGCCTCCTTGGCCCAGCGGGCGAGCGGCGCCGCCAAATGCGGCTCATAGGCCTGCAGCGGAATGCGCGATTTGATGACGATGACGCCGTCACCGCGTCTCTCGATATCGATGTCGCGCGCCAGCCAGTTGACCTTGCGGAATGCCGGCTTCTCCAACACCTTCGCTGCCGTCCCGTCCATTTTGCGTCTCCCGAAATATCGTCCTTTGCGGATCTTGATATCTAGCGGTTGGTATAGACCGGCTTGCGCTTCTCGAGGAAGGCTTGAATGCCCTCCTTGAAATCCTCCGAGCGGCTGCACAGCACCTGGTTGCGATCTTCCATCGCGATGACGGCTTCGATCGACGACGCATCGACGCTCATGTTGAGACATTCCTTTGAGAGTCGAAGTCCGACCGGCGAGGCCGTCATCATCGCATCGACGAAGGGCGCAGCCGCGCCCTCGAGCATATCGTCCTCGACGATTTCCGACACCAGCCCGACCATGAGCGCGCGCTCGGCTCCGATGAAGCGGCCGGTGAGGATCAGCTCCGATGCGACGGAGACGCCGACGAGGCGCGGCAAGAAATAGCTGGTGCCGATGTCGCAGCCCCCTAAGCCAAGCTTGATGAAGGCACAGTTCATCCGCGCCGAGCGGCTGGCGATGCGGATATCGGCCGCGAGCGCCAACGCAAAGCCGCCGCCGGCGGCTGCGCCCTGCACCAGCGCAATGATCGGCTGCGGGCAACGCCGCATCAACATCACGATGTCGGCGATGCGGCGCTGCGAGTCCAGCGACTCGGTCACGCTGGGCGGCTCATTGACGCCGCCGCGCCGCTGCATCGCGGCCTTCAGATCGAGCCCCGCGCAGAAGTTCTTGCCGGCACCCTTGAGCACGACGACTCGCGTGGTGCGATTGCGCTGCAGGCTTTCGAAATAAGCGTTGAGCGCGTCGATCAGCGCCGGGTCGAGCGCGTTCAGGCTCTCGGGGCGATTGAGCGTCACCCGGTCGACGCCATTGTCGTGTTCGATCAGCAGCGGTTGGGACATGGCGCGCGCTCCACCCTCAGTGTCATCCCGGCGAACGCCGGGATCCATAGCCACCGGCTTGATTGGTAAGAGTGCGGCGTCTGCCAGTCTGCCTATCACAGACGCCGCGGAGTATGGGTCCCCGCGTTCGCGGGGACGACGGCGGAGGTTGCCGTCAGCGCGGGGCCATGCGGATGGCGCCGTCGAGGCGGATGGTTTCGCCGTTCAGCATCGGGTTCTCGACGATGTGGACGGCGAGGTTACCGTACTCGGAGGCGTCGCCGAGCCGGGCCGGATGCGGCACCTGGGCGCCCAGGCTCTTGCGCGCTTCTTCGTTCAGTCCCATCAGCAGCGGTGTCAGGAACAGGCCGGGCGCGATGGTGTTGACGCGGATTTTCTGGCTGGCGAGATCGCGCGCAGCGGGCAGGGTCAGGCCGACGACGCCGCCCTTCGAGGCCGAATAGGCGATCTGGCCGATCTGGCCTTCATAGGCCGCGACGCTGGCGGTGTTGATGATGACGCCACGCTCCTCGCCGACCGGCTCGGCGGTGACGAGGCGCTCGGCAAACAGCCGCAGCACGTTGAAGGTGCCGATCAGGTTGACGTTGATGATGCGCGCGAACTTGGCGAGCGGATAGACGCCGTCCTTGCCGACGATGCGCTGCGAGCCGCCGATGCCGGCGCAATTCACCAGCACGCGGGCGATGCCGTGGGCCGCCTCGGCCTTGGCGAGGCCGGCCTTGACCTGATCCTCATTGGTGACGTCGGCATGCAGCGCGACGCCCTTGATCTCGGCGGCGATCTTCTCGGCGTTTTCCAGGCTCTGATCGAGCACGGCCACCTTGGCCCCCTTGGCCGCCATGGCGCGCGCCGTAGCTGCGCCGAGACCCGAGCCACCGCCGGTGATGAGAACGGCAACGTTGTTCAACTGCATGTCAGGTTTCCTCCCTAGACGTTTTTGCTTGCGAATAGCGAATAGGGAGTAGCGAATAGAGGCTTCCCACATTCGCGACTCCCTATTCGCCACTCGCCCGTTTCAATATTCCACCGCAGATCAGCGCCTCCATATGGGCGATGTACTGACGGCAGACATCATCGGTGACCGGGCCGACGCCGATCGCGCGCGACATCGCGTGGCGGCCGAAGAACAGGTGATCGCAGGCGCCGATCAGGCTGGTGTAGAACAGCACCGGATCGACGGCGCGAAACTCGCCCCTGGCGACGCCCTCCTCGATGAGCCGGCGATGGAAATCGAGCAGCGGCGCCACGAAGAACTTCGACACTTCGTCGGCCGCCTCCGCGCTGCTCTCATGCAGCAGATAATGGATCAGCCGGTTCATGTAGGGAAACCGGTGATAGGCGCGGATGATGCCGCTGATGTGCAGCTTCAGCTTCGCCGTCGGCGGCAGCGGCTGCGCCAGGAGATATTCGAGATTGGCCACCTCGGTCGCCGCGTCGCGGGCGAGCAGCGCCAGCAGCAGGCCGTCCTTGTTGCCGAAATGATATTTCACCAGCGCTGCATTAGAGCCGGACTTCTGCGCGATGTCGCTGAGCGAGATTTCGATCGAGGACCTCGCGATCATCAGCTCGCTGGCGGCGTCCAGCAGCTTCTCCGCCGTCGCATTCCGCCCCGCGGGAAGTTTCTCTGGCACGCTGTTGTGAAGCTGAGGTCCCAAGACATGTCTCGCGCTTGATCGAGGCAGATAAGCCGAAGCCGGAGTTGATCTCAAGAGTTAATTGATCGATTGACTAACGCTCGATCGGGCATTTAAATCGCCGCCAATCACGAACACCAAGTCTAGGGAGGATACGTCATGGCGGAAGCCTACATCGTCGCGGCCGCACGCACGGCCGGCGGCCGCAAGGGAGGACGGCTGGCCGGCTGGCATCCGGCCGACCTCGCGGCGAAGGTGCTGGACGCGCTGGTCGATCGCTCCGGCGCCGCGCCGGACCAGGTCGAGGACGTGATCATGGGCTGCGTGATGCAAACCGGCGAGCAATCGAACAACATCGCGCGCAATGCGGTGATGGCCTCGAAGCTGCCGGAGAGCGTGCCGGGCACCTCGATCGACCGGCAGTGCGGCTCGTCGCAGCAGGCGCTGCATTTCGCCGCGCAGGCAGTGATGTCGGGCGCGATGGATGTCGTGATCGCCGCCGGCGTGGAGTCGATGACCCGGGTGCCGATGGGTCTCTCCTCCACGCTTCCGGCGAAGAACGGCTTCGGGCACTACAAGAGCCCTGGCATCGAGAGCCGCTATCCGAACATCCAGTTCAGCCAGTTCACCGGCGCGGAAATGATGGCGGAGAAGTACGGTCTCTCCAAGGATGAACTCGACGAATATGCCTATAACAGCCATCAGCGCGCGATTGCCGCCACGCAGGCAGGCCACTTCAAGGACGAGATCATCCCGCTCGAGATCACCCGTGCCGACGGCTCGACCGACACCCACCACATCGACGAGGGCATCCGCTTCGACGTCAGCCTCGACGGCATCAAGAGCGTCAAGCTGATCGCCGAGAACGGCAAGCTGACGGCGGCCACGGCCAGCCAGATCTGCGACGGCGCGTCCGGCGTCATGGTCGTCAACGAGCGCGGCCTGAAGTCGCTCGGCGTCAAGCCGCTGGCCCGCGTCCATCACATGACCATGATGGGCGGCGACCCCGTCATCATGCTGGAGGCGCCGCTCCCGGCGACGCAGCGCGCGCTGCAGAAGGCCGGCATGTCGATCGACGAGATCGATCTCTATGAGGTCAACGAGGCGTTCGCTTCCGTGCCGACCGCCTGGCTGAAGACCATCGGCGCCGATCCGAACCGCCTCAACGTCAATGGCGGCGCGATCGCGCTCGGCCATCCGCTCGGCGGCTCCGGCACCAAGCTGATGACCACGCTGCTGCATGCGCTGAAGGCCCGCAACAAGCGCTATGGGTTACAGACGATGTGCGAAGGCGGCGGCATGGCCAACGTGACGATCGTGGAAAGGCTGTAGGAAGCGAATAGCGAATGGCGAGTGGTGAATAGGGAGAGCGATCCCGCTCCGCTCGCCCAGACGCTCCGCTATTCGCCATTCCCTATTCGCTACTCGCCATTCGTTACTCGCGCCTCCCCGCCGGAGTCTTTCATGACCCACCCCTCCATTCACGCCCGCAGCCATCCCGACAAGATCGCCTATCAGATGGCCGGCACCGGCAAGGCCATCACCTATCGCGAGCTCGACGAACTCTCGAACCAGGGCGCTCATCTATTCCGTGCGCTGGGGCTCAAGGCCGGCGACCATATCGCCTTCCTGATGGAGAATCGGCTGGCTTTCATGGAAATCGCCTGGGCGGCGCAGCGCTCCGGCCTGTACTACACCGCGATCAGCCGCTATCTCACCAAGGACGAGATCGCCTACATCATCAGGGATTGCGGCGCCAAGGTCTTCATCACCTCGCCGAAATGCGCCGAGCAGGTGCGCGATCTCGTGAGCGCCACGGACGGCCCGCTGTTCTTCATGATCGACGAGCCCGAGCCCGGCTTCCGCTCCTGGGACAAGGAGGCCGGCGCCCAGCCCAAGACGCCGATCGCCGATCAGGTCGCCGGCTACGACATGCTGTATTCGTCGGGCACCACCGGACGGCCGAAGGGCATCAAGAAGGATTTCGAAGGCAATCCGATCGATCAGCCGAACCAGTTCCTGCGCGTGCTGTGCGCCGACATGTGCGGCATGAACGCCGAGAGCACCTATCTGTCGCCGGCGCCGCTCTATCATGCAGCTCCCTTGCGCTTCAACATGATGGTCTCAGTGCTCGGTGGCACCTCGATCATCATGGAGCATTTCGACGCCGAAGACTTCCTGAAGCTGGTCGAAAAGTACAAGGTCACGCAGTCGCAGCTTGTGCCGACCATGTTCGTGCGCATGCTGAAACTGCCGGAGGACGTGCGCAAGCGCTACGACGTGTCGACCCTGAAGGGCGCGATCCATGCCGCTGCGCCCTGCCCGGTCGACGTCAAGGCCAGGATGATCGAGTGGTGGGGTCCGATCCTGATCGAGTATTATGCCGGCTCCGAAGGCAACGGCGTCACCGTCTGCACCTCGAAGCAGTGGCTGGAGCATCGTGGCAGCGTCGGACGCGCCGTTGTCGGCAAGATCAAGATCCTCGGCGAGAATGACGAGGAGCTGCCGACCGGCGAGATCGGCACGGTGTACTTCGCCGACGCGCCGGTGTTCTCCTATCACAACGATCCGGAGAAGACGAAGCGGGCCTACAACGACAAGGGCTGGTCGACGCTCGGCGACGTCGGCTATCTCGACGCCGACGGCTTCCTCTATCTGACCGACCGCAAGTCCTACATGATCATCTCCGGCGGCGTGAACATCTACCCGCAGGAGACCGAGGACGTCCTCATCACGCATCCCGACGTCGCCGATGTCGCCGTGTTCGGCGTGCCGAACGAGGAGATGGGCGAGGAGGTCAAGGCGGTGGTGCAGCCGCACGACATGGCGCGCGCCGGCAAGGCGTTCGAGGAGCAATTGATCCTGTTCTGCCGCCAGCATCTGTCGCCGATCAAGTGCCCGCGCTCGATCGATTTCGAGCCGGAGCTTCCGCGCACGCCGACCGGCAAGCTGGTCAAGCGCCACCTGCGCGAACGCTACTGGCCGAAGAAGGGCGCGGCCTAGCTCCAATAACGGTAGCTGTCGTCCCGGCCTTGCGCCGGGACCCATAGCCACCGCAGCCGATGATGCGAAGGGTATAAGCTCCAGCTTGGCGCCACATGAGCGCCTGTGGTTATGGATCCCGGCTCGCGCTCGCTTCGCTCGCTTGGCCGGGACGACGCGAGGAGAGTGCACGCCATGTCCCAGTCCTTTCCCCCGCTTCCCCTCCCACCCACGATCCGGTCCCGCTTCGTCGACGGCATCAACGGCCTGCGCATGCACGTGCTCGAAGCCGGCTTCGAGACGCCCGGCCGTCCCTGTGTGCTGCTGCTACACGGCTTTCCCGAGCTGGCCTATAGCTGGCGCAAGGTGATGCCGGCGCTGGCCGCCGCCGGCTACCACGTGCTGGCGCCGGACCAGCGCGGCTATGGCCGCACCACAGGGTGGAGCGCCGACTATGACGGTGATCTCGCGCCGTTTCGCTTCACCAATCTGGTGCGCGATGCGCTCGGCGTGGTCTATGCATTCGGCCATCGCCATGTCGCGTCTGTCGTCGGCCACGACTTCGGCAGCCCCGTCGCGGCGTGGTGCGCGGTGATCCGCCCCGATGTCTTTCGATCGGTCGTGATGATGAGCGCACCGTTCCCGGGGCCACCCGCAGCACCGTTCGACATCGCCAGCCATCCCCTCGCGGCGCAGGAGGATCCCGTGCATCGCGAACTGGCTGCGCTGCCGCGTCCGCGCAAGCACTATCAATGGTACTACGCGACGCGGCAGGCCAATGCGGACATGCATCATCCCCCGCAGGGGCTGCATGAATTCCTGCGCGCCTATTACCATCACAAGAGCGCAGACTGGGCGGCCAACGCCCCTTCTCCTCTGCAGGCCTGGGACGCGGCCGAACTCGCCAAGCTACCGACCTACTACGTCATGGACCTCGACAAGACGATGGCCGAGACCGTCGCCGAGGAGATGCCGGATGCGGCGGCGATCGCGGCGAATCGCTGGCTGCCGGACCATGAGCTCGCTGTCTACACCGCCGAATATGAACGAAACGGCTTCCAGGGCGGACTGCAATGGTACCGCTGCGGTACGTCTGGTCTATTCGACGCTGAATTGCAGACGTGGTCGGATCTCACGATCGACGTTCCGTCCGCATTCATCTCCGGCCTGCAAGACTGGGGCATCTACCAACGGCCCGGTGTGTTCGAAGCGATGCAGTCCCGAGTGTGCACCAACATGATCCTGTGCGAGCTGATCGATCGCGCCGGACATTGGGTGCAGCAGGAGCAACATGAACGAGTCAATGAGCTCCTGTTCACGTTCCTGAACAAATCGACAGCCTGATTTCGGACGCCGTTCCGACGTATTAGGCGAATCGAGGAACGAACATTCGGGGTTGACGTTTTTGCATCCGGGCAATGCGCATCAGGAGAAGATTTATGGATAAGAAGATCGCAGGCTTGTTGGGCGCAGTCGCCGCTGTCGGCGCGCTCGGCACGGCGCAGGCGTCAGCGGCTCCGGCCCCGAGCGACGTGCTGAAGGCCAACTCCTACGCCGACCTGCTCGAGCCGATCCCGAATGCGGCCAAGGTGCTGCAGGCGCTCGACGAGCAGGCGCCGCCGGAGGCCGAACCGAAGGTGCAGCTGGCGCAGTGGTACCATCACCACCACCATCATCACCACCATCACCATGGCTACTGGCGCGGCTATGGCTACGGCCCTGGCTATGGGTACGGTTACGGCCCCCGGGTCTATGTGGTGCCGCGCCGGTACTACCATCACCACCACCATCATCACCATCACCACTGGTACTACGATCGCTACTGATCGTTGAGAGGTGAAAGCTCGGGGGGCGCCGACCGTGAGGTCGGCGCTCTTTCGTTTGAGGAAGACGGAAGCGTCAGGACTTGCGCGCCTTGTCCTTCGCCGCGCGATGCAGGTGGCGGTAGGTGCCGTCGAACACCGTGTCGGTGCTCGACACCCATTCGGTCTCCTTGGCGAGCACCGGACGGCTGGCGTGGATGCGGCGCGACTGCAACTCGCGCTCGGCCGCCTCGTCCGGAGTCATGGGCTCGACCGTGAAGTTTGCCTCCTCCGGAATCACGATCACCTGCGCGAACGGCTCGCCCGGACGGAAGATATGCGTCCGCCCTTCCGCGGGCGCCTTGAAGACGCAGAAGAACAGCATCGGCCAGAAATTGCGCACCAACGCCGGCACCGCGATCGGGCAGGTATCGCTGCGGTCGGTGTAGAAGCGCGGATGCGGCTCGGTCCGGATCGCGAAACCGTTGGGCACCTTGAGATCGAGCAGGATCTGGTAGGTGTAGAAGGCATCGCCAAAATTGCGGAACGGCGGCCATTGCAGGCTCGGGCTCGGCGGCTCGCCCCAGTCGCCGGACAGCTCCAGCTTGCCGTCCCGCGTGGTGACCTGCAGCTCGAAGTCGTACGGATAAAATAGCTCGATGCCATATTGCGCACCTTCCGAGAATGGTACGCAATGCCAGACCTGCTCATGCGAGCCATTCGCTCGTGGCTGGCGTTCGCCTGCCCAGCCCGGGATATCCATCCGGGTGCGGCGCGGCGCCAACCCTGGATCGTTGAGCCGATATTTGACGCTATCCATGAGAACTCCTTAGGTGGCTGAGCGGAACGCGAACGACGGACTATCCTCGCAGTTCCATGACTGGAGCTTGAATGCGCTGTCACCAAAGGGTTTCGCGACCAATCAGCGGCCGGAGTTTGACCGCGGTGCGGCAAATCCATATAGACTTTAGAACCGTTCTAAACACTCGAATGTTGAGAGCGAGAGATCCGGGGACCTTGGAATGAAGAACTTCGCCGACCTCACCGAGCGCGAGATCCTGGCAATCGCGATCTCGGCCGAAGAGGAAGACGGCCGTATCTATATGAGCTTCGCGGAGGATCTGGCGGAACGTTATCCGGATTCAGCCAAGCTGTTCGAGCAGATGGCCGAGGAGGAGAAGGGCCACCGCCACATGCTGCTCGAACTCTATGAGGAGCGCTTCGGCAAGAACCTGCCGCCGATCCGGCGCGAGAACGTCAAGGGCTTCATGCAGCGCCGGCCGATCTGGCTGACCAAGAACCTGTCGCTCGACGCCATCCGCCGCGAGGTCGGCACGATGGAGTTCGAGGCCGAGCGCTTCTACGCCAAGGCGGCCGAGCAGGCCAAGGACGTCGGCGTGCGCCGGCTGCTCGGCGATCTCGCCGAGGCCGAGAAGGGCCACGAGAAGGTCGCGGCGAAACTGACCGACAAGATCCTCAGTCCGGACGTCCGGCACAAGGAGGACGAGACGCGGCGGCGCGTGTTCGTGCTGCAATATGTCCAGCCCGGTCTCGCCGGCCTGATGGACGGCTCGGTCTCGACGCTGGCGCCGCTGTTCGCCGCCGCCTTCGCCACGCATCAGAACTTTCAGACCTTCCTGGTCGGCCTTGCCGCCTCGATCGGCGCCGGCATCAGCATGGGCTTTGCCGAGGCGCTGTCCGACGACGGCTCGCTGACGGGCCGCGGCTCGCCGTGGCTGCGCGGCGCCGTCTGCGGCGCGATGACGACGCTCGGCGGACTGGGGCACACGATGCCCTATCTCGTCCCGGACTCCTGGACCAACGCGTTCTGGATCGCGACCGCGATCGCGAGCCTCGTCGTGTTCTTCGAGCTGTGGGCGATCGCCTATATCCGCGCGCGCTACATGGACACGCCGTTCCTGCAGGCGGTGTTCCAGATCGTGCTCGGCGGCATCATCGTGCTCGGCGTCGGAATTCTCATAGGAGCGGCCTAGCATCCGCACCCCCGCGTCTTGCGAAACGCTCAGCCGCGAGGCTGATGGCGCCGGACCGATCACAACGGAAAACTCGTCATGACGCCACGCCTGCAATACGGCACGCCCGCGAAGATCCTGCACTGGCTGGTGGTGGCGCTGCTCGCCATCCAGTATCCGATCGGCTGGCTGATGCCGGACCTGCATGCCAATACACCCCCCGGCGCGCCGATGATCCTGCACATTTCATTCGGCCTCACCATTCTGGCATTGATCGCCGTGCGCTTCGTCTGGCGGCTCACCCATCCGGTCGCACCGGAGAGCTCGCTGCCGCCCTGGCAGCGGCTGAGCTCGGAGGTCGTGCACTGGATGCTCTATGTGATGGTGCTGGCGAGCACCATCACCGGCTGGCTGTTCGCCTCCTTCCGCGGCTGGAGCGTATCGTTCTTCTACCTGTTTCCATTGCCGATGCTGGCCGCGCGCAACCCGGCCGGTAACCGCGCCATCGACGGGCTGCACCAAGCCTCCGAATGGCTGCTGCTGATCCTGATCGTCGTTCACGTCGCCGCCGCACTCGCGCACGTCTTCATCTATCGCGACCGTGTCATGCAGCGGATGCTGCCGGGCTAGAATCCGCAATTTTGGTCAAGCGATCGCCATCCGCATCGGTTAGGACTCCCGGCAAACATCTCACCGGGAGGATCGACCTTGGCCGCACCGCAATGGACGTTCGCAACCGCCGTCGACACGGCGAAGGCGTTGGCAGATCGTGAGATCTCGTCGGTCGAGCTGACCAAGCTCGCCATCGACCGCATCGAACGTCATGACCCCGAGATCAACGCCGTCTGCGTGCGCGATTTCGAGCGCGCGCTCGCTGCCGCCGACGCCGCCGACGCCGCGCTGGCGCGCGGCGAACGGCGGCCCCTGCTCGGCCTTCCGCTCACGGTGAAGGAATCCTACAACGTCGCCGGCCTGCCGACGACCTGGGGTTTTCCGCAGCACAGGGATTTCATCGCGGCCGAGGATGCGCTGACGGTGACGCGCGTGAAGGACGCCGGCGGCATCGTGCTCGGCAAGACCAACGTGCCGCTCGGGCTCGGCGACTGGCAGAGCTACAACGACATCTACGGCACCACCAACAATCCCTACGATCTCGGCCGCACGCCGGGCGGTTCGTCAGGCGGATCGGCCGCGGCCCTCGCGGCGGGCTACGGCTCGCTGTCGCTCGGCTCCGATATCGGCGGCTCGCTCCGGGTGCCGGCGTTTCATTGCGGCGTCACCGCGCACAAGCCGAGCTACGGCCTGGTGGCCTCGCGCGGCCATACGCCGCCGCCGTTTCAGCCGCTGCCGGGCGAGGCCGACCTCGCCGTCGTCGGCCCGATGGCGCGCTCGGCCGCCGATCTGTCGCTGCTGCTCGATGTGATCGCAGGCCCCGACCCGCTCGAGGCCGGCAAGGCATATCGCCTCGACCTGCCGCCGCCGCGCCACGGTCGCCTGCCGGATTTCCGCGTGCTGGTGGTCGCGAGCGATCCGCTGCTGCCGACCGACAGCGCCGTGCGCGGCGCGATCGAGCGGCTGACGGCCGACCTCGCACGGGCCGGCGTGAGCGTCACGACGGACAGCCCGCTGCTGCCGGACTTCGCCGCATCGAGCCGGCTCTACATGCGCATGCTGCTCGGCTTCATCGGCGCCACCATGCCGGCGGAGGTCCACGCCGGCGCCAGTCACGCGGCCGCGCAATTGCCGAAGGAGGCAGCGAGCCTCGCGGCCGAGCGGCTGCGCGGCATCGCGCTCAGCCATCGCGACTGGGTGCAGGCCGGCGGGGCGCGGGCGCGGCTGCGCGCGCAATGGCGAACGCTGTTCGAGCAATTCGATGCCGTGATCTGCCCGATCATGCCAACGCCGGCCTATCCGCACGACCATTCGCCCGACCAGGAGCAGCGCCGCATCAGCATCGACGGCGTCGAGCATTGCTACACCGATCAGCTCGCCTGGCCGGGCATCGCCACCTTGCCCGGACTGCCCGCCACCGCGATTCCGCTTGGACTCGCCGACGGCCTGCCGGTCGGGGTGCAGATCGTCGGCCCGTTCCTCGAGGACCGCACGCCGCTCAAGCTCGCCGACCTGATCGAGCGCGAATTCGGCGGCTTCGTCCCGCCGCCGCGGTTCGCGAACTAGTTCGCGATCGGGCTTATTCAACAACGCCTCGCCAAATTCCGCCGTCGTCCTACATCGTCATGGCCGGGCTTGACCCGGCCATCCATCTTCCAGAGAGGCTGGATGCCCGGGTCAGGCCCGGGCATGACGGGTAACTAATAGGCAGACCCGCCGAACCTCATCACCTGCCTCACACCCGACCACCCACCTCACGCATCGAACATGATCACGCTGCGCAGCGTCTTGCCTGCCTTCATGTTGGCAAAGCCCTCGTTGATCTCCGACAGCTTCAGCTTGGCGGAGATCCAGTCCTCCAGATGCAGCTTGCCGCGCAGATAGAACTCGACGAGGCGGGGCATGTCGACGCGGAAGTGGTTCGAGCCCATCGACGAGCCCTGGATGCGGCGCTCGCGCAGGAAGTCGAAGCCGTGCAGCTCGATCTTCTGGCCGAACGGGATCATGCCGACGATGGTCGCGGTGCCGCCCGGCGCCAGCATCGCGAACGCCTGCTCGGCGGTCTCCTTGCGCCCGAGCACCTCGAAGGCGTGGTGCACGCCGCCCTTGGTGAGCTCGCGCACCTGGGCCACGACGTCGCCCTCAGTGGGATTGATGATGTCAGTCGCGCCCAGTTTCGTCGCAAGCTGCAGCTTGGCCGGATTGGTGTCGATGGCGATGATGCGGCCCGCGCCCGCGATCTCGGCGCCGTTGATCGCAGCCATGCCGACGCCGCCGCAGCCGATCACGGCCACCGTCTCGCCGGCCTGCACCCGCGCCGTGTTGACGACCGCGCCATAGCCGGTGATGACGCCGCAGCCGATCAGCGCCGCGAGATCGAGCGGCATGTCCGGGCGGATCTTCACGATCGCGTTCTCGTGCACCAGCATCTGCTCGGCGAAGGACGAGAGGTTGAGGAACTGGTGCAGCTTCTCGCTTCGTCCCCATGACAGCCGGTTGGAGGCGCCGGGCGGCATCTTCACCGTCGTATCGGTGCACAACACCGGGCGGCCCGTGGTGCAGTTGTCGCAGGTGCCGCAGAACACGGACAAGCACGTGACGACGTGATCGCCCGGCTTCACATAGGTCACGTCGGCGCCGACCTGCTCGACGATCCCAGCCGATTCATGGCCGAGCACGGCGGGCAGCGGATGCGGATACAGGCCTTCGATGAAGTGCAGGTCGGAATGGCAGAGACCGGCAACCGCCGTGCGGATCAGCACTTCCCGCGGCCCCGGCTTGGGCACACTGATGTCCTCGATCACCAGCGGCTTGTTGACCTCCATCAGCACGGCGGCTTTCATTGGCGTTCTCCCGATCTTGTTTGTTGTTGGTCGCGGCAAGCCTACGCCGCTGACAGCAGTTCGCCAACCTCCTCCATGTCAGCGGTACGTTCGCCGAGCAGCAGTGTCGCGATGGCATCATCCATCCTATTTTCCGCGAGCCGGAACGGATCGGACGGCGTCAGCCGGTGCGCGACGATGAGCTTCGCCAGCAACAGCCTGCGCGCGTCGCCGCGCATCGCGTGGATGCGCCCGCTTTCCCAAGTCGTCGAGACGGCGCTTGCCACGTGATACAGCAGGCTGGTGGCGCGGCGCGCTTCGGACTCGTTGTCGGCGCGTCCCGCGACCTCGCGCGCAAAGCCCACGGCACGATCCACGAGTCGATGCAGCTGATCGCGCCAGGCCTGCGGCACGACGGCGCTGTCGTCGAGCCGCGCATGCAGGTCGGCTGCCAGCGCGGCCTCCGCACCGTGCCGGCCCACGGCGCGCTTCAGCGCATCGAGCGCGACGATGTTGCCGGTGCCTTCCCAGATCGAGCCGAGATGGGCGTCGCGCAGCAGCCGCGCGGTCACGAACTCCTCGACATAGCCGATCCCGCCGCGCATCTCCAACGCATCGCCGCAGACCTTGCGCGCGTCGCGCGTGGCGCGGAATTTCAATGTCGGCGTCAGAATGCGCAGCAGCGCCGCGGCATCCTGGCTGCCGGCCTCGGCACGGTCGAGCGCGTCGGCGGTGAGGAAGCTCAGCGACAGCGCCTGCTCGGTCGCGAGCAGGATCTTCAGCAGTTGCCGCCGGCCGAGCGGCAGGTCGACGATGCGTTTTCCGAACACCACGCGGTTGCGCGCGACCGTAATTGCGTCGTGCCAGGCCCGCCGCATCAGCGCCGTCGACTTGACGCCGTTGGAGAGACGCGACGAGTTGACCATCTCGGCCATCTGCACGAAGCCGCGATCGAGCCTCCCGACCGCATAGGCGACGGCGCCCTCCAGCTTGATCTCGCCCGAGGCCATCGAGCGCGTTCCGAGCTTGTCCTTCAGGCGCACGATCCGATAGTGGTTCTGGCTGCCGTCATCGAGGAAGCGCGGCATCAGGAACAGGCCGACGCCGCGCGTTCCCGCTTCGGCACCTTGCGGCCGCGCCAACAGCATCACGACTTTCGCATCGGCATTGGAGCAGAACCATTTCTCGCCATGCAGGCGCCAATGGTCGCCCTCCGGGACGGCGACCGTCGTCAACGTGCCGACATCGGAGCCGCCCTCCTTCTCGGTCATGAACTGGCCGCCCTGGGTCAGCTTTCTCATGTCGGTCTGCGTCAGGCCATCGAGGTACTTGGCCTTGAGCCCGTCGCTGCCGAAGCTCGCCAGCAGCTTGGCGCATCCGTCGGTGACGTTGATCGGACAGCCCAGCCCGAACTCCGCCTGGTTGAACAGGTAGGTGAAGGCGTGCTTGGCCGTGACCGGATACTTGGTCGGCCAGCCGAGAATGCCCTTCCGGATCGACATCGCGTGAATGCCGAACTCGCCAAAGGCGGCGCGCTCGAGCTCGCGATAGGCCGGATGGTACTCGACCCACTGCACGTCGCGGCCGAAGCGGTCGCGCTGGTGCAGCACAGGGCCATGGCGGTCAGCCAAGCGGGCGCATTCGTCGAGATAGGAGCCGGCGAGCTCGCCGAGACGGTCGAGATGCGGCACGAGGTGCCGAAACAGCGCTTCGGGCAGATGGATGCGCAGGAGATCGGCGAGCGCGGGGTCGGCGCGATAGAAGTTCAGCCCGGTGGTATCGGGCGCCAGCAGCTCCGGCCTTGCGCCGCCGGTCATCACGTCATCGCGCCTCAGGAACTGATGCATGATCGTTAAGCCCTCGTTCGTTTCCGCAAGTCTCTGATGGACTCTTCGACAGGTTGCGCCTGATCGGATACACAACAGGCAGCGGCGTGCGCCGAACCGGGAGCAGATCCATGACCAATCAGCCGACGGAGGTTTATCGCATCTTCGGGGCGGAGATGTCGCCCTATTCGGTCAAGGTGCGATCGTATCTGCGTTACAAGGGCATCCCGCATCACTGGATATTGCGCAATGCGGAAAGCGAGGCGGAGTTCGCGCGGCACGCCAAGCTGCCGATCATTCCGCTGGTGGTCGCCCCCGACGAGGTGCCGATGCAGGACTCGACGCCGATCATCGACGCACTGGAGCTCGACTTTCCGCAACCCACGATTCATCCCGGCGACGCGCTGACGAGCTTCATCTCGGCCTTGATCGAGGAGTTCGGCGACGAGTGGGGCAACAAGTGGATGTTCCATTATCGCTGGGCGCGCGATCTCGACCAGCGCGCCTCGGCCGGACGCATCGCCCGCATCCGCGCCCCCAGGGCGGACGAGGCCGAGTTGGGCGAGCTGGCCGAGAAGATCCGCGCGCGCATGGTCGAGCGGCTGTGGTATGTCGGCTCCAACGAGATCAACGCGCCGCAGATCGAGCAGGGCTTTGCCGAAATGCTCGACCTGCTCGAACGGCATCTCTCGGTCAGGCCATATCTGTTCGGCCACCGTCCGGCCTACGGCGATTTCGGACTGTGGGGCCAGCTCTACGAGCTGTGGACCGATCCGACGGCCGGCGCCCTGATCGAAGGCCGCGCGCCGCATGTGCTGGCCTGGATCCACCGCATGCTATGGCCGCGCGCCGAAGGCGAGTTCGAGCTGTGGCCGGAACTATCACTGACCTTGATGCCGATCCTGACCCGCCAGGTCGGCGCGCTGTTCATGCCATGGACGCTCGCCAACGAGCAGGCACTGGCCGAGAACCGCAGCGTCTTTCGCGTCCAGTTCGGCGACTTCACATGGATGCAGAAGCCGCAGAAGTATCACGCACGCTCGCTGGCGATGCTCCGCGGCAAATACGCCTTCCTGCACGATCGCAGCCGGCTCGATGTCGTGCTTGAGGAGATCGGCTGCCTCGCCGGATTGCAGCCGCGTCCCACCTGAGGACGCGCGGCAAAAATGTGGGGACGAGCCGTAGGAAGTCGGCCGCCGGTGCACTAGCTTGATGTCTGCGGACGCTTTGGCCCAAGGACATGCCCATGGACATCCCTGCCTACAAGATCGCCCTCATCGTCGGTGCCGGCGAGGGGCTCTCGGCCTCGTTGGCGAGGCTGTTCGCGCGCGAGAAGATCCGCGTGGCGCTTGCCGCCCGCAAGATCGAGAAGCTCGGCGCGCTCTGCAACGAAACCGGCGCCCGCGCCTACCCCTGCGATGCGACCAATCCGGAGGAAGTCGAGCGGCTGTTCGGCATCGTCGAGCGCGAGATCGGCGCGCCTGATCTCGTGGTCTACAATGCCAGCGCGCGGGCGCGCGGAGCGCTCACCGATCTCGTGCCGGCCGACGTGCAGCAGTCGATTGCCGTCAGCGCCTTCGGCGGCTTCCTGGTGGCGCAGCAGGCGGCACAGCGCATGCTGCCGAACAAGCACGGCGCCATCCTGTTCACCGGCGCCTCCGCCAGCGTGAAGGGCTACGCCCAGTCGGCGCCGTTCGCGATGGGCAAGTTCGCGCTGCGCGGCCTCGCCCAGAGCATGGCGCGCGAACTGTCGCCGCAGGGCATCCACGTCGCGCATTTCGTCATCGACGGCGCGATCAAGAGCGCAGAGCGTCAGGAAGCCGCGGAGCGCCCGAATTCGATGCTCGATCCGGATGCCATCGCCGCAAGTTATTGGAGCGTGCTGCAGCAGCCACGGAGTGCCTGGAGCTGGGAGATGGAGCTGCGGCCGTGGGTGGAGACGTTTTGAGAAGTTGATGTTCCGTATGACGTGGGCAAAGACGCACCACGATCACCGTCATTGCGAGCGAAGCGAAGAATCCAGGGCGGAGCAAGGACTCTGGATTGCTTCGCTTGCGCTCGCAATGACGCGGATCGGTGGTCGCCTCATAGCAACTGTGATCGCCCGGCTCGACCGGGCGATCCAGTACACGCAACTGACAGCTGGTGACACGGTGAGGCCGCGGCGTACGGGATGCCCCGCCTTCGCAGGCATGACGTCATTTGATCTCGGACGTGGCGACTTGCGGCGCGCGACCGACCACGCGCAAATCTGGCCCCACTGAATGAGTCACCACTCCGCTTAGACCCTTCTCGAACCGCACCAGGGTCCAATCGTCCGCATGCGGCTTGATCGTGAAACCGGCCTTGCGGGCCAATGCAATCATTACGTCGTTGGTACGCAGCGCATCGCCCGAGAGGGTCACGCCACCCAACGCGAGCGCGCGTCCTTCCAGATTCGCGATGAGCGCCGGGCCGATGCCGTGGCCTTGCCAGCGGTCATGGACCGACAGGCCAAACTCGACACGACCGACGCCGCGATCGAATGCGTAGCGCGCCTCGGCCACGATGGCTTCGACACCTTCATGGTCCATCGTCGCGATCAGGCTGTAGCGGTCGTTGCGGCCGAGCGCGACGAAATCCTCGAGCACCGCCTTTGGCAGCTCGTTGAGTGCGCCGAGGAAACGCTTGTGGCGCGAGCGTTGGCTCAAGGACCGGACATAGCTCTGCAGCGCCTCGGCGTCGTCAGATGTGACGAAGCGCAGGCGCACCTCCTCGCCACGCCGCGTGTGAATGATGTTGGAGCCGGCAGCGAGATCGGCAATGGCGGGCGTCGGCATGCGCGGCTCCAACCGGGAAGCTTGCCGGCGCCCTCCTTTGCGGAGCGGCACCGGCGCGGCGGGATGAGTAAGGGGGATCAACCCCGCCAGAACGGCTTGTCGATCTCGGCGGCGATATCGCTGCGGGACAGACCGAGGTCGTGCAGGTCGCGCTCCGACCATTGCGCCAGCTCGTGCCGCGTGCGGTAGCGGAAGCGCCAGGCGGCGAGCAGCTCCACGACGCCGGACCAGAACCCCGGGCCATGATGTTTCGTCATTGACGAGGAGACGTAGATGGACATGAAGGCCTCCTGAAAATTCCTTGAGGCTGCAATATCGAGCGCTTGCGCTTCATCCACAAACGACATTTACTACCGTTTCGGATGAAATAACGTCATGAACCGGGGAGGCCGTGAATGGCCCGACTGCCGTCGCTGAATGGATTGCGGGCGTTCGAGGCTGCGGCGCGGCATCTGAGCTTCACCCGCGCGGCCTCCGAGCTGAACGTGACGCAGACCGCAATCAGCCATCAGATCAAGCGCTTGGAGGACGAGCTCGGGCTGCGCCTCTTCGTCCGCCAGAACCGTAGCCTGGCGCTGACGCCGCAGGCCCGCGACTATCTCCCGCTGGTGCGCGCCGCGTTCGACGATCTCCGGCTGGCAACGGAACGGCTGGTCCGCAAGGACAACGCCAAGGTGCTGACGGTCTCCACCATCGCCTCGCTGGCCGCCAAATGGCTGCTGCCGCGGCTGACGGCCTTTCAGGAGGCCCATCCCGGCATCGACGTGCGGATCACGACGTCGACCGGCCTGGTCGATTTTCGCAAGGACGACGTCGACGCCGCGATCCGCTATGGCCGTGGCCATTGGCCGGGCGTGCGGGCGGAGTGGCTGATGGCCGACGAGCTGTTTCCGGTGTGCAGTCCGGCGCTGCTGCAGGGCGACAAGCCACTACGCTGTCCGGAGGACCTCGCACATCACACGCTGCTGCAGGTCAGCGGCGGCTATGACGACGACTGGCGGCTATGGCTGACCGCGGCGGGTCTGCCGGTGGAGATGTCGAGGCAGGGTCGGCTGAGCTTCGACCTGTCGCTGATGACCGTTCAGGCCGCGATCGACGGGCTCGGCGTCGCGATCGGGCGTACGGCCTACGTCCAGGACGACATCGCCAAGGGCCGGCTGGTGGTGCCGTTCAAGATGACGCTGCCGAGCGATGCCGGGTTCTATCTGGTGACGCCGGAGGGCCGGACCGATCCGCCGAAGCTGAAGGCGTTCCGGCAATGGCTGAAGGGTGCAATGCAGCAGAAGTCGGCCGCCGCCAATTCTGTTCAGGCCTAGGGCGCCTTGAGCGCAAAGCTATTGGCCGCCAGGGCTTGGCGTGGCAGATTGTCGCACCTTTCCCCTCGGCCGGCGTAGAAATCCTCCGCACGAGCCTCTCGACGGTAGGAGTTTCCCCGCGTGTCCTCAACGTCAATCCCGCAGCCGGCTACGATCCATTCGCGCATCGGCGCGATCCTGCGCGCCACCAGCGGCAATTTCCTCGAGCAGTTCGACTTCTTCCTGTTCGGCTTCTACGCCCCGATCATCGCCAAGGCGTTCTTCCCATCGGAGAACGAGACTGCATCTCTGCTCAATGCCTATGGCGTGTTCTGGCTCGGCGCCCTGATGCGACCGGTCGGCGCCATCGTGCTCGGCGCCTATGTCGACAAGATCGGCCGGCGCCAGGGCCTGATCGTGACGCTCGGCATCATGGCGATCGGCACGATCGTCATCGCATTCTGCCCGACCTATGCGACGATCGGCATCGCGGCCCCGATCATCGTGCTGCTCGGCCGGCTGTTGCAGGGCTTCTCGGCCGGTGTCGAGCTCGGCGGCGTGTCGGTCTATCTGTCCGAGATCTCCACGCCCGGCAATCGCGGCCTCTACACCTCGTTCCAGTCGTCCAGCCAGCAGGTCGCGATCTTCGTCGCGTCGGTCATCGGCTACGTGCTCAACCAGGCCATGCCGGCGGACATGGTGGCCGCCTGGGGCTGGCGCATTCCCTTCTTCATCGGCTGCCTGATCATTCCGCTGATCTTCTTCCTGCGCCGCACGCTGGAGGAGACGCCGGCCTTCCTCGCGATGAAGAAGCACCCGACCGCGCGCGAAGTATTCGCCTCGGCGCTGGAGAACTGGCGCATCGTGATCCTCGGCATGATGATCGCGGTGCTGACCACGACGACGTTCTACTTCATCACCGTCTACGGTCCCGGCTTCGGCAAGCAGCTGAAGCTGTCGGCGTCGGATTCACTGCTCGTCACTTTGCTGGTCGCCGTGACCAACTTCTTATGGAATCCGGTCGGCGGCGCGGTGTCGGATCGGATCGGACGCAAGCCGGTGCTTGTGACCATCGCGACGCTGGCGTTCCTCACCGCCTACCCGGCGTTGCACTGGCTCGCGGCGGCGCCGAGCTTCGGCAAGCTGCTCACGGTCGAAATGCTGTTCTCGTTCTATTTCGGCGTCTATAGCGGCACCATGCTGGGCTGCCTGGTCGAGATCGTGCCTGCGCATGTCCGCACCACCTGCTTCTCGATCGCCTTTGCGCTGGCGGCTGGGCTGTTCGGCACCGCGACGCCGGCGGTCTCGACCTGGCTCATCAACAAGACCGGCGACAAGGCCTCGCCCGGCTACTGGCTGATGTGCGCCGCCGTGCTCGGTATCATCGCAGCGATGACCGTCTATCGCGGCGGCCGCCAGGCCGTCGCGGCGCGCGAGCCGATCATTGCGTGATCGCTGCGAGGGGCAGCGCCTTCCTTGGCGCGCGCTTTCGGCGCATGATGGTGGGGAATGAACAGCAGCCGGCAGCGGCGGGTGTCGACGCTGCCGAAGGATGAACGCCATGCAGCACCTCATCGCTGTCGCCGAGAAGGTCGCGGCGCGGCTGACCGCCAAAAAGCAGACCATTGCCGTTGCGGAATCCTCCGCCGGCGGCCTGATCGCGGCGGCGCTGCTCGCGGTGCCCGGCGCCTCCGCCTATTTCCTCGGCGGCGCCGTGGTCTATACGCGCGACGCCCGCCGCGTGCTGATGGACAATCCGGACGAGGCGATGAAGGGCATCCGCTCGGCGTCGGAGCCTTATGCGGAGCTGCTGGCGCGGCAGATCAGGACGCGCTTTGCGACTGATTGGGGAGTGTCGGAGACCGGTGCCGCGGGTCCTGCCGGCAATCGCTACGGCGACGCGGCGGGACATGCGTGCTTCGCGGTTGCGGGGCCCGCGACCGCAGTCGTCACTCTGGAGAGCGGCCACAGCGACCGTTTTGCCAACATGCAGCTGTTCGCGAAGAGCGCGCTGGAGCTGTTACTCAAGAAACTCGACGAATAAACCGCTGTCGTCCCGGGCAAGCCCGATGACGCGCAGCGTCGGCGGGCGCCGACCCAGGACCCATACTCCCCAGCAGAAATGGGGCGCGACGCGAGACGTCACGAGCATCTCGCGCCACGACTGCTCCCTGCGGTTATGGATCCCCGCGTTCGCGGGGATGACAGCGAGATTGGAGCGCTGCCCGCCGTCTCTGCAGGGACGGCAGCCGGGCCCCTCACTTCTCCCGGAACGCACGCATCAGCTGGTCGTGCAGCGGCTTCATCAGGTAGGAAATGACAGTGCGGTCGCCGGTCTGCACGAATGCCTCGACCGGCATGCCCGGAATCAGCTTGACGTCGCCGAGCCTTGCGATCTCCTCGGGCGGCATCGAGACGCGGATGGTGTAATAGCTCTGGCCGGTGCGCTGGTCGGTGGTGACGTCGGGCGAGACGCGGCTGACGACGCCGTTCAGCTCCGGCGTGGTGCGCTGGTTGAAGGCGGACAGCCGCAGCAACGTCTTCTGGCCGACCTGCAGCTTGTCGATGTCCTGCGGATTGACCTTGGCCTCGACCTGGAGATCGTCGCTCTGCGGCACGATCAGCATGATGGTGTCGCCGGCGGTGATGACGCCGCCGACGGTATGGACGCTCGACTGCAGCACCATGCCGTCCTGCGGCGCGCGGATGTCGACGCGGCGAAGCTGGTCCTCGGCGGTGACCTTGCGCTCGACGAACTCGCCGATCTTGTCGGTGGTCTCGCGCAGATCCTTGGACACCTCGCTGACCATGTCCTTGTCGACCTGGATGATCTGCAGCTCGGTCTCGCTGATCTTGCCCTTGGCCTGGGCACGCGCGGCGATGAATTGCGCGCGCTCGCCGTTGAGGCGGGCAGCGTCGCGCTCCAAGGTGGTCAGGCGCGACAGCTGCACCAGATGCTGCTCATAGAGCTGGCGCACGCCGTCGAGCTCCTTCTGGACCAGCGCGATCTCCTGGTCCTTGGCGCTGACCTGCGCGGAGAGTCCCTCGATCTCCTCGTTCAGCTGGGTGACGCGCTCGCGCAGCTGCGCCTTCTGACCAATGCGGCCGTTGACGCGGACCTCGAACAGCTTGGTCTCGCTCGCCGTCAGGCTCTTGACCTCGGGATCGCTCATGCGCTGCAGCAACTGCGGCGGAAACAGGATCTTGGCCCAGCCGCGCTGCTCGGCCTCCAGCCGGGCGGCGCGCGCCTGCAGCGCATCGAGGTTCTTGGTGACGATGGCGAGACTTGCCTTGGTCACGGTGTCGTCGAGCCGCACCACGATGTCGCCGGACTTGACGACGTCGCCGTCGCGCGCCCGAAGCTCGCCGACCACGCCGCCGGTCGGATGCTGCACCTTCTTGACGTTGGATTCGACCACGATCTGGCCGGGCGCGATCAACGCGCCGGAAATCTGCTGCGTCGCGGCCCAGCCGCCAAGCCCGCCGGCGACCGCAACGACGACGCCCATGCCGATCAGCAGGTGGCGGCGGATCGACTCGCGCACGCTCTCCGTCTTGCGGCCGCCAGGAAGTGGACCGGCAACGACCTGACTGCTCATGGCTTTGCCACTCCGGCTTCCGAGACGATCTTGATCGGCGACGGCGCACGCGGCTGCAGCACCTGCGCCAGCACCGTCTCCTTCGGACCGAACGCCTGGGCGCGGCCGTCCTTCATGACCAGCACCTGGTCGACCGCCTCGATGCCGATCGGCCGGTGCGCGACGACGACCACGATCGCGCCGCGCGCCCGCGCTGAGCGCACCGCGCGTGACAGCGCCTCGTCGCCTTCGGTATCGAGATTGGAGTTGGGCTCGTCGAGCACGATCAGGAACGGATTGCCATAGAGCGCGCGCGCCAGCGCCACGCGCTGCGCCTGGCCTGCCGACAGCGCGGCACCCTGCTCGCCGATCTCTGTGTCATAGCCGTCGCGCATCTTGATGATCATGTCGTGCACGCCGGCTTCCTTGGCGGCGGCGATGATGCCGTCGGCGGAGGCCTGCGGATCGAAACGGCAGATGTTCTGCGCGACGGAGCCTGCGAACAATTCGACATCCTGCGGCAGATAGCCGATGTGACGGCCGAGCTCGTCCGTCGACCATTGGTCGAGCGCCGCACCATCGAGCCGGACATGGCCGCGCACCGGACGCCAGACACCGACCAGCGCCCGCACCAGCGACGACTTGCCCGACGCGCTCGGACCGATGATGCCGAGGCCATTGCCGGCCGACAACGCGAAGCTCACGTCCTGCACGATCGCCTTCTGGTCCCCCGGCGCGACGATCGAGATGGCCTCGACCGAGAGCTTGCCGACCGGCGGCTGCAGCAGGGTCGGCGCCGGTCGCTGCGGCATCGTCTGCAACAGATGGCTGAGACGGCGCCAGCTCTGGCGCGCGGCAACGAAGCTCTTCCAATGTGCGATCGCGAGATCGACGGGCGCCAGCGCCCGCGCGCTCAGGATCGAGCCGGCGATGATGATGCCCGCGGTCGCCTCCTGATGGATCACGAGATAGGCGCCGACCGCGAGCACCGCGGACTGCAGCATCATGCGCAGCACCTTGGCGATGGCGCCGAGGCCGCCGGCGACGTCGCTGGCGCGCTGGTTGCCGGCGAGATATTTTTCGTTGGTCTCGCTCCAGCGCAACAGCATGCGCCCGGTCATGCCCATCGCGACCAGGACCTCGGCGTTGCGGCGACTTGAGGTGGCGAGATCGTTGCGGCGGGCGGCGAGCCCCATCGCCTCCTTGGCCGGCGTGCGGGTGAGGAATTCGGTGATCAGCGTCAGGGCGACGAGGATGATGGCGCCGGCCAGCGCGGTAACGCCGAGCATCACGTGAAAAGCGAAGCAGATCGCCAGATACAGCGGCAGCCACGGCAGATCGAAGAACGCGCCCGGCCCCTGGCTGCCGAGAAAGCTCCTGATGTTATCGAGGTCGCGCAGCGGCTGCAGGCCCTCGTTGCGGCCGCCGGCGGACAGCGGCAGCCGCACCACGGTGTCGAACACCCGCGCGTTCAGGCTCTCGTCCAGCGCGGTGCCGATCCGCCCGAGAATGCGGCTACGGATCATGTCGAGCGCGCCCTGGGCGGCGTAAAGCCCCGCGGCGATGATGATCAGGCCGATCAGGGTCGGCACGGACCGGCTCGGCAGCACCCGGTCGTAGACCTCGAGCATGAAGATCGAGCCGGTGAGATACAGCAGGTTGATGATGCAGCTCATCACCCCAACGCCGATGAAGGCGCTGCGGCAACCGCGCAAGGCATCGCTGAGCTCGGATTGCCTCACGTGAGGTGCGGCCGCCATCACCACCATCTCTTCAATTGATCAAATGAGCTGCGTGACCGCCGATCAAAAGCACGGAACTGGCGGTAAACAAGGCGAAATATACTGATTCCCGCGGTGAGCGTCCAACGATGCTCACTTTAGCGTAAATTAGCTATGTGCTGGGGTATGTCGCGTGGCGCGGTGCAAACGTTCAGCCACGCCGGATCGCAAGCCCTAGAGCCGCCCGCCGGTCCGCACCAGCCGCACCACCAGCAGGAGAATGATGGCGCCGAGCGCGGAATAGACGATTTCCGACACGAGACCGGTGCCGATCCGGACGCCAAGCCGCGGGAAGATCAGGCTTGCGACCAAGGCGCCGAGCACGCCGATCACGATGTCGCCGACCAGCCCGAAGCCGGTGCCGCGGACGATCTTGCCGGCCAGCCAGCCGGCAACCAGGCCAACGAACAGAATGACCAGGATACCTTCGTTCGATACGTGCATGGCGTGTCCTCATCCAGCGCGGACGATCGGTCCCACGCGTGGCAGCACCTTAGCGAGGCCGTTGCGACGCTTCGACACGCGATGGACGGTTTCGGCCGGAGACGAGCGCGTTTCGGGCGAACCGTTACGTGGCCGCCACACTTGCCGGCGCCTCGGCCAGGACGCAGCGCGCCAGCCGCTGTGGCCCGAGCGCAATGTTCGGCGGCATCGCCTGCGAGCAGCGCGGCTGCGCCAGGCCGCAGCGCGGTGCGAACGAGCAGCTCCGCGGCGCCCGGTCGAGCGAGGGTGGCGTGCCGGGAATGGTCTGCAGCCGCTCGCCGCGCCTGGCACCATGGATCGTCGAAGCCAGCAGGCCGCGCGCATAGGGGTGCACGGGTTGGCGCACGATCTCGCGCAAGCTGCCCTGCTCCACGATCTCTCCGGCATACATCACGGCAAGGCGGTCGCAGATCTCGATCGCGACGCCGATGTCGTGGGTGACGAAGATGACGGACATGCCGAACTCGCGCTGCAGTTCGCGCAGCAGCAGCAGGATCTGGATCTGGACGGTGGCGTCGAGTGCGGTGGTCGGCTCGTCGGCCAGCAGCACTTTCGGCCGGCACGCCAGCGCCAGCGCGATCATCGCGCGCTGGCGCATGCCGCCGGACATCTCGTGCGGATAGGACTCCAGGCGACGCTTCGCCGAGGGAATCCTGACGACGTCGAGCATCTCCAGCGCCCGCGCCTGCGCTTCCGCAAAACTCCTGCCCTCGTGCCGCATGACGGTCTCGGCGATCTGCCGGCCGATGGTATAGACCGGATCGAGCGCAAGCCCCGGCTCCTGGAAGATCATCGACACGGAGCGGCCGCGAAACTGCGACAGCTCCTCGTCGTTCATCGCCAGCACGTCGCGGCCCAGCACCTTGACACTGCCGGAGATCTGCGTCCGCTTGTTCGGCAACAGCCGCATCAGCGCCCGCATGGTCACGCTTTTGCCCGAGCCGGACTCGCCGAGCAGGCCGAGCACCTCGCCGTCGCCGAGCGACAGGCTGACGTCGTTCACCGCATGCACGGTACGCTCGCCGGTGAAGCGGATGGTGAGATTGTCGATCTCGACGAGGTTGGTCATGGGGAGGCTATCTCACCTTGCCGTCAGGAATGCCGTGGCCAATTGCGAAGTGAGCTGCGACCCTCCCCTGGAGGGGGAGGGTCGGCTCGCATGAAGCGCAGCGGAATGCGAGACGGGGTGGGGTGACAGCCCCTCCATGGACTTGCTTCCAAGGGGAGAGACCGTCACCCCACCCCGATTGCGCATGAGATGCGCAATCGACCCTCCCCCTCCAGGGGAGGGTGAGACCGTCGGACGGTATACACAGGTCTCCCTCATGGCAGCGTCGGCACCCTGGCGTGGAAGTCGGTCGCGCGCTGGAAGGCGGCGCCGATGGTCAGAATCGTAGCCTCATCGAAGGAGCGGCCGATCAGTTGCATGCCGACAGGAAGCCCCGTCGACGTGAAGCCGGTCGGGATCGCCAGCGACGGCAGGCCGAGATAGTTCACCGGGCGGGTGAAGCGGGTGATGCGCTGGATCACGGCTTCCGCGCCCGGCGCGCCGCCGACATCGCTCTCGGCGATCGAGGGCGTCACCAGCGGCGACACCGGCGCGATCACGGCATCGACGCCAGAGGTTGCCGCGACATGCGCCGCCAGCGCCGCACCGCGCCAACGCAGCGCTTCGAGATAGGCGACGCCGGAGACGGCCAGAGCGTTCTGCAGCCGCATCAGCACCTGCGGGCCATAGTCCTGCGGACGCTCGATCATCCAGCGCTTGTGGAAGGCGGCCGCCTCGACCGCTAGCACGAGCTGGCAGGCTGCGGTGAGCTGGCGCTGATCCGGCAGCTCGACCTGAACCACATCGGCGCCCTCGGTCTTCAGCACCGCGATCGCCGCATCGAGACAGCGCGCAACCTCAGGATCGAGGTCGTCGACATAGAACGCCTTGGGCACGCCGATCCTGAGACCCTTGATCGAGGCCTGGGTGGCGGCGACATAGTCCGGCACGGGCGCCGCGCTGGCGGTGGGATCCTCGGGATCGGGACCAGCCATCAGCCCAAGGATCAGCGCACAATCCTCCGCGGTCTGCGCCAGCGGCCCGACCGTGTCGAGCGACTGCGACAGCGGCATCGCACCGGCGCGGCTGACGCGGCCCCAGGTCACCTTCAGGCCGGTGACGCCGCAGAAATTCGCGGGCATGCGGATCGAGCCGCCGGTATCGGAGCCGAGTGCCGCGAAGGTCAGGCGCGCGCCGACCGCCGAGCCGGAGCCGGACGACGAGCCACCGGTGACGTAGCCGAGCTTCCAGGGATTGTGCACCGGACCGTAATGCGCGTTGTGCCCGGTCGGGCCGTAGGCGAATTCGGCCATCTGCAGGGTGCCGAGCCGGATCGAACCGGCATCCTTCAGCCGCTGCAGCGCGGTCGAGGTCGTCGTTGCGACGAAGTCGCGCCGAATCAGCGAGCCGCAGGTCGAGATGTGGCCGGCCTCGTAATACATGTCCTTGTGCGCAAGCGGAACGCCGTGCAGCGGGCCCTTGGGGCCGTCCTTGGCGAGCGCTTCATCGGCCTCGGCGGCGGCCTTCAGCGCCGGCTCGGATTCGATCGCCATGAAGGCGTTCAGCTTCGGCTGCCACTGCGCGATGCGATGCAGGCAGGAGCGCGTCACCTCGACCGAAGAGAGCTTCCTGTCCGCAATCGCCTTCGCGACGTCGGTCAGGGTCATCAAGGCAGGTTCGGTGCTCATCGGCCCACCTTCAGCGTCTGCGCCAGGACGTAGCTCGCCGGCTCCAGGTCGAATGGGAGTGTACCGGCAACCGCGGCGAAGTTGTCGAAGGCCGGTCCGATCGAGTCGGCGATGCGGGTGGCAACCTCCTTGTCGACCGGCAGGCCGGAGGCCTCCGCGATGGCACTGACTTGCTGGGGCGTGGGTCTGGTCATTCCGCTTCTCGCTGCTGGTGTCTGCCCGTCAGGCGGCCGGCGCCCGGCTGTGTCCCGAGCCTGGGATCGCCATGTGGCAGGCGGCCTGATGGCCCATTGTATCCAGCTCCGTCAATCTTGGCGCGACATTCGCGCATGGCGCCTCGGCAAATGGACAGCGGGTGTGGAAGCGGCAGCCGGCGGGCGGATCGATCGGGTTGGGTGGATCCCCAGACAGCGGCGGCTCCTCCGTGCGCCTGTCGGGATCGGAGGACGGCATCGCCGCCAGCAGCGCCCGTGTATAGGGATGCGCCGGCCTGGCCCAGACCTGCTCGACCGGACCGAGCTCGACGACCTCGCCGAGATACATCACCAGCACGCGGTCGGAAATGTAGTTGATGACGTTGAGGTCGTGGCTGATGAACAGATAGGTAAGGCCGAACTCGCGCTTCAGGTCCATCAGCAGGTTCAGCACCTGCGCCTCGACCGACTTGTCGAGCGCCGACACCGCCTCGTCGAGGATCACCAGTCGCGGCGACAAAGCGAGTGCACGGGCGATGTTGACGCGCTGGCGCTGGCCGCCGGAGATCTCGTGCGGATAACGGTTGGCGAAGGTCTCGGGCCTCAGGCCGACCTTGCCGAGCAGCTCGCGCGCCAGCGCACGCGCCGCAGTGTCGGTCATGCCGTGCACCTTCGGCCCGAATGCAATCGACTCCTCGATCGTCAGCCGCGGATTGAGCGAGGCATAGGAGTCCTGGAACACCATCTGCATGCCGCGCCTGAGCTCGCGCAACGACAGCTCGTGGCCGACCTGCCGGCCGTCGAAGATGATCTCGCCGGCATCGCGGTCCATCAGATGCATCAGGAGCCGCGCCGTGGTGGACTTGCCGCAGCCGGACTCGCCGACGATGCCGACCGTCTCGCCCTTGCCGATGACGAACGAGACGTCGTCGACGGCGCGCACCGTCTTGCGCGCGCCGAACAGGCCGCCACGGACCGGGAAGTGTTTCGTCAGGCCATCGACCCGCAGCAGCGGCTGCGCCTTGCCGCCGAGGTCCTCGATCGGCTGAAGTCCGGTGACTTCCGATGCTTCATTCATGCCTCTCAGCTCCGGATGTCCATCGCGCTACGCAGGCCGTCGCTGAGCAGGTTGAAGCAGATGGAGACAGCGAAGATCATCACGCCCGGCAGCGCCGCCACCCAGGGATTGACGTAGATCGCCGTACGCAAGGTGTTCAGCATCAAGCCCCATTCCGGCTCCGGCGGCTTGGTGCCGAGACCAAGGAACGAAAGACCGGCCGCGAGGATCATCGATACCGAGATCAGGCCGGTGGCGTACACGAAGATCGGCCCGAGCACGTTGCCGAGCATGTGCGCGCGCATGACCGTAAACGCGTTCGCGCCCGAGGCGCGCGCGGCCTCGACGAAATCGCGATTGCGCACGCCCGTCGTGACGCTCTCGGCGACGCGGGTGATCTGCGGCACGAACACGATGGTCAAGGAGACGATGGAGTTGGTGATCCCGGCGCCGAGCGCGCCCGAGATCGCGATCGCCAGCAGCACCGAGGGGAAGGCGTAGAACACGTCGATGGTGCGCATGATCGCGGTGTTGACCCAGCCGCCGACATAGCCGGCGACGAGGCCGAGCATCGTGCCGATGCCGAAGGCGAGGATCACGGGCGAGATGCCGATCAGCAGCGACAGCCGGCCGCCATAGATCAGCCGCGCCAGCATGTCGCGTCCCAGCTCGTCGGTGCCGAGCGGATAGTTCGGCGTGCCGATGTGGCGCAGGCGCCGAATCATCGAGCCCTGATAGGGATCCGCGAGATGCAGATAGGGCGCGAGCAGCGCGGAGAGAAAGATCAGCAGCAGGATCGCGACGCAGACCATGCTGAGCTTGTCGCGGACGATCCGGCGACCGACGGTCGCCCAATAGCCGCGTGCGTTCGCGATCGGCGCGGCCTGCGGCGAGGCGTCGTTGAGGGCGCCGGGGGTACTGACGCTCATCGTTAGCCTCGCTTGATGCGCGGATCGATCGCGGCCTGCGCGATGTCGACCACGAGATTGAGGATGACGAAGAACATCGCCAGCACCAGGATCGTGCCCTGCAAGAGCGGCAGGTCACGCTGGAAGATCGCCGAGTTCAACAGCAGACCCGAGCCGGGCCACGAGAACACAGTCTCGATCAGGATCGATCCGCCCAGCATGTAGCCGAGCTGCAGGCCCATGACCGCCAGGGCGGTCGGCGCGGCATTCTTCAGCACGTGGCGGAACACCTGGGTTTCGCGCAGGCCCTTCGCGCGCAGCGCCTCGACGAAATCCTGGCTGAGGATGTCGCCGGTCAGCGCGCGCACGGTGCGCGTGATGATGCCCATCGGAATCACCGAGGTGGTGATCGCGGGCAGGACCAGGAAGCGGATATGGGCCCAGTCCCACGACCATGCGCCCGAGCCGGACGGACCGGCGCCAACCGCAGGCAGCCAGTTCAGCTCGACCGAGAAGATGATGACGAGCACCATGCCGAGCCAATAGTGCGGCAGCGATACGCCGGCGATCGCAATGGACGTCGCCACCTTGTCGATCCAGCTGTCGCGGAAATAGCCGGCGACGAGGCCGAAGAACAGGCCGAGCGAGAATCCGATGATGGCGGCTGCGATCGCCAAGGTCACGGTGTTGGAGACTGCGCGCAGCACCTCGGCGAGCACGGGACGGCCGGTGGCGATCGAGCTGCCGAGATCGCCATTGACGGCGCGCCACAACCACAGCCCGAACTGCACCGGCAGCGGCTTGTCGAAGCCATAGGCCACGCGCAGCTGCTGTGCCAGCTCCTGCGACGCGTCGGCCGGCAGCACCGCAACGAGCGGATCACCCGGCGTGATGTGAACGAGCATGAAGCAGACGAGCGCGACGCCGATGATGATCGGGATCGCATAGACCATCCGCCTGGCAGCATAAGAGAGCACGAGTCACCTTCATAAGCCTCTCCTCATCGGCGGAGAGTCGCGAGATACAAGCGGCACCAAGAAAGCTCCCCTCCCCCTTGCGGGGAGGGGTGGGGGGTGGGGGTCCACACAAAAACTGCCGCCGGAGTACCCCCCTCCCCACCCCTCCCCCACAAGGGGGGAGGGAGCGCAGCGGGGCAAGCGGCGAGATCAGCCTGCGAACGTGGACAAATACTCCACCACGCGAACGGCTACTCCACCGAGATCGGCGAGAAGTCGATGAACCAGCTCTTCGGCTGCACCACGCCCTTCACCTTCGGGCTCATCGCGCGCGGGCCGACGTCGTGCGCCACGTAGAGGAACGCCGCGTCATCGACCGACGCCGCATGCAGCTCCGCCAGCGCCTTGTCGCGCTCGGCCGGATCGAAAGTCTGGCGCGCCTTCTTCACCAGCTCATCGAACTTCGGGTTGTTGATGAAACCCCAGTTGTTGGAGACCGGCGGCGCCATCGAGGACTGCAGGAAGCGCACCAGCGCAAAGAAGGGGTCCATCGCCGCGTAGGTGACGTTGGTGGCGTTGGCGCCGTTGGCGGACGGATCCTTGGCGCCGCGACGCCAGTTGGTGAACAGCGTGTTCCACTCGATGACGTCGAGCTTGACGTCGAAATAGCACTCGGCCAGTGCCTGCTGCAGATATTCGTTCATCGGCAGCGGCTGCATCTGGCCCGAGCCCGACGCCGACGTCTGCGTCTTGACCTCGAGCTTCTTGTTCGGGCCGTAGCCGGCCTCCTGCATCAGCTTCTGCGCGGCCGCCTTGTCGTACTTGATCTCGAAGGTGACGTTGCCGCGCCAGGGATGGCCCTTCTCGAAGGTTCCGGTCGCCGGCACCATCAGTCCGGCAAGCAGGCCGTCGCGCAGGCCCTCGCGATCGATGCAGAGGTTGGCAGCCTTGCGAACGCGGATGTCGTTCCACGGCGAGCCTTCGACGCGCGAGAACTGCCAGGGCCAGACATGCGGCTGCTCGTTGGCGTAGAGCTTGAAGCCGCGCTGCTTGATCTCCGGCAGCGCATCTGGCGCCGGCGCCTCGACCCAGTCGACCTGTCCGGACAGCAGCGCCGCGGTGCGCGCGTTCGCCTCGGGCATCGGCAGCAGGATCATCTTGTCGGCCTTGGGCACACGCGCCTTGTCCCAATAGGCATCGTTCTTGACCAGCTCCAGCCGCTCGCGCGGCGTGAACTTCGCCATCTTCCACGGACCGGTGCCCGAGGCATCCTTGGCGAAGGCGGCCCAGGCGGCTTGCGACTTCGCCTTGTCGTCGGCGCCGGTCGCGGACTCATAGAGTTTCTGCCACTTCGTCGGGCTCGCCATGAACAGATTGGTGAGGTTGATCGGCAGGAAGCTGTCCGGCTCCTTCGTCGTCAGCTCGACGGTGAGATCGTCGATCTTGCGCGCCGATGCCAGCGTCGGCATGCGCGAGGCGGTGACGCCGACCTGGCTCGGATCGAACTGCGGCGCGTCCTGCTTCAGCACCTTCTCGACGTTCCACACCACGGCGTCGGCATTGAACGGCGCGCCGTCATGGAAGGTGACGCCGGGACGCAGCTTGAACGTCCACTTGGTCTTGTCGGCATCGTCGACCTTCCACTCGGTGGCAAGGCCGGGAATGACGACGCTCGGCTTGTCCTCCGACGACAGGTCCCACATCGTCAGCGCGTCGTACATCGTAAGGCCGGTGAAGCGGTTGCCCTCGAAGCCCTGATCGGGCTGGCCGAGCGTGCGCGGAATGTCTGCGGCAGTCATGCCGATGCGCAATACGGTTTCCGCGCCCGCCTGCGCCGGCAGCACGAGGATGGCAGCGCTGGTCATCATGGCGGCCGCAACGGCCACGCGCGTCGTCATTGAGGTCGCAATACGCAAAAGCACGATCAAGGTCTCCGATCAGCTGGCTAAATTCTGGGCAGCATTATGCAACGCCTATGCCAGCGGTGCTCCCGATCTCGTGCCTGCGACGCGAGGTCACAACCGTTTGTGCTCGAACGATCCGGTCAGAGGCTTGGCACCCCGATTGCAGGTCTTGCGCGTCGAATTTGATCCGGTTTCAACGGAGCTTCATCTTCATGCGTATCCGATTCTCATTACTCGCCACTGCGCTCGCGCTCAGTCTTTCCGCGGTCGCGGCGCGGGCCGAAACGGTTCTGCGCTACGGCATCTCGATGGCGGACATTCCGCTGACGACGGGCCAGCCCGATCGCGGCGCCGGCGCCTATCAGTTTACCGGCTACACGATCTATGATCCGCTGGTGGCCTGGGACATGAGCATCGCCGACAGACCGGGCAAGCTCATTCCCGGCCTCGCCACCGAATGGAAGATCGACGAGGCCGACAAGACCAAATGGCGCTTCACCCTGCGCAAGGGGGTCAAGTTCCACGATGGCAGCGACTTCAATGCCGATGCGGTGATCTGGAATCTGGACAAGGTGCTCAACGATAAGGCACCGCAGTTCGACAAGCGGCAGAGCGCGCAGGTCAAAACACGCCTTCCCTCAGTCGCGAGCTACGTCAAGATCGACGACTCCACGATCGAGATCACGACCAAGACGGTCGACTCGTTCTTCCCGTATCAGATGCTGTGGTTCCTGATTTCGAGCCCGGCGCAATATGAGAAGCTCGGCAAGGATTGGGACAAGTTCGCCAGTCAGCCCTCCGGCACGGGACCATTCAAGCTGACCAGACTGGTGCCGCGCGAGCTCGCGGAGCTCACCAAGAATTCCGAATATTGGAACAAGGACCGGCTGCCGAAGACGGACAAGCTCGTGCTCGTGCCGATGCCGGAAGCGCTGACCCGCACCAACGCGCTGCTCGCCGGCCAGGTCGATCTGATCGAGACGCCGGCGCCGGACGCCGTGCCGCAGCTCAAGGCGGCCGGCATGAAGCTCGTCGACAACGTCACACCGCATGTCTGGAACTATCATCTCAGCGTGCTGCCGGGCTCGCCCTGGACCGACATCCGCCTGCGCAAGGCGCTCAATCTCGCGATCAATCGCGACGAAGTGGTCGGGCTGATGAACGGCCTCGCCAAGCCCGCCAAGGGCCAGGTCGACCCGTCGAGCCCGTGGTTCGGCAAGCCGAGCTTCGAGCTGAAATACGATCTCGCCACCGCCAAGAAGCTGGTCGAGGAAGCCGGCTATTCGCCAGCCAAGCCGCTGAAGACGACCTTCATCATCGCGCAGGGCGGCACCGGCCAGATGCTGTCGCTGCCGATGAACGAATATCTGCAGCAGAGCTTCAAGGAGATCGGCATCGACATCGACTTCAAGGTCGTCGAGTTGGAGACGCTGTACACGCATTGGCGCAAGGGCGCCGCCGACGAGATGAACGCCGGCATCACCGCCAACAACATCGCCTATGTCACATCGGACCCGCTCTACGCGATCGTCCGCTTCTTCGCCTCCGACCAGATCGCGCCCGTTGGCGTCAACTGGGGCGGCTACAAGAATCCCAAGGTCGATGCGCTGATTGCTGAAGCCAAGCAGACGTTCGATCCGGCCAAGCAGGACGAGTTGATCGCGCAGGCGCATGCGGCTGTGGTCGACGATGCGGTGCTGGTCTGGGTCGTGCACGACACCAACCCGCACGCGCTATCGCCGAAGGTCAAGAAGTTCGTGCAGGCGCAACACTGGTTCCAGGACCTGACGACGATCGGGGCGGAATAACTGACCGGGCCGGCTGCCGTCGCGCTCGCAAAGAAAGAAGCCCGGCGTTTTGCCGGGCTTCCTCCTCAGCACGATAGCCAGTATTTCATTTCCCGAAGGCGCCCGAGTCAAACTTGTAGGAGGCCTGGAGAAAGCCGCCGTACCGCTCGTAGCTGAAGGTCGTGGGCGACCCCGGGACTCCAGGAAATTGGGTGGTCCCACTGGTCGTCCGGGCGTACCAATAGCGGCCACCGACGCCGACGCTGAAATTTCTCGTCACGTCGTATGACACAATGCCCTCGAGCTGGTAGCCCCAGCCATTTCCAGATTGCGGAAGCGGATTGATGTCGGGCCGCAGCCAGTGATTGTCGAATCCGCTCAGCCGGACATAGGGCAGAACGGCGCCATCGAGGGTGACGTTCCAGTTCTGGCCGAGCTTGAAGACGCCGTTCAACCCCACGCGGAGCGAATCCCAGTTCTCGGTCTTGCTGAGCACCAGCACGCCCCCCGCAACAGGATCGAGACCACAGATAAACGGATTGGTCGCGACCTGGGTACATCCGTATGCGTTCACGGTTTCGTAGAAATGATTGTAGCCGACGAAGCCGCCGACCTTGAACGCCGGCCCCCTCCAGAAATTGTAGCCGGCGTCGATCGTGCCGTACCAAAGCCTGCCGCTGTTCACGCTGCTGTCCGTATTCGAGTACGGAATGACGGCCGGCGGGAAGTCTTCGTCGTTGAGCCTGCCGCTGAAGATGTTGCCACCGCCCGCAAAGCCCTTGGCGAAGAAACCCAAACTGTGATCGGCCCTGGCGAACCCCTCGCCGGCCTGGCTGTTGAGATTCTTGTAGGTCAGCAGAGAATTGGTTTGGCCAGCGACGAAAGGATCGCCCAACGTGTAGCGGGTGCGGCCCGAACTGTAGAAATAGCGGGCGCCGACCTCGAACTCCCACAACGAGACCGGCGGAGGCGGCGCCTTGACCGGGAGATCCGCGGCCGACACCGCGCCCGCCCCGAGCACACAAGCCACAGCAGCAATGAGGCTGCCCGCAACTGGTAGAGTGAAACGCTTGATCGCACCCCGTGCCGGCCTGCCCTGCGTCAAACCGGCCGCACTCCCGTCCTCAGAAGACTGCATCGATGCCCCCCATCTGCATGCACTTTCTATCTTGAGTAGAAAAATGCTACAAGCACGCGCAGATTCATGCAATCGACGTCACATGACACAAGTTGCTTCTTATCCCGCTGTTGCAACCTCGCAACAAACGCGATGCGCTCGACGCCTGCTCGATTGCGCTATCCTTGTACCCGTCCCGCAGACTGGAGCGCGCTATCGTTCGGTCAAGCTCGTCATCCTGTCGCTCGCATTCATCGGCAAGCTCGCGGCGGTGGACGCCCAGACATCATCCAATGGGCCTGTAAACCCCTTCGTCCCATCGTCATCGAAGCAGGATGCGGGCAAGCTGCCGCGTGCCAAGCGAAGTCTCCCGCCACGGCATTCCACCCGCCCCGTCCCCGGCACGGATGAGCGCAGCAAGCGTTGCCCGCCCTATTCGGCTTATGTGGTCTGCAAATGATGAGCATACTCATCGCGCGGGCACCGGACCAGGCCAACGAGGCCGCCGCGACATGATGCGAACTCGGGAACGGACCACCGGCTACTTCGTCAGCAGTGCGTACGCCCCGTTCCAATCCTCGGGCGGCGGATTGACCTGGTAGTTGCGGATGCGTGCGTCATAGAGATCATAAAGCTTGGCCAAGTCTTGTCCCTGGTCGCTCTTGCGGCCGCGCTCGATCGCGGCCAGCGCCCCTTCCCAATCGCGGCTGCGATAGCTCGCCAGCATCTCGATGGTGAGGTTGCGGAGCAACTGGAAGCGCTCGGAGTACATCACGTCCTCGCGGCCGGCGATGGCGTAGATCACCTCCGGTTCGGTCTTACCCTTGACCATGATGAAGTCGAGCTCGAGAATCGCGAGCCGGTCCTTCACGGCCATCGCAGTCGCCGAGCCGACGATGATCGGAAAGCCGTACTCCTTGGTCTGGCCCTCCAGGCGCGACGCGAGGTTGACGCTGTCGCCAAGCGCCGAATAGTTGAACTTCAGGTCGGAGCCCATGTTGCCGACCACGCCGATGCCGGTGTTGAGGCCGATGCCGACCTTGAGCGGAATGTAGACGTGGCCGCCATGCTCGGCCTCCTGCTCGCGTTCGCCGTTCACCTGATCGATCCGCTCGAGCATGTCGAGCGCCGCCTCGCAGGCATTGATCTGATGATCCTTGTCGGCGAGCGGCGCGTTCCAGAACGCCATGATGGCGTCGCCCATGTATTTGTCGACATAGCCCTTGCGGGCGATGATGGCGTTGGTCAGCGGCGTGAGGAAGCGGTTCATCAGCTGCGTCAAGCCCTGCGGATCGTGCTTGTAGCTCTCCGAGATCGTGGTGAAGCCGCGCACGTCCGAGAACATCACCGTGATCTCGCGCTCCTCGCCGCCCAGCGTCGGCGGCGATTGGGCAAGCTGCTCGACCAGCACCGGCGACAGATATTGCCCGAACACCGAGCGCATCTGCCGGCGCTGATTCTGCTCGCGGACGAAATTGGCGAAGATCAGCGTCAGATAGATCGCCGTCGTCGACAGCATCGGATAGGTGAAGTCGATCAGGAGCCGGTGCTGGGTGTAGAAGTACCAAGACAGGCCAAGCAGCGCGCTCGCGAACACCGCTCCCACGATCACCAGCGTAATGGCGCCGAGCTGCGGAGCGAAGACGATGACGAGCAGCCCTAGCAGGAGCGCGCCAAAGAACTCGACCACGACGCCCCAATAAGGCCGCGCCAGGATCGACCCGGTGAGCACCGACTCCAGCACCTGGGCGTGCACCTCGACGCCCGGCATCGCCGAATAGACAGGTGTTGTCTTGATGTCATTCAGGCCAATCGCGGATGGCCCGATCAGGATCAGCTTCCTCGCGATCTTCTCCGGTGGTACGCGGCCCTCGAGCACGTCGATGGCGGAGACATAGATGGATGGGTCATGATTGGCGTAATGGACCCAGATCTTGCCGTTGCCGTCAGTCGGAATGTGAACGCTGCCCAGCCCGATGCTGGTGATACCGCCTGGATCGGCCTTGACCAGAACAGTGCCGGACCCGGTCAGGACCCGCAGCATTTCGAAGCTCAGCGCCAGCATCTTGATGTCCTGGGCTCGCATGACCATGGGCACCCGGCGGACGATGCCGTCACGCTCCGGCTCGATCGTGAACAGGCCCCGGCCGGCCGCCGCATGCTCGATCAGCGGCACGTTGCGCAACAGCCCCGGGAACGGCTCCATGAAGGGGATGGGCTCCCCTACCATCGCAAATCCGGTCTCCGGCAGCGTCTTGTCGGGTTCGGCCCGCACGTCGCGGCTCGCCGTCTCGCCGAGGACGACGCGCGACCGGCGCAGGGAATCGGCGAGCACCTGATCGTTCGACGGCAGCGCCCTCAGCTTTTCGCGCGTCGCTTCGTCGAGGCTGGGAAAGGTCTCAGCTGCAATCGCGGGATTCAGCCGGTCCGGCTCGGCGAACACGACGTCGAAGGCGATGACAAGCGCGCCGAGCTGCGTCAGTTTGTCGACGATCTCGGCGATCCGCGTCCGCGGCCATGGCCACTGACCGAGCTTGGGGTCGGCGACACTCTTCTCATCGATGTCGACGATGGTGACCGGGCGCATCGTCTTGACCCGGGGGCTGAACGCCTGGAAGTTGTCGAAGGCGCGGAGGCGTAGCTCCTGCATCGGCGCGGGATCGGCAGCGCGCAGCGCCGCGAAGGCGACCAGCAGCACCAGGCACATCAGGCGCGCAAAGCCGAACTTGCGTGCGAACCATCGAGGAACTGCTCTCAATCGCTTCATGCAGCATCCGATATCACGCCGAGGCGGGCGATCCGAGGCGTCTGATCGTCTCCAAAGAGCGCTCGGCTTGGCAACGCCGGCGCCCGCATCGCAGACGGACGTGCGGGCTCAGACGAGGTGGAAACCGTCGTGATGCGCCTTGAATTGATCCAACGTCACCCCCTTGAGCGTGAGCGTATCATGCACCGCATCGGTGATGACGGTGTCGTGGCCGCCATTGGCCGACTGCGCGGCAGCGACCATCGCTTCGACGCTGGCAAACAGCGAATGATCGAGCTCGACGATGTCCTTGTTGAGATCGAAATCGCCGATCGTGGCGCTGCCGAAATGCGGGTTGAAGACGAAGGTGTCGTTGCCGTCCTTGCCGAAGATCGTCACGCCGCCGCCGACATTGACGAAATTGTCGTTCTGGTCCGTGCCGTTGATCGTCGATGCGCCGTTGCCGGCCAACGTGACGGTCAGCGCCTTGGTCGCAGTTCCGCCTCGGCCGTCGCTGACGTCCGCCTGATAGGTCACGGTCAGCGTGTCACCGGGATTGAGAAAATCCAGGTTCACATCGGCCGGATGATATGTCCAGTGCAGCACCTCGGAGCCGCCATCGGATATCGCGCTGTCGAAGGTGATCGCGTGGGCATCGGCCAGCGCCTGGACATGCGCGTTCGAGGGCAGGCTCGGCAAGCCATTGTATTTGATCACGCCGTTCTGGACCACCGAAGCGGTCAGCGTGTCGCCGACATCCCTGTCGAGCACCGTCAAGGTGCCGGACATGCCGCTCGTCAATTTCACCGGCTGATCGGCGATGAAGCCGGCCGAAACACTGTCGAGCTCGAACGCATTCTGGCTGCTGGCGAGCACCACCTTGTTGAACGGCGACAGGCCGAGAAACTCGACATAGCCGTTCGAGGCCAGCGACGCCTGCCCGCCATTGGCGAGCAGCGGCGCGACGTCGCTGCCCGTGTAGGACGCCACCAGCTTGTTGCCGTTGTAGAAGGAGATGCTGTTGTAGCTGTCGACCGAGCCCCAATACAGCCCGAAGCTGTTCTTGACGCTGTCGAAGGTGATGGTCTCCTGGGCGTGGCTGCCGACGCTGAGATAGTTGGTCTTGTCGGCGCCGTCGGCCATGTAGGGCGCCGCCGACACCGGGGAGGAGCCGTGCACGATTCCCGCATTGCCGCTGGCCGTGAAGGTTGCGTGCAGCGCCTCGCTGTAGAAGCTGCCGTGACCGCGCCCGTTGTCGGAGATCGAGCCCTCCGACACGCGATCGAACGTCTCGGTCGGCATGCCCTCGGCATTGGTCTTGGCGGTGCTCGCCAGCACGGTCGCCCGCTCGGCCAGGACGACGGTCTGCACGGTCGGATCGGTCTCGCCGGCGATGACGGGCGCGTCCTCGGCGCCATTGACCGTGATGGTCACGGGCACGTTCTGAACGCCGCCGTGGCCGTCGGCGATCTCGATTGTGTAGGTCAGCGTCACGTGCTGGCCGGCTCCGAGATAGTCGAACGCCTTGTCGCTGGCAGCGAAGCTCCAGGCCTGCGATCCCGCACCGTTGCCGGACTCGGTGAGCGCACCGAGTGACAGCCAGCTCTTGAGCACGGTCATGTCCGACGGCAAGCCGCCGTCGTTGCCCGAGGTCGCGACGTCGCCGATCACCTTCAGGACATGCGTGTCGGTGACATCCGCGTCCGTGAAGGTGATGGTGCCGCTCGCGGTGTCGGGCAGATCCGAGCCGGACTTGGCCGCACGCTCGGCGACGTCGGCCGCCTGCGCATCGCTCGTCACGACCGGCAGATCGTTGGTGCCAGTGATGGTGATCACAATGTCCGAGGCCACCATACGGCCCTGGTGATCATCGACCTGAACCGTGGTGGTCACCATAACGGTCTGGCCGGCGCCGAGAAAATCCAGCTTCCCGTCCGCAATGGCATAGGTCCAGTCGATCTTGCCATTGTTGGCGTTGCCGCCCTGGCTGAGCCGCAGGGCGTGTTCGAGCGCAGCGATCTGATCCGAGTTCAGCTGATTCGACAGATCGGTCTGCTGGTCAGACGCAGTCCAGGTCACGCTTTGCGTACCGATCGATGCGGTCGGCCGATCGGTCAGGTCGACATCGGCGAAATGAATGCTTCCGCTGGCTCTCTGCGGATCGGACGCGCCCGTCTGCGCTGCCGCTTCCGTGATCGCACCCGGCCGGCCGGCATCTGTGATCACCGGCGCAGTGTCATCAGCGATCAGGGTGATCAGAGTGCCACCATTCGCGTCTTTGCTACCGGCGAAATGCAAGTCGCTGAAATCGCCGACAAGTGTGAGGGCGATGCTGTGCCCTTGGCCATCGACGACGGTAAGTACGCCCGTGTCCGCATCGTAAGACGCCGTCGTGGCCTCCGTCCATTTGATCGTCTGTAGATCGATCTTGTCGCCTACTCCGAGGCCGGCGAGTTTGGCGGAGAAGCTGGCGTCGTCGATGACGATCTCGCTGCTTCCCTTGCTGCTGAAGTCGATCGTCTGTTCGATATGGCCGTCGATCTTCAGGATGGCGTCGGCATCGACCTTGATCTGGCCGGAGCCTTGGACATCGCCAGTGATCTCGAACGTACCGCCCGTGATCTCGATCGTGCCGTCGTTGTAGATCGTTCCACTGAGGCCGCTCGTGCCGCTCGCCGTGATCGTGCCATGGACATGCAGCTCACCATCGCCGCTCACCTTGGTGTCGGCGAGATCGAGGTAAGCGCCGAGATCGACGGTGAAGACGTGGAGATTCTCGACGTCTACCCCGCTCAGCGTCACGTGACCGGCGATCTCCAGCGTGCCCGCGATCTGGATCTTCAAGGTGCCGCCCGTGAGCGTCGTGCTCCCGTCGAGCACCAGCGTCGACGGGACCGGCATCTCACCATCCTCATCGATGATGATCTGACCGTCCGTGTTATCGATGGTGACATTGTCGAACGTGGTCGCCACCGCAGTCTCGACATGCACGATGCCGTGGTTGACGAGATCGCCGCCGGTGATCGTGCTGCTCTCGATCACTAGCACCGCGCCGTCGTCCACCTGGACTGTGCCGGAATTGTCGACGGTGACACCGGCCAGGGTCGCGGTCTCGTCTGCAGCGACCTCGAGCGTCGAGCCGTCGCCGATCGTGATGCCGACGTCGGTCAACGACGCGCCGCCCTGAACGGTCAGGATCGCCGTCATTTCCGCAAGCGGACCGGTCTCGCCGATCAGCAGTTCTCCGCCAGCGACGGCGCTGCCGTCGATCGTGCTGTCGCCGTCGACGGAGATCGTCCCATGGCTGGTGATAGCGCCGCCGGCGATGCTCGTGCCGCTCAGAGAGAGAGCACCAGCCAGCGCAATGGTGATCGCGGCGGCGTTCGCATTGGTGATCGTCTCGTCCTCGAACGCATTGCCGCTGCCGGACACGGCGATCGTGTCGAAATTGTCGAGCGTCCCGCCGATCAGCGCGGCGTGGCCGATCAGGGCCACCGCTCCGCCGGACTCGTTGATCAGCGTGCCGCCGCTGACGCGCGCCTGTGACAGGGTCAGCGTTCCGGCGTCTTCGACCGTGATCGTACCATCGGTATTGTCGATGCTGGTGTCGTTGGCGAGCGCGAGCGCGCCACCCGCCTTGATGTCGATCAGGCCGACGTTCGTGACGATCTCGTTCGAGATGGCATTTCCGGCGCCAGACACATCGACCGCGCCGAAATTGGTCAGCTGGCCATTGCTGATGTCGGCTCCGCCTTTCAGGACGAGCAGACCGTTGGCTTGCGGCGGCGTTTGCCCGTCGTTCTCCAGCGTGCCAAAATTCTGAACGATCGGCATTCCCTGGATCAGAATGGTGCCGCCATCGATGCTGCCACCCTCCAGGGTCAGCGTCGCGCCCTGGTCGACCTGGATGAGGCCGGAGGAGTCCTCACCGCCGTTGGTGACGTCGCCGTGCACGGTCAGCGTACCGCCGGACAGCTCGATCGTTCCGGTGTTGAAGATGCCGGCGCTCGCCCCGAACACGCCGCCACCAGCCAGCAGCACGGTGCCGGCATTGTGAAACTCGCTTTGCTCGAGGATCTGCACCGAGCCGCCGACGGTGATCGTCGCACCCGAGAAGTTGTAGATGAGCGAGTCGGCCTTGGCCGTCAGCGCGCCGCTGATCGTCAGCGTGCCGTTATTGTCGAGCTCCGGAACGGCGCCGCCGCCGAAATCATTCAGCGTGACCGATTTGGCATAGGCGTAGGCGTCGTCATCGATCGTCACCGGAAAGGCCGGCGTCAGGCCGTGCAGCTGATCGGTGATGATGATGACGTCATCATCGGCGGTCGGAGCCAGACCGGTTGCCCAGTTCGCGCCGTCGCTCCACAGATGAACCTGCCCCCCGCTGCTCTCGCCAGGCTGCGTCGTGGCGATCCAGACCACCGCCGGATCGTCGGTGCCGGTGATCGTCACCGTGACCGTCTGCGTCGATGTCGCGCCTTGCGAGTCCGTCACGGTCACGGTGTAGGTGAGCGTCAGCGTCTGGCCTGCGGGAATGAAATCCGCGACATAGACCGGCAGGTTGGCGAAGCTCCAATTGATCTTGCCGGTGCCGCTTCCGGTGCTGTCGGAGGCCAGAGACGCAGTCAGGGCCTGTTCGAACAGCGCGAACGGGGCCGGCGGAATGCTGCCGCCGCCCTCCAAAACCGCGCTGGTCAGCTTCGCCGAGACGGTATGGCTGTCCGTGAGATCAACGTCCGTGAAGGTCAGCGTGCCTGAGGTCGGATCGTCCGATGTCAGCGGGCCGCCGGGCACGCTGGTGCCGCCCTCGAACGCGATGGTCTGGACGCTCGCGACGATCTCGGGCTTGTCGTTGGTCCCCGTCACGGTGATCGTGATCGGGACCAGAGCGAATTCGTTGGACGGCGCAAAGTTGTTGTCGACGCGGACGATGTAAGTCAGCGTCAGCGTTTCACCTGCCGCCAAAAAATCGAAATACTTGTCGGGAACGCTGTAGGTCAGCGTCGCCGTGCCGAAATTCTTGTTGTTCGGATCGGGCGTGACCGTGATCTTCACCGCGGTCGCCAGGACGTCCTGCAATTGTAGGGCATTCAACGAGGCCGTGACGTCGGCCTGCTGCGCGCTCTTATAGGCGTAGGAACTGAAACTGACGGACACCGTCGGCCGGTCGATGCCATTGACGTCGACGAAATTGACGCGACTGAGCACGGCGTCGAGATCGGCGCCGTTCCCGGTCTGACCGGCGCGCTCCATAATTCCGAAAGCCGTCGTCAGCCGGCCGCCGGTATCGAGAATCCTGACTTCCGGCGGACCCGGGATGTGCGACAGCTGCTCGCCGGTCTGGCCAGTCCCGGTCGTCGCGCCGGTGTCGTCGACCACGCGGATGATCGGCGTCGCGCTGGTGCCATTGGGCAAGGTCAGCGGCGTCAGCGTCTGCGGCACCCCGATGTCGGTGAAATGGGTCGTCGACTTCGGATTGCTGTTGTCGGTGAACTTCAGCGTGAAGACGTCATTGATGAGCTTCTGGATGTCCGGCGTGAGCGGGACAGCGCTCTGATTCACGATTCCGTTGCTGATCTGGATCTGCTGTCCGGCCTGATTCACCACAGCGATCGGCTGCAGCGTCGTCTTGTCGAACAGAACGTAGGAGCCGGTGTGGCCATCGGGCTCGACCAGCACCTGGAACTTGGCATCGGGCAGACTGCCCTGCCCCGGCACCGTGAAGTCGATCTCGACCAGCACGGCCGTGCCGCGAATGCCCATGGTCGCCACGGGCGTGTCGACCTTCATGTCGCCATGCTTGGCGGTCTCGCCGGCCACGAACGAGATCGTGCCGGCGACGAGGCTGATCAGCGAGGAATTGTTCGACCCGTTGGGGTCGTACACCATTTCATTCAGCACCATCCGCGCATTCGACGACAGGCCGAACACGGTGCCGTCGATGAAGGTGATGCCGAGCGTCGAATCCGAGCCGGACTGGACGACGTCGCCCTTCTCGACGTTGTCGCCGTTGTGAAGGAGGATCGAAACGCCGTTGCGGATGACCGTCGCGGTGCCCTGCAGCTTGGTCACATGGCCGATGACCTTGCTCACGCTCGCGGCCGCCCCGGCCTGGCTGACCTGCACCGCGCCGGAGAGCGCGTTGACGAGGTCGCCGTTCAGATGCGCGCCGTCCGGCGAGGCCAGCGGCGCGCGTTTCTCGCCCTTGAAATAGTCCGGCAGCACCATCTCGCGTCCGTCGGACGACAGGATCAGGTCGAGACCAGACCGCTTGAAATCGGCATTGAACAGAAAATGCGCGTCCGGAACGACGATCGCGTCGGTCGGCGCATGGGCATGCGGCGTCTCCAGCCGCACGTGACCGTGCGAAGAGGCGCCCCGGCCTTCGGAGAAAAGCGCGGCGTCAAAATTGCCAGCGTAATTCAAGGGGCCACCGACTATGGTTAATGAATACATAAGAATGAGTGTTCAAGGCGTGCATATCACTGGCAAGTGTCTGGCGGAACCACCTTCAGCTTGTGCTTCAGGTGGCCAAAAACGGCGGCTTCCGCGGGATCGCTACGATGTTGTCGAGTTTCTGCCCTCTTTAAAGCTGACCCCGGCCGAGACCTGCCAAGTCAAAATTCACGTCGCTTCAGAAAATCAAAGTAATTCCAAGTATTCATAGGCCATCCAATACCTTTGCCGACATCAACATCCGCACCGGCTTACCCCTGACAACGGATTTCAAGTGGAGGACTGCGGGTGGGAGAACAAGAATCGACGAATTGCATCAATTTGGCAGGAGCTGCGGATGGGTTCGAAGCACAACTTCACCGCGAACCCTCCAGACCTTCGCGACCATCGTTCAGCTTTCGCTAGGATTTGTCGCATCGGAGCAACACAACGTTCAGCGTAAATCCTGCGATTTGGTCGCCGGATTGCCGGTTTTAAGCAGAGGCCAAGCCTTCGCACCCATGCTGACCCCCAACAAGCATCCGGTTCCGTCAGGCGCTGCGTCGCGCCGGCCGAGATCCGGGCACGGGGCGTCACATGAATTTTCTCGCGCTGATGCGCGCATCGCTGGCGGTCGCGGCCGCCAGCGCCGCCATATGGATCGGCAGCCCAGCGGGCGCCGGTCCTGTCGCGCAGCCATTGGGGTTCGCAACCGCCATCGAGGATACGGCCGAGCCATTCGGCCTGCCGCGGGTCGGCCTGGAAGCAGGCCCGTTGCGCGACAAATGGTTGGCGCTCGCGCGCAAGCTCGAAGACGAGCGCGTGCAGCTTGCGCTGTGCGATGGCGACCGCGAGCGCTGCGTCTCCCCTGCCGCCCTCAGCCTGCTGGCGATCATCGATCAGGGCCGTCTCCGGGCGGGACGGGCAAGGCTCGGCGAGATCAATCGGGCGGTCAATCTGGCCATCCGGCCGGCCAGTGATCTCGCTCAATATGGCCAGGTGGACGTGTGGGCCTCCCCTCTCGCTACCTTCGAACGCCGTGCCGGCGATTGTGAGGACTACGCGATCGCCAAGCTCGTCGCGCTTCGGATGGCCGGCGTTGCCATCGACGATCTGCGGATCGTGATCCTGCACGATGTCGTCCGGGACGAGGATCACGCCGTCGCGGCGGCGCGCCTCGACGGGCATTGGCTGATGCTCGACAATCAGCGGATGGCGATGATCCAGGACAGCGATGCGCGGCAGGTGCGGCCGTTGTTCGTGATCGACGAGACCGGCATCTCCCGGTATCAGGCCTTGCCCCTGATGGCGGAGGTCCGGGCGCTGTCGCCTGAGGGGACGGCTTCCGTGAACTATTGACGATCGCGCATCGTTGCCGCGTGCCCACAACTTGAGACGTGGCCGGGAGTTCACGGGACGAGGACGGCAGGAATGCGGCCAGTGCGCCGACGGAACCGGCCGGCACCGAAGGACACGATGCGGCGGCTCGTTCACCGCGCCGCAACGAGTTGCATCCACATTGCAGACGCGAACCGAACGAGGCGATAGTGCCGTCATGACCCCAGGCAGCCCCGCCCTCGCCGTGCGAGGACTGACGAAATGTTTCGAGCGGCCGGCGGTCGATGCGCTCGACCTCGTGGTGCGCTCGGGTGAATTCTATGCACTGGTCGGCCCGAACGGCGCCGGCAAGACGACGACGCTGCGCATGGTCGCGGGCCTGCTGCGGCCGGATGCCGGGCGGATCGAGATCTTCGGCATCGATGCACTGCGCGACCCGATCGCCGCCAAGCAGGTGATGGCCTGGGTCTCCGACGAGCCCATGATCTACGACAAGCTCACGCCGCTCGAATATCTCGAGTTCGTCGCCGGACTGTGGGGCATCGATCCGGCGGCCTCGAGTAACGCGGCAACCGAACTTCTGGTCTCGCTCGGGCTGGAGCCGCATCTGCACGAGCGCTGCGAAGGCTTTTCCAAGGGCATGCGCCAGAAGGTCGCGCTCGCCGGCGCGCTGATCCACGACCCGCGGCTGATCATCCTGGACGAGCCGCTGACGGGCCTGGACGCGGTGTCGGCGCGGCACGTCAAGGGCCTGCTCGCCGAGCGCGTCCGCCGCGGCGGCACGGTGATCATGACCACGCACATTCTCGAAGTCGCCGAGCGCATGGCCGACCGGATCGGCGTGATCGCCGCCGGGCGCGTCGTCGCCGAAGGCACTCTGGCCGAGCTGCGCCAGCAGAACGGACGCACCGACACCAGCCTGGAGGAGTTGTTCATCGCACTGGTCGACGTCGAGTCCGCGGCATGACGCGGGCGGCGACGCTCGCCTGGTTCGCCCGTCACGAGCTCCGGCTCGCCTGGCGGGAATGGCTCGGCATGATCACGGCCGGCAGGCGCCGCCGCACGCGGGCCGCCATCATCGGTCTCGTGCTGTTCGGCGCCCTCATGCATCTGCCGGCCTGGGTCGTGGTCGGTCGCTACGCCGATCTCGAGCTGCCGCTCGACAAGACCGCGCTGATCGTCATCACCGCGACCATCATGCTGTCCTGGGCGCTGATGCTGTCGCAGGCGATCGAATCCGTCACACGCGTGTTCTACGCCCGTGCCGACCTCGATCTCATCATGTCGTCGCCGGTGCGGCTGGCCGAGATCTTCTCCGTCCGGATCGCGGCGATCGCGCTCTCCGTGACCAGCATGGCGCTGCTGCTCGCGACCCCCTTCGTCGACGTGCTGCTGATCGAGGGTGGCACGCGCTGGCTCGCGGCGTTCGTCGTGGTCGCGGCCGTCGGCCTGTCGGCGGCCGCGGTCGCCATTGCCATCACGATCGTCCTGTTCCGCCTCATTGGTCCGGCGCGAACGCGGCTGGTCGCCCAGATCCTGGCGGCCGTGATCGGCGCCGGCTTCGTCATCGTGCTGCAGATCGCGGCGATCGTGTCCTATGGCACGCTGTCGCGCTTCGCCATCCTCACCTCGGATGCCGCGGCCGCCATCGCGCCCGATCCCGACAGTCTTGTTTGGCTGCCGGCTCGAGCGGCGCTCGGCGACGGCCAGGCGCTGCTGATTCTGCTGGCAGCCGGACTGTTGTTGCTCGGCGTCGTCATGATGGTGTTCTCGCCGCGCTTCGCCGACACCGCGATCAGCGCCGCGGCCCAGGGCATCTCCAGCCGCGCCGGCGCACGCCTCAGGTCGTTTCGGGGCGGCTCGCGGCAGCAGTCGCTGCGGCGCAAGGAGTTCATGCTGCTGCGGCGCGATCCCTGGCTGATCTCGCAGACGCTGATGCAATTGCTCTATCTGGTGCCTCCGGCGCTGCTGCTGTGGCGCAGCTACTCCGACAGCTCGCAGGCGGTGTTCCTGATCACGCCGGTCGTCGTGATGGCGGCGGGCCAGCTCGCGGGCGGCCTCGCCTGGCTCACCATCTCCGGCGAGGACGCGCCCGAGCTGGTGGCGACGGCGCCGCTGCCGGCGACGCGCATCGTGCGCGCCAAGGTCGAGGTCGTGCTGATCACGATCGCGATGATCTTCACTCCGCTCGTGCTTGCGCTCGGTTGGGTCGCACCGGCGCAGGCGGTGGTCACGGCCGTTGCCGTTCTGGTCGCGACCGTCTCCTCGACGGCCATCCAGCTCTGGTTCCGGATCCAGGCGCGTCGCAGCCAGTTTCGCCGCCGCCAGACCTCGTCGCGGCTGGCGACCTTTGCCGAGGCGTTCTCCTCGATCGGCTGGGCGGCGACCGCGGCGCTGGCGCTCGCGCTGCCCGAGGCCGCCATCGTCTGCGGCCTGATGACCGCGGGCCTGTTGCTCGCGGCCTGGAAGCTGAGCCCGGCGCGGACCTGAAGCGTTCAGCGCAGCAGCTCCGTCACGGCGGCGGCGAACGCCGCCGGCTCTTCCTGCGGCAAATTGTGGCCGGCCCGCGCGATCACGCGATGGCCGATCCGGTTGCTGAACTTCGCAGCATGCGCCTGGCCGTCCGTTGCCGGGATCACGCCGTCGGCGTCGCCATCGAGCGTGATCGTGGGCACGATGATGACGGGCAGGGTCGCCAATCGCCGCTCCAGCTCCTGATAGCGCGGATCCCCATCGGCCAGCCCGTAGCGATGCCGATAGCTGTGGATCACGACATCGACGTGATCGGGATTGTCGAACGCCTCCGCCGCGCGCGCGAAGGTCGCATCGTCGAAGCGCCAGTGCGGCGACCATTGCCGCCACAGCAGCCGTGCGATTTCGGCGCGGTGGGCGGCGAGCCCGGCGCGGCCGCGCTCGGTCTGGAAGTACCACTGATACCAGAACGCGAACTCGCGCGGCACCGGCGCCGGCTCCAATGCCCGCGCGATGTCCTGGATCAGATAGCCGTTCACGGAGACCAGGCCCGCGCAGCGCTCGGGCCACAGCGCCGCGCCGACGCAGGCGGCCCTGCCACCCCAATCATAGCCGGCGAACACGGCGCGCGGGATCGCCAGCGCATCCATCAGCGCGACCAGATCGGCGCCGACCGCGGCCTGCTGGCCCGAGCGCGGCGTCGATGCGTCGCGGAAACGGGTGGGTCCATAGCCGCGCAGATAGGGCACGATGACGCGGCAGCCCTGCGCGGCGAGACGCGGCGCGACCTCGACATAGGAGTGGATATCGTAGGGATAGCCGTGCAGCAGGATGACGACGGGGCCATCGGCCGGACCGCTCTCGACATAGGCAATGCGGAGCACGCCTGCGTCGATCTCCCGCAACGGCTGCAACACCCGATCCGTCATGCCATCTCTCCACGTCGTCGCGCCGCGCTCTCGAGCCGGGCGTTGCGCCGAGGATAGTTCTGATCCGGATTCCCCGCTACACTCACACGCGCTGTCGAAGGGGAACTGCCATGCTGCGCTCGCTGGTCTCGCTGCTTGCCGTGCTTGTCGCGTTCGCATCGCCCGCTCTGGCGCAATCGGGGCCGCGCACCAGCGAGTGCCTGGCGATGGCCGGCAACCAACCGCGCGCGATGCCGGTCAGCCTGCGCCGGACGGCGGCTGCCGGCAACGAGGTGACGATCACCTATGCCGGCCACTCGACCTACTTCATCGACACGCCGATGGGCATCCGCATCGCGACCGACTACAGCGGCGCCTATCAGGTCGGACGGCTGCCCGACGTGATCACCATGAACCGCGCGCATTCGACGCACTACACGCTGGCCCCCGATCCGCGCATCCCGCATGTGCTGCGCGGCTGGGGCGACGACGGCAAGCCGGCCCAGATCTTCGAGCGAATCGGCGACGTGCTGATCCGCAACATCACCACCGACATCCGCCGCTATTTCGGAGATTCCATCGGCGTCGACATGATCAAGGACGGCAACTCGATCTTCATCTTCGAGGTCGCCGGCCTGTGCATCGGCCATCTCGGCCACCTGCACGTCAAGCTCGACGAGACTCATTTCGCCGCAATCGGCCGGCTCGACGTGGTGATGGTGCCGATCGACGGCACCTACACGATGTCGCTCGACGGCATCTCGGAGATCACCAAGCGTCTGCGCGCCTCGGTGGTGCTGCCGATGCACCGCTTCGCGACTCCGCTCGACGAGTTCATGCGCAAGATCGGCCAGCAGTTCGAGATCGACCGCCGCGCCGAGCGCACCTTGAAGATGTCGCGCGAGCTGCTGCCACAGGTCCCGACCGTGATCATCCTCGACGGCGTCTAGGCGCCCGCAAGGCTGGTGCCGCGGCGGCCTTCCGGCGTCAGGAACATGCGCTTGAGCTTGTTGATGATCCGCACCGCGAGGCCGAGCACGTAGGGCTGCGTCTTCAGGCAGAAAGCGAGCTTCTTGACGTGGCCTTCGACATGCCACTTGGCATGTGCGCCATCGCGGAAGAAGATCACGTCGCCCGGCCCGTAGCGTTTCGCCGGCATGCCCTCGCTCTCCAGCGTGATCGCGCCTTCGAGGATCAGGATGGTCTCGTCGAAATCGTAGTACCAGTTGAACTTGCCCTCGGTGCAATGCCAGACGATGGTCGAGCCCAGCCCGTCGCTGCTGCGCGCGATGGTGCAGGAGGTCGCGGTCGGATTGCCCTCGATGATCCAGGACGGCTCGATCGGAGCGGGCGCCAGGTCGACGGCGAGATTGGCGGTTTCGATCAAGGACGGAGACATCTTGGACCTCAAATGCATGGGACTGAAATGACCGGGCGAACGCCGGCATGAGCCTGCGACCGTAGCCGATTGCACCTAATGGCTGCTTTCCGCGATCGTTAAGATTTGAACAGACCACCGCGACCAGCCGTCGCATCACAAACACGCAAGCGCTATAAACTTCACGCGAACGCCGCAATTTGTTCGCGGCCTCGCCAAACCTGCTGATCTACTGTTTGCTCGCACTGCAAGATGCGGACAGGCGCCCCTCCGGTCGCCCTGCCCATCCTGCGCCGTGCCGTCACCTTTAAAGATTTGCCGCCTTCGCAGAGATAAGGATTTCCCAGGATGCGCCGACTGAGCCTCGCACTCGCCCTCACGCTGTCCGCCGCCGCCCTTGCAACCAGCAGTCTCGTCATGGCGGGCGAAACGCCCGCCCCCGAAAACGCCAAGGCCTACTTCATCAACCTGAAGGACGGCGACACCGTCTCCTCGCCGGTCCTGATCCGCTTCGGCCTGTCCGGCATGGGCGTCGCGCCGTCCGGCACCGAGGCTCCCAACACCGGGCACCACCACCTGCTGATCGACGCGCCCGCGCTCGAGGGCGACGCACTCAACGAGGCGATCCCGGTCGATGCCGGCCACGTGCATTTCGGCAAGGGCCAGACTGAAGCCTCGGTCAATCTGACGCCGGGCAAGCACACCTTGCAGCTCGTGCTCGGCGACTGGAGCCACATCCCCCACAACAAGCCGGTGATGTCGGAGCGGATCACGATCGACGTGCAGGCCACCACCGGCAGCGCCAAGCAGTAGGCAGGTTCGATCGACGACGACACCGCCGCGAGCATCGCTCGCGGCTCGCTTCGGGCCGGTGCACGCGTGGCGCCGGCCCGTCATGCGTCAGGCCCACTCGCCCTTGCGGAACACCGGGACGCGGCGGCCATCTTCATGGAGGCCGTCGATGTCGGTGTCGGCCGCGCCGATCATCCAGTCGATGTGGATCAGGCTTTGGTTGCCGCCCTGGGCTGCGATCTGCTGCGGCGACAGCGACGTGCCGTTGACGAAGCATTTGGAGTAGCACTGGCCGAGCGCGATGTGCGAGGCCGCGTTCTCGTCGAACAGCGTGTTGTAGAACAACAGGCCGCTCTTGGAGATCGGCGAGGAGTGCGGCACCAGCGCGACTTCGCCGAGCCGGCGCGCGCCCTCGTCGGTGTCGAGCACCTTGTTCAGCACCTCCTCGCCCTTCGAAGCCCTCGCCTCGACGATGCGGCCCTCCTCGAACCTGACCTGGATGTTGTCGATCAGCGTGCCCTGATAGGACAGCGGCTTGGAGCTGACGACGTGACCCGACACACGGCGGCAATGCGGCGTCGTGAACACTTCCTCGGTCGGAATGTTGGCGTTGCAGGTGATGCCGTTCTTGGCAGTCGAGGCGCCGCCCTCCCATTCATGGCCGTCGGCGAGACCGATCGTCAGGTCCATGCCGGGTCCGGTGTAATGCAGGGCGCTGAAGCGCTGGCCGTTGAGCCACTCGGTGCGCTCGCGCAGCACCGCGTTGTGGCGCTCCCAGGCAGACACGGCATCCTCGCGGTCGACACGCGACGCTGCGAAGATCGCGTCCGCGAGCTTCGCCACCGCGACCTCCTCCGGCACGTCCGGGAAAACCAGCTTGGCCCAGGACGGGCTCGGATAGGCAATGATGTTCCAGTTGGTCTCGAAATTGGTGATCTTTTCCAGCGCCGGCTGATAGGCCTTGGAGTTGGCCTTGCTGGCGCGCGCCACCTTGGCCGGATCCTGGCCGGACAGCAGCATCGGATTGTCGCCGACGATGGCGAGCCGCGCGGTGTTCTCCGAGAACGCCTTGGCCATGCCCTGATAGAGCCAGTCGGCGGCGCGATCGAAGCTGTTGTCACGGCCAAAACGGTAGCGCGCCAGCGTCAGTTCCTCGTCGGAGAAGAACGAGGTGACGATCCCAGCGCCGGCCTTGTAGGCGTGCTCGGCGACCTTGCGCGCCAGCGGCAGCGCCACCGACGGCGCGGTCAGCAGCAGATCCTGACCCGGCTGCAATTGCAGGCCCACCTTCACCGCCACCTCGGCCAGGCGGTCGAGCTTGACGGGATCGATGGCGGCATCGAAGTTGCGCGGATGTGCGGTCATCAGGGGATCCAGTTCCGTTTCTTTGCGGTGTTGAAGAGATAGGCCAATCGATGGGGCGGTCAATGGTGAACGGGAGACGGCTCCTGCATCGCCTCTCCGCCCTCGTCGCCGTGCAGGGCATGGCCCGGACAACTGCCGTGAAGGTGTTCGGAAACATAGCCGACACCTCAAAACGGGCCCTATGGATCCGCATCAGTCGCTCTCCAAAGCTAAGCCGCGAGCTCGGTGCCCGCCCTCCCCTGGAGGGGGGAGGGTCGCCTCGTGGTGAGCGAAGCGAAACGTGAGCCGGGGTGGGGTGATCTCTCCACGTGCACAAGCGCTCGCGGAGAGATCACCCCACCCCGCTCGCCCGCTTCGCGGGCGACCGACCCTCCCCCTCCAGGGGAGGGTGGGCACCGAGCCATTGGCGCCGTCGTGATCAACAATTTTGAGGCATATGGGATGTGCATATGGGGATGTGCGTCCGTAGCCTCGCGGCGCCCCGGGCGTCCGAGTGATACAGTGGTCTCACCCTCTTCAAACGAGAGGGTGCAGGGAAGGCCGGACCTCGACTGAGGCCCGTGGCCCGCCTGCTCAAAAAATGCAGGCGGCAGGTACCACAGGTCCAGCCGGATGATCCGGCCCTCCCTGCGCGATGGCGCTACGGCTGCTTCGCGTTCTCCCCGGTGCGCCGGGCTTTTGGGTCACCGTCACCCACGCGGCGCCATTGGCGCCAGCGCAGGCTTGATACTGGCATCGGAGTATCAGGACCACGCGACTTGACCGTGCGAGCCGATGTTGTTCGTCCGCGCGAATGACCACGCTGCAAACCGGCCCGCCCATCACATCCCACCTCCACGCTTCGTGACGACCGCGCAGCGCCCCTCGTCGATGAGGCGGGACAGCGACAAACAATCACGATTTTCCGAAATTGCCAAGCAGGATATTTTTCCTGCCGGGACTGGACAGCCCAAATCAGCCTGAACTTGCTCGTGAAATCGGATTCCGGACGCAGCGGCGATCGGGCGGATATGAAGCCTCGACAGGCTTGTCCGATCTCGGCGTGAGGGGCATGAGTCGCCCGACGAGCGGCATTCTGATTGCGTCAGTCCTCGACGCGCAGCCCGTCACCATCGACGTACCAGTCGGCACGTGACGCCCAATGCACATGGCGATCGGGAACGGCGCCGAGCGGCTCGTCGAAACTCCCGGCGGGAATGATCGCCTCGCGGCCGCTGCGCGTCAGATGCGGCATCGGGCTGCCGCAAGTGCTGCAGAAGGCGGTGGCGAAGCTGCGCGCCTGCGGCAGGTCGAACCGTGTGACGTTCGCCTTGCCCCGCATCCAGCGCAGCGCCGACGCCTTGACGATGACCTCACAGGAGTGCGCCGTGCCGCTGGCCTTGCGACAGCGCGAGCAATGGCAATTGAGGAAGTTGTCGAACGGCCCATCGACCTCGAAGCCGACCCGGCCGCAGAGGCAACTGCCGCGGAACGTGGTCATGACGATCTCCTGTCGTGGTCTGGAACGGAATGCCCAAGAGCGCGGCACGCGTGGAGGATGTTATTTATCCTCATTACATCTTTGTGGCTATTAGGACGACTGAAGGCCGGCCGCGGTCGCCGCGCTGTTAGTAGGTAGTCTGATCTTCCCAAGGCGGAACATCCATTTGTTGTGAGTCATTCTCGACGTCGAGAGTCAATCACTTCGAATGATTTGGAACCAGCCCGAGCGGGCAGCGCCGTCCCGCATTTGCATGGCTCGGGGGTGATTCGGTCACTTTGAGGACATGTTTGGACGTTGATTGGCGCGCGGCAGGGGGATTTCACAGTGTACAGGAGTCCTCCGAATGTACCGCGTTGTAATTGTCGTCGCCGCATTGCTGGCTCTCTCCGTTCAAGCCGAGGCCCGTCCTCGTCACCATCATCATCACTACTCGTACCGTCACCATCACTCCTTCATGAACGCCATGGCCTCGATCCCCGGCGAGGGCCGCGTCGTCGGTGGCCGGCCGTCGGGATGCCCGCATGCCTTCTGCGGCTGCGAAGCGTCGCTCTACACGTTCGGCCGGGTCATTCCCGAGTTGAATCTCGCATCCAACTGGCGTCGCTTTCCACGCGCGGCTCCCGCACCGGGCATGGCGGCGGTCCGCTCCGGCCACGTCATGATCCTGCAGCAGCAGGTCGCCGGCAATGTCTGGTATGTGCATGACGGCAATTCCGGCGGTCACGTCACCCGCGAGCATCCGCGGTCGATCGCCGGCTACGCGATCGTGAACCCGAACGGCGGTTCCACGATGTTCGGCGCAGCGGCTCGTGTCACGCGCGAGGCCCGTGCGCCGAGATATCAGCGGTTCGCCCGCAATGCACGCTCCGACGGCTGGATGGCCAGCGCGGCGCCGATGGCCTTCAACTAGGTCCCGACGCCGTCGCGGGCGGGCGGCATGCAGCTATCAAGTCGGGAACTGCATGCCGCTTATGCCGACGCGGACCGCGCCTCGCGTCTGAACAGCACGTAGAGCGCCGGCAGCACCAGCAGCGTCAGCATCGTCGACGAGATGATGCCGCCGATGACGACGGTGGCGAGCGGGCGCTGGACCTCGGCGCCGGCGCCGGTCGCGATCGCCATCGGCACGAAGCCGAGCGAGGCGACCAGCGCCGTCATCAGCACCGGCCGCAATCGCGCCAGCGCGCCCTCCTCCACCGCGGCCCGCACCGAGCGTCCCTCCCGGCGTAGCCGTTCGATGAAAGCGATGATGACCAGGCCGTTGAGCACGGCGACGCCTGACAGCGCGATGAAGCCGACGCCGGCCGAGATCGACAGCGGCAGGCCGCGCAGCAGCAGCGCCGCGATGCCGCCGGTCAGCGCCAATGGCACGCCGGAGAACACCAGCGCGGCATCGGCGAACGAACCCATGCTCATGAACAGCAGCAGGAACACCAGCGCGAGCGCGATCGGCACCACGATCGTGAGACGCTTGGTCGCCGACACCAGTTGCTCGAACTGTCCGCCCCAGCCGATCCAATAGCCTGGCGGCAGCTTGACCTTCTCCGCGACGGCGGCCTGCGCCTCGGTCACGAACGAGCCGAGGTCGCGGGCGCGAACATTGGCTGACACGACGATCCGCCGCTTGCCGTTCTCGCGGCTGACCTGGTTCGGCCCCGGCGCCGAAGCCACGGCCGCGACCGACGACAGCGGCACGTAGCGCGGCTGTGCGGCCGAGGAGAAGGCGGTGCGCAGCGGCGCGGCATTCGCCTCCTCACCCGCCGGCAGTGGAATCGGGATCGCGCGGATCGCATCGAGATTGCCGCGCAGACGCTCGGGGAGGCGGACGACGATGTCGAAGCGGCGGTCGCCGTCGAACAGCTTTCCGGCCGCCTTGCCGCCGATCGCGATTTCGACCACGCTCTGCACCTCGGCCACGCTGAGGCCGTAGCGCGACAGCGCCTGGCGGTCGATCCTGACCGTCAGGATCGGCAGCCCCGCGACCTGCTCGGTCTTGACGTCGGTCGCGCCATTGACGCCGCGGATCGCGGCTTCGACCTGGCGCGCCGCGCCCTGCAGGATATCGAGATCGTCGCCAAAGATCTTGATACCGACGTCGCTGCGCACGCCGGAGATCAGCTCGTTGAAGCGCAACTGGATCGGCTGCGAGATCTCGTAGTTGCTGCCGGGGATCTCGTCGGCCGCCGCCTCGATCTCGGCGACGAGCTGCGCCTTCGGCTTCGCCGGGTCGGGCCACGCCTGGCGCGGCTTCAGCATGATGTAGCCGTCACCCTGCGACGGCGCCATCGGATCGGTCGCGACCTCGGCCGTGCCGATGCGGGTGAACACGTCCTTCACCTCCGGGATGCGTCGCAGCCGCGCGTCCAGCGCCTTCTGCAGGTCGACCGAGAGGGTGAGGCTCGTTCCGGGGATGCGCAGGGCCGCGAGCGCGACGTCGCCCTCGTCAAGGCTCGGAATGAACTCGCCGCCCATGCGCGTCGCGGCAAAGCCGCTCGCCGCGACGATCACCACGGCCAGGGCTACGACCATCAGGCGGTGCGCGATCACGCCGCGCAGCAGCGGCGCGTAGACCCGCCGCGCGCCGCGCATGATGAGGTTCTCCCGCTCGGATACCTTGCCGGTGACGAAGATCGCGACCGCTGCCGGCACGAAGGTGATCGAGAACAGCACGGCGGCACCGAGCGCCATCAGCACCGTCAGCGCCATCGGCGTGAACATCTTGCCCTCGACGCCGGTCAGCGTCAGCACCGGAAGATAGACCACGGCGATGATGCCGGTGCCGAACAGGCTCGGCCCGATCACCTCGCGCGCGCCGCTGATGATGGTCTGCAACCGCTCGGCGGTCGTGAGCAGTCCGCCCTTGCGATGCTGCGCCTGGGCCAGCAGCCGCAGGCAGTTCTCGACGATGATGACGGCGCCGTCGACGATGATGCCGAAATCGATCGCGCCGAGGCTCATCAGGTTGGCGCTCACCCTGCTCTCGACCATGCCGGTGATGGTCATCGCCATCGACAGCGGGATGATGCAGGCTGTGACCAGTGCGGCCCGGATGTTGCCGAGCAGGAGGAACAGCACGACGACGACCAGCGCGGCGCCTTCGAGCAGGTTCTTCTCCACGGTGCGGATCGTCGCTTCGACCAGATGGGTGCGGTCATAGAGCGTGCGCGTGACCACGCCCTCGGGCAGCGACTTCGCGATGTCGTCGAGCCGGGCGGCGACGCGGCGCGCAACGGCGCGACTGTTCTCGCCGATCAGGAGCATCGCCGTGCCCAGGATCGCCTCCTCGCCGTTGAGCGTCGCCGCCCCCGTGCGCAGGTCGCGCCCTTCGGTCACCTCGGCGACGTCTCCGATGCGCACCGGCGTGCCGCCGCGGGCGCCGATCACGATGTCCTTCAGCTCGGCGGCGCTGCCGACCTGGCCGGGCGCGCGCACCAGATATTGCTCGCCATTGCGCTCGATATAGCCGGCGCCGACATTGGCATTGTTGGACGCCAGCGCCGCGATCACGTCACGGAAGCTGATCTTGTAGGCCATCAGACGGCCGGGATCGGGCAGCACGTGGAATTGGCGCTCGAAGCCGCCGATCGTGTTCACCTCGATCACGCCCGGCACGCCGCGCAGTTGCGGTCGGATGATCCAGTCCTGGATGGTGCGCAGATCGGTCGGCGAGTAGTCGGTGCCATCAGGCGTCTTGGCGCCGGGCTTGGCTTCGACCGCATACATGAAGATCTCGCCGAGCCCGGTCGAGAGCGGTCCCATCGCGACCTCGACGCCCGGGGGCAGCTGATCCTTGATCTGCTGGATGCGCTCGTTGACGAGCTGGCGCGCGAAATAGATGTCGGTGCCGTCCAGGAACACGACGGTGACCTGGCTCAACCCATAGCGCGACAGCGAGCGCGTGTAGTCCAGCTTCGGCAGGCCGCCCATCGCGGTCTCGACCGGGAAGGTGATGCGCTGTTCGGTCTCGAGCGGCGAGTAGCCGGGCGCCTTGGTGTTGATCTGCACCTGCACGTTGGTGATGTCGGGCACGGCGTCGATCGGCAGCCGGGTGAAATTCCAGGCGCCGAAGCCGGCGGCGGCGAGCGCAGCGATCAGCACCAGCCAGCGCTGGCGCACGGCGAACGCGAGGACCGCGTCAATCATGCTCGGCCTCCCCCTTGCCCATCTCCGCCTTCACCACAAAGCTGTTCTCGGCGACGTAGTGTTCGCCGGCGGCGAGGCCATCGCGGATTTCGACATAGGTCGGGTCGGACTCGCCGGTGACCACGGGGCGCGCCTCGATCTTGTCGCCCTCCTCGCGCACGAACACGACGGTCTTGTTCTCCAGGGTCTGGATCGCGCTCGCGCGGACCGCCGCGGCGACGCTGCGCTTGGCGAGAACCAGCCGCGCGGTGACGAACAGGCCCGGGCGCAGCCGGCCGTCGGGATTGGCCAGCACGACGCGGGCAAGCGCGGTCTGCGTCTCGCTGGCGCCGACGGGGGCGATGTAGGACACGTGGCCGCGGATCGCGCCGCGTCCGTCATCTGGATCGATCAGCACCTCGTCGTCGAGGCGGACGCGCCGGAGATCCTGGCGATAAATCGACAGGTCGACCCAGATCGTGGAGAGATCCGCGACCACGAAGGCCGGCTTCTGCTCGGAGGCGTATTCGCCGAGCGAGATCTGGCGGTCGATGATGGTGCCGCCGATCGGCGCCTTGAGATCATACGAGGTCAGGCTCTGATTGCTCTCGATCGCGGCGAGCAGCTCGTCCTTGGCGACGGTGTCGCCGATGCGCTTTTTGATGGCACGGACGATGCCCGGAAAGCGCGGCGTCACCTGCACCAGCGCTTCCTGATTGGCGCGCAGCACGCCGTTGAACGCCAGCGTATCCGACAAGGTCGCAGGGCCGGCTTCGGCGAGCGCGACGCCGGCCGCGGCGAGCTTCACGTCGCTGATGCGGATGCGGTCGGCGCCATGCTCGTCCTGCTCGACATGGTCCTTCGGTGCCTTCTCGGCATGATCGGCATGGCCGACGGTTGCCTGGGCCTGCGGCTCCGCCTCGACCAGCAGGCGCGATGCGCCGGCGCCGGCGGCGGCCGCCAGGATGACAATGAGGATGACGGTGGATGGTCTCATCGCGCAGTCTCCCGTTCCAGGGTGAAGGGACGGCCGACCAGGCCTTCGATCGTCGCCACGGCGACATGGATGTTCTGCAGCGCCTCCTGCTCGCGCAGCCGCGCCTGCGCCACGCTCGCCTGTGCGTCCAGCACCTCGAGCAACGAGAAGCGGCCGGCGCTGTAGCCCTGCGCGATCTCGTCGGCCGCCTCCTGCGCCTTCGGAATTGCGATCTCGCGCAGCACGGACAATTCCCGCAGCGAGCCCTGCAGCGAGTCGTAGGCGCGGCCGGCGATCACCAGCAGCGCGTTGCGGTTGGCCTTGCGCTCGGCTTCGGTCTTGGCGAGGCTTTCCTGCGCCGAGAGGATGTTGCCCTGGTTCTGGTCGAACACCGGGATCGGCACGGAGACGCTGAGCCTGACGGCGTCGTCCTGCGTGTCGTTGAAATGCCGCCAGCCGGCACCGATGCGGACGTCGGGGTACGGCTTCAGCCGCGCCAGCAGCAGCTCGGCATTGCGCTGCGCGTAGACCGCGGTCCAGCGGACGAGCTGCGGATTGGCATCGATCGCCGCGATCACGGTCTGGAACGCCGGCGGCTGGCCGGTCGCATCGAACCGCCCGGTGACGGCCGAGAGCTTCGCCGAGCTGTCGCCGATCAGCACGGCGAGCTCGCGGCGTGCGCTCGAAAGCGTCGCCTTGACGCGCTCGCGATCGGCTCGCACCAGCGCCGAGGCGACCTCGGCGCGGCCGGTCTCCGCCGGCGACGACGCGCCCGCCTCGACGCGACGGCGCAGCAGCGGCGTCAGGCGATCGAGCGCTGCGACCTGATCGTCGAGGATCTGGATGCGCCGCTGCGTGGCGAGCACCGTCACGAAGGCGATCGCGGTCTCCGACAAAATCTCCAGCCGTACCGCCTGGCGCTGGATCTCGGCGGCGCGCACGCCGGCCTGGCCGGCGGCGATGCGGGCGTCGCGCTTGCCGAACCATTCGAACGCCTGGCTGATCTGCAAGGTCGTCTCGGCCGATCGCGTGCCGCGATATTGACCCGAGCCGAATGAATTGTCCTGCTCGTAGGACAGCTCGGGATTGAGCAGCGCGCCGGCCTGGAGCCGCTGGCCGGAGGCGATGCCGATGTCGCGGTCGGCGGCGGATAGCCGTGGATTGGCGGCGAGGGCGCGCGACAGCGCCGCGCGGAGGGTCAGCGTCTGCGCCGCGGAGGCGTGCACGGACAGAGCGAGCAGGGCTGCGGCGCCGATGGCACGCGCAGCCATCCCGGGGAATGGCATGAGATGAACCTGTCTGGACGGGCAAGGATGGACGGCATCGGCCGTCCGGCACGTTGCGTCAGCTCAGGCGTTTTGGCGGCGGAGACTCGGACTCGGGGAGGACGCCTGCACTGAGCAGGGGAACGGCCCAGCCGGTTGCGGCCACGACCTCGGCCGGGACGGCGGCGAACTGCGGCTGCGGCACGGCCACCGAGAAGCAGCCATGGCAATGATGGTCGGCGATGCCGCGCTGATCGGTGTGGCCCGCTCGGTCGAGCAGCGACGCGATCTCCGGCTTGCCCGCGGAGGGATGGGCGACGTCGATGTCACAAGCGCCGTGCAGCGCGCCCGCGAGGACATAGGCGAGCATCAGGCAGGCAGCCACGATCCGGCGCAGCATGCGCGAACGGCTCGTGATGTCTCGTTTGCCAATGCTGCGCACCGCGCCCCCTGTTCGGCGAGCGGATAGCACGTGGCCGGCGCGGTTGTCGATCAGCAACAATGTAACAAGCGGAACCGCTCATGGCGCGCCAAGGGCGGGCGCCAGGATCACGCAGGCGAGCAGCGCCAGGGCCGCAGCGCTGCAGCGATAGCCGAGCCACGCCGGCACGACATGTCCGAGACCGCAGCGCAGCGTCGCGCCGAGCACGATCCAGGCTCCTCCGATCGTCGCGGTCGAGAGCCCGAGCACGACCAGGAACGGCCATAGGCTCGCCGCATCGCCTTCCGGCGGCAGCAAGGTGAAGGCGAAGATGATGGCCTTTGGATTGAACAGCGTCGTGATGAACACGCCGCGCAGGGTGACCGGCGCCGCATCGCTTGCGCCGCTGCTGCTGCCATGGCGCCAGAGCGCGGCCGCGAGGTGCAGCAGATAGAGCACGACCACGACACGGAGAGCATGTCCGACCAGCGGCGCGGTCGCAACGAGCGGACCGAGCGTGATGCGCAGCGTCGCGATCGCGAGCAGATAGCCGGCAAGCTCGGCGAGCAGCAGATGAACGGAGGCGCGCACGCCACGACTCGCACCGGCAGTGGCGAGCAGCGTGTTGGTTGGGCCGGGCGTGACGAGCAGCGCGGCGCCCGCCGCGCCGAAGGTCAGGATATCCATGACCGCATCAAGCACGCGCGCCATGCGCCGGCCTTGACGAGCGTCAACGTCCGGCGCCGCGGGCCGCAGTCCCGTTTTCCGGAACGGCTCGTATGTCGGCTTCATTGCGCACGATGGTCGGCCGCGCCGCATGATAGGATCGTATGGCAGCATGCAGGGCGATTGATTGACTTGGCTCTCGTGCAAACTAAGGTTCGCGGCGCCGGAAGTGGAACAGCGCCTGATCATCGCACCGTTCGGACGCGTAGCATCGATGGTCGGCGCGCAAGGATCGGAAGACAGATGACGTTGGCGATGAGCTGGGACGAGTGGGCCCGGCATGATGGCATGGCGCTGGCGGCGCGCGTTCGCAGCGGCGAGCTGACGGCGGCGGAGCTGGCGCGGCAGGCGGCTGAAGGCATTGCCCAGGTGGATCCCGCGCTATCGGGCGTGGTCGAAGTCTTCGCCGACGCCGTCGAAGATCCCATCAAGGCGGGCGCCAATGCCGACGGCGCCTTCGCCGGCCTGCCGTTCCTGATGAAGGATCTCGGACCGACCATGGCCGGACGCCTACAGGAGCAGGGCTCGCTGTTCATGCGCGGCAACCGTCCCGCCGCCGACACGCACCTGACGGCGAAGATGCGCAAGGCCGGCCTCAACCTGATGGGTCGCACCACCACGCCGGAGTTCGGCGTCTGCAGCTCGGCCGAGAACCCGGCCGTCTACGTCACGCGCAATCCGTGGAATACCGACTACACGACCTGCGGCTCGTCGGCCGGCAGTGCCGCGATGGTCGCCGCCGGCGTGGTGCCGATCGCGCATGCCACCGATGGCGGCGGCTCGATCCGGATTCCCGCAGGCGTCAATGGCAATATCGGGCTGAAGGTCTCGCGCGGCGTGTTCTCGATCGCGCCGCATCTGTCGGATCTCTCCGGCCTCGTCTCGATCCAGGGCTGCCAGTCGCGCAGCGTGCGCGACACCGCGGCGTTCGTCGACCATTGCCGCGGCGGCGCGCCGGGCGAGTTCATGCCGTACTGGACCACGCCGGAGCCTTACGTCGAGCTGATCAAGCGCGATCCCGGCAAGCTCAGGATCGCGCTGTCGCATCAATGGGGCGACTATCGCGCCACGCCGCACATCGCTTCAGAGCTGGCGCGTGTCGGCAAGTTCCTCGAGGGCCTCGGCCACCACGTCGGCTACGCGCTGCCCGACGTGGATTATCGCGCCGCATTCGCGGCGCAGACCACCTGCTACATCTCCAACTTCGCGATCGTCATCAACAACCTGCTCGCGTCGCGCAAGCTCGAGCGGCCGCCGGCCGAGCTGATCGAGCCGATCAACATCCGGATCTGGGAGGCCGGCCGCGATACCAGCTTCGCCGAGCGCGCGGCGATGCAGGCGGTGTTCAACACCACCTCGCGCGCCTTCGGCGCCTTCTTCGAGGACTGGGATATCATCCTGACCCCGATCACCGCGCTGCCGACCCCGAAGATCGGCACCACCGAATATCTGACGATCAGCGACAATCCGGACGTGCTCGACTGGTTCGAGAATCTCTGGCGCAACTTCGCGTTCACGCCGCTCGCCAACCTCTGCGGCGTTCCGGCGATCTCGCTGCCGCTCGCGACCAACGAGCACGGCCTGCCGCTCGGCATCCAGGCGATCGGCAAGCAGGCCGACGACGGCCTGCTGCTGCAGTTGGCCGCCCAGATCGAGCGCGCGATCGAGGGCAAGTGGAACGGCGGTACCACGCCCGCCGTCCACGTGACCAAAGCCTGAGCCGCAACCACGAGCGCCCCGCGGGCCACTGATCCGGCGGCGCTCATCGATCGTTGTTCAGCGTGGACGGTGCCGGCCGGAGCCGGCGCGTCGCACTGATCGGCGAGGGCGAACGTGACGGACGAGCGGATTGCGACGCGTTCCGGCAGGGAGGCGGCAGATGCCGCCCTGCCCCGGCGCGGCATCTGGGTCGCGTGGTGACGCCATGCCGAAGATGCGGCGCAAGGCCGACTTGCCGACCAGGATATGCGCTGCGTGCGGCCGCCCGTTTGCGTGGCGGCGCAAATGGGCACGCGACTGGAACGAGGTGAGATACTGCTCGGACCGCTGCCGATCCGACCGCGGCCGGACGCCCACTGCGATCGCCAGGAGCCGCGGAGGCTAGCGTCATGATGTCCGGCGTCCCCGCTCCGATGCGCATTCTCGGCCTCGCCGGGCTGATTCCGTTCGCGGGCCTCGCGGTCTTGGCGATCGCAGGTGACGATCCGATCCGGCTGGCCGCGCTGCGCGCGCAGATCGGCTATGGCGCGGTCATCGTGAGCTTTCTCGGCGCGATCCATTGGGGCGTCGCCGTGCAGACGCCGGCGCTGGCAGGCTGGCCGCGCATGAGCTGGGGGGTGATGCCGTCCCTGCTCGGCTGGGTCGCGCTGTTGCTGCCGGCGCTGCCCGCGTTGGTGCTGCTCGCAGCCGCGCTGCTGACCGCGTTGGTCTACGATGAGTTCAGCTTCGGCGGCGACGATCGACAGGCCTGGTTCCTGAAGCTGCGGCGGCTGCTCAGCCTTGGTGCAATACTGTCTCTGCTCGCCACGCTGATAGGCATCGTGGTCAAGGGCGCGCTCTGACGGCCACCGTTGTGGACAATGCGGCAATCCCTCGGGCAAGCTCGCATATCCACTCGCGAGGCGCCATGAACATCCTGCTGCTCAATCCCAACATCCGCACCGACATCACCGACCTGATGCTGCAGGTCGGCCGGGAGGCTGCTGCGCCCGGCACCACCCTGATCCCCTGCACCGCGCCGCGCGGCGTGCCCTACATCGCCACCCGCGCCGAGGCGCAGATCGGCGGCGCCGTCGCACTGGAGATGCTGGCGGAGCGTCACGGCACCTTCGACGCTGCGATCATCGCCGCGTTCGGCGATCCCGGCCTGTTCGCGGCGCGCGAGCTGTTCGACGTGCCGGTGATCGGGCTTGCGGAGGCCGCAATGCTGACGGCCTGCATGGCCGGACGGCGCTTCGCGATCGTCACCTTCGCGCAGGCGCTCGGCCCCTGGTACGAGGAGTGCGTGCGCATGCACGGGCTGATGGAGCGCTGCGCCGGCATCCGCATGCTCGACGGCAGCTTCAAGCAGATCTCCGACGTGCAGCATGAAAAGGAGGAGCTGCTGGTCGAGCTGGCGCTGCGCGCGGTCGAGGAGAATGACGCCGATGTCCTGATCTTCGCCGGCGCGCCACTGTCGGGGCTCGCCGCTCGGGTCGCGCATCGCATTCCCGTCCCCGTGGTCGATCAGGTGATCGCCGCGGTGAAGCAGGCCGAAGCACTGCTCGCCTTGAAGATGCGCAAAGCCACCGCCGGCACCTTCCGCCGCCCCGCCGCGAAGCCGACGACAGGCTTGCCCGAGGCGCTGGCCGCACGGCTGGAGCATCGCGACGGTTAGCTGGACGGCACTGTTAGTGGGCTTGCTCGATCCGTGCCTCTCCCCGCAAGCGGGGCGAGGGAGCGCATCGCCGTCGGCGCACGCCCGTGCCTCCTAGCTGGAATGGCATCTTAATACTGGCGTACCTGTCATATCCTCTTTTGTACACAAGCAGCCGCCACTGCCTGAAAAGGCGGCACGCTTCTTGCTTTTTCAAACGAATAGAGCAGGAAGCCCATGGCCAGCGTATCGGAAGCCAAGTCGCTCGTTCTGGATCGGATCACGCACCGCTTCGCCAGCGGCACGATGGCCGTCTCCGACATCAATCTCGACGTGAAAGGCGGCGAGATCATCGCCCTGCTTGGGCCCTCGGGCTGCGGCAAGACCACGCTTTTGCGCATCATCGCCGGCTTCATCGGCCAGAGCGAGGGGCGCGTCATCATCGGCAACGACGTCGTCGACGCGCTGCCGCCCAACCGCCGCGCCGTCGGAATCGTGTTCCAGAACTACGCCCTGTTTCCGCATCTCTCGATCACCGAGAATGTCGGCTACGGCCTCGCCGCGCGCGGCGTCGACAAGGCGACGCGCAACAAGGAAGCGCAGCGGCTGCTCGACATGGTGCAGCTCGGCCCGTTCGGCGAGCGGCTGCCGCGGCAGTTGTCCGGCGGACAGCAGCAGCGCGTGGCGCTGGCGCGCGCACTGGCGATCAAGCCGTCGATCCTGCTGCTCGACGAGCCGTTCGCGGCGCTCGACAAGAATTTGCGGCTCGACATGCAGATCGAGGTCAAGCGGCTGCAGCGCATGGCGGGCACCACAACCTTGATCGTGACGCACGACCAGGAGGAGGCGCTGTCGATGGCCGACCGCGTCGCCGTGCTGAGCCATGGTCATCTCGAGCAGTTCGGCACGCCGTCCGAGATCTACGACCAACCGCAGACGCTGTTCGTGAACAGCTTCGTCGGCACGGCGAACAAGATGAAGGGGACCGTGATCGCGACCGACGCGGGCAGTGTCAAGGTTGGTCTGGAGGCCGGCGGCGAGATCATCGCGCGCGCACCGCATCCGGTCAGTGCCTCAGACAAGGTCACCGTCTGCCTGCGTCCCGAGCACCTCACCTTCGTCAGCGACGACACCGGCTTTGCGGGCGAGATCGGCATGGCGTTGCCGCTCGGCGCCACCGTCGTCCACGAGATCAAGGCCAAGGACGGATCCAGCATCAAGATCTCGCAGGCCCGCACCGGCGGCACGCCGCTGCGCGAGGCCGGCGCCCCGGTGCGGGTCGCACCGATCGCACCCGGCCTCGCCACCGTCTTCCCGCAATAGACCAACAGACACATCGGAGTGGAACATGATGCTTGATCGCCGCCGGCTCCTGACCAGCGCCTTGACGCTGGGAGCCATGCACGCCTTCCCGGGCTTGAGCCTCGCGCAGGCGCGGCCGCTGGTGTTCGCGACCTTCACCGGCAGCTGGGAAGAAGCACATAAAGCCGTGCTCGTCCCTGCCTTCCGCAAGGCCAACGCCGATGCGGCGATCGTGCTCGATCCGATGCTGTCGGTCGACCAGATCGCCAAGGTCAACGCCGCCAAGGCCAATCCGCCGATCGACGTCATGCTGCACGACCCGGGTCCGGCGCTGGTCGCGATCGGCCAGGATCTCGTCGAGCCCTACCCAGCCGACAAGAGCACCTATTTCAAGGACCTGATTCCGGAAGCGCAGGACGCGATGGGCCCGGCGCCGTTCTTCCAGGTCGTCGGCCTCACCTACAATCCAGAGACGGTGAAGACGCCGCCGACCTCGTGGGCCGATCTGTGGAAGCCCGAGTTCAAGGGCAAGGTCGGCATCACCAATCTGAACTCCACGCTCGGCACCGGCTGGCTGGTCGAGATCGCGCGCATGCGCGGCGGCTCGGAAGCCAATGTCGACGAAGGCTTCAAGGCGCTGGAGGAGCTGAAGCCGAACCTCGCCGCCGTCGCCGCCAATCCCGGCGCGCTGGCGACCCTGTTCCAGCAGGGCCAGATCGACATCTCGCCCGGCAACTTCAACGCCATCCAGATCCTGAAAGCGCGCGGCGTGCCCGTCGAGTTCGTGGCGCCCAAGGAAGGCGCGATCGCCTTCAAGACCACGATCCACATCGTCAAGAACTCACCGAACAAGGAGCTTGCCTTCAAGCTGATCGAGGCGGCGCTGTCACCGGAGGTGCAGACCACGCTGATGAACTCACCGTATCTGATCGTGCCGACCAACACCAAGGTCGCGATGTCCGGCGAGATCGCAAAGGTGCTGGCCAAGGACACCGCGGAGCTGAAGAAGAAGTTCGTGTTCCAGGATTGGAAGAAGATCAACGAGCAGCGCGCGTCCTGGATCGAGAAGTTCAACCGCGACATCAAGATCTGACGCGATGAAGAGCGCCACGACCGCACCTGGAGACGTGACCAGCTTCAGCCTAGGGCTTGCTCTGCCCTTGGGCCTGGTGTTCGCGATCTTCTTCGTGCTGCCGCTGGCGCAACTTCTTTTTCTCTCGCTGCACAACGACACCGCGGCGACGGTGTGGGGGCTCGGCCAGTACGTCAAATTCCTGACCGACCCCTTCAGCCTCGCCGTGCTCGGCTCGACGCTTCTGCTCGGCGCCGAGGTGACGCTCGCCTGTCTCGTGCTCGGCTATCCCATCGCCTGGCTGTACCAGCGCTCCGGCAGCCGGGTGCAGACCCTGATCATCATGATCGTGCTGCTGCCGCTGCTCACCAGCGTCGTCGTCCGCACCTTCGCCTGGATCGTGATCCTGGGCCGGCAGGGCATCATCAACTCCGTGCTGCAATCGCTCGGGCTGATCGGCACGCCGCTGCGCATGATCTACACGCAAGGCGGACTGGTCGCGGCGCTCGCGCAGGTACAGATGCCGCTGATGGTGCTTCCCCTGATCACCGCGATCGGCCGCATCGATCCCAATCTCTCCGACGCCTCGGCCTCGCTGGGCGCCGGAAGCTGGCGCACCTTCGTCAAGGTGATGCTGCCGCTGTCGATGCCAGGCATCATCGCGGGCTGCACCCTGACCTATGCGGCTGCGATCACCGCTTTCATCACGCAGTCGCTGGTCGGCGGCGGTCAGATGCTGTTCATGCCGATGTATCTGTATCAGCAGGCCTCGACCTTGCAGAACTGGCCGTTCGCGGCGGCGATCTCGATCATCTTCCTGTTCGCAGTGCTCGCCATCGTCGCGCTGTTCTCGACACTCGGGCGGCGTGCGCGCGGCTATGGAGACGCCAGATGAGCCAGCGCCAGCGCAACTGGGAAGCGCTGAGCTTCCAGATCGTGATGACGGTGGTTGCCGTGCTGGCGCTGATCCTGATCGTGTCGCCGTCGCTGGTCGTGGTGATCGTCTCCTTCACGTCCGGCTTCTCGCTGAAATTCCCGCCGCCGGGCTATTCGACCCGCTGGTACGTCGAATTGTGGAACGCCTGGCAGCTGCAGTTCGCCGCACGCAACAGCGTCGTCGTCGCGCTATGGTCGACGGGTCTGTCGATCATGCTCGGCGTCGCCGCGGCGCTGGCGATCTCGCGCTCGAAGACGCTCACGGCGAAGCTCCTGGACTCGTTGTTCATGTCGCCGCTGGTACTGCCGGCACTCGCCTTCGGCTTGGCGGCGCTGATGTTCTTCTCGCTGATCGGCCTACCGGTGTCGCTGCTGACCCTGGTGATCGGCCACACCATCGTCTGCGTGCCCTATGTCGTCCGCAACACCGTCGCGGCACTGGCCCAGCTCGAGCCGACCCTGCTGGAAAGCTCGGCGATCCTCGGCGCCTCCAGGCTCTACACGTTCCGCCGCATCGTCTTGCCGCTGATCCGCCCCGGCATCATCTCCGGTGCCTTCATCGCCTTCATGTCATCGTTCGACAACGTGCCGGTGTCGCTGTTCCTGCGCGACGCCGCCACCGACATGCTCCCGATCCGCATGTGGCAGGACCTCGAAGGCAAGCTCGACGTCACCATCGCCGCGCTGTCGAGCGTGCTGATCATTGCCACGATCGCGCTGATGACGATCATGGAGCGCACCACCGGACTGTCGAAGCGGCTGACGGGTTGAGGCTGAGTGCCCGTTCCTGAAATTGGGAGTTCGTGCCCGTCCAACTCCAAGCCGTCATGGCCGGGCTTGTCCCGGCCATCCACGTCGGCCGGCGATCGTGGATGGACGTGGATGCCCGGGACACGGGCATGACGAGTATTTCCTTGGCAGGCAGGATCGTCCAACCATCAGCGTACGACGGCGCGAGCTGTACCTCAGGCCCCACGGAAGATCGAATAGCCCCAGGGAGTGAATTTGAGCGGCAGATGAAAGTGCTCCTCGACCTTGTCGATCGCGAAGCGAAACGGCACTGTGGTGAGGAATTTCGTCTGAGCGCCAGTCCCGAAGAACTCGCCGACATGAAACAGCACCTCATACTCGCCGGCGGTCACGCCGTGGCCCTCGACGACCGGCGCCTGCAGAGTGCCATCGGCGCCGAGCTGTCCCTCCGCGAGCAGCGTGCGATCGGGCGTCACGCGCCAGATCGCGACGCGCAGGCCACGCGCGGGGCGCCCGTTCGCCACATCAACCGCATGAACCGAGATTCCACCGGCCATTTCGTGCTCCGCCATCAGGTTGTCGCGGCATGATAGCCGCGAAGCAAGCATCAACGCCAGCGCCGCCGCTGTGGCCTGCAGTCGCTGCGATGACCGCGCTGCAGGCCCTGGTGTCGCTGGCGCTGTTCGCGCCGGGCGTCGTGGCGCCGCGCGCTGGACTGAGCATCGAGCAACTGTCGCTGTTCTCCACCACAGCCTTCACCATCAGCCTCGTCTCCTCGTTCTGGGGCGGCACGCTGGTCCAGCGCGTCGGCTCGCTGCGCGTGGCGGCCCTGTGCGCGGTCGCCGTCTGCGCTGGCATGTCGCTGGCGCTGTTGGAGAGCGGATGGGCGCTGCTCGGGGCCGGGCTGATGCTCGGCCTTGCGGTCGGACCGGAGACACCGGCAAGCTCGGCGCTTCTCGGACGGCTCGTGCCGGCCGAGAAGCGCGCGATGGTGTTTTCGATCCGGCAGACCGGCAACCAGATCGGCGCCGTCGTCGGCTCGCTGCTGCTGCCGCCGATCGCCGTGCTGCTGGCGCCGAGCTCCGCCTATGCCGCCGTGATCGTCTGCGCCGCCATCGCCGTCGCCGGCTTCGAGCGTCTCAGACCGGCCTATGCCATGACGCCGCCAACCATGCCGCGGCTCGGCCTGTTCGATCGATTGCGACTGATCAGCGCCGACCGCCGCATGGCCGCGCTCGCCGTCGCCTCGATTCCGTTCAGTGGCATGCAGGTCATCCTCAATACCTGCTTCGTCAGCTTCGGCACGTCAGAGCTCGCGCTGAGCCATGTCGAGGCCGGCTGGGTGCTGGCGTCGGCGCAAGGCGCCGGCCTGATGGGACGGCTGGGCTGGGGCGTGGTCGCGACGCGCCTGCGCTCGGCGCGCGCCGTGCTGGTGATGGCGGGCGTGGGCATGGCCGTCTGCGCGATGCTGCTCGGTCTCTGCGGGCCACTGCTGAGCCGATCGATCCTGATCCTGCTCACGATCGTGTTCGGGCTGACGGCGAGCGGCTGGAACGGCGTGTTCATCGCCGAGATCGCCAATCTCGCCAAGCCCGGACGCGTCGCCGAGGCGACAGGCGCAGTGCTCACCGCCTCGTTCCTGGGCCTTGTCGCCGCACCGCTGCTCGTCGCGCTGCTGACTCCCCGCGTGGGACTCGGCGGCAGCTTCGTCGCACTCGGATTGACGGCGGCCGCAGGCACAGCCGTACTGCTGATGGAGCGATCCCATGCGCGCAAGTGACATCGCACGCGCTGTCATGGCGCGGCAAAGCACCGCCAGAGAGATGGCCGAGCAGGCGCTGGCGCGGATCGCGGCGGCCCATGACCTCAACGCCGTCGTCACCACAGATCCGGCGCGAACGAGCGCCGAGGCCGTTGCCGTCGATGCGCGCGTGGCCGCCGGCGAAGCAATGCGGCTCGCCGGCGTGCCGATCGTGGTCAAGGACAACATCTGGGTCGAGGGCTGGCGCATCACGCAGGGCTCGCGGCTGTTTGCTGATTTCATCGCGCCCGAGGATGCGATCGCGATTGCGCGGTTGCGCCGCGCTGGCGCCGTGATCGTTGGCATCGGCGCAACTTCCGAGTTCGCCTGCAAGGGCGTGACGACCTCGCGGCTGTTCGGACCGACCGTTCATCCGCAGGACCGGCAGCTCACGCCCGGCGGCTCGTCGGGCGGTCCCGCCGTTGCGGTGGCGGCTGGGCTCGTGCCGCTCGCGATCGGCACCGATGCCGGGGGCTCGAGCCGCCGGCCGCCGGCCCATGTCGGCGTGGTCGGCTTCAAGCCGTCGTTCGGCGCCATTCCCTACGGCCCGGGATTCCCCGAGCCATTCTGGCGCATCTCGGTGATTGCGCCGATCGCGGCCGATGTCGGCGATGCCAGGCTTGCGTTCGAGATCATGGCCGGCGCCGACCCGCGCGATCCTGATACGTTCGATGTGGCCGCGGCGGATCATGCAACGCCGCCGCGCGTGGCGTTCTCGCCGCGGCTCGGGCTGGACGTCGCGGTCGATGACGACATCAGCGCTGGCCTGCGGCGGGCGGTCGACCGCCTCCGCGCCGGCGGCATGCCGATCGTCGACAAGGATCCCGTCTGGCCGGCCGGCCTTGCCGAGGACGCGGTGATGCCGCTCCAGCATGCCGGGCTGGCCGCGCTCTACGGCGATGCCTTCCACAATGATCCGGCGCAATTCGATCCAGATATCGCCAAGTAGATCGAGCGCGGGCTCGGCCTGAGCGGCGCCGACGTCGCGCGTGCGCTCGAGGCAAGCGCGCAGATCGCGCGGGCCTTCGCAAGCTTCTTCACACAGGCCGACGTGCTGCTGGCGCCGACCGTGCCCTGCGTCGCCTGGCCGTTCACGCAGCTCGGCCCGTCCGAGATCGGCGGCAAGCCGGCGAGCCCGCGCGCGCATGCGGTGTTCACGCCTTACGCCAATCACGCCGGCGTGCCGGCGATCTCGATCCCCTGCGGCGCCAACGTTCACGGGCTGCCATTCGGTCTGCAACTCATCGCGGCCCGCGGCCACGACCGCCTGCTGCTCGATGTCGCTGCCGACGCCGAGCGGATCCTTGCTCAGTCCTGATCGAACTTCTTCGCCAGCCGGGCCCGGGTGATGTGGCCGATCTGGTCGATGGCGTTGGCGATCTCGCTGTCCGGGTCGTTGCCGATGCGACGCTCCATCTCGGCGATGACCGAGGGGCGGTCGGCGTGCAGCGCCAGAGCGACGATCAGCGGCATGCCGAACTTGTCGCGATAGCGGCGGTTGATGTCGGCGACGCGCTCGAACTCGGCGCGCGACAGCGAGGTGAAGCCGAGCCGACCCTGCTCGCCGATCGAGTCGTTCGTCATCTCACCCGCCAGTGCCTCGCGGCCGGCGAGCTCCGGATGGGCGCGGATCAGCTTCAGCTTCTCGTCGCGGCTCATGGCGCGGACGACGTTCATGAGCGTCGTATGCAGCGCATCCGCGGCGTCGTCGAATGCGGACAGGCCGGCGCGATAGGCGCGGTCGGCAATCTCCGGGGAGTGCTCGAAGATGTCGCCATAGCGCTCCACGAACAGCACGCGCGACATCTGCGAGGGCCGCCACGCGCCGGCCGGCGGATGCGTCCGGATCCAGTGCCGCGCGATGTCGAGCCGGGTCGCGACCCAGACCTTGTCATGACCCGTGATGTAGTCGAGGAAGCGCGCCAGCGCGGCCGCGCGCCCGGGGCGGCCGACCAGCCGGCAGTGCAACCCGACCGACATCATGCGCGGGTTCTCCGCGCCCTCCGCGTAGAGCGTATCAAAACTGTCCTTCAGATAGGCGAAGAACTGGTCGCCGGAATTGAAGCCCTGCGGGGTGGCGAAGCGCATGTCGTTGGCATCGAGCGTATAGGGCACGATCAGTTGCGGGCCGTGCGGCCCTGCGATCCAGTACGGCAATTCGTCCGCATAAGAATCGGCGCTGTAGACGAAGCCCTGCTCGTTCAACACGATGTCGAGCGTGCGCTCCGACGTGCGGCCCTGGTAGAAGCCGAGCGGCCGCTCGCCCGTCAGCTCGGTATGGAGCCGGATAGCCTCCTCGATATCGGCGCGCTCGTCGACCTCGGGGACATCGCGGTAGTCGATCCATTTCAGGCCGTGGGAGGCGATCTCCCAGCCGGCTTCCTTCATCGCAGCAACAGCATCCGGATTGCGCGCCATCGCGCTCGCGATGGCGAACACCGTCACCGGCAGCTTGCGCGCGGTGAACATCCGCCACAGCCGCCAGAAGCCGGCGCGCGAGCCGAACTCGTAGATCGATTCCATGTTCATGTGGCGCTGGCCCGGCCACGGCTGGGCGCCCACGATCTCGGAGAGGAAGGCTTCGGAGGCAGCGTCACCGTGCAGGATGTTGTTCTCGCCGCCCTCCTCGTAGTTGATCACGAACTGCACCGCGATGCGGGCATCGCCGGGCCAGCGCGGATGCGGCGGCGTGCGGCCGTAGCCGACCATGTCGCGCGGATAGACGTCAGCACTCATCCGGATCAGCTCCCGCGATAGGTCTGGTAGCTCCAGGGCGTCGCGAGCAGCGGCACATGATAGTGCGCGCCGGCGTCGGCGACGGAAAAGCGGAGCGGGATCAAGTCCAGAAACAGCGGGTCTTCAGAGGCGAGGCCATGGGCCTTGAAATAAGCTCCCATATGGAAGGTCAGCATGTAGGTGCCGGTGGTGAAGTCATCGGCCGCCAGCACCGGCTGGTCGGTGCGCCCGTCGGCATTGCTCCGGACCTGCTTGACGCGGCGCCAGGAGCCGTCCGGCTCGAGGACATCGAGATCGATCGCGACGCCGGCCGCGGGCTTGCCCCTGACCGTATCCAGAATATGCGTGCTCAGCCGCCCCATGCATCGTTCCCTCTGCTGCCGGTTCGGAACACTATCAGCGCCAGGTTAAAGGTTCGAGGCGATTTGCAGTTCAGTCTCAGCCTACGGGCTGGTCACGTCGCGCTCCTTGCCGAAGCGCTCGACCAGGAAGTCGATGAACAGCCGCACCTTCACCGAGAGGTGCCGCGTCGGCGGATAGATCGCATACAGCGCGAGCGGCGGCGCGGCGTAATCGGCGAGGATCGCGGTCAGCGCGCCGCTCTCGAGCGCGTCCGCCGCAATGAAGCGCGGGATCAGCGCAATGCCCTGTCCCCTGATGGCGACGTCGCGCAGCACCTCGGCATTGTTGACGCACAACGACCACGCCGGCTGGACCCAGTGGTCGCCGTCGCGGCCGGTGAGCTTCCACTGATTGCCGGTCAGCAGGAAACCGTAGGTGAGAGAGGTGTGACGACGCAGCTCCTCCGGGCTGCCAGGCGTGCCGTGCCGCGCGAGATAGGCCGGCGCGGCGCAGATCACGCGCTCCACCGGCATGATCCGCCGCGCCACCAGGCTCGACGATTCCAGCTCGGCGATCCGCAAGGTCACATCGAAACCGTCCTGGACCGGATCGAGCAGGTCGTCGCTCAGCACGATCTGCAACTGCAGCTCGGGATAGCGGGCCATGAAATCGGCGACGACGGGACCGAGCCGCATGGTGCCGAACGACATCGGCGCGTTGACGCGCAAGAGCCCGCGCGGCGCGGCCTGCGACTGGCTGACGGCCTGATCGGCGGCGTCGAGCTCGGCGAGAATCGAGACTGCGCGCTCGAAATAGAGCTGTCCGGTCTCGGTCGGGCTGGCATGGCGGGTGGTACGGACGATCAGCTGGACGCCGAGGCTCGCCTCCAGCTCGCCGATATATTTCGAGATCGCCGAGCGCGACAGCCGCAACTGCCGGCCGGCCTCGGCGAAGCTGCCGCTCTCGACCACCTTCACGAAGGCCCGCAGGCTGCTCAGCTTGTCCATAGGCCCGCCATTGTCGCCAAATCGTAGACAGAGACGTCACAAGAGCACGGATTGTCTCCAAATCAAAGCCGGCCAATATTGCGCTCAGGAATTCAACGGCCGTTTCGGCCGCCCATCGACAGGAGACCCACATGCCCGGACTGCACCACGTGACAGCGATTGCCGGCGATCCGATCCGCAATTTCGGCTTCTACACCCGCGACCTCGGGCTGCGCTTCGTCAAGAAGACGGTCAATTTCGACGATCCCGGCACCTATCATTTCTACTACGGCGATGAGACCGGCCGCCCCGGCACCATCCTGACCTTCTTCCCCTGGGCCGGCGTGCGGCCGGGCCGCCGCGGCGTCGGCGAGACCCACCAGACCGCGTTCCGGGTGCCGCAGCGCTCCCTTGGCTACTGGACGCAGCGCCTGACCGAGAAGGGCATCGCCTATGAGGCGCTGGAGAAGCGCTTCGGTGAATCCGTGCTGCCGTTCGCCGATCCGGACGGCATGGCGCTCGCGCTGGTCGGCGTCCCCGGCGCGGAGAATGAGCCCGGCTACAGCAATGGCGACATTCCGGCCGAGCACGCGATCCGCGGCTTCCACGGCGTGACCCTGCTGCTCGACTCCGCCGAGAAGACCGCCGCCGTCCTCACCGATGTGTTCGGCTTTGCAGAGCAAGGCCGCGAAGGCTCGGTCATCCGCTTCAAGGCGCCGGGCGACGCGCAGGGCAGCGTGGTCGACATCTACGAGGCCAAGGGCTTCCTGCGCGGCGCGCAGGGCGCCGGGTCGGTGCATCACATCGCCTTCCGCGCCGCCGATGACGCCGCACAGGGCGTGATGGCGCAGCGGCTGGTCGATCGCCACGGCCTGCATCCGACCGAGCAGAAGGACCGCAACTACTTCCGCTCGATCTACTTCCGTGAGCCTGGCGGGGTGCTGTTCGAGATCGCGACCGATATCCCGGGCTTCGCGGTCGACGAGCCGGTCGCCGAGCTCGGACGAAACCTGAAGCTGCCCGCCTTCCTCGAATCGCACCGCAAGCAGATCGAAGGCGTGCTGCCCAACCTCGAAGAGGCCGCATCATGACCGTGGCATTGTCCTTCACCCACCGCTTCCAGCCGGGACGCACACCGGGAGCAGCCCCACTGCTGCTCCTGCACGGCACCGGCGGCGACGAGAACGATCTGCTGCCGCTCGGCGCCACGCTGTCGCCCGGCGCCGCCCTGCTGTCGCCGCGCGGCCAGGTGCTCGAGCATGGCATGCCGCGCTTCTTCCGCCGGCTTGCCGAGGGCGTGTTCGACGAGGACGACGTCCGCCGACGCGCGCTGGAGCTCGGCGCCTTCATCGGCGAGGCGCGTCAGCACTACGGGATCGGAGCGCCGGTCGCGGTCGGCTATTCCAACGGCGCCAACATCGCCGCCGCGCTGCTGCTGCTGCAGCCGGAAGCGCTGACCGGTGCAGTGCTGTTCCGCGCCATGGTGCCGCTGGCGCATCCTCCGGCCGCCACGCTCGCGCGCCGGCCGGTGCTGATGCTGTCGGGGCTCGCCGATCCGATCGTGCCCGCCAGCAATTCGGCGAAGCTGTGCACGCAGCTCACCGAGGCCGGCGCCGACGTGACCCACACGACGCTTCCGGCGGGGCACCAATTGTCGCAGGCGGATGTGACGCTGGCGCGCGACTGGCTCGCCGGACTGCCGCAGGCGATCGCCGCCTGAAGACGCTTGCGGCTGTCGCGGCTCCTGGCCAAGAATGTGGTCTCATCGGCACCAGCATCGGACCGCCCCTCCGGCGGCTCCGATGCTGGCGGATGGATGGGAAGGATCGTGCATGGCCGTCGACAAGCTGTTCATCAATGCGCGGCTCGACCGCGGCGCGCGCCATGCGATCACGGTCGACGGCGGCCGCATCAGCGGTGTTCTCGCTGAGACCGAGCGCCCCGAGGCGCGCGAGGTGATCGATCTCGGCGGCGCGCTGGTCGTGCCCGGCTTCGTCGAGGGCCACATCCATCTCGACACCAGCTTCTACGGCGATGCCTGGAAGCCGCACAAGCCGTGCACCAACGGCTTCGACGTGCATGAGCGCGTCACGTTCCAGGCGCAGAACATGGCCGCGGCGGCACCGATGGACGTGCGCGCCCGCAACCAGCTCGATCTCTGCATCGGCCACGGCACCACGCGGATGCGCAGCCATGTGATGGTCGACGGCTCCGTCGGCCTCACATCGCTGGAAACGATCCTGCGCGTCCGCGACGAGTATCGCGAGCTGATCGAGATCCAGCTCGTCGCCTTTCCGCAGAGCGGCATCCTCAAGAGCCCGGGCACGCCCGAGCTGCTCGACGAGGCCATCAGGCTCGGCGCCAACCTCGTCGGCGGGCTCGATCCCGCGAGCTTCGACCGCGACGTCGAAAGGCATCTCGACGTCGTGTTCGGCACAGCCCACAAGCACGGCGTCGATGTCGATATCCATCTGCACGATCCGGGCATGCTCGGCCTGTTCGAGCTGGAGCAGATCGCGGCGCGCACGCGCGCCCTCGGCATGCAAGGCCGCGTCGCGGTCAGCCACGCCTACGCGCTCGGCGACCTGCCTGCTGACCCGCTGAAGAAGATTGCCGACGTCCTGGCGGCGTCTGGCGTCGCCATCATGACCAACGCTCCGGGCGCGCGGCCCTTCCCGCCGGTGGCGGTGCTGCGCGCGGCGGGGGTCACCGTGTTCAGCGGCAACGACAACATCCGCGATTCCTGGTGGCCCTATGGCGACGGCGATCTGTTGAACCGCGCCATGATGGTCGGCTATCGCTCCGGCTTCTATGTCGATGACGAGTTGCGGATGGCCTTTGACCTCGTCACCGAAGCCGGCGCCAAGGCCTTGAGGCTTGCGGACTACGGCCTGCGCGTCGGCGCGCGGGCCGACTTCGTCACCCTCGATGCCGAGCACGTGCCGGAGGCCGTCGTCGCCGTGCCAAAGGGCCGCTCAGTCTACAAGGACGGCCGCCTCATCGCGCGCGACGGCCGTGTGATCAGGCAGCCGACCTAGGCCCGCGTCATTGTGCCGGCTCGACCGGTGCTTGTGAGCGCGGCGGCTCGGCGCGCGACACCGTCGCGGCCTCGATCCAGCGCGTCACGGCCGACAACTGTCCGCCGGACTCGCGATAGGCCTGCAGCTGATAGTCGGCCGAGCTGCCGAACTGCATGATGATGCGGCAGTGCTCGACCTCGGCGAGACATCCCAGAGCCTCCGCATGCGGTGCGACATCCGCGATCATGCGGTTGAGGATCTCCTGGCCCGTCACGGGACCGTCCTCGGTCACGAACAGACAGTCGGTGCCATAGCGCTGCGCCCGCCACTTGTTCTCGACCGCGATCGCGCGCTCGACATTGCCGACGCTCTCCGCAAGATCGGGATTGAGATAGAGGTAGCGTGCCAAAGCACGATAGAGCGAGGCAATCGCCACGGCGTCATCCACCGACGTGCAGACGTCGGGCGCACGCAACTCCAAGGTCGGATGCCGCAGCGACGGCCGCATCGCCCACCAGACATGACTCTCGTCCGGCATCACGCCGGACTTCGTCAGCGCCGCGACATAGCGATCATATTGCTGCTTCGAGGTGAAAAGCTCGGGCAGGCCGCTGCGCGGCAGCTCGTCATAGGCGGCGAGCCGATAGCCCTTCAGGCCGGTCTCGCGGGAATTCCAGAACGGCGAGGACGCAGACAGCGCGACGAACACCGGGATGTGAGGGAGCATCGCCCGCATCACCGCGAAGCGCAGGTCCGGGTCCGGCAACTGGACATGCACGTGCATGCCGCACAGCATGTTGCGCTGGCCGACGATGCGGAGGTCCTCCATCATCTCCGCGTAGCGCGGCTTGGGGCTCGGCTGTGAGCTGCGCCACGTCGCGGTCGGATGCGTGGAGCAGGCCAGGATGGTCAGGCCATACTGACTCGCCACGCTGGCAACCTCACGCCGCAGGAATTTCAGCTCCTCGCGCGCATCGCCGACATCGACATGCACGTTGGTGGCGACCTCGAGCTGCGCCTGCAGCATCTCGCGCATGGCCTGCCCGCCGGTCGACCAGTTGGCGGCCTCGAACAGATCGTCCGGCGTGCGGATCGCGACATCGCGCGTCTGCGCATCGACGAGAAAGTACTCCTCCTCGATGCCGAACGAATATTCCGTGACTTCCTCGCTGCCGGTGGCCGAGCGGATCACCAGACGACGCTCGTCATCGCTCAGGCCGAGCCGCAGCTTCTCCAAGATGCGTGGATCCAATCCCATGTGATCAATCCTGTCAGACGTCAAATGCCGTGAGTCTGAAGCCATGCCTCGAGCAGGGCCGCCTGCCACAGCCGCGAATGTCCCTTGGGGCTCATCTCGGTTTCGGGGTTTTGCAACATGTGGTCGATAAGGTCGCGCTGGTAGAGACCGCGTGCGCGCGCCTTCTCGTCGTTGAGCACGTCGCGGACATAGTCGAGAAACGGGCCGCGCAGATAGCGCAGCGACGGCACCGGAAAGTATCCCTTGGGACGGTCGATCACCTCCGCCGGCACGCAGCGGCGGGCCGCCTCCTTGAGAATGTGCTTGCCGCCGTTCTTCACCTTCAGCTCGGCGGGCATGCGCGCGGCGAGCTCCACCACGTCGTGATCGAGGAACGGCACGCGGGCCTCCAGCCCGAACGCCATCGTCATGTTGTCGACCCGCTTCACCGGGTCGTCGACCAGCATGATCTCGGTGTCGATCTGCAGCACCTTGTCCACCGCCGAGGCGCCAGCGTGAGCTGCGAAGAAGCGCTCCACGAATGCCAGGCTCTCGTCGTCTTCGCCGAGCAACTCCGGCGCCAGCAGCCGCTGCAGATCCGAATGCGTCCAGTCGAAATAGGCATTTTGATATTGCTGAACGGGATCGTTGGCCGAGAGAAAGCCCGGATACCAGCTGTACCCGCCGAACACCTCGTCCGCACCCTGCCCACTCTGCACCACCTTGACACGCTTGGCGACCTCGGACGACAGGAGATAGAATGCGACCGCGTCGTGGCTGACCATCGGCTCGGACATGGCTGCGATGGCGTGGGGCAAGGCGTCGAGCGCGCGGTTGCCGCCTATCCTGATCTGCTCGTGGTTGGTGCCGAACGTCCGTGCAATGATGTCGGAGTAGTGGAATTCGTCGCCGGCGTGCTTGCCCACAGCGTCAAAGCCGATCGAGAAGGTGCGGATGTCCTCGTGTCCCAGCTTGGACAGCAGCGCGACCAGCAGCGACGAATCCAGCCCGCCCGACAACAGCACACCGACGGGCACGTCGGCGACGCGGCGACGGTCCACCGCCGATGTCATCGCGTCCAGCAATGCATCCGACCATTCTTCCTGACTCATGGCACGATCGGTGGAGCGCGACGCGCCGACGCTGAACTGCCAGTACCTTTCGCGGCGCTGCGTTCCATCGGGCTCGATCGTCAGCAACGTCGCCGGCTCGAGCTTCTTCACGCCATTGAGGATCGTACGCGGCGCCGGAACGGCGGCGTGAAAACTGAAGAAATGATGCAGCGCCGTTCGGTCGATCGAGGTGTCGACATCACCACCGGCGAGCAGCGCCGGCAGGGACGAGGCAAAGCGGAGGAAGCCCGGCCCCTCGGTGTAGTACAGCGGCTTGATGCCGAGACGGTCGCGCGCGATCACGACGCGTCCGCTGTCGCGCTCCCACAGCGCGAAGGCGAACATGCCCTTGAAGCGCTGAACGCAGGTCTTGCCCCAGGCATGATAGGCCTTGAGGATCACCTCGGTATCGCCGTCGGAGAAGAAGCGATAGCCCTTCGCCTGCAGCTCGGCGCGCAGCTCGCGGAAATTATAGATGCACCCATTGAACACGATGCCGAGGCCGAGCGCGGCATCGATCATCGGCTGCTGCGCGGCGGCTGATAGATCGAGAATGCTGAGACGACGGTGGCCCAGCGCGATTCCGCCCTGCACGTAGAGGCCAGCGGCGTCGGGACCGCGCGCCTGCATCGCATCGTTGACGCGGCCGAGCGCCGCGAGCGCGGGCTGTCCGGAAATCCTGACTTCACCACAAATGCCGCACATCGCGGATCATCCAGTTCCTGTTGTTCTTAGGTGCCGCCGACAACCCTCTGTCTTCGTTTGTGTTCCGCGGCGAAACCGGCAGAGTCTGCGTCAAATAGCGGAACGATTTCAGCGCGTCTGGACGCGCGCGCGACCAGCACGTGATCGGGCGGAACCTCGATCCAGTCCGGCTCCTTGTCAAAAGGCTCGGAGACGGCGATCACCTGATCCCCATCTTCCCGGTAGTAAAGCGAGTTGGCGCGATCATTCGCAGCGAAGCGAAATGCGTAGAGATCGTGGCCGTTCGACAGGGCGGACGTGAAGCGCAGGTGCTCACGCAGACCGTCCTCGTTGACCAACTGGCGGAGCGCGCGCAGCACGTTCGATGTCGCACCGATCGGGTCCTGATCGATGCCGGCGCCGACGATGGCGAGGAACACGGCTTCCGAATCGGTGGTGCCGAGCCGCGACGGATACAGCGCGTCCGGGATCATTGCCTCGACCTTGCGGCGAAGCCTGTTCCAGCTACCGACGAAGCCGTTGTGCATGAATAGCCAGCGGCCGCAGGCAAACGGATGGCAGTTCTGACGGGTCACGGCCGTGCCGGTCGCGGCGCGCACATGCGCGAAGAACAGATGTGAACGCAGGTGTCGGCAGAGATAGCGGAGGTTCTCATCGGACCACGCCGGGCGCGTCTCGCGATACAGGCCGGGCTCAGGATGATCCCCATACCAACCCAGACCGAAGCCATCGCCATTTGTGCCTGCGGTGGATTCCAGCGCGCGGATGCTCTGCGTCACCAGGGAATGTTCCGGCTCGGTCACATAGTGCTCGAAGGCGGTCGTCTCACCGCGGTACGCGATCCAGCGGCACATCCTGCCCCTCCGGTTCAATCAATGGGCTCGCGGCACGCCTGCGCGTGTCACGTTCTTTCGGAGCAGGCGGAAACGCGTCAAAGCACCACTGGTTCCCGCGCACTCAGTTACGCACGGGACGTCGGCCTGTGGGAGCGCAGATCAACGAGTCAGCGCGCAGAGGCAACCTTCGTCAGCTCCTGCCGTTCCCATCCGCACGTCCGAGGGTCGCCTCTACTGGCTCGCGCTTTCGCGGCGTTGCGACAGGTGTTCGATCGTTGCGCGTTGTGCGTAGAGCTCAGGTCCTCGCCAATCGCCATGGCGACACCGACCGTCTCGCTGCACGTTCCTCACAGATGAAGCGACATCGTCGCACTCATGTTCACGCCTCGCCGCGCTCGCGCACCAGCCGGAGCCACGCCGCCGCGGCCGGCGAGAGATAGGCGCCACGACGCCAGGCCATCGCCAGCGTCCATTCGGTGCCGGGCTCGTCGAGCAGGACGAGACTGATCGGCACCTGCGTGCGCTGGGTCGCGATCATGCGCGGCAGAAAGGCAACCCCGAGACCGGCACCGGCGAGTTCGGCGATGAAATCGATCTGCGTGCTGCGCGCGGCCACGACCGGCTCGAAGCCGTTGCGGCGGCAGGCCTCGCGGAGGATACGGTTGAGCGCGAAGCCGGCCTCGAACAGCACGAACGGCGTGTCGCGCAGCTCGGCGAGCATGATCGTCTCGCGGCGGGCCAGCGGATGCTCGACGGAAACGAGCGCCATCAGCGGCTCGCGGCGCACGATCTGCGCGGCGAACTCATCGGCGATCGGCGGCAGCAGGCCGGCAAAATCGATGTCGCCTGCAGCCAGCAATTCGCTGAGCCGGTCGCTGCCGTGCTCCACCAGCCGGATCTCGATCTCCGGATGAAGCTGGCGGTAGAGCGCGAACAATGGCGCGAACAGCGTGCTCGATCCGATCGGCGGCAGGCCGAGGCGCAGCACGCCGCGCTTCAGGCCGCGCAGCTCGGCGAGCTCCGCCTGCAGATCATCGCGCTCCGTCAGCAGCCGGATCGCACGGCGATAGACGATCTCGCCAGCCGCTGTCATGCGGCTCTTGTGGCCGAGCCGGTCCAAGAGCGGCAATCCGAGCTCGTCCTCAAGCTGCTTGACGGCCTTGCTCACGGTCGACTGGGTCGCAAACACCACCTTGGCGGCCTGGGAGAAGCCGCCTTGCCGGACGACCTCGACGAAGGTCCTGAGGGTACGGAGTTCCATAATCGCCCCTTAGTATTCCATTTTGGACTTATTATCATTCAATCAATTCGCTTTCTACATGCTGCGATGCGACATACCTTGAAGGCGCAATCACTTCTCGGACGCGTCGCATGATGCATCGCAACATTTCCATTGGGGTCCATCGCCTGCTCCGCCGCAACCGACTGGTGCAGATCGGCCTGCTCGGCCTGTTCTGGGCTGTCGGCGAGGCGCTGGCCCGGACGACCGGCCTGCCATTGCCCGGCGGCATCATCGGAATGGCACTCGCGCTCGCCCTGTTCCTGGCCGGCGGGCTGAAGGTCGCCAGCATGAAGCGCGGCGCGAACTGGATGCTCGCCGAGATGCTGCTGTTCTTCGTGCCGGCGGTGCTGGCGCTGCTCGACCATCGCGAACTGTTCGGCCTGCTTGGCCTGAAGATCTTTGCCTTGATCGTCGTCAGCACCACCGCCGTGATGTGCGTGACCGCGCTCACGATCGACCTCTGCTACCGTTGGACCGAGCGTCATGACCCTCGCCGCGCTGTGGCGTGAGCCGCTGATCCAGGCAGCTGTCTGGTCGCTCGCGACGATCCTGCTCTATGTGCTCGCCAAGCGCATGCACCGGCGCTGGCCGCGCTGGTGGCTGATGCCGCTCGCGGTGGCGCCAGCACTGCTGATGATCGCAGCGCTCGCGCTCAACGTCTCCTATCGCGACTACATCCGCGGCACGCATTGGCTGGTGGCGCTGCTCGGCCCGGCCACCGTCGCCTTCGCCGTGCCGATCTACGAGCAGCGGGCGCTGATCCGCCGCCGCTGGCCGCTGCTGCTGGCCGGCATGGTCGCGGGGAGCCTCACCGCGGTGGCGACCAGTTGGGCACTCGCCTATGTCCTCGGCATCGATGGCGAGCTGCGTCTGAGCCTGTTGCCGCGCTCGATCAGCACGCCGTTCGCGATGGAAGTCTCCGGCGAGATCGGCGGCATCCCCGATCTCACCGCCGTGTTCGTCGTGCTCACCGGCATCATCGGAGCCGCCGTCGGTGACCTCGTGCTCGCGCGGCTGCCGCTGCGCTCGACGCTGGCCAAGGGCGCGCTGTTCGGAGTCGGCGCGCACGGCGCGGGCACCGCGCGCGCCAACCAGATCGGTCGCGAGGAGGGCGCGGTCGCCGGCCTCGTGATGGTGCTGGTCGGGCTGATGAACGTGGCGCTGGCGCCGCTCATCATTCAGTTCATGCGGTAGCGCGCTCAGCCCCGTGCGAGCGAGGCGATCCAGTTGCTGATCTCTGTCTGCCGCATCCCGTCATTCGCCACGTCCTGGTCGAGCCCCAGCCGCCACAGAATGTCGCGCCGGGCACGGTCGTGGTGCAGGATCGCGAGATCGGCGGCGTAGCGCTCGAGCTCCGCCGGAGCGGCGAAGAAGCCCTCCTCGACCAGCGGCTGGCCGATGCGGCGGAGCACCCAGGCGACGTCCTGCAGGCTGAATTCGGGATGATACTGCACGCCCCAGAACCGGCCGCGGCCGCTGCGGATCTCCGCGGCCTGCACCTCGCTCATCGCGTTGCGTGCGGTGACCGTCGCATCCGGCGGCAGCCGGGTGACGATGTCGCTATGGATCGCCGGGGCATCGAACACGGCGCCCCGCGCCGCATGCATCGGATGATCGCGGCCCGCCTCCGTCAGCGCGATCTTGCGCGCGAAGCCGACCTCGCGGCCGGCCGGATTGAGTGACACCTCGCCGCCGGCCGCGACGCAGGCGAGCTGAAGCCCCCAGCATGAGCCGAACATCGGCACGCCCTGCGTGAAGATCGCGCGCACCAGCTCGATCTGACGCAGGGATTCCGGCTCGCGCTGATAGATATTGAGCGCCGATCCCGTGATGACGATGCCCTGATAGGCCTCGACCGGCTGCGGCAGGCGCGCATCGGCATCGGCGGGCGTGGCGATGTCGATCGCCGCGTCCGGCGCGAGTGCGCGCAGCACGGCCGCGTAGCTCTCCGACGGCGTGGCGCCTGCGACCTCGGCCCAGCGGCGCCGGCCGTCCAGCGAGTTGCCTTCGAGCACGAGCAGTCTCAGCACTCGTCAAACCTCCGCCCGCCCGATCACGGATCCAACACGCCGCGCAGGAATCGCGCGCTCCGCTCGTGCACCTCCGGCCGGTTCAGGATCGTATGGACGTCGGCATCGATCACCATCACCTCCGCCTTCGCATCGTCCTTGAGCGCGGCGGCGCAGGAGCCGGTGACGGCGCGGTCCTTGTTCCAGGGATTGGCGGCCGAGAAATAGGGATCGCGCGCCGAAATCGCGTTCAGCACCGGCTCGGTCGGGCCGATGCCGAGCCCGGGCGCGGTGACGAAGTAGTTGTCCTCGCACGACCACGAATAGATCAGCCGCGCCGCCACGTCCTTGCCGGCGTAGCGGCCGACCGCCACCGCGCCCTCGCTGGTGCCCGCCAGCACGATCCGCAGCCGGTCGACCCAGCTCCAGTCGCGCGACGCCTTCAGCGCGTTCTCCAGCTCGGCCAGCCGCAAGGCGTGGACGTGCTCATAGGTCGCGACGTCGACCGGCGAGGTGTAGGTCAGCCGGTCGGGAATCGCGAGGCTGTCGGGCGCCACCGATGCCACTCCGAGCTCGTCGGCGAGCCAGGCCTGGAACTCCTTCACCGCCGGCGCGACGCCGCTCGACCCGTGCATCACGATCACGAGCGGCGCGATCCCGATCACGTCGGGCGCGTCCTCCGCACGGCCCTCCCAGCGCCGTCCGCCGGCGAGTGTCGCCGGCAACACCAGGTTGGCCCGGCTCCAGGTCAGCGCAAGATTGGCCGGCGACGGCTCCAGCACCGTACCCCTGGTGTCGCCGGGCTTGTCGGCCGCGAGGGCGGCGGTCGCGCAGAGAAAGGCGGCGGCCATCGGCAGGAAACGCGCCACGAACATGATCGATCCGTCCTCCTGCGAGGCGAGCACAGCGAGCCTGGCGCGCACCGTCCGTTTCAATCACGGCATCGGGCTGCGGACAAGCAAGGTGCGACGGACGGTGCATGCAGGGCACCCATGCGGTGATGCGATCAGCAGGCGCGCAACCGCCGGCGCTGGGCACGCGGCGTCTCCATCGACCGGACGTGATGGCGCGGCGTGGCCGCAGTGCAGACCATCGCATTGAGCGCGCCGGCCGGCACGGCGGCGACCTCGCGCGCTCCTCCGCAGCCGCTGACGGCGCGGAGCCGCGGCACAACCGGCGACATGTCCCGCAAGGCCTCCTGCCGTACGCTCACATCACTCCGGATCTCCACGGGAGAGAGCGCCAGCAGCGTCGCCCGCAAGCCGCGAAGGATGGCGGCCATTGCGCGCGACGGCCGCGCCCAGCGAAACGGCCGGGCCGAACGCTTGGCGCGGCCATCGGCGCGCTTGGCTCGCCCGGCTCCGCTGGCGCGACGGCCGCGCTGATTGGATGCTGATCCCTCGTCATCGACCTGCAACATCAGCCGGAACGGCTGTTCCGAGGGGCCGGCCGCGATCAACAACTTGCGCATGCGTCTCACCTTGATCTCGTCACGGCCAACCCGGCGGCCGCGTTCATCGACACCATGGCGCAAGCGCGGTGACCGCAAGCTGTTGCCGGATGTCAGCGACATGTCAGCTCGGCCGCGGGCGGTATTGTCGCCGGATGGCGACGCGTCGCTCACAGTCTCCCTCCCAGCCGCGCCATCACCAGATCCAGCACGCCGGCGTCGTCGAACGCCGCCGCGGTCAGCGCCGCGCCGGCCGCGATCAGCTCGTCGTGACCGAGATTGGTGCGCATGCCGACGGTGGCGATGCCGGCCGCCGTCGCCGCCGCGATGCCGGCGCGGGAATCCTCGAAGGCGACCGACCGTTCCGGCACGGCATCGATCGCGCGCAGGCCTTCCAGATAGGGCAGCGGGTGCGGCTTGCCGTGCGGCAGCTCGTCGCCGATGACCACGGCGCGAAACCGGTCCATCAGGCCGAGCCCGTGCAGGATCAGCTCGGCATTGGCCCGCGGCGCGTTGGTCACGGCCACCACTGGAATCGCCGCCGCCGCGGCCCGATCGAGCAGCGCCATCAGGCCCGGCAGCGGCTGCACCGCGCCGGCGGCGAGGCTGCGAAACACCTCCTCCTTCTGCGCCATGACCGCCGCGCGCCGCTCGGGCGGCTGATCGGGCAGAAATTGGGCGGAGATCGACAAATTGGATCGGCCGAGCAGTTCGCGTGCCGCCCGCGCGCGGTCGAACACATGACCATATGGCCCGAACACCGCGTTGAAGGCCTGCAGATGCAGCGCATCGGTATCAGCGAGCGTGCCGTCGATGTCGAACAGCAAAGCCCGCCCCTTATTGATAACGCCTCGCATCAGCAAATTGACCTCAACTCATCCGGATGTTGACGCGATCTGATCCAACTCTCGACCAGACCAGCTGTCGTTATTCCTCAAACGGCGTGAAACCGCGACGGGGGAAATTGCGATGATCGGCCAGTTGAGCGCATTGCCTGTTTTGACATCGTCGAGGCTCGGAGCGGCCGCCGCGCTGGTCTCCGTCATCTGCATTGCCGCGCCCGGCGCCGCGCAGGCCGGCCCCGCCAACGGCGACATGGTCAACGGCCAGTACTGCAACGATCTCTGCAAGGCCTATATGGCCTGGTCCGACCGCATGCTGGCCGTCACCCAGCCCGCGTCCTATTCGCGGCCGCAGGTGCGGGTCGCGGTGCCGCAGAGCATGACGCCGAAGAAGATGGACAAGGCCGAGAAGCCGGACCGGATGGCGCAGCATGGGCCGAAGCCGCATCGGCCGGCGAACCTGAACTCCTTTGCGCAGCTGCCCTCCGGCACCCAGGCCGCGCAGTCTTCGATGGAGCCGCCGCCGAGCGACCTCGCCGCGTCCGACGCGCCGGCGACAGGTCGGCTGTTCGCCGCCGACCCGCTGCCCCACTCCGCCATCGCCGACATGCGGCGCGCGACCGACGCCGCCGGCCTGCGGCTGGTGTCGATGACCGAGCCCGGCATGGCGCCCGTCACGGTCGGCGAGGCCGGCGGCAGCCCGCGCTCGAAGATGCCCTCGATGTGGATCATGCTCGCTGCAGCCGCGCTGCTGGCCTATTTCGGCCATGGCTGGCTCAAGCGCCGCAACGGCGCCTCGCATCACCTCAACTGAGACGGCAGGAACTGCGACGTCAGGTCGGCCGCGCAACGCCGCGGGAACCATTCCGGACAAATTGACCACCTGCCCTCGCCTGCGACCGGGGCTTCGGTTGAACTCGCAGCGCCGCGGCTCTATGCGTGGGCGATGAACATCGCCCTCACCGCCCCACCGCTGAGTTCCTGGCCGCGCCACCGCGCGGACCTCAAGCCTGCGCCGTTCCTGCCGATGAGCCGCAAGGAGATGGATGCGCTCGGCTGGGACGCCTGCGACATCGTGCTGGTGACCGGCGACGCCTATGTCGACCATCCTTCCTTCGGCATGGCGATCATCGGCCGGCTGCTCGAGGCCCAGGGCTTTCGCGTCGGCATCATCTCGCAGCCCGACTGGCACTCCGCCGAGCCGTTCAAGGCGCTCGGTAGGCCGCGCGTGTTCTTCGGCGTCACCGGCGGCAACATGGATTCCATGGTCAACCGCTACACGGCCGATCGCCGCATCCGCAGCGACGACGCCTATACGCCCAATGGCGAAGGCGGCAGGCGGCCGGACCGCTGCACGCTGGTCTATGCGCAGCGCTGCCGCGAGGCATTCAAGGACGTGCCCGTCGTGCTCGGCGGCATCGAGGCCTCGCTGCGCCGGATCGCGCATTACGACTACTGGTCCGACAAGGTTCGCCGCTCGGTGCTGGCCGACGCCAAGGCCGACATCCTGATCTACGGCAATGCCGAGCGCGCCGTGATCGAGGTCGCGCACCGCATCGCCGGCGGCGAAGCGCCGAAGGACATCCAGTCGGTGCGCGGCACCGCGCTGTTCCGCAAAGTCCCTGAGGGCTACGTCGAGCTTCACGCCGACGATCTCGACTCCGCCGACGAAGGCGCTGCGCGCGAGAAGGGCGACGTGGTTATCCGGCTGCCGTCCTGCGAGCAGGTCGAGGCCGACAAGGAAGCCTATGCCCGCGCCTCGCGCGTGCTGCACCGGGAGAGCAATCCGGGCAATGCGCGTCCCCTGGTGCAGCGTCATGGCGACCGCGACCTCTGGCTCAACCCGCCGCCGATCCCGCTGACCATGGCGGAGATGGATAGCGTCTACGATCTGCCCTATGCCCGCGCGCCGCATCCGTCCTATGGCGACGCCAAGATCCCGGCCTGGGACATGATCAAGTTCTCGGTGACGATCATGCGCGGCTGCTTCGGCGGCTGCACCTTCTGCTCGATCACCGAGCATGAGGGCCGCATCATCCAGAGCCGCTCGGAAGGCTCGATTTTGCAGGAGATCGAGCGCATCCGCGACAAGACGCCGGGCTTCACCGGCGTGATCTCCGACATCGGCGGCCCGACCGCCAACATGTACCGGATGGCCTGCAAGGATCCGAAGGTCGAGGCTGCGTGCCGCCGGCCAAGCTGCGTGTTTCCGGAGATCTGCCCGAACCTCAACACCTCGCATGACGACCTCATCCGGCTCTATCGCAAGGTGCGCGAGGTCAAGGGCGTCAAGCGCGTGATGGTCGCCTCCGGCGTGCGCTACGACCTCGCGGTCGAGAGCCCGGCCTACATCAAGGAGCTGGTCACGCATCACGTCGGCGGCTATCTGAAGATCGCGCCGGAGCATACCGAGCGCGGCCCGCTCGACAAGATGATGAAGCCGGGCATCGGCAGCTATGACCGCTTCAAGCAGATGTTCGACGCCGCCGCCAAGGAGGCCGGCAAGAAGTACTATCTGATCCCGTATTTCATCGCGGCTCATCCGGGCACCAGCGACGAGGACATGATGAACCTCGCGCTGTGGCTGAAGAAGAACCGCTACCGCGCCGATCAGGTCCAGACCTTCCTGCCGTCGCCGATGGCGACCGCAACGGCGATGTATCACACTGGTGTCAATCCGTTGCGCGGCGTGCGTCACGGCGGCAGTGACAAGGTCGAAGCCATCAAGGGCCTGCGGCAGCGAAGGCTGCACAAGGCATTCCTGCGCTATCACGATCCGGACAACTGGCCGGTGCTGCGCGACGCGCTGCGCGCGATGGGCCGCGCCGACCTGATCGGCTCGCGCCCCGAGCAACTGGTGCCGGCGCATCAGCCGCCGGGCACCGGCAAGGCCGCAACGACACGGCGGCCGGTGCGCCGGGAGCAGCGACCGCAGCGGTTCACGACCAAGGGCGTGAAGATCATGAAGTAGTTGGTAGGTCGCGGCCTTGTCATGGAGTCCCGCCCTAACATCCTCTCCGCTGTCGTCCCGGGCTTGACCCGGGACCCATAACCACAGGGAGACGTGTTGGGCGCGCCCTGAGCCACTTGCCTGCCTCACACCTCCGCCGGTGGTTATGGGTCCCGGCTCAGGGCCGGGACGACATCGAGTTTGTCGTGAGGCCGTTCCAACTCACAGGCGTGATGCGCATCGCTTAATGCGTGCACCTCCGCCTCCGTCCACTCCACGATCTTCCCAAACAGCCCACCGCAGCCCCGCGACGCCATTCGCGCCCAGGTCATGCTGCCGACAAAGCCCTCGACAAACGAGAGGGCGCGGGGAAGACCGGACCTCGACTGAGGCCCGTGGCCCGCCTGCAGAAAAAAATGCAGGCGGCAGGTACCACGAGTCCAGCCGGACGACCCGGCCTTCCCCGCGCGCTGGTTTTAACGGCTGCTTCGCGATCTCCCTGGGGACCGGGCTGTCTTGCCCCCATCACCGGCGAGACGCGTCTGACGCATCATCGACCGGCTTGACCTCAGCATCGGGAGGCCAGGACCACGCGACTTGACCGTACGCACCAGGCTTATTCGTCGGCCCGCTTGCGCGAAAGCCCCGAGCCCGACACGTCCACCGCTCCCCGCTGCTACGCTCCGTGACGATCGGCCGAAACGTCCCTCTTCATCGCGAGCGGGATGGCCGGAAACATCGTTCTGATTTGCCCGACGATGCAAGCCGAACAGCCTGCGACAAACTGGCTCGACGGGCAATCTGCGCATGACGGGGATGCGGGAATTGCCCGTCGGGCCGACAGAGAACTGATGAGCACGGACGGGCCGACGTTCGCCACCGATGGCGACCACCTCCTTACGACGCTCATTCATGATTGCGTTTGCCCCGCACTGTCCGCCATAATTGTACAACAGACATTTTCGCGAGTTTGATTGCAGCCAGGACGATTGGAAGCCGAACGTTCTTTTGGGGAGAGAGCGCACATGCACGCGCCAGTGGCCGGCTCGAAACCGGTTCCCGTGGTCGGCACGGCCTACAGGCCGGATATCGACGGACTGAGAGCTGTCGCAGTCATGTCCGTCGTCGTGTTCCACGCCTTTCCGCATGTGCTTCGCGGCGGCTTCATAGGAGTCGACATCTTCTTCGTCATATCCGGATTCTTGATCACCTCGATCATCGTTGCGGATCTGGCGAACGGATCATTTCGTGTTCGGACCTTCTACGCTCGTCGCGTCAAGCGCATCTTCCCTGCCCTCATCGTGGTTCTTTTCGCCGCCCTCCTACTCGGATGCTTTCTTCTGTACACCGACGAATACAAGGAGCTCGGCAAGCAAGTTGCGGCGAGCTCCGGATTTGCCGCGAACCTGCTGTTCTGGAAGGAGGCCAACTATTTCGACCTGGCCGCGGAAACGAAGCCGCTGCTTCACCTCTGGTCGCTGGGCATCGAAGAGCAATATTACATCCTCTGGCCGCTGCTGCTGTGGCTGTGCTGGCGGACGAGGAAGCGCGCCCTGCCGTACCTCGTGGGGCTGCTGCTCGTCGGGTCATTTCTGCTGAATATCAAAGCCATGGGCACCAGCCCGACCGAGGCCTTCTACTCCCCGCTCACGCGCGCATGGGAGCTGTTTGCAGGCGGCCTGCTGGCGATCGCGTCGTCCCCATACACCAGGCCGCTCTTCGGCGCTGTCCCTGACGCGGGGAATCGATCACCCATTTCCGATCGGCTCGCGGCGTCGGGAATAGTCCTGTTGGCGGCGAGCCTGATCCTGATTTCGAGAAATACGCCATTTCCCGGGTGGGCAGCACTGCTGCCTGTCGCAGCGACCTGCATGCTCGTCGGCGCCGGGCCGTATAGCTGGGTCGCTCGACGCATTCTCTCGCATCCTTTCCTGGTTGGAATCGGGCTGATCAGCTACCCGCTCTATCTCTGGCATTGGCCTCTGCTCGTCCTGACTCGCGCCTGGATGGGCGAGGCAGGCTCCGCACCGCTTCGATCCGGCGTCATCGCGCTGAGCGCCGGTTTGGCCTGGATCACCTATCGATTTCTGGAACGTCCGATCCGGTTTGGGCAATCGCCCTTGCGGTCGGTCCAACTGCTCTGCGGTGCCTCGGCGGCGCTCGCAGGAATCGGCGCCCTGACCATGACCTACGGCTGGACCTTCAAGCCGGGCGATCTGAACAGCTACGCGGCCTATTTCGATTCATTCCGCACGGGCGTGTCGCCGGCTCGGGAAGAGCTGGTGGAAATCAACCAGAACCAATGCAACTTCTACAACTTCGAGAGTGCGCTTCCCACGCGCGTCCCTCGGGACGGCATCAGCCCGGACTGCTACACCAGCCACTCTCGCAGAGCGGTGCTGCTCTGGGGCGACTCTCATTCGGCGCATCTCTTCCATGGCTTACGGAAGACGCTTCCGTCCGATACGTCCCTGCTGCTCGTTTATGCGTCGGGGTGCCGTCCACACCCGATCGATCTGACCAGACTGACGACCGACTACTGCGAGATGTCCAACTCCTTTGCGCTGTCGACAATCAAAGAGGTCGTTCCTGATGTCGTGGTCATCTCATTCAACAATTCCTTCGATACGGAGTACCTGCGCGAGGTGTCTCGGGACATCAAACGGATCGGTGTGAAACGGGTGATCGTGCTCGGACTGGCGCCTCATTGGGAACCGTTCCTCTTCAAGGTGGTCATGCAGCACTATTGGCAGTTCACACCGGCACGAATCTCGACGCACCTCGACCAGCATGCGCTTGGCATCGACAAGGCATTTCGAGACGAGCTCCAGGCCAACGAACCGTTCGAGTACCAGAGCCTTCATGACTTCTTCTGCAATCGAGAAGGCTGCCTCATCTATCTCGATCGCAACCGGCGCGAGGGTCTCGTGAGCTTCGATAATGCGCACCTGCGACCGCTTGCGTCCCTCTACCTCGCCGAGCACCTGCTCACCCCGTTGATCCAACGCGACGTCCAGCCGAGGACGCGTGACGACGCGCAGCCGCACGGTGGCAGGACGGGGACTCTCGATGACCGGCCAGGAGTGCAGTGAAGATACGGCGCATTGCCGGGGGCGGATCACGAGACGTCCCGCGCAGCCCATCCACGTCCGCCTGCCATCGCCCGACCTGTCCGCTCAAAACCGCCCGCGGCTTGTTCACCGGCTCGATGCGATCGAGAATCTTGCCGAGATCGCGCCTCGCGGACGTCGTAGTCGGTCTGCAGATTGAGGCGGAGCTCCGGCGATGGATCGATGAATATGCATTGAATGCGCCGATCGTCGTTCGGAAAAAGCGGCTTGCGCCGGCCGCTCGTCACGTATAGACGGCGCCTGTCGCGAAAAGCGGCCGTTGCCTGCGGCCGAGTACAAGCCGTCCATCTGCCTTTCTGGCATGGAGCGGCCCAGCGTCTCCCACACATCAATCGCCTGACGGATCGTCAGGCTCCAGCGAGCGGTTGCGCGTGTTTGCGCCATCGGCTCGCGTGGACCGGAGCGCGCCATGACCAGGGCTGTTGCCGTCATCTATCTCACCATCGTGCTCGATGCCGCCGGCATCGGGCTGATCTTTCCGATCCTGCCGGCGCTGCTGCACGACGTGACCCACACCGGCGACGTGGCGTTCCTTCTCGGCGTCATGACGGCGCTCTACGCCGCGATGCAGTTCATCTGCGCCCCGGTGCTGGGCTCGCTGAGCGATCGGCTCGGCCGGCGCCCGCTGCTGCTGGTCTCGCTGGCCGGCGCCATCGTCAACTACCTGTTCCTGGCCGCTGCGCCCGATCTCTGGATGCTCCTGCTCGGCCGCGCCATCGCCGGCGTCACCAGCGCCAACGTCTCGGTGGCCACGGCCTACATCACCGACGTCTCGCGCGAGGACCAGCGGGCCCGCCGCTTCGGCCTCCTCAATGCGATGTTCGGCATGGGATTCATCATCGGGCCCGTGCTCGGCGGCGCGCTCGGCGACCATTGGCTGCGGCTGCCGTTCGTCGTGGCGGCGGCATTGAACGGATGCAACGTCCTGCTGGCGTTGCTGATGCTGCCGGAATCGCGACCACCGGACCCAGGCAAGATCGAGATCGCAGTTCTGAACCCGCTGCGGCCACTGCGCTGGGTGTTCGCCGTCAAGAGCCTGCTGCCGGTCGTTCTCCTCTTCTTCCTGTTCAGCGCGACCGGCGAGGCCTATGGCGTCTGCTGGGCGCTGTGGGGCGGCGACACCTTCCACTGGAGCGGTCTTTGGATCGGCCTGTCGCTCGGCACCTTCGGGGTGTGCCAGATGCTGGCCCAAATATTCCTTCCCGGTCCGGCCGTGAGATTGCTGACCGAGCGCGGCGCCATCCTGACCGGAGTGACCTGTGTCTGCACGGCCCTCACCGCCATGGCGTTCGCCAACCAGAGCTGGATGGTGTTTGGCGCGATGCCGCTGTTCGCGCTCGGCGGCATGGGCATGCCGGCCCTGCAGTCGATCGCCACCCGTCAGGTCGACGCACATTTGCAGGGCCAGTTCCAGGGCGTGCTCGCCGCCACGGTCAGCCTCGCCTCGATCGTTGCGCCGCTCGGCTTCTCGAGCCTGTACTTCGCCGTCAGGGACGAATGGCCCGGAGCGATCTGGCTGTCGGTCGTCGCCATCTACGCGATCGCCATTCCCGTCGTCGTCACGCTGCGCCCGGCCAAGCCGGCGTCTGCGCCCTGATGCGTCGGAACCATCGCCGTCGCCGCCCGTTGGCCCGGATGCCTGAGATCGAACTCGCAAAGCCGCTCGTTCGAGCGATGCAGATCTATCGTCGCGTAGCCAGACACGATCTGGACCAGGGAGCGCGGCGCGCCCTGGCGCGGCATATCCGCGGACTGGCCGAACAAGGCGTGCATGATCCCGGCCGGCTGACCGTCTGCGGCCTCAGCTATCTGCGCAAGCTCGACCGACAACGCGGCCGCGAGCGATCCTGACCTGTCGCGTCGGACACATGGCGATCGATCGTGAGCAGACCGCACCTCCGATCCGCCCGATCGCCTGGCTACATCACGCCTTTCAGTTCAGGCGAGTGCGACGGAGATGGCCGGGGCAAGCCCGGCCATGACGACGATGAAATGGCGGGCATGACTTAGATCGACTACGCGATGGCCTTCTCGCGCCCAATCAATCCTCTGCTGGTAGCGACCGCCTCAGTTCGCACTGATCGCGTGCAGATGCATCGCGAGCATCATCGGATCGTGGTGCGGCTCGGCGGAATAGGACGCATAGGCCGTTGCGTGGTCATGGTTCGCGCCGGCATCGGCGCCATTCAGCGCAGCAGCGTCGGCCTGGGCATTCGCCAGCACCTGCGCGGCGCCGGCGGCATCACCCAGCTTGGTGAGGCTGGCGGCCGTCTCGGCGGCCACCGCGGAGGCGATCGCGACGGCCTGCTGCGGAGTCTGCACCGGTGCGGCGACCCCGGCGGCGTGCGGGATCTGGGCGAGCAGGGCCTGCGTGTCGGGAGTCGAGATATTGTAGCCGAGCGTCTCCAGCACCACGAGATCGATCGGCGACAGCGTCTGCGACGTGGTCGGATTGTAGAATTCGTTCAAGGGATCGCGGGCGCCCTGGATGCCGGTGTTGAGGAAGTCGGCCGGGTCCGACATCTGACCGTAATCGGCGATCTTGGTGAGCCCGCCGTCGAGCGAGAAATACGCGGGAGGCGCCGAGCTGATGCTGTTGTTGATCAGATGCTGCCCCGGCTTGGTGAAGTCGAACAGGTCGAAGATGTCGAGATTGCCCGGCGACGGCACCCGTCCCAGCGCATGCGACAGTTCGTGCAGCGCGACGCCGACCAGCGACTGCGTCGGGATGTCGGTGTTGAAGACGGCGAAGCCGTCCTCCGTCGTCGTGCTGTTTGGATCGATGAGCCCGAGCACCTTGGCCTGGGCGTTGGCGACGAACACCTGGGAATGGCCCTGCACTGCCCGCCCCGTCGGCAGGTTGTCGAACACCGTGTCGCCGGCCGCCGCGTGGTCCTGCAGATCGGTTCGGAGCTGCGCGTAGCTGGCGAACACGCCATTGGAGACATTGGCGCCGGCACCGCCGCCGGTGCCGGCGAAATCGATCGCGAGGTTGACCGTGGCCTGATCGGTGATCGCCGAGGACAGGATCGCCGCCGCCTGCTCGACGCCGGCGCGGAAGCTTTCAGGCGCGGCCGCAGCGGCGGCATCGAAGGTGAGGTTGAAGGTGAGACCGCCGGTGTGAACCGAGACGGTCTCGGAGCCATCGGCGTGCACCAGCGGATCCGACACCGCGCCGGGCGGCAGCACGACATGCGAGGCAGCCGCAGCCATATTGGTCGTCGTGTTCTTCGCCGCCGCGGCCGGATCGGGCATCATGAGGCCATCTGAGCTCAGCCCGAGCTGGTCATGGGTCAGCGTGTTCATCAGACGGACTCCTTGATCATGGCCCCCCGCGTCTCCAGCTGCGAGGCGTTCGCAGGCTGCGACCATCATCGGCAAGTGAGTGAAAAGTCTGACGCTGCCGGACCCACTTCGGGGCAGCCGTGCCACGGTTTGGATGCGGCCGGGCGGGCCCGCCATGCTCCTGCCGCGCTGGTCTCGCGCGACGAATGACGGCAATCTGCGGCAGGCGTCCGCGACGGATGCAGCCAACATCATTCAGATCGAGAGCCTCCCATGAAGATGCGCCCGCTCGGCCGTTCCGGCCTCAACGTTCCGCCCCTCTGCTTCGGCTGCAACGTGTTCGGCTGGACGGTGGACGAGGCGGCCTCGTTCCGCCTGCTCGACAAGGTGCTGGAGTCCGGGATCAACTTCCTCGACACGGCGGACGTCTATTCGCGCTGGGTGCCCGGCCACAGCGGCGGCGAGTCCGAGACCATCATCGGCAAATGGATGAAGCTGCGCGGCAATCGCGATCGTGTCATCCTCGCCACCAAGGTCGGCATGGACATGGGCGACGGCAAGGTCGGGCTGAAGGCCGACTACATCGCGCGCGCGGTGGAGGACAGCCTGCGCCGGCTGCAGACCGACGTGATCGATCTCTATCAATCGCACAAGGACGACGAGACGACGCCGCAGGAGGAGACGCTGGCGGCCTATGACAGGCTGATCAAGGCCGGCAAGGTGCGGGTCATCGGCGCCTCGAACTTCTCGGCGGAGCGGCTGCAGGCCGCGCTCGAGCTGTCGGCGAAGAGCGGCTTGCCGCGCTATGAGAGCCTGCAGCCGGAATACAGCCTCGCCGAGCGCGCATCCTACGAAGGCGCGCTGCAACGCGTCTGCGAGAACTACGGCGTCGGCGTCATCACCTTCTTCTCGCTGGCCGCCGGCTTCCTCACCGGCAAGTATCGCTCGGAGGCCGATTTCGGCAAGAGCCCGCGCGGACAGCGCGGCATCCCGAAATACATGAACGAGCGCGGCATGCGCATCCTCGCCGCGCTGGACGCGGTCGCAAGGGAGACCGGAGCGCAGCAGGCCTCGATCGCGCTGGCGTGGCTGCTGGCCAAGCCCTCGGTGACGGCGCCGATCGCCAGCGCCACCAGGCCCGAGCACGTCGACACGCTGGTGGCGGCGACGGAGCTCGCGCTGACCGCGGACCAGGTCGCGCGGCTCGACGCGGCGAGCGCGTGAGCGCCGGCGCGCGGCGCCACCATTCAGCGCCAGGCGTGCGACGTTTCGACACGCACGCAGGACGGTCGTTCTCCACCGAACACGGCCTGTGATCGAGGATTCGGCGCGCTCAGCGCCGGTCCCCGATCGCAACACTCGATCACGCTCCTGCACCGCATTTTCAGCACAGCGGTGAAGCGGGCCGGGCGACTTTGCAGCATCTCGCGGATCGCCACCTCACGGCCAAACTTCGGCCGGGATCGAACTGCTAAGTCCACTGTCCATTTAGAATGTATCGAGGAAGCGTTCGGTGAATCGTGTCGCGCGCGTAACTGTTGGCGCATTCCTATTTGCATGTGTTCTGTCATCCCTCGTGGCGCTGTCTGGCAGCGCCCGAGCGCAGCAATTGCCGCAGCGCCCGCCCACCGGCGGCGCCGTCGGTACGCTGCCGGACCGCGAGGCGCTGAACTCCGGCACCGTCACCGTGATCACCGCGCCGATCGGCGGGCCGATGTCGGTCATGGGCTCCGACATGGCCGCGGTGCTCGACGAGGGCGAGAGCCTGCGCGTGCTGCCGATCCTCGGCAGGGGCTCGGCGCAGAACCTCATCGACATCATCATGTTGAAGAACATCGACATGGGCTTCGTCACCACCGACGCGCTGGAATTCGTGAAGACGGAATACAACATTCCAGACATCGCCCAGCGCGTGCGCTACATCGCGCAGCTCTTCCACAACGACGTCCACATCGTCGCGCGGCGCGAGATCCGCTCGCTGGAGGATCTCAATGGACGGCGGGTGTTCGCCGAGCGCTCGATCGGCCTGCCGGCGGCGCGCACGATCTTCCGCCGGCTCGGCATTCGCGCCGACATCGACTCCCAGACCGATCCGACCGGCGGGCTGCAGAAGCTGATCGACGGCCAGGGCGATGCCTGGATCGCATCGGTGTCGAAGGACGCGCCGATCATCAAGGGCATCAAGAACGAGGGCGGCCGGCTGCACCTCTTGACGGTCCCCTATGACCACGCGCTGCAGGACATCTATCTGCCGTCGTCGTTCTCGTCCGAGGAATATCCGAACCTGGTGCCGCCGGGCACCAAGGTCGAGACCGTCGCCGCCTCGACCGTGCTGATGGTCTACAATTGGCCGGAGAACAGCGAGCGCTATCGCCGTACGGCGCGGTTCGTCGACGCGCTGTTCGGCAAGATCCAGGTGCTGCAATCGCCGCCGCGGCATCCGAAATGGCGCGATACCGTGCTGTCGGCGCCGGTGCAGGGCCTGGTCCGCTTCAAGGCGGCGCAGGAATGGCTCGATGGCGCTCGCGCCATGCAGTCGCCGGGCCAGGATGCCAACCCGGCCGAATTCCGCAAGTTTCTCGACGAGCGCAAGGCGCAGGCGAGGATGTCGCCGGACGAGGCCGCGCGACTCTACAGCGACTTCCTGAAGTGGCAGCGGAGCAGGGAGCCGCGCTGAGCGCGGGCCGCCGGAAACGACGTCCCGGCATCAAGCGCGCGGCGGCGATCCCGCCTGCTCGGCCGTGCGCCGGACGGCCGGCAATGTCGCATCCGCAGCGTCGCCTTGCGAAGGCGCGGCGCGCGCGAAGCTGAGCTCGACCGTGGTGCCGCCGCCCGGCGTCTCGCGCAGCGCGACGCGGCCCTGATGCGTCGCCATGACCTGCGACACGATCGAAAGCCCGAGCCCCATGCCTTCGCCGCGGGCGTGGCCGCGCTCGAACGGCTGCAGCAGGCGTTCGGGCTGATCGGATTGCAGGCCGGGCCCCGAATCGATCACGCGCAGGCGCGCCGCGGCGTCGACCTCGACGAGGATCGGACCGCCCGCGCCGGCATGCGCGACCGCATTCCTGATCAGGTTGGAGAGCGCGACCGCGATCGCCGGCTCCGAGCCGCGGATCCGGACCGGCGCATCGCAGCCGGCGAAGCCGATCTCGAGCCCGGAGTGCAGCGCCATCGGCACATGCTCGGCGGTGACGCGCCGCGCCAACGCGACCAGGTCGATCTCGCCCAGCTCGTCCGGCTCCAGCGAAATCCGCGCCAGTTGCAGCAGCATGGTGACGATCGACGACAGCTTCTGGTTCTCGCCGACCAGTTTGGCGCGCAGGCCGGCATCCGGCACCGCCTCCAGCATGGTGCGGGCGTTGGTCAGCGGGGTCCGCAGCTCGTGGGCGGCATTGGACAGGAAGTTGCGCTGCGCCTCGGCGGCGTGGTCGATGCGCGACAAGGCGCGGTTGAAGGCGGTGACCAGCGGCAGCAATTCGGCCGGCGCGTCCCGCTCGGGCAGCCTTCGGCCGTCGGGCACGCCGTCGATCATCTCGGCCGCGCGTGCGACCGCACGCACCGGGCGGGCGATCAGCGTCGGCACGAACAACAGCGCCGCCAGCACCGTCGCGACCAGGACCAGGATGATCGGAAGCGCGACGATGGTCGCGTCGGTCAAGGTGCCCGTCATCAGCTGCGTCGACGTGTAGGCGACGCCGCCGGTCTCGATCAAGACCTCGCCGACCGGCGTATTGCGGACCGCCATCATCCGTTTCAGGCGCCGGGTCTCGCCGTCGATCGCATAGGCCAGGAAGCTGGTGCCGTTCTGCGACGACGGACCCTTGTGCGGCCGCCATTTCGGAATCGGCCCGTAGCTCACCTCGCCGCTCTTGTCGGAGACGACGTACCAGAACGTCGGGAAGTCCTGCATGATCGTGTCGAGGCGGGGCGTCTGCTTCACGAGCAATTGGCCGCCAGCATCCCGAGCCACGGCCTCCTTCAGCGCGTCGGCAACGTCGGCCGCACCCCACGTGCCGTCATCGTCGCCGCCGAAGCGGATCAGCAAGGCAGCGGCGCAGATCAGCATGATGGTGGTAACGACCGCAATCAGCGTCGCGGAGAGCAGCGTGATGGAGCGGCGGATACGGCTGAGCTTCTGCCACCTCACCTGCGTCACTCGCCGCTCAGGAGATAGCCGAGGCCGCGCACCGGCCTGATCGTCGCCCTGCAATTGGCTTCGCGCAGGCGGCGGCGCAGCCGCGACACATGGGCCTCGATCGCGTTCGACTGGATCTCGTCCTCGAAGCCGTAGGCCGCGGTCTCCAACGTCTCGCGCAGCACCACCCGCCCGCTGCGGCGAACCAGCGCCTCGAGGATCGCCAGTTCGCGCCTGGGCACCACGATCGGCGCCTGGTCGACGCAGACCGCGCGATTGACGATGTCGAAGCCCAGATTGGCGATCGAGACCATCGCGCCGCGGTCGAGAAACAGCCGGCGCAGCACCGCCCTCGCTCGTGCCACCAGCTCGATCGGCTCGAACGGCTTGGCGACGTAGTCGTCCGCGCCCTCGTCGAGCGCACGCGCGATGTCGGCGGGATCGTCGAGCGCCGTCAGCACCACGGTCGCGGGGCTCGGCTTCTGCTGCCGCAGGTCCGGCAATAGCGCCAGCCCGTCGCCGTCCGGTAGTCCGCGGTCAATCACCACGAGCTCGAAATTGCGCACCGCGATCGCCGCCCGCGCCTCGTCGAGCGTCGTGACGATGTCCGACGAGCCGAACGCCGTCGCGAGTGCATCCCGCAGCCAGAGCCCGAGCTGGGGATCGTCCTCAACGACCAGAACGCGCACGCCATCCTCCCGCAACATCGACAATCGGCTGTTCCTATCATTACAGACGGATTACAATAGGATTACGTCGGCGGCATTTTGATACCGTTGTTTTTTTCAGCGCTCAATCGAAGTCGACCCGATCTGCCAGGGCTGATCGAGCCTCCATCGCGATATCTCAGTTGCAAGCCGAACGACTTCTCGGCCGGCGCGATTGCGGTGGTATGACGTGCCATGCCGCGATGATACGATTTTCGACGTCAGCCTTTCGTAATCGTCTCGGCCTAGACTGGCATTCAAATACGCGCCGAGGATTCGCCCGCATGAAGCCTGCCGCATGATCGACCGGACATACCGGGCGATCCGCCATTCTTTGTCGGCCGCGGCTGCCGATCGCGCGTCACATCCGTCGCCTCATCATTGATCAACACCGACATGTTCCATGGCTTTGCGTTCTCGACCGTCGCCGAACGGTCGGACTGTCATCCGGCGGCCTGGCGCCGTCCGTTCCTGCGCTGGCTCGACGGCATCGAGGCCGGCTGGGCCGTGCCGCTGCTGCTGGTGTGCTTCGTGGCCGTGTGGACGGCCTATCTCTCGATCGCCTATGCCGGCGCCGGCCTGCATCCCGACGTGATCGAGACCTGGACATTCGGACGGCAGTTCGCCTGGGGCTACGACAAGCATCCGCCACTGATGGGCTGGATCGCCGGCGCCTGGACCGCCGTCTTCCCTCTTTCCGACTGGTCGTTCCACCTGATGGCGATGACCAATGCGGCGCTGGCGCTGTGGTTCGTCGACCTGATTTCGCGCCGCTTCGTCGTCGGGGACAAGCGGGTGATCGTGCTGCTGCTGCTGATGCTGACGCCGGCCTATCAGTTTCACGCGCAGCGCTTCAACGCGAACTCGGTGCAATTGGCGACGTGGCCGCTCGCCACCTACTGCTTCCTGCGCGCGTTCGAAACGCGAACGATGCCCTGGGCGGCGGCCGCCGGCCTGACGGCCGCGCTCGCGCTGCTCGGCAAGTACTACTCGATCTTTCTGGTGATGAGCTTCGCATTCGCCGCCATGGCGCATCCGCAGCGACGCGCCTATTTCACCTCGGCGTCGCCATGGATCTCCACGGCCGCAGGCCTCGCCGCGCTGTCGATGCATCTCGACTGGCTCGTCGGACACGACGCAGCGCCCATCCAGCACGCGCTGATGCACGCGCGCTCCACCCTGGCGACGTCGTCGCGGGATGCCCTGTTTTTCCTCTTGGGGCTCGCGGCCGCGATGGCCGTGCCCGCCGTGACCTGGCTGATCGTCGCCGGCGCCAGGATCAGGTCTTTCACCACGGAGATGGCCGCGCTGAACGGCGGCCTCCGGCTGTTGTCCTATATCGCCATCGGCACGGTCGGTCTGCCCGTCATCAACGCGCTGATCATGGGTACCGACCTGCCGTCGCTATGGGCACTGCAGGGACTGTTCCTGTTCGTCGTGGTGGTTGTCTGCGGCGCAGGCTATCCGATCGCGCGCTTCCACACCGTCAACATCGCGGTGCTGACGGCCGGGATCGCCGTCCTGGCTGCGATCGTCGCGGCGCCGCTCCACGCCTTCTACCGCAACAGGCACGGCTATGAGGAAGGCCGTACCTTCTACCAGCAGACCGCGCGGGAAGCGACGCGCCAATGGAGGGAGTTGACGGGGAAGCCGCTCGAGCATGTCGGCGGCACCGAGAGTCTCGCGCTCGCAACTGCCTTCTACAGCGCTGATCATCCCGCTTACGGTCTGCCCGTCTCGATCCACAAGACCGGTGCGGACTCTGGCAGCGAAGGCTGGATTTCGCTGTGCTTCCGCGACCAGGCGGATTGCATCGGCGCCGCGGAAGCGGCGGCCGCCCGATCCGGCACCTACGTCAAGCGCGAGTTCGCGGTGCAGGCGCGGCTGCTCGGCTGGACAGGATGCACACGAACGGTGGTGGCATTCCTGGTGACGCGGCCGAAGGAACCATAGGAATGAGGCAACGCCGGACGCGGCAGCCTCGTCAGCGGATCCGAACATTCGGACCAAGGACAAGGTCCCGTATTGGCGGGACCTTGTCCTCGGGCGGCGGTCTCAGTCGTTGTCCCAGGATCCGTCGGAATAGCCGTCCCGGTAGCCGGACAAATAGCCGTCGCCATAGTTGCCGTATTCCGCGTCGTACTCATAGACGCGGTGACGACGATAGACGACCCGCGGCGGCGGATAGTCGTCGTAGCTGTAGACATAGGTGGGCGCGGAACGGGCGGTTGCCGCCGAACCGATCAGGGCTCCGATCGCCAGACCTCCGACGACGCCGGCGGCGACCGCCGCTCCGCGATTCCCGCCAGCGTTGGCCGGCGTGGCGATCGTGCCTGCGATGGTCGAGGCCATGATCATAAGCGCGCAAATTCGTTTCATTGGGTTCTCCTTGCGATCGGCTCGGCCGTCGCTGCGAGAGCCTCGTGGCTGCGGCTTACCGCATCATTACAGACGGCGGATGGCAGATGCACAACGAACATGTGAGCGCGAGCACCGCCCCGAGCTCCATCATGGCAGGCCGTTCGGACGTGTGGGGCTGGGACACAAACCGAACGGCCTGCTCACTGGACTCCGACGACGTTCGAAGCCATGCGGCGCCAGATCATGATGGAAGGTGCCGCAGGTGGGACGGAGCCGACCTGATCAGGCCGGGCTTTCGGGTCTGCGGCTGCGCTCCAATGTCCTTCCGATCGAACGCCACATCGAGAGACGGCGAGCAATGGCTCATCATGACACGCTGTCGATGGCAAACCGACGTGACCTCGATCAAGGACGCGTTGAAGCTAGCGTCACGGCCTTACCGCAGGATTACAGTACGACGCGGATGATCCGGGCATCTCACCAGTGCATGGCCGGGAAGAATTCCAAGGGCGGCCATGCTGATGGCCTCCGTGCTGAACACAGCGCGCGCGAGCGGCGGGGTTCGATGTGATCGAAGACAACGGGCCCGACAGCGCGCTGATGTGCTTCACGTTCCGACCGCGCAACGGCGATGTAGTTCCGTATGAGCGGCGGCGATTTCAGAGCTTCCGGTGCGCGCGCTCACCGCGGCGTCGGAGATATCGCACCCGCCTCATGCCCGCCCAGGAAACTCCGCAGTTCCGCCGGCGTGCGCGCGACGCGACGCGACGAGCGTTTCGCAGATCGCTCAGTTTCTTTCCCCCGCGACGCGAAGCGAAATCAGCAGGCATCGCGCTGGAATTGTTGTGCGGCTCCGCCGCCATCTGCTAGGGAGTGCGGCATCGCGCGATCAGCCGGTTGGGAGAGTGGGTGTCTCTGACACGCGAACGAATCGAAGGGCTCGCGCCTGATCAGGCCTCACTCGCCGCAGCGCTGAAGCTCGTGAAGCCTGCCAACTGGCCAATGCTGGCCGCGAGCAGCGATGCCGAGGTGCTGTGGGGCGAATGCCAGGGCTCCGGCGCGACGCCGTATCGCGTGGTCGCCGCGGCCGACGGCAGCGGCTACAAATGCACCTGCCCGAGCCGCAAGTTTCCCTGCAAGCACGTGCTGGCGGTGCTGTGGCAGCGGGTCGACAAGCCCGAGCGGTTCGAGACCACCAACCCGCCGCAATGGGTCGAGGATTGGAGCGCGCGGCGGCGCGGCTCGAGCGGCCGCGCGCCGGGCAAGCCCAAGCCGGAGGGCGACGATGCGGGCGCGCCACCGTCGCTCGATGCTGCCCTGGCAGAGGCCGCGACGATTGCTCCCGCCGACCCAAAGGCTGCCGCGCGCGCCGAGGCGCAGCGCGAGCGGATCAGGGCCGAGCGCGAGGCGGCGATCCTCGCCGGACTCGACGAGCTGGAGCGCTGGATCGCGGATCAGCTCAACCAGGGGCTTGCCGATTTCGCCGCCCGCGCCGCGTCCGCCGCGCGCACGCTGTCGACGCGACTGGTCGACGCCAAGGCCGGCGGCCTCGCTGCGCGGCTCGACCAGCTCTCATCCGAACTGTTTCGCGTCGGAGAGGATCGCCGCGCCGATCTCGCCATCGAGCAGCTCGGCACCATGTCCCTGATCGCCTCGGCCTACCGGCATCAGGACCGGCTGCCGGCACCGCTGCGCGAGGATGTCCGACGCGCGGTCGGCTGGTCGCTGCGCCGCGAGGAGCTGCTGGCGGACGCCACGGCCCCGCGCGCGAGCAGCGTGTGGATCGTTGCCGCCAACCTGTCCGAAGTGCAGCCGGACAAGCTGCGCAGGCTGGAGACGTGGCTCGTCAACACGGGCGATGACCCCGGCCAGCCGCGCGCCGCGGTGCTGATCGATTTCGTGCCGGTGTCCGGCGGCGGCGCCGGATTTCCGTTCGCGCCGGGGGAGATCATCGACGGCGAGGTCGTGTTCTATCCGTCGGCCGCGCCGTTGCGCGGGCTGCTGGCGAGCCGCAAGACGGCGGCGACCGCGACCTGGCCGCGGCCATCGCCGGGGCTTGCCCCAGCGCTGCAGGACTACACGGCGCGGCTCGCCGCGCTGCCGTGGCTCGATCGCTGGCCGCTGCTGCTCGCGGGCGTCACGCTTCACACCGCGGGAAAGGGTGCGCTCGTCATCGCCGACGAGGCCGGAGCTGCGATCGCGGTGGAGCGCGGCCAGTTCGACCAACTGACGCCGCTGCTCGGCCTCGACGACCTGTCGCTGCTGTGTCTGTGGGACGGCCGCATTGCGCAGGTGCTGGCCGCCGAAACGGCGCTCGGCCGCTGGCATCACGAGGGCTGACGATGGCGAGCGCGATCGATCCCCAGAGCCATGCCCGCCTGCGCCAATCCTTCCTGCTTGGCCTGGCGCGGCAGCCCTTGACGACGCCGCCGGCGCTGGCCGAACTGTTGCCACACGGACGCGAGCCCGCGCTGCCACTCCTTGCGCTGGCCGCGCAATGGCAGCGCTTCGCCGGCGCGACGGCGCCTGTCGCCGATCCCATGGCGGATGCCGCCCTGCGGCTGCACCAGGACGCGCGGCCCATCCTGCCCGAGGCGGCGCGGCGCGCGCTCAAGGCATTGGCGCGCAGCGTCGAGAAGTCGCTGGCGTCGAGCGCCTTGCCGCTCGCGCTGCGCCGTATCCAGGCCGCCGGCTGCCGGCTGCATCCATTCGATCTGCCGGATTTCGTGCCGCACATCAAAGCCAATGCCGAGGACCAAGGCCTCGCCGAGCGCGCTTATCTGGCGCTGATCGCCTCCGACGCCGATGACGATGCCACCAAGGGCCTGTTCTTCGAACGCATCACCATGGAGAACTGGACCACCTTCCCGAAGACGCAGCGCCGCGCCTTCGTGGCGGAGCAGCGCCGCAACAATCCCGCCGACGGCCGCGCGCTGATCGAATCGGTCTGGAAGAGCGAGCCCGCGCCGGTCCGCGCTGCGCTGCTCGATGCACTGATGGTCGGCCTCGGCCCCGATGATCGGCCGTTTCTGGAGAGCCTGAGCGCCGATCGCGCCGACAGCGTCAAGCAGCTCGCCGCACAGCTCCTGACCCGGATCGCCGAACGCACCGAGCACGGCGCCCGGCTGACCGAGGCCGCGCGGTGCTTCCAGCGCGCGGGCTCGTTGCTGGCCAAGATCGGCCTCGGCGCGGCGTCGACAGTGACCTTCAAGCTGCCGGCCGACGGCCTGAAATGGCAGGAGGCCGAGGCGTTGCGCGAGCGGCTGTTCGGCGGGCTGCGGCTCACCGCGCTCGCCACGGCGGTCGGCGCGCCGCCCGAGGCGCTGATCGCTTCACTGCCGCCGTCCGAGCACCGCGTGCTCACGCTCCTGATGGATGCCGCCGCGGCCGAGGGCGATGACGACACCGTGCTGCGCATCATCGGCGCGCGCCTCTGCGGCGGTGACGCACTGCACGGATATGCGCTGATGTCCTTGGCGGCGAAGGCCCGCCAGCCGCTCGCGCCGCAGGTCGCCGAACGCGTGCTCGCATCGCCGGCCTGGCAGAAGGCGATTCAGGACCTCGCCGACGCGACGACGCCGGCGGCGCAGAAGGACGACGGCCGGCTGGTGCTCATGGCTGCGCTGATGCCGCGCGCGACGATGCCCGCCTTCGTCGCCACGCTCACCCCGCTGTCCCCCGCGACCGCGCGCGCGGCCAAGGATTTCACCGACCTCGTTCTCGCGTTGCCGACGTAACGCACCATCAAACAGTCCGGAGCACGCCCATGACAAACGCTGATGCGAGCCCAAGCGACGGCCAGCTGCGCCGCTCCGCGGAAGCATTGCATGCCCACGAGCTCGAGGCGTTGGCGCAGGAGGACACGCGGGCGCGGCCGGCGCAATGGCGGCTGTCGCCACAGGCGGTCGTGACCTATCTGATGGGCGGCCGCACCAAATCGGGCGTCGAGATCACGCCGAAATATATCGGCAACCGCCGGCTGATCGAGACCGCGGTGGCGACGCTCGCGACCGACCGCGCGCTGTTGATCCTCGGCGTGCCCGGCACGGCGAAGTCGTGGGTCTCCGAACATCTCGCCGCCGCGATCTCCGGCTCGTCCGAGCTGATCGTGCAATGCACGGCCGGCACCGACGAGAACCAGATCCGCTACGGCTGGAACTACGCGCTGCTACTAGCCAAGGGCCCCTCGCGCGAGGCCATGGTGGCGACGCCCTTGATGCGCGCGATGGAAGCGGGGCGGATCGTACGCTTCGAGGAGCTGACCCGCATGCCGTCGGACGTGCAGGACACGCTGATCACGGTGCTGTCGGAGAAGCTGATGCCGATCGCGGAGATCAACGACGCCGTTCACGCCCGGCGCGGCTTCAACATGATCGCGACGGCGAATGCGCGCGACAAGGGCGTCAACGAATTGTCCTCGGCGCTGAAGCGGCGCTTCAACGTCGTGGTGCTGCCGCTGCCGGCCGACCTCGATGAGGAGGTGAGGATCGTCACCAAGCGCGTCGGCGAAATCGGCGGCGGCCTCGAGCTGCCGAAGATCGCGCCGGCCGACCAGGAGATCATGCGCATCGTCACGGTGTTCCGCGAGCTGCGCGACGGCCAGACGCTCGACGGCCGGCTCAAGCTGAAGTCGCCGTCGGGCTCGCTGTCGACGGCGGAGGCCATCGCGGTGACCATCGGCGCCTGGGCGGAAGCCGGCCATTTCGGCTCCGGCGTGATCGATGCGCAGAGCATGGCGGCGAACCTCGTCGGCGCCATCGTCAAGGATCCGGTGCAGGACAAGGTCGTGCTGCAGGAATATCTCGAAACGGTGGTGCGCGAGCGCAAGCCGTGGGCCGATCTGTACGGCGCGATCCGCGACGTGATCTGACATGGCCGCGCCGCAGCACGATCGCCTGCATCTGCTCGGCATCCGGCATCACGGGCCGGGATCGGCGCGCGCCGTGCTATCAGCGCTGGACGCGGCCGATCCGGCCGTGGTGCTGATCGAAGGGCCGCCGGATGCCGATGAGCTGATCGCGTTCGCCGCCTCGCCCGCGATGGCGCCGCCGATCGCGCTGCTGGTCCACGCCCAGGACGATGCCGCCAATGCGAGCTTCTTTCCGTTCGCGCTGTTCTCGCCCGAATGGCAGGCGATCCGCTGGGCGCTGGCGAGGGGACGGCCGGTCCGCTTCATCGACCTGCCGGCGTCCTACCGCCTCGCCGAACGGGCCAAGCCGAAGCAGCCGGAGGGCAATGAAAGCGAGGCCGCGCCGGAGGACGCCGATGCGCCTGCGCCAGATGAGCCGGACACGGTCGATCCTGAGCTGGCGCAGATCCGGCGCGATCCGCTGGCCTATCTCGCCACCCTTGCCGGCTATGACGACAGCGAGTCCTGGTGGAATGCGATCGTCGAACAGGGGGCGCATGGGCCGGAGATCTTTGCCGCGCTGGAAGCCGCGATCGCGGCGTTGCGCGAGAAGATCGATCCGCTGCCCTACCAGCCTGCCGATGAAGCCCGGCGCGAGCTGCGCCGCGAAGCGCATATGCGCTTGGAAATCGCGGCGGCGCTCGGCGAGCAGGACGGGGCCGTCGCCGTCATCTGCGGCGCCTGGCACGTGCCGGCGCTGCGGCGGAAAGTGGCGCTGAAGGACGATCGCGCGCTGCTGAAGGGGCTGCCGCAGGTCAAGGTCACCGCCACCTGGGTGCCGTGGACGGAGACGCGCCTCGCCGCCGCGTCCGGCTATGGCGCCGGCGTAATTTCGCCGGGCTGGTACGCGCATCTGTGGCAGGGACTGCAGCACGGCCAGGCCGCCGCGCTCGACGCCACCGGCTTCACGACCCGCTGGCAGGCCCGTGTCGCGGAGCTGCTGCGGCGGAACGGGCGGCCGGCATCGACGGCATCTGTCATCGAGGCGTCCCGGCTCGCGATCACGCTGGCCGCGTTGCGCGACGTCGCTTTGCCGGGATTGGCCGAGATGCGCGAGGCGAGCCTTGCGACGCTCTGCGAGGGCGAGACGGCGCCGTTCCGCCTGATCGAGCAGCAGCTCATCATCGGGCAACGTGTCGGCGAGATCGACGACAGCGTGCCGCAGATGCCGCTCGCCGCCGATCTCGCGCGCTGGCAGCGCAAGCTGAAGCTGAAGCCCGAGGCGCTCGACACCGACATCGCGCTCGACCTGCGCAGCGAGGCCGGGCTTGCCAAGTCGCAGCTCCTGCACCGGCTGGGCCTGATCCAGGTGCCGTGGGGACGGTTGCAGGGATCGGGACAGAGCCGCGGCACCTTTCGCGAGAACTGGCGCCTGCGCTGGGAGCCGGAATTCTCAGTGCGTCTCGTCGAGGCGCTGGTGCACGGCACCACCGTCGCGCAGGCTGCGGACAATGCCGCCGTCACCAACGCACAGGCGGCGACCTCGTTGAACACCGTCGCGGCCATCGTGCGCGGCTGTCTCGAAGCGGGTCTGAGCGAGGCGGCCGAGACGACGATCGCGCTGCTGCAGCAGCGCTCGGTCGCGACAAGCGATGTTGCCGATCTCACCGAGGCCGTGCCGCCGCTCGCCGAAATCCTGCGCTACGGCACCGCACGGGCGCTGCCGACCGAGGCGCTGCGCCTGCTGGTGACCAGCCTCGTCGAGGCGATCTGTGCCGGCCTCGTCTATGCCTGCCGCAGCCTGCAGGCCGACGTCGCCGCCGATCTCCGCGGCAGGCTGGCGCGGCTCGACGTCGCGATCGGACTGATCGAGGATCGCGGCCTGCGCGACGGCTGGAGCCGCGCGCTGTTGCACGTCGCCGCCGATGCGGCGGCGCATCCGCTGTTGAAGGGCCTGGCGAACCGCGTGCTGTACGATCAGGGCATCGTGTCACCGGAGCAGACCGCGCTGGCACTGTCGCGCGCGCTGTCCCACAGCGTGCCGACGCTGGAGGCCGGCGACTGGCTCGACGGGTTTCTCGGCCAGAGCGGCCAGGTGCTGCTGCACGACCAGATGCTGCGCCGGATCATCGACGGCTGGCTGGCTGCGATCGACGACGAGGCGTTCAACAACCTGCTGCCGGTGATGCGCCGTGCCTTCGCGAGCTTCGACCGCAACGAGCGGCGGCGCCTGCTGGACGAACTGGCCAGGCAGCGGCCGCTGGCCGTCGGCTCCACCTCCGACGCCAGCCCGCTGCTGCCGCCCGCGCCGCTGCCGGCCACCGCCGCCGGCTTCGACGCGGCCCTGCCCTTGCTGCTGACCATCCTCGGCGCCGACCGGCCGATCAAGGAGGCCAATCGATGAGCGACGACGCTGATGCCGAGCGCAACCGCCGCTGGCGCCTCGTGCTTGGCGGCGACGACCAGGCCGGCCTGTCCGATCGCGATCGGCGCCTCGATGCGGCACTGGCCGGACTCTATGACGCCGGCTCCGGCGGCAAGCGCGGCGGCGGCCGACGCGGCGGTCTCGGCGGCTCGGCGCCGCGCGTCGCGAGCTGGCTCGGCGACATCAGGGAGTTCTTTCCGGCACCGGTCGTGCAGGTGATCCAGAAGGACGCGTTCGAGCGGCTCGGCCTGAAGGAGATGCTGCTGCAGCCTGAGTTTCTCGCAGCCCTCGAAGCCGACGTGCATCTCGTCGCCGACCTCATGGCGCTGCGCTCGGTGATGCCGGAGAAGACCAAGTCGACGGCGCGCCAAGTCGTCGCCAAGGTCGTCAAGGAGCTGATGGAAAAGCTCGATGCCCGCACCACCGAGACGATCCGCGGTGCGGTCGACCGCCGCCGCCGCACCCGCCGACCGCGCGCCGGCGACATCGACTGGCCGCGCACGATCGGCAAGAACCTGCGCCACTGGCAGGCCGAGCATCGCACCATCGTGCCGGAGACGTTGATCGGGCACGCGCGCGCCGCGCGCCGGACCAATCTGGAGGAGGTGATCCTGTGCGTCGACCAGTCGGGCTCGATGGGCACCTCCGTCGTCTACTCCTCGATCTTCGCCGCGGTGCTGGCCTCGATCCCGGCGATCGCGATGAAGCTCGTGGTGTTCGACACCAACATCATCGACCTCACCGAGGAGCTGGCCGATCCGGTCGAGGTGCTGTTCTCGGTGCAGCTCGGCGGCGGCACCGACATCAACCAGGCGCTGGCCTATTGCGAGCGCCTGGTGCGCGAGCCGGCGCGCACGCACATGGTGCTGATCAGCGACCTCATCGAGGGCGGCATCGCCGAGCAGATGCTGGCCCGCGCCAAGGCGCTGGTCTCGTCGGGCGTCAACCTGATCGTGCTGCTCGCGCTCAACGACGATGGCCGCCCGGCCTACGACGCCAAGCACGCCGCGATCCTGGCCGCGCTCGGCTGTCCGGTGTTCGCCTGCACGCCGCATCAGTTTCCGGAGTTGATGGCAACCGCGCTGAAGCGCCAGGACATCTGGTCGTGGGCCGCAGCACAGGACATCAAGCTGGTGCGGCCCGAGGACGGCGTACCGGGCGTGTGAATGAAGCGTCTCGTTCTGTCATGCATCCTGCTGCTCGGGCGCTACGCTGTTCTGCCGGTCGTCGCGCTGGCCGCCGGATTGCTGTTCATCTGGCTGATCGCGCTGGACGACTACACGAGAGTTGCGCTCATCACCGCCCCCATCATGTTCTGCGTGGTCGCGGCCGCCGTCGCGCTGGCGCTCGGAATTCTTTTCGTGCCGGCCCGGCGCGAGCGGAGCAACGTCCTGGACGAAGCAATGGCGCCCGCGCTCTGGCGGATCTGGCAGGAGCTCGATCCAGCCTTCGCCAAGCCGGCGCGCACGCTGCGGTTCGACGCCGAGTTCAATGCGTCGATCAGCGAAGCGCGCGGCTATGCCGGCATCTTCCGCCAGCACGTCACGATGACCGTCGGACTGCCGCTGCTGATGATCCTCGACGAGCGGGCCATCCGCGCCACCATCGCCCACGAGGTTGCCCATGCCGAGCTGCGTCACATCACCGGGGCCGGCAATCTGTTCGACTTTCTGCGCGCCTGCGAGAACGTTCTGCATTATGCGAACCCCGATCGCACCATCACCGGCCGGATTGCAGCACGGCTGCTGCGTGCCGTGCTTGGATGGGTCAACAGGGAGTATCTCGCACTCTCACGTCAGAATGAGCTGGCCGCCGACCGGCGCGCGGCCGCGCTTTTGGGACCATCCGAGATGGCGCGATCGCTCGTGCTGATCGCCGGTGGCGTGGCGCGACTGCGCGAGCTGGTGTTCTCTCCCTTGGAGACCGACATGCTCGGCGCCATCAGCCTGCCGGCGACGCCGCTGCAGCGCATGTCGACCCATCTCGTCGACATCCGCGACCATGATGCGCTCACCGCTGCTGCGGCCAAGACGATCGAGGAGGAGTCCATGGAGGACCCGAACTCGACCCACCCGCCGCTCCGTGCGAGCCTTGCCAATCTCGGCTATGCCACGCTCCCCGCGGTCGATGCGATCGAGGCTCCGGCCATCGAGCGACTGCTCTCACCGCATGCCGCGCCCAACCTGTCGGCCGGGCTCGATGCCGAGTGGCGCAAATTGGCACAGATCCGGGTCCGTCTTGGAGGCTGATATTCAGCATGCCTGCCGGCGACGCCTGCCCCCGTGGAACTCGGCGCGCATCTATGCTAAGGTGCTGCCGTGCACGATCTCCGGGAGCCTTCGGTGCGACGCGCGCAGGTCAAGGTCGATGTCCAGGCCGACGAGCCGGACTGGGCACCTGCGCGACAGGACTTATGGCAGCGCATTGCCGCGCATGATTTCGAGCCGGATACGCCGTTCAACTTCACCCAGCGGTTGGCGCGCGACCATGGCTGGAGCCTCGATGAGGCCCGGGCCGCGATCGAGGCCTATCGCCGCTTCTGCTTTCTCGCGATGGTTTCGCCCACGCCGGTGACGCCCAGCGAGGTGGTTGACGAGGTCTGGCACCAGCATCTGATCTATTCGCGCGACTATTGGGTGATCTGGTGCGGCGAACGGCTCCAGGCCCCGCTGCATCATGATCCGACGCCCGGCGGACCGCAGGCGCAGATGACCTACCGCCGGCAATATGCCGAGACGCTGGCACTGCATGAACGCTTCTTCGGTCCGCCCAGCCCCGATCTGTGGCCTGCGACACACATCCGTTTCGCCGGCCCGCGCTATCACGTCACCGACCTCACCCATTGGCTCATTCTGCCCCGGCCACGCGCATGGCTGCGGCGGCTGTTCAGGAGATGAATATGGCGCTCAATCCGTTCGACTGGACGGCCGGCCCATTCCTACTCGTCTACATCGTTCTCGGCGCCATCATTTTCCTCAAGGCCTTCGCCCTACGCGGAACGATCGGCCCGGCCGCGGCCAAGCCCCAGCCGCCTTTAAACGAGCTCGAGCTGGCCTATCTCGCCGGCGGCGCGCCACGTTTCGGCGATACCGTGCTGCTCGGCTTCGCTGCGAACGGCGCAGCAACCTTCACCGCCCGCGATCACAAGATAACAGTGACTGATCAGACGTCGCTGGCGGCGCTGATGGACCGTCCGCCGCGGCTTGCATTCCGCCCGGAGATGACACGGCAGGAATTCCAGCAGGCGCTTGCGCCACTTACGGCGCGCATTCAGGCGCGGCTGGAGGCTCTCGGCTATGCACCGACCGACAGCCAGATGGTGGCATTCCGCAAGGCCGTATTGCCATTCGTCGGCGCGCTCATCCTGTTCGGACTGATCAAGGTCCTCGTCGGCGCTTCGCGGCAACACGACGTAGGCTTTCTAATACTACTACTCGGTCTTACGGCGCTGGGCGCGGCGATGATCGCAAAGGCGCCCTCCCGCACATACGCCGGCAACGAGGTGCTGCGGAGCTATCAGGCGACGCATGCGCGCGCAGCCCGCGCCCCGCGCGAGCATGAATTGCTACTGGCCGTCGCACTGACCGGCGCGGCGGTGCTGTCCGGCACCGCCTACGCTTCGGTGCTGGCAACATCCAAGGCGCTGAGCAGCAGTGGCGGTGGTTGCGGCGGTGGCGGTTGCGGAGGTGGTGGTGGAGGCGGCTGCGGCGGTTGCAGCTGACAATCAATCGCTCTTCGCCGGTGTCACCGCCGTAGACTTTCCTGTTCGCATCCGACGCGGCATCATGCGCGTCATGAACGACGAAGCACGGCGCGGCATCGGCCATTCGACCAATCTCGTGGGACGTCCCTCGGAATGGCTGGCGAGCTGCGCCTTCAACGACAGCGCGGCGCCGCTGCACATCTGGGGCGTCACCGAGATGAACCCCAGCCTGTTCACGATGCTCGCGCAGGCGGAGCATCTCAACGAGGCCGGCCAGGCCTTCTCGGCCTACATGATGGCGATGTTCGGCCTCGATCCCGAGCAACGCGCCGCGACGTCCGGCGGCCAGCGGCGTTTCCGCTCGTCCTTCCTGCGGCTGATCCAGGGCTGGGGCTTCGACAGCAACGGCCCGGAAGGCGCCGTGCTCAAGGGCTGGGTCGAGAGCCGGTTCGGCCTCGGTCCGTCCTACCACAAGGAGATCATCGAACGCGTGGCAAGCCGGGCCTGGACGACCTATGTCCAGGAGAAGATGTCGAGCCGCTTCCACAACAATGCGATCTGGGTGCAGCTCGATCTGCTGTTCGAATTCTGCCAATGGGCGATCCGCCGCTTCGCCTTTCCAGGCGAGACGCATCTGACGCTGCATCGCGGCGTCAATTCGTTCGACGAGCATTGGATCGTGGCGCGAACAACGCGGCGCGAGGCGGTGGTCCGGCTCAACAACCTCGTCTCGTTCTCCTCCGACCGCGACACTGCGGGCTGCTTCGGCGACATGATCCTCACCGCGCGGATTCCCGTCAGCAAGATCGTGTTCTTCAACGGCCTGCTGTCGTCACATGCGCTGAAGGGCGAAGGCGAATACCTCGTGATCGGCGGCGACTACCGCGTGAGCGTCGACTATGTATGAGCGGATCGCAGCATGACCGCACCCGATGTCGAGGAACGCGCGCTCGCGGCCTATCTCGGCTTTGCCATCGGCGACGCGCTCGGCGCCACCGTCGAGTTCATGACCCGAGGCGAGATCGTCGCGCAATACGGCGTGCATCGCGACATCATCGGCGGCGGCTGGCTCAAGCTCAGGCCGGGGGAGGTCACCGACGACACCGAGATGTCGCTGGCGCTGGGACGCTCGCTGATCCGCAAGCGCGGCTTCGACGCGCGCGACGTCTGCGAGGAGTTTGCCGCCTGGCTCCGGACCGGGCCGGCCGATGTCGGCAACACCTGCCGCCGCGGCATCCGCCGCTACGTCATGCACGGCACGGTCGAAGGCGTCTACGCCGAAGGCGACGCCGGCAATGGCGCGGCGATGCGCGTGCTGCCGGTGGCGCTCGCGACGCTCGAGGCACCGGACAACGCCGAAACCTGGACGCTGGCGCAGGCACGCGCCACGCACCATCATCCGCTGTCGGACGGCGCCTGCATCGCGCTGGTGCGCATGACTCACGCCTTGCTGCTGGGGGAGGGCCAGGACGCCGTCCGCCGCGAAGCCGATGCTCTGATCGGCAAGCACCGCGCCTTCAGCTTCGTCCCCTATCCGGGGCGGAGCTCGGCCTTCGTCGTCGACACCATGCAGACCGTGCTGCACCACTATCTTGCCGCCAACTCGTTCACCGAATGCCTTGTGCAGACCGTCAACCAGGGCGGCGATGCCGACACGACGGGTGCGCTCGCGGGCATGCTGGCCGGCGCCACCTATGGGCTGGCGGCGATTCCTGCGCGCTGGCGCGACAGGCTCGACCGCGACGTGGCGGCGGACATTGAGGTGCAGGTGCCGCGGCTACTGGCGATTGCGCGCGCGATTCGGGCCTGATGTCTTGGAGCAATGGCATCCAGACGTCGCAAAGTGTGCCGGCCGTGGCGGATCGGCTCCGACCGATCGTCGTCTCAGCCACGGCCCTCAACCATTCTGCGCCAACATCTCGCGCAGCGCGTCCGTCAGCCGCGCGAGCTCCGTCTCCGAGCCGATGGTGATACGCAGATAGTCCGCGATCCGCGGGGCGGTGAAATGGCGGACGAGCACGGCGCGCTGGCGCAACGCTGCGGACAGCGCCTGGCCGGAATGGTCCGGATGCCGGGCGAAGACGAAATTGGCGCTGGACGGCAGCACCTCGAAGCCGAGACGAACCAGCGCGGCGGTGAGGTCCGCGCGGTTCTTCATGATGACCGAGCGCGCCTGCTGGAAATGGGCGTCGTCCTCGATCGAGGCGATCGCGCCGGCCTGGGCGGGGCGGCCGAGCGGGTAGGAGTTGAAGCTGTCCTTGACCCGCGTCAGGCCTTCGATCAGCGCGGCGTCGCCGATCGCGTAGCCGACGCGGAGTCCTGCGAGCGCGCGCGATTTCGACATCGTCTGCACCACCAGCAGGTTGGGATGCTCGGAGATCAAGGGGATCGCGGTCTCGGCGCCGAAATCGACATAGGCCTCGTCGATGACGACGGCCGCGTCGCTGCGGGCAGCAACCAGCAGTGCGATCTCGGCACGCGACAGCGCAATTCCGGTCGGTGCGTTCGGATTGGCGATGATCACCGGGCCGGGACGGCCGACATAATCGTCGATACGCACGCGCATCTCGGCATCGAGCGAAACGGTCGCGTAGTCGATTCCGAGCAGCCGGCAGTAGACCGGATAGAAGCTGTAGGTCACGTCAGGGAACAGAAGCGGCGCCGGCTGCTTCAGGAGCGCCGCGAAGGCATGCGCCAGCACCTCATCCGAACCGTTGCCGACGAACACCTGCTCGGGTGAGACCTTGTGATAGGCCGCGAGGGCCTCGCGCAGCCGCGTTGCCTGGGGATCGGGATAGAGGCGCAAGGTGTCGGCCGCGGCGGCCCGTATGGCCCCGATCGCCTTCGGCGAGGGCCCGAACGGACTCTCATTGGTGTTGAGCTTGACCAGGCCCGGGATCTGCGGCTGCTCGCCGGGCACATAGGGCGACAGCCGATGAACGAGCTCGGACCAGAAGCGACTCAAGATTGTTCTCCTGCGCACCCGAGATCCGCCGATCGACGCATCGATCGGAAGCGATGGACGTGCGAACTGAACGTGGTGTGGATCATCGGCAAATGGCGCGCCCGGAACGATTCGAACGTCCGACCCTCAGATTCGTAGTCTGATGCTCTATCCAGCTGAGCTACGGGCGCGTTTTTCGCATTTGGCAGGCTCCGGGCCAGGGGCCGGATCCCGGAAGGCCGGAGCGGCAAACGCCGGCAGGCCTCGCGAAGGGCCCCTGACTAACGGCTCGGAGACCGCTTGGCAAGGCTGGAGCGGGACATTTTGCGACCATTTTTCCGCAGACGCGCCGGCGCGGTTCGGCATGGCCGGAGCGGATGGGCTTCGTTCCGACACGCCAGGAGTTCCGGGCTCAACGCCTGCGGCGTCGCCCGGGGGAATGGCGGATGAGGCCGGTCGGGTTCAGGCGCTGGCGCGCTCGGTCCAGAAGGTCTGCAACTCGACAGGACGGTCAGGGATCGTGATTCGGAAGGTCGCCCCCAGGGTCCCTTCGACCAGTTGGATGTCGCCATCATGGGCCCGGACCAATTCGGCCGCAATCGCAAGGCCCAGCCCCGAGCCGCCCGGACGACCGGCACCGCGGAAGGCCTCGAACAGGTGCTCCCGCACCTTCGCCGGGACACCGGGACCCGTGTCCGAGACCTCCAGGATCGCCACCCCGCCTTCGCGGCGGCCGGTGATGCGGATCTGGCGCACGCCGGCGTCCGCCGCGAGGCTGTCCAGGGCCTGGGCGGCATTGCGCACCAGGTTGAGCAGCACGCGGAACAGCTGGTCGGGGTCGGCATCGATCTTCAGCCCGCGCTCGATCGCCGCGATCCAGGTGATCGATGCATCCGGCGACAGGCCGGCGGTCTCTCGCACCTCGGCGACGACGGGCTCGACCACCACCATGCGGCGGTCCGGCGCCGGCTCCTGGACCTTGCCGTAGGACAGCGTCGACTGGCAGAACGCGATGGCGCGCTCCAGCGAGCGCATCAGCTTCGGCGCGAAGCGCTGCACTCGCGGATCCGGCACGCTGGCGAGCTGGTCCGACAGCAGCTGCGACGAGGCCAAGAGGTTGCGCAGATCGTGGTTGATCTTGGACACGGCGAGGCCGAGCGCGGCGAGCCGGCTCTTCTGATGCAGCATCGAGACGAGGTCGCGCTGCATGTCGGCGAGCTCGCGCTCGGCGACGCCGATCTCGTCGGAACGCTGGCTCGGCACGATGATTCGCGCCACGCTCTCCGGATTTTCGTGGAAGCCGACGAGGCTCGCGGTGAGACGCCGCATCGGCCGCACGAACAGGAAATGCAGGGCGAGATAGACCAGCGCCGCGGTCAGCACCGCCAGCAGCAGCGAAACGCCGAGCAGGTTGCGCGAGAACCGGTACATCGCCTTGCGCAGCGGCTTCTCGTCGGTGACGACCTCGATGAACTGGGCTCGGCCGGGCGCCGGTCCGATCACCCGCATGGTGTGGTCGCCGGTCTCCGTCATCATCGTCAGCGAGTTCACGATCGACGACCACGCCGTCATGTCGCGCATGTCGAAGTCGTGGTCGATCGAGGCGGGCAGGTCGGCGCTCGCGAGCAGACGGCGCTGCTGGCCCATCTTGATGGCGACGCCGCGCGCGTTGATGGAGGTGAGGATCTGCCGCGCCAGCGAATCCGGCACCATGCCGGACGGTGCGGCGTCGAGCACCAGGGCAGCGGTATTTGCGGCCGCCAGGCGGTCGTTGAGCCGGTTGGTCCAGAAATTGGCGATCGCCGGCACGTAGATCAGCACCTCCGCGATCATCACCAGCGGAATGGTCAACAGCAGCAGCTTTCCAGACAAGCCGAGCCGCCGCGACCGTTTCGGTCGCAGGCGCTCCAGGATTGGCTGGTTGTCGCTCTCGGTCACGTATCGCCCTTGTAAGAGACACCCCACCCTTACGGGACCGCAAGATGGGACTGCACCGGAGTCCGGTCAAATTACGGATCGCTCATGTTCCGGTTTCCAAATCGTTCATAATGGAACCCGAAACTGCACGATCTCTGACGTCTTCAACCCCGCCGCGCCGAAGCCATTCTTGCCTTCGTCATGTGCGCAGGGTCTTGTGCGCAGGGACTTGCGTTCTCGTCCTGCCTCGTGTCGTTCGCGACGCTGACCCACGGCTGGTGACGAAGGTCTTGACGAGATCTCGGCGTCGTCGATCCCTGCACCGCCTATGACGTCTTGCCGCGATTGACGAAGGCAGGACGCTCCCTTATAAGCCGCGCCAACCGTCCGCGATGACCCGGCTCGCCCGGGAGCGGCTCGATTTCAGGGCCGGCAGCGGTCCATTTCGGGCCCGTAAACATCACCGGACATCAATCGACATTTCAAGCAGGCAAGTTGTCAACTGGCAAATTGCCCGTCAGCGGAGAACGACCCGTGAAGCGGACTTATCAACCCAGCAAACTGGTGCGCAAGCGCCGTCACGGCTTCCGCGCCCGTCTCGCCACCACCGGCGGCCGCAAGGTCCTTGCCGCGCGTCGCGCCCGGGGCCGCAAGCGTCTCAGCGCCTGAAGCCAGGGCGTCTGTCCCGGAGATTTCCATCATGGATCGGCTACGGCAGCGGGCGGACTTCCTCGCCGTTGCCGATGGCGTGCGGGCGAACAGCCCTGCCTTCGTCGTCCAGCGCCGGGAACGGCCGGACCGGGGCCCGGTCCGGATCGGCTTTACCGTCACCAAGAAGAATGGCACCGCCACGGAGCGTAATCGCATCCGTCGGCGGCTGCGCGAGCTTGTGAAACGGCTCGATCCCCTGTCGATGCGGCCGCACACTGACTACGTGCTGGTCGGCCGGCGGGATGCCCTGTCACGCGACTTCCAGACCATGCTCGCCGATCTCCAGGCGACGCTCCGCCGCCTCGACCGGCCGCAGGCCAAGCCGCAGCCGCGCAAGCCGTCGGATGCGGACAAGCCAAACGCTCCCGCACCGGACGCGCATTCCCGCAAACCGGATTGAACGACGAGACGATAAGAAAACGATGACCGACAATCGCAACACCATCCTCGCCGTCATTCTGTCCGGCCTCGTGCTGATCCTTTGGCAGGTCTTCTACAACGGACCGCAGATGGAGAAGCAGCGCGCGCAGGCCCAGATGCAGGCCGAACTCGCCAAGAAGCAGGCGCCGGCAACGCAGCCCGACAGCGCCGCGCCGTCGGCCACCCCGCAGCCGGGCGCGGCCGCGACCGGCAGCCCGAGCGCGCCGGGCGGCGCCGTGACCAGCACCGGCGTGATGCCGCGCGACACCGCCATCGCCGCCACGCCGCGCGTCAAGATCGACACACCGCGGCTGACCGGCAGCATCTCACTCAAGGGCGCACGCATCGACGACCTGGCCTTCGTGCAGTACCGCGAGACGGTCGATCCGAAATCGCCGGCGATCGTGCTGTTCTCCCCGTCCAACACCGCCGAGCCCTATTATGCCGAGTTCGGCTGGGTGAACGCCGCCGGCGCCAAGGTGCAGGTGCCCGACCAGAACACCGTCTGGCAGCAGGACGGCTCGAATGCGCTGACGCCGTCGACCCCGGTGAAGCTGACCACCACCAACGGCGACGGCCTGACTTTCCAGCGCACCATCAGCGTCGACGATCACTATCTCTTCACCATCAAGGACGACGTCACCAACGCCGGCAACGCACCGGTGACGCTGTATCCCTACGGCCTGATCTCGCGTCACGGCACGCCGCACGTGTCGGGCTATTACATCCTGCACGAAGGCCTGATCGGCTATCTCGGCGAGAAGGGCCTGCAGGAGTTCACCTACAAGAAGATGGACGACGAGAAGGCGGCGAAGTTCGACGTCACCAATGGCTGGCTCGGCATCACCGACAAATATTGGGCGGCGGCGCTGTTGCCGATGACCGATGCGCGGCTGCAGGCAAACTATTCGTCGAAGCTGGTCGACAACCAGCATCGCTACCAGACCGACTATGTCGAGACCCCGCAGACGGTGCCGGCCGGCGGCTCGGCCAGCGTCTCCACCCGGCTGTTCGCCGGCGCCAAGGAGGCCGGCGTGGTCGGCATCAACTTCCCGATCGGCGGCCTCGGCGGCTACAATCAGAAGCTCGCGCTGAACCATTTCGATCTCTTGATCGACTGGGGCTGGTTCTACTTCCTGACCAAGCCGATGTTCCTGGCGCTCGACTTCTTCTTCCGCTTCTTCGGCAATTTCGGCGTCTCGATCCTGCTGGTGACGGTGCTGGTGAAGGCCTTGTTCTTCCCGCTGGCCAACAAGTCCTACGCCTCGATGGCCAAGATGAAGGCGATCCAGCCGCAGCTGCAGGCGCTCAAGGAGCGCTATCCGGACGACCGGATGAAGCAGCAGCAGGAGATGATGGAGATCTACAAGAAGGAGAAGATCAACCCGGTCGCCGGCTGTCTCCCGGTCGTGCTGCAGATCCCGGTGTTCTTCTCGCTCTACAAGGTTCTCTTCGTCACGATCGAGATGCGGCACGCGCCGTTCATCAGCTGGATCAAGGATCTCTCGGCTCCGGATCCGACCAATCTGTTCACGCTGTTCGGCCTGATCCCGTTCGATCCGACGCAGCTGCCGCTGTTCGGCCATTACCTCGCGCTCGGTATCTGGCCGATCATCATGGGCATCACGATGTGGTTCCAGATGAAGCTGAACCCGACGCCGCCCGATCCGACCCAGGCGATGATCTTCAACTGGATGCCGCTGATCTTCACCTTCATGCTCGCGGGCTTCCCGGCCGGCCTCGTGATCTACTGGGCCTGGAACAACACGCTTTCGGTGCTGCAGCAGGGCTTCATCATGCGCCGCAATGGCGTGAAGGTGGAGTTGTTCGACAACATCCGCGGCACGTTCAAAAAAAAAAGCGGCGTGACGAGTAAGGCGGCGTGAGCCGCTGAAGCAACCAACCATCTACCGTCATGGCCGGGCTTGTCCCGGCCATCCACGTTTTGATATCCCGCGCAATGGGCGTGGATGCCCGGGTCAAGCCCGGGCATGACGAAGAGCGAGGCCTTGTCATGACCACCAGCCACGACACCGACGAGCGCCTGATCGAAAAAGGTCGCAAGCTGTTCGCCCAATCGTGGCGCTTCACCCATGCATCTCCCTCGATCGAAAGCCTGCCGCCGATGGGGGCGATCGAGGTCGCCTTCGCCGGCCGCTCCAATGTCGGCAAGTCCAGCCTGATCAACGCGCTGACCGGCCAGAACGCGCTGGCGCGCACCTCGCATACGCCGGGCCGCACCCAGGAGCTGATCTTCTTCGAGGGGCCCGAGCATGCGCCGCTGCGGCTGGTCGACATGCCCGGCTATGGATATGCCGCCGCGGCGAAGACCAAGGTCGCGTCCTGGACCGAGCTGATCCACAAATTCCTGCTCGGCCGCGCCTCTCTCGCCCGCGTCTATGTGCTGATCGATGCCCGTCATGGGCTGAAGGAAGTCGATCAGGAGATCCTCAAGACGCTGGACCGGTCCGCCGTCAGCTATCAGCTCGTCCTGACCAAGGCCGACCAGATCAAGCCGGCTGAGCTCGCAAGCCGGATCGCCGAGACCGAGGCCGCGCTCGCCAAGCATCCGGCGGCGTTTCCTCACGTGCTGGCGACGTCGTCACGATCCGGCACCGGCATGCCGGAGCTGCGTGCCGCCATGGTGCGGCTGCTGGAAGAGCGCAGCACATGATGACGCCGTGGCGAATCCTGGTCGCAATGGCCGGGCTGATGGGCGCCGCCGGCGTCGCGCTGGCGGCCAAGGCCGCGCACGAGCCCGACGCAGCGCGGCTCGCGACCGCCTCCACCATGCTGCTGTTCCACGCCTGCGCCCTGCTCGGCACCATCGCGCTGGCAGAGCGCGGCGTGGTTCATCGGCGCATCGGCCTGGTCACGGCGATCGGCTTCGTGCTCGGCCCGGCCCTGTTCGCCAGCGACCTCCTGATGCGGCAGTTCACCGGCGACCGGCTGTTTCCGTTCGCGGCGCCGATCGGCGGTAGCTTGCAGATCGCGAGCTGGCTCGCACTCGCGGTCTGCGCGCTGTGGCCGCGGCGGGCGTGATCCGGCGCTTTGCGCCGCGGGCGGCAATCGGCTAGAACGCGGCGCGACGCCCCCGACAGCCGAGACCTCCCAGACATGACCGACGCGACCACCATCAGCCCGCTCGATCAGGCCCGCATCCTGTCCGAAGCGCTCCCGCACATGCAGGAGTACGACGACGAAACCATCGTCATCAAATATGGCGGCCACGCCATGGGCGACGAGGACACCGCAAAAGCGTTCGCGCGCGACATCGTGCTGCTGGAGCAGACCGCGATCAATCCGGTGGTGGTGCATGGCGGCGGCCCGCAGATCGCGACCATGCTCAAGCGCCTCGGCATCGTCTCCGAATTCGCCGCCGGCCTGCGCATCACGGACGCGGCGACGATCGAGATCGTCGAGATGGTGCTGGCCGGCTCGATCAACAAGCAGCTGGTCGGCTACATCAACGAGGCCGGCGGCAAGGCCGTCGGGCTGTGCGGCAAGGACGGCAACATGGTGCGCGCGGTCAAGGCGACCCGCACCATGGTCGATCCTGACAGTCACATCGAGAAGGTGGTCGATCTCGGCTTCGTCGGCGAGCCGGACAAGGTCGATCTGACGCTGCTGAATCAGCTGATCGGCTACGAGCTGATCCCGATCCTCGCACCGCTGGCGACCTCGAAGGAAGGCCAGACCTTCAACGTGAACGCCGATACGTTCGCCGGGGCCGTGGCCGGTGCGCTGAAGGCCAAGCGCCTCCTGCTGCTCACCGACGTGCCCGGCGTGCTCGACAAGTCGAAGAAGCTGATTCCGGAATTGTCGGTGAAGGACGCACGCAAGCTGATCGCCGACGGCACCATCTCCGGCGGCATGATCCCGAAGGTCGAGACCTGCATCTACGCACTCGAGCAGGGCGTGCAGGGCGTCGTCATCCTGGACGGCAAGGTGCAGCATGCCGTGCTGCTCGAGCTGTTCACCAACCAGGGCACGGGCACGCTGATCCACAAGTGAGCACTTCCCGCCAACTCTCTCCGTCATGGCCGGGCGAAAGCGCGGAGCGCGTCTTCGCAATGCAGACAGCCCGGCCATCCACGTTGTTCGGCGAGTTCGGAGCGAGAAACATGGATGCCCGGGTCAAGCCCGGGCATGACGATGGGGAGAGAGCGGGGCGTATCAAACCCTCCCGGACTCGCGCTCCGCTCAGCCTCACTGTGATCCTTCTGGCCTTGTTCGCCTCCCTCACCCCCGCCCGCGCCGACCTCAAGCTCTGCAACCGAATGAGCTACGTCGTCGAGGCCGCAATCGGCATCGACGAGAAGGCGGCAACCGCGACACGCGGATGGTTCCGGCTCGATCCGGCGACCTGCCGCGTGGTGCTGCAGGGGACGATGACCGCCGACCGCATTCTCCTGCATGCACGCGCGCTCAGCCTCTACGGCGCGTCGCCGCTCGCCGAGAACGGCAACGATCAGCTGTGCGTGGCGGCGGACAATTTCGTCATCGCCGCCGCCCGCCAGTGCCGCACCGGTCAGACGCCGGCGGCGTTCACGCAGGTGACGCCGAGCAAGGCCGACGACGGCACCCTGATCGCCTATCTCGCCGAGAGCGCAGAATATGACGACGAGCAGGCGCGGCTCGCCGGCATCCAGCGGCTGCTCGGCATCGCCGGCTATGACGCCTCGCCGATCGACGGCGTCGACGGGCCGAAGACGCAAGCCGCGCTCGCGGCGTTCCTGAAAAGCCGCGGGCTGTCATCCGACGTCGTGTCGCAGCCGAATTTCTTCGCGACCATGGTGGACGCGGTGCAGACGCCCTCCCCCACCGGGCTGACCTGGTGCAACGACACCCCGCACAAGGTCATGGCGGCGGTCGGCACCGACGACGGCCGCACCGTGGTCAGCCGCGGCTGGTACCGCATCGATGCCGGCAAATGCCTGCATCCCGACATCGCCGGGCAGCCGAAGAAGGTCTACAGCTTCGCCGAGGCGGTCGACGATGAGAACCGCACCATCAAACTGAAGAACAAGCCGCTGAACTGGGGCGGGCTGGTGCAACTCTGCACCCGCGAGAACAAGTTCGAGACATCAGAGCAGGGCGACTGCCCGAGCCGCGGCTTCACCGCCACCGGATTCACCGCCGTCGACATCACCCGCGGCGGCAAGACGCTGCGCTTCGCGTTGCCGTGATGGGCATAGCGACGTTGCCCACGTTGCCACCACACCCACAGCTGTCATCCCGGCGAACGCCGGGATCCATAACCACCGGCCGAGGTTTGGGCCATCGGCATCAGCCATCATGCCGCAAGATAGCTTCCGCGGTATGGGTCCCGGCGTTCGCCGGGACGACAGCGGAATATGCCGCCCTAGCCGGGCATGATGACCGAAGGCAGGATGGACCGACGCCCACATGACAAAATCCCCTCGCGCCTTCGATCACGTCGACACCTGGGTGTTCGACCTCGACAACACGCTGTATCCGCATCACGTCAATCTGTGGCAGCAGGTCGATGCCAGGATCGGCGAGTTCGTCTCCAACTGGCTCAAGGTCGATGCGGAGGAGGCGCGCCGCATCCAGAAGGACTACTACCGCCGCTACGGCACCACGATGCGCGGCATGATGACCGAGCACGGCGTGCACGCCGACGACTTCCTTGCCTACGTGCACAAGATCGACCACTCGCCGCTGGAGCCGAACCCGGCGATGGGCGCGGCGATCGAGAAGCTGCCGGGGCGCAAGCTGATCCTGACCAACGGCTCGGTCGACCACGTCGACGCGGTGCTGGCGCGGCTCGGCATTGCCGCGCATTTCCACGGCGTATTCGACATCATCGCCGCCGAGTTGACGCCGAAGCCGGCGCGCGAGACCTATGACAAATTCCTCAAGCTCCATGACGTCGATCCTGCCAGGGCCACGATGTTCGAGGATCTCGCCCGCAATCTCGTCGTCCCGCACGACCTCGGCATGACGACCGTGCTGGTAGTGCCCGACGGCACCAAGGAGGTGGTGCGCGAGGACTGGGAGCTGGCGGGGCGCGACGATCCGCATGTCGATCATGTCACGGACGATCTGACCGGGTTCTTGCAGCGGCTGGTGGGGTGAAACCCGCCACGCATTGAGCTGTCATTCCGGGACGATGCGAAGCATCGAACCCGGAATGACGGAGCATGATAAGCCGCACCTCCCGCGCGGACGGCCCCCGCCACCGATGCGTCCTTGACTCTCCGGGTCCAAATCCCGAAAAAGCCGCCCTGCCCACCATGCTCGTACACGGCCGTCCCCGGCTTTCTGCCCAGGGACCAAGCGAGGATCGACCGATGTCACTGTCCGCCCTGGAATCCACCATCAACAGCGCCTTCGATGCCCGTGATGGCGTCTCGACCACGACCAAGGGCGAGGTCCGCGACGCCGTGGAGAGCGCGCTCGAGCTGCTCGACAAGGGCGAGGCCCGGGTCGCTGAGCGCGGCACTGACGGCAAGTGGAGCGTCAACCAGTGGCTCAAGAAGGCCGTGCTGCTGTCGTTCCGCCTCAACGACATGAGCGTGATCCCCGGCGGCCCCGGCCAGGCGTCGTGGTGGGACAAGGTGCCGTCGAAGTTCGAGGGCTGGGGCGAGAACCGCTTTCGCGACGCCGGCTTCCGCGCCGTGCCCGGCGCGATCGTGCGCCGCTCGGCCTACATCGCCAGGAACGTCGTGCTGATGCCGTCCTTCGTCAATCTCGGCGCCTATGTCGACGAGGCGACCATGGTCGACACCTGGTCGACGGTCGGCTCCTGCGCCCAGATCGGCAAGCGCGTGCACATCTCCGGCGGCGTCGGCATCGGCGGCGTGCTTGAGCCGCTGCAGGCCGGCCCCGTGATCATCGAGGATGACTGCTTCATCGGCGCGCGCTCGGAGGTTGCCGAGGGCGTGGTCGTACGCAAGGGGGCGGTGCTGTCGATGGGCGTTTTCCTGGGCGCGTCGACCAAGATCGTCGACCGCGAGACGGGCGAGGTTTTCGTCGGCGAGGTGCCGGAATATGCCGTCGTGGTGCCGGGCGCGCTGCCGGGCAAGCCGATGAAGAACGGCCAGATCGGCCCCTCCACCGCCTGCGCCGTCATCGTCAAGCGCGTCGACGAGCGCACCCGCTCCAAGACCTCGATCAACGAGCTGTTGCGCGACTGATTGAACCGCGGCTGCGGCCGTAGCAACGAATCTCCGGGCCGGCCAAGCCATCGGTCCGGAGGACGTCCATGGACTGGACCTGGTTTCTGTTTCGCTTCCACGGCCGGATCAACCGCGCCAAGCTCTGGCTGTCGTTGCTGGTGGTGCTCTGCTGGATGGTCTTTGCCGCCACGCTGGTGGCGGGCGCGAGCAGGCTGCTGGGCGGCCCGACGGCCTTCAGCTTCAATCTGACCGACATCTTCGCGGTCCTCGACCCGGACACCTTTCGCGGCTTGACCCGCGCCGATATCGTCCCCGCCACCTTCCACGTCATCCTCACCCCCGTGTTCGTCTGGGTGTTTGCCGCAGGCGCCATCAAGCGGCTGCATGACCGCGACAGGAGCGGCTGGTGGACGGTTCCGTTCTTCGTCGTGCCCGGGCTGGTCAACCAGTACGCGGAGCGCATTCCCGGGACGGTCATTCCAGCGATCGTGGGCGGCGCTGGTGCGCTGCTCTCGCTGTGGGCCTTCATCGAATTGTACTGCCTTGCCGGCGATCCCTGGACCAATCGCTTCGGGCCCAACCCGTTGCCGAAGGTCCGATCCAGCGAACGCTCCGGCCAGCCAAGACCGCCCGCGCCCGCCTGGAACCAGCACAAGGAGCTGGAGTTCACCCCGCACGTTGCGAGCCCGCCGCGAGGGGAAGCGGCAATCGGCAGCACTAGCCCGCCGGCAAAATAGCATGTTAAGCGAAAGGCATGACCGATGCCCTCGCCATCACCCGCGACCTGATCCGCTGCCCCTCCGTGACCCCGGCCGATGCCGGCGCGCTTGGCGTGCTCGAGGCCCTGCTGAAGGACGCGGGCTTTACCACGCATCGCGTGACGTTCTCCGAAGCAGGCACCGCCGACATCGACAACCTCTATGCCCGCATCGGCACCGACGGGCCGCACATCACGTTCGCCGGCCACACCGATGTGGTGCCGCCCGGCGATGAAGCGGCGTGGAGCCTGCCGGCGTTCTCGGGCGAGGTGAAGGACGGCTACATCTATGGCCGTGGCGCCGTCGACATGAAGGGCGGCATCGCCTGCAGCGTCGCGGCTGCGCTCGACTATCTGCGCGATCACAGCGGACAGCCGAAGGGCTCGATCTCGTTCCTGATCACCGGCGACGAGGAGGACGTCTCGATCAACGGCACCATCAAGCTGTTGAAGTGGGCGGCCGAGCGCGGCGAGCGGTTCGACCATTGCGTGCTCGGCGAGCCGTCCAATCAAGAGGTCATGGGCGACTGCATCAAGATCGGCCGCCGCGGCTCGCAGTCCGGCACCTTGATCGTCGAGGGCAAGCAGGGCCACGTCGCCTACCCGCACCGCGCCTCCAACCCGGTGCCGGACATCTCGCGCCTGATCGTGGCCTTGTCGGACGAACCGCTCGACAACGGCAGCGCGCAGTTCCAGCCGTCGAATCTCGAATTCACCACCGTCGATGTCGGCAACACCGCCAGCAACGTCATTCCCGGACTGGCGCGGGCGAAGTTCAACATCCGCTACAATGACTGCCATACGCAGGAGACGCTGCGCGCGCTGGTCGAGGAGCGGCTGACGAAGGCCTGCGGCAATCGCATCCGCGCCCGCATCGACTGGCTGCCGTCGAACTCGAACGTGTTCCTGACCAAGCCCGGACCGTTCACCGACCTCGCGGTTGCTGCGATCGAGAGCGTGACGGGCCGCAAGCCGGAGCTCTCGACCACCGGCGGCACGTCGGACGCGCGCTTCATCTCGAGCTATTGCCCGGTGATCGAGTTCGGCCTGGTCGGCCAGACCATGCACCAGATCGACGAGCGCGCCTCGGTCGCCGACATCGCCACCCTGACGAAGATCTATCGCGGCATTCTCGATCGCTACTTCGCGTGACCCCCTCTCTGCGCATCATTGCGAACGCAGCGAAGGAATCCAGGACGTCTCCGCGGCAGCGATATCGAGTGGAGCGGCCGCAATTAGTAGTCGACCTTCACGAGGTAAAGCCCTTCCGGCGGCGCGACGACGCCGCAGGCGGCGCGGTTGCGCGCGGCGAGCGCGGCGGCGAGATCATCGGCGGTCCAGCGACCCTGCCCGACCCACACCAGTGAGCCGACCATCGAGCGGACCTGGCTATGCAGATAGGAGCGGGCGGAGGTGAGGATGGTGATCGCATCGCCGTCCCTCACGACGTCGAGCTGATCCAGCGTCTTCTCCGGCGATTTCGCCTGGCATTCGGTATCGCGGAACGTCGTGAAGTCGTGCTTGCCGATCAGCCGCTGCGCGGCTGCATGCATTGCATCGGAATCGAGCCGCTGCGGCACCCGCCAGACGCGGCCGACCTCCAGCGCGAGGTTGGAGCGGCGATTGACGATCCGGTAACGGTAGTGCCGCCTGCGCGCGGAGAACCGCGCTTCGAAGGTGTCGGGCATGATCTCGGCGGCGAGCACCGCGACCGGGTTCGGCCGCAGATGCGCGTTGAGCGCGTCGCGCAGCTTGTCCGGGCGGAACTCCTTGGCGATGTCGCAATGCGCAACCTGGCCGGTAGCGTGGACGCCGGCGTCGGTGCGGCCTGAGCCGTGCACACGCGTGGGCACGCCGCAGGTCGCCTGCACCGCCGCTTCGAGCGCGCCCTGCACCGACGGCAAGGTCTCCTGCAGCTGCCAGCCGCAGAACGGCGCGCCGTCATATTCGATGGTGAGCTTGTAGCGGGGCATTCGGTCTATTGCTGCCGTCATCGCCCGCGCAGGCGGACGATCCAGTATTCGCCGACGTCTCGGCGCGACAATGCACGTCTCGGCGTACTGGATACCCCGCTTTCGCGGGGTATGACAGCGTTACGAAAAACGAGCACCGCGATTCAATGGGGTGCCGCGCAGGAAATCCGCGGCCTTCATCGGGCCCTTGCCGGCGCGCTGCAGCTCGGTGATGCGGATCGCGCCGTCGGCGCAGGCGATGGTGAGCTGCTCGTCGAGCACGGCGCCCGGCTCGCCCGCGCCGCTGGCGAGCGCGCAGCGCAGGAACTTCAAACGCACCGCCTCGCCATCGAGCGTGACCTCGCTCCAGGCGCCGGGAAATGGCGACAGGCCGTGGATGTGCCGCAGCACCGCATGCGCCGGCTTCGTCCAATCGATCCGCGCCTCCGCCTTCTCGATCTTGGCGGCGTAGGTGACGCCCTCCTCGGCCTGCTTCGTCAACGTCAGCCCGCCGCGCTCCAGCGCCGCCATCGCGCGCACCATCAGGTCGGCACCGATCCGCGAGAGGCGATCGTGCAGATCGGACGCCGTCATCGCGTCAGTGATGGGCAGACGCTCGGCCATCGCGACGTCGCCGGTGTCGAGACCGACATCCATCTTCATGACCATCACGCCGCTTTCAGCGTCCCCTGCCATGATGGCACGGTTGATCGGCGCGGCGCCGCGCCAGCGTGGCAGCAACGAGGCGTGGAGGTTGTAGCAGCCGAGTTTCGGTGCATCGAGAATCGCCTGCGGCAGGATCATGCCATAGGCGACGACAACGGCGGCATCGGCCTCATGGGCGCGGAACGCAGCCAGCGCGTCCTCGGTCTTCAGCGTCTTCGGCGTGAGCACGGGAATGCCGAGCCGGCGCGCCTCGGTCTCGATCGGCGTCGGCACCAGCGCCAGGCCGCGGCGGCCGCCGGGTTTGGGCGCGCGCGTATAGACCGCCGCGATCTCGTGGCCGTGGCCGGCGAGTTCGAGCAGGGTCGGCACGGCGAAATCCGGCGTGCCCATGAAGATCAGGCGAAGCGGCATCTGGTGGAAGATCCTGCATTGCCGAATCCTCCGCGTCATGGCCGGGCTTGTCCCGGTCATCCACGTCGAGCTGCCTGTAACGCGCGGCGCGACGTAGATGCCCGGGTCAAGCCCGGGCATGACGGAGGAGAGAGTTGATCGTTACTCGCTGGCGCGCTTGGCGGCCTTGGCGAACTTCTTCATCACGCGGTCGCGCTTGAGCTTCGACAGATAGTCGATGAACAGCACGCCGTTGAGATGGTCGATCTCGTGCTGGATGCAGGTGGCGTAGAGCCCCTCGGCATCCTCCTCGCGAACCAGCCCGTCGAGATCGGTGAAGCGCACGCGCACCCGCGCCGGCCGCTCGACCTCCTCGTAATATTCGGGGATCGACAGGCAGCCTTCCTCGTAGACCGACAGCTCGTCCGACTTGGCAACGATCTCCGGATTGATGAAGACGCGCGGCTCGCGCTTGCCTTCCCCGTTCGCGTCGGGCTTGGCCAGATCCATGGTGATGACGCGCAGCGGCTGCGCGACCTGAATCGCTGCGAGCCCGATGCCAGGCGCGTCGTACATGGTCTGAAACATGTCGTCGACCAGCTGCCGGATCTCCGGCGTGACCTTCTCGACCGGCTTGGACACCAGCCGCAACTGCCGGTCCGGCAGAATGATGATTTCTCTTAGGGACATGGCGCGCGATTTAAGCCGCGGAACCGGCGCGGTCAATGTGATGGCTCGCAGTTAAGACTTCGCTAACCATGAATTTCAACGCCTCGTTAACCATGATTCTTAACCCGGCCTTAACCATAAATGTTCTCTCTTCGTTCGCGAGCTTGTGCGAATCGGATAGACGGGCGTGATGACCGCCGCCAGCCAGTCCCTCAATCCTGTCGTCATCATGATCGGCGACCTTCCGGTCCGCGCCAGCGATGCGCTGATCGGATTTGGCGTGCTGGTGGTGCTGCTGCTCGTGATGATCGTGGCGGCCGTGGTGCGTTCCGGCCGGCGCGGCGCCGAGCTCGCGGCCCAGCAGGCGATGCGCAGCGATGAGATCGAACATCGGTTCAGCGAGATGATCCGCGTCCAGAGCGAGGCCTCCGGCCGGGTCGACGCGATGGCGCAGCTGCTCGCCGGCCGGCAGGTTGATCTTGCCCGCAGCGTCAACGAGCGGCTCGATGCGGTGACTCATCGCGTCGGACAGTCGATGGAGCAGAGTACGCGCCACACCATGGATAGTCTGCGCGTGCTGCACGAGCGGCTCGGCATCATCGACAATGCCCACCGTGATCTCAGCGAGCTGACGACCCAGGTCACGACCCTGCGCGACGTCCTCGCCAACAAGCAGTCGCGCGGCGCGTTCGGCCAGGCGCGGATGGAGGCGATCGTGCAGGACGGACTGCCGAAGGGCAGTTACGCGTTCCAGTACACGCTCGCCAGCGGCAAGCGGCCGGACTGCGTCGTGTTCCTGCCCGACGCGCGACCGCTGTGCATCGACGCCAAGTTTCCGTTGGAAGCCGTGACCGCGCTGCATGATGCGGAGACGGACGAGGAGAAGCGCACCGCCGCACAGCGCCTGCGTACCGACGTGCTGCGTCACGTCAACGACATCGCGGAGAAATATCTGGTGGTCGGCGAGACGCAGGACACCGCGCTGATGTTCGTGCCGTCGGAATCGGTCTATGCCGAGATCCATGATGGCTTCGACGACGTCATCCAGAAAGCGTATCGCGCGCGCGTCGTGCTGGTGTCGCCGTCGCTGCTGATGCTCGCGATCCAGGTCATGCAGCAGATCATGAAGGACGCACGCATCCGCGACGCCGCCGACCAGATCCGCAACGAGGTGATCCATCTCGGGGACGATCTCGGCCGCCTGCGCGAGCGCGTGCTCAAGCTGCAGAAGCATTTCGGCGATGTCGGCGAGGACATCCGCCAGATCCTCATCTCGGCCGACAAGATCGAGAAGCGCGCCGCCCGCATCGAGGAGCTCGACTTCAGCAAACAGGACACGCCGGTGGAGTCGCCACGCATCGCGCCGGCTACGGGCACCGCGCCGGATTTGTTTCCGCTGGCGGGACGCGTGCAGGCGGGCGAGTGATTGGGCAGCTCGCCCCTGTCGCAGCTTGAATTTTGCCAAGACTGTCATCGCCCGGCTCGCGGACGATGACAGCTGAGATGGGGAGCGTTTCTTGCGCCAATCTGCTACCACCCATCCATGACCGTACCTGAGGCTTCTTCCGACATCACCGCGACCGGCGCAAAGCCCGAGGCTGCGCCAAAAGCCCCCACCTGGCGCGAGAGCATGGCCGTCTATCTGCAGCCGCGCGTGCTCGTGGTGCTGTTCCTCGGATTTTCGTCGGGGCTGCCGCTGGCGCTGTCCGGCTCGACCTTGCAGATCTGGATGCGCGAGCTCGGCGTCGACCTCGGGACCATCGGGCTATTCGCGCTCGTCGGCACGCCCTACACGCTGAAATTCCTCTGGGCGCCGCTGGTCGACGCGCTGCACGTGCCGCTGCTGACGCGCGCCTTCGGGCGGCGGCGCGGCTGGCTGGTGTTCGCGCAACTGCTGCTGATCGCCGCCATCCTGCTGCTGGCGTTGACCGACCCGGCGCACGCGCCGTTCATGGTGGCGCTGGCCGCGCTGCTGGTCGCCGCGATGTCGGCGACCCAGGACATCGTGGTCGATGCCTTCCGCGTCGAGAGCCTGCCGGAGAGTGAGCAGGCCGCGGGCATGGCGGCGTATGTCGCCGCCTACCGCATCGGCATGCTGGTCTCGACCGCCGGCGCACTGGTGGTGGTCAGTGCATTCGAGACCTCGGGGCTGACGCGTCCGTCGTCCTGGATGTGGGGCTATGTTGCGATGGCCGGATTGGTGCTGATCGGCACGATCACGGCCCTCGCGGCGACCGAGCCGGCCCAGTCGCAGCAGGCGGAGGCCGCGATGGGTGCGGACACCGCGCTCACCCGCGTGATGCATGCGGCTGCCGGAGCCTTCGTCGAGTTCCTCGGCCGACGTGATGCGCTCACGGCGCTCGCCTTCGTCGTGCTGTTCAAGTTCACTGACGCCTTCTCCGGCACGATGACCGCGCCGTTCGTGATCGATCTCGGTTTCAGCAAGGTCGACTACGCCGCGATCGTGAAAGGCGTCGGCCTCGCCGCCACGCTCGCCGGCGGCTTTGCCGGCGGCTTCGTCGCGCGGCGCTATTCGCTCGCCATCAGCCTGTGGATCGGCGGCATCGTGCAGGCGCTGGCCAACCTGTCGTTCTCATGGCTCGCCATCGTCGGCGTCAATCAGTGGGCGCTGGCGCTGGCGATCTCTGCGGAGAACCTCACCAGCGCGATCGGCACCGTGATCTTTGTCGCCTATCTCTCTGCGCTGTGCCAGAACCCGCTGCACACCGCGACCCAATATGCGCTGCTCACCGCGCTCGCCGCGGTTGGACGAACCTATCTGTCATCGGGCGCGGGCTATGTGGCGAAAGCGACCGGCTGGCCTGCATTCTTCGTCATCTGCGTGCTCGTCGCGATCCCGAGCCTCGTGCTGCTCGCTTGGCTGCAACGGCGTGGGCATTTCGATGATTTGGGGCCGGTGAAGTTGTAGCTGCCGCCTCACCGTCAACTGTCGTCACTCGCGAAGGCGGATGACCCAGTATTCCAGAGACGTCAGCTATCAACCGAGGGCCGCGGCGTACTGGATCGCCCGGTCGAGCCGGGCGATGACTGCAGAAGTCAGGAGGCGGCGCTCGCAGCGTCCCAAGTGTCACCGCTTCACCAAGCTCCACTTGGTCACGACCGCCTCGCTCATCTGCCCCGCATCCTGGGCGCAGGCGATCTCGTCGACCTTGACCGCGATCTGCTTGCCGAGCAGGCCCTTGAGCTGCGAGGCCTGCGCCGTGTTCGCGGTGACGAGCTGGAACGTCTCCGGTCCGGTCTCGAGATTGCACAGCCCGCTCGGCGGCGGCAGGCGGCGCGGCTCGCTGGTGATCTGATAGGCGGCGGAGGGCTGGCCCGATTTGGCGCCTTTCAGCTTCAGCGCCGTCAGCTCGCCCGACAGCACGTCACCGGCATTGAGCGGGCGCCCCGCCTTCTGCGGTGCCTCGCTTTGCTGCGCCAGCACCGACGGCGCCGAGAGTGCCGCCAGAATCGCGCCCAAAGCCAGCCGTTTGCCGAATCCGCGTTTCGTCATCAATTCACTTCCGTCTGTGCTTAGAACAAGGTCCGCTGCCGCATCGCGGCCGAGAGCGTGCCTTCGTCGAGATAGTCGAGCTCGCCGCCGACCGGCACGCCATGCGCCAGCCGCGTGACCTTGACGTTCGCCTCCTGCAGGAGGTCGGTGATGTAGTGCGCCGTCGTCTGGCCGTCGACCGTCGCGTTCAGAGCGAGGATGATCTCCTGCACCTCCGGCGCATGCGCGCGCTGCACCAGCGCGTCGATGGTGAGATCCTGCGGACCGACTCCGTCGAGCGGCGACAAGGTGCCGCCGAGCACGTGATAGCGGCCGTTCGAGGCCTTGGCGCGCTCCAGCGCCCAGAGGTCGGCGACATCGGCGACGACGACGATCATCGCGGGATCGCGCCGCGGATCGGTGCACACCGTGCAGGGATTCTGCGTATCGATGTTGCCGCAGGTCTTGCAGACCTGGATGCGATCGATCGCGACCTGCAGCGCCGAGGCAAGCGGCACCATCAGCGCCTCGCGCTTCTTGATCAGATGCAGGGCGGCGCGCCGCGCCGAACGCGGCCCGAGGCCGGGCAGGCGCGCGAGCAGCTGGATCAGGCGTTCGATCTCAGGACCAGCGACGGCCATCAGTTCACGAATGTCATCAGGTCAACTAACCAAAACCGAAGCCGGGCGGCAGGCCGAGCTTGCCGGTGATGGCCTGCATCTTCTCCTGCATCGCGGCTTCCGCCTTGCGCCGCGCATCGCCATGCGCGGTCACCAGCAGGTCCTCCAGGATCTCGGCCTCCTCCGGCTTGAGCAGCGACGGATCGATCTTGATGCTCTTCACGTCCATCTTGGCGGTCATGCGCACGGCAACCAGACCGCCGCCCGAGATGCCCTCGACCTCGACGTTGCCGAGTTCCTCCTGCATCTCCTGCATCTTCGTCTGCAGCTGCGCCGCCTGTTTCATCATGCCGAGAAAGTCAGCCATCGGAGCACCTCATCATCAGCCATCTGGTTGAGCATGATCTCCGCGCAAACGCCTTTGGCGTTTGTCGCGAGGAAAACCGTTTTCCACTTTTCCGGATCATGCTCTAGAAATCATCATCGTCGGACTCGTCGGGCGGCTCGACAGCACTGGCGTCCGATTCGGGCGGCTCGGGGGCGAGCCGGCGCACTTCGACCACCTTGGTGCCCGGGAACCGCGCCAGGATCTCCTGTACGCGCGGATCGGCCTCCGCCGCCGCCTCTCGCTCGCTCTTGGCGCGCAGATTCTGCTCGCGCAAGGTCGCCTGACCCGGCTCGTTGGAAACGATCACCGTCCAGCGCCGCCCGGTCCAGTCTTCCAGCTTGCGGCCGAGGTCCGAGACAAGCGAGCGCTGCGCCGTCCGTTCCAGCGCGATCTCCAGCCGTCCCTCTTCGAAGCGGACCAGCCGCACGTCCATCTCCAGCGCGCTCTTGGTGATCAGATCACGATTCTTGCCGGCCAGCGCGACGAGTTCCTGAAAGCTCGCGATGCGTAGCGCGGGCTGGTCCTGTGTTGTCGGCGCCGGCTGTGACGACATCGCCTGCGGGCGCATCGAACCGCCGACCGCGGCGAGCGTCGGGCCTTGCGCGCGCGGCGCCTGCATCGGCGCCGACGTCATCACAGGCGGCGTTCCCGCGCTCATGGTGGATGCCGGCGCAGCACGCGCTCCGCCGCCGTTCGTGACAACGGGAGATCCGCCGGCGTTCTGGTCGATCATCCGAATGGCTTCGTCGGGCGTCGGCAGATCGGCCGCGTAGGCAATCCGTACCAGCACCATTTCCGCGGCGGCGGCCGGGCGCGTCGCACCTTGGGTCTCGGCGATGCCCTTGAGCAGCATCTGCCACATCCGCGACAGCACCCGCATCGACAGCTTGGTGGCGAAGTCGCGCGCGCGCAGCCGCTCGGTCTCGCTGAAGGCGACGTTGTCGGCCGTGGCCGGCACGACCTTCACCCGGGTGACGAAGTTCACGAACTCGGCCAGATCCGACAGCACGACCACGGGGTCGGCGCCGACGTCATATTGCTCGCGGAATTCCTTGAAGGCGGCGGCGATGTCGCCGCTGGCGAGATGGTGGAACAGGTCGATCACGCGGGTGCGGTCGGCGAGGCCCAGCATCTGACGGACATCATCGGCGCGGACCTCGCCGGCGCTGTGCGCGATCGCCTGATCGAGCAGCGACAACGAATCGCGCACCGAGCCTTCGGCGGCGCGCGCGATGATGCCGAGCGCCTCGGGCTCGATCGTCACGCCTTCCTTGGTCGCGATGCCCGAAAGATGCTTCATCAGCACGTCGGCCTCGACGCGGCGCAGATCGAAGCGCTGGCAGCGCGACAGCACCGTCACCGGCACTTTGCGGATCTCGGTGGTCGCAAACACGAACTTGGCGTGCTCCGGCGGCTCCTCCAAGGTCTTCAGGAAGGCGTTGAACGCCGCTGTCGACAGCATGTGGACTTCGTCGATGATGTAGACCTTGTAGCGCGCGCTGGCCGGCGCATAGCGGACGCTGTCATTGATCTGGCGGACGTCATCGACGCCGGTGTGGGACGCCGCGTCCATCTCGAGGATGTCCATGTGCCGGCTTTCCATGATCGCCTGGCAATGGGTGCCGAGCACCGGCATATGGATGGTCGGCCCCTTCACCGAGCCGTCCGGCAGCTCGTAATTCAATGCGCGGGCGAGAATGCGGGCGGTGGTCGTCTTGCCGACGCCGCGGACGCCGGTCAGAATCCAGGCTTGCGGAATCCGGCCGGTCTCGAACGCGTTCGAGACGGTGCGCACCACGGCCTCCTGGCCGATCAGATCTGCGAAGCTGGAGGGGCGGTATTTGCGCGCCAGCACCCGGTAGGGCTTGGCGGGAGCGTCGGCGCTGTCAGGCGGAACAGGTGGGGCGCCAGCGTCGGTCATCGAGCGATCCGCAAGTGAGCATTCCAGGCCGGCATCGATCGCGATCGTCGACGCAATCAGCCGGAGCGCGGTCGAGCGCCCGCCCTGCGCGGGGTCCCCGCCATCTTTGCGCGATTCGCTCGAGAAAACAGGTAGGAGACTGACGAGCGACCCGATCCGGACCTCGTTAGGGCTGCTTCCTTCCGGACCTGACCCGGTTGGCGAGTGGCTCGTCCACCGCCAATCTCCCGCTGCCTATTTGGGGCCAAATGGTCCGGAAAGCAAGCGCGAGCTTCGCCGGCCTAGTCTACCGCCCCGCGGGCTTGTGCCGCAGCTCGGAAAGGCTTTAGGTGCCCGCGAGCTCCCCACCTGACCATCCGCCAGGAACCGCCGCATGCCCGAATCAGCCTGGTCGCTGCATCCGCAACTTGCGAAGGATACGATCGACATTGGCGACCTGCCGCTGTCCCGCGTGCTGGTGATCAAGGACGCGAACTATCCTTGGCTGCTGCTGGTGCCGCGGCGCGAGGGCGCGGTCGAGATCATCGATCTCGACGAGGTCGCGCAGGCGCAGCTGATGACCGAGATCACGCGGGCGTCACGCGCGCTCAAAGAGATCACCAAATGCGACAAGCTCAACGTCGCCGCGCTCGGCAACATGGTGCCGCAGTTGCACGTCCACATCATCGCGCGACGCACAAGTGACGTGGCCTGGCCGCGACCGGTGTGGGGCGCCGCGCCCGCTGTGCCCCACGATGCGCAGGAGGTGCAGCAGTTCATCAGCGCTATCAGGCGCAAGATCTGGCTAGGGTGAGAGATGTCGCCATTCGACTTGTTTCCGTTGGGCAAGCCGGCCTTCGTCGGCCATCCGATCGATCGCGCCGCCCATCTGCGCTTCCATGACGAGAGGCTGCTCGGCTTCGAGAGCAAGCCGTCGACGCGGGCCTATGTCGTGCATCGCGATTCGCTGGTGCTGAAGCGCGAGGGCGACAAGCTGCGCGCGCTGCTGTCGATCGACGAGGCGCTGAAATTCGGTGCCAATCCGGGAACGATCTTCCTCGGGCTGCAGGACGGCGCGGCGGTGTTCGGCATGGGCATCTCGCCGGCGGCCGTCGAGAAGCTCGCCGGGCGCGACGATGTGGCGGTCACCGAGCTGCGCGGGGTGGCGATGCAGGGCGCGATCCCCGTCGACCAGTTGGCGACGATCGCGATGGCGAAGTCCCTGGTATCATGGCATCAGCGCCACGGCTTCTGCGCAAATTGCGGCGCCAAGACCGCGATGCGCGAGGGCGGCTGGAAGCGCGAATGCCCGAGCTGCAAGACGGAGCATTTCCCGCGCACCGATCCGGTCGTGATCTCGCTGGTCGCCTCGGGCGACAAGTGCCTGCTCGGGCGGCAGAAGCAGTTTCCGGCCGGCATGTATTCCTGCCTCGCCGGCTTCGTCGAGGCGGCTGAGACGATCGAGGACGCCGTCCGGCGCGAGGTGTTCGAAGAATCGGGCATTCGCTGTACCGACGTGACCTATTACATGACCCAGCCTTGGCCCTATCCGTCGTCGTTGATGATCGGTTGCAGCGCCCGAGCGCTCAACGAAGACATCGTCATCGACCGCACCGAGCTCGAGGACGTGCGCTGGTTCAGCCGCGACGAGGCCCGGCAGATGCTGCTGCGGCAGCATCCGGACGGCTTGGCGGGACCGCATCCGTTCGCCATTGCTCATCATCTGGTCGGCCGCTGGCTGAAGGAGAACGACGAGCGGTAACAAGAAACCAGCCCGGCCCTCTGCGGAAACGGCCAGACCCGGCCGCAAAGGGCTGAACGGCCGATCCTTGCCTTGGAACGATTTTCTCTATATGAGGGTTTTACAGCCTTCCTATGGAACAAGTTTCTCCATGACCGATGTCGCCGCCCAAGGCTCCGAGGCCAATCGCCGGCTCGATGCCATTGACCGCAAGATTCTGATGGTCCTGCAGGAGGACGCATCGCTCTCCGTCGCCGAGATCGGCGATCGGGTCGGATTGTCGTCGACACCGTGCTGGAAGCGCATCCAGCGGCTGGAGGCCGATGGCGTGATCCTGCGCCGGGTGGCCCTGGTCGATCAGAACAAGATCGGGCTCGGCATCTCCGTGTTCGTGTCGGTGGAGAGTGCCGACCATTCCGAGGCCTGGCTGCGCAAATTCGCCGAGGCGGTCAGCTCGATGCCGGAGGTGATGGAGTTCTACCGGATGGCCGGCGACGTTGACTACATGCTGCGCGTCGTCGTTGCGGACATGCAGAGCTACGATGTCTTCTACAAGAAGCTGATCAGCGCGGTGCCCCTGAAGAACGTCACCTCGCGCTTCGCCATGGAGAAGATCAAGTCGGTGACGGCGCTGCCGGTGCCGCCGGTCTGAACCGAGCATTCCGGCCGCTTGGACGTTGCAGCGCCGGCGTCCCGAACTCCAGTCGTCATCCCTAACGAACGTTTACCGGAAGTTATTCCCATCCCTCTATTCTTGGATGTGATGACGTCCGGTGCAACCATACCTCAGTCTTCGCGCCCGTGGCTCAATGCCACGGCGCTTCTGATCGCGAGCTTTGTCGCGGTAGCAGCGCTGTCACTCCAAGTGCGCGCGGGGAGCGAAATCGTGGCCGTCGCTTTCCCACCTTGGTGGAGCGCGCAACACGCGATGCTCGCTGCGGCCTCGGCTGACGCCGCGCTCGTGCGCACAACGACCATTTCATCGCTGCTGGTCGTTCGTCCCGGCGAACACGACGGCTCGGCGCGGCTGCGCGAGGCCGGAGCCTGGCTCATCATCGATCCGCAGGCGGTCTCCGCCTGCCTTGCAAAATGATCTCTTTGGGGGAATCGGAAATGAACGTCGAGACCAGCGATCTGGCAACCCTCCGGCACACGACCAGCAAGCTTCTGCTGGCGGTACTCTGGGTTCACGTTCCGCTCTCCCTCATCATCGGGCTGTCGCGCGGCGACTGGCTGATGCCGACCATGCTCATGGTCGTCATGGCGGTGGTGGCGACCCTTTCCTGGCGCAGCGCCGGCGACACCTTGTCGACCCAGCTCACGGTCGCGGTCGCCGTCATGGGCGGTGTATCTGTGCTTGTCTACCAGATGTCCGGACATGCCTGGCAGATCGACATGCACATGTATTTCTTCGCCGCGCTCGCCTGTCTGGTCGCATATTGCGACTACCGGCCGATCCTGGCCGGCACCGTCGCCGTCGCGCTTCACCATCTGGTCCTGAACTTCGTCTTTCCTGCAGCGATCTACCCGGGCGGCGCTGATTTCGGCCGCGTTGTGCTGCATGCGGTCATCCTGCTGATCGAGGCCGGTGTTCTCATCGCCCTTGCGCTCAAGCTGACGCAGTTGTTCGAAACCAGCGCGCGCAAGACCGCAGAAGCCGAATCGGCGATCGCTGCCGAGGCGCGCGCCACCGCCGAGCGGTTCGAGGCCGAGCAACGCGTCAAGCAGCAGGCCGATCTTGCCCGTCGCGAGCTCGCAGAAGGCTTCGAGCGCAAGATCGGCGGCATCGTCGAGGCGGTGGCCGTCGCCGCCAACGAGATGCAGAGCCTGTCCTCGTCGATGAGCCGGAGCAGCGCGGAGTCCTCGCGCCAGACGTCGGCCGCGGCCGGCGCCTCGCAACAGGCGTCGACCAATGTCGAGACGGTCGCTGCCGCAACGGAAGAGCTGACTGCGTCGATCAACAGTATCTCACAGCAGGTGACGCGGTCGGCGGAGATCGCCGCGAAAGCGGCGGACGAAGCTCGCCGCACCAACACGGTGGTCGCGAGCCTGGCTGCCGGCACTCAGAAGATCGGCGAGGTGGTGACGCTGATCCAGACGATCGCCAGCCAGACCAACCTGCTGGCGCTGAACGCCACCATTGAGGCGGCGCGCGCCGGCGAGCACGGCAAGGGCTTTGCCGTCGTGGCAAGCGAGGTCAAGGCGCTCGCCAACCAGACCGCGAAGGCCACCGAGGAAATTTCCAGCCAGGTGCAGAGCATCCAGAGCGCAACGGGTGACGCCGTCTCCGCCATCCAGGCGATCGGGGGAACGATTGCCGAGATCGACGACATCTCCAAGGAGATCGCCACCGCGGTCGAGCAGCAGGGCCTCGCCACCGGAGAAATTTCCGGCAACGTGCAGCAGGCGGCCGAAGGCACGCGGCTGGTCAGCCAAAGCATGGGCAGCGTGACCCGTGCCTCCGACGAGACCGGCAGCGCCGCCTCGCGCCTGCTGGAGTCCGCGACCGGACTCACCTCGCAATCGACCCGGCTCAAATCCGAGGTCGATCAGTTCCTGAGCTCCCTGAGGGCCGCTTGATTCCATCGAGTAGGATCGGATCAGCGCCCTAGCGCGACATCATCGACGCGGCCTCAGATCGTCTGGTTGTAGGCGCCGACTTCGGGATGCGTCCGCAGCACCTCGTTGACCGCCTCGAACATGTCGTGCATGCGCTGCTCGGACACCGGGCTTTCGACCACCACCACGAGCTCGGGCTTGTTGGATGACGCTCGCACCAGACCCCAGCTGCCGTCCTCGACGGTGACGCGGACGCCGTTGACGGTGACGAGATCGCGGATCTTCTGCCCCGCCACCTTGCCGCCCTGCTGCTGCAGCGCCTGGAAGTGCTTCACGACAGCGTCGGCGACGCCGTATTTGACCTCGTCGCCACAATGCGGCGACATGGTCGGCGACGACCAGGTCTTTGGCAGCGCGTTCTTCAGGTCGGCCATCGACTTGCCCGGCGCCCGGTCGAGCATCTCGCAGATCGCGATCGCCGAGACCAGACCGTCGTCATAGCCTCGCCCGAACGGGCGGTTGAAGAAGAAGTGGCCCGACTTCTCGAAGCCGGCGAGCGCACCGAGCTCGTTGGTGCGGCGCTTCATGTAGGAATGGCCGGTCTTCCAGTAGGCGGTCTTCGCGCCCTGCGCCTGCAGCACCGGATCGGTCATGAACAGGCCGGTTGACTTCACGTCGACGACGAACTGCGCGTCCTTGTGGATCGCCGACATGTCGCGCGCCAGCATCACGCCGACCTTGTCGGCGAAGATCTCCTCGCCGGTATTGTCGACCACGCCGCAGCGATCGCCGTCGCCATCGAAGCCGAGGCCGACATCGGCCTCGTGCGCGAGCACGGCATCGCGGATGGCGTGCAGCATCTCCATGTCTTCGGGATTGGGATTGTATTTCGGGAAGGTGTGATCGAGCTCGGTGTCGAGCGGGACAACCTCGCAGCCGATCGCCTCCAGCACCTGCGGCGCGAACGCGCCCGCGGTGCCGTTGCCGCAGGCCGCGACCACCTTCAGCCTGCGCTTCAGCTTGGGACGGCTGGTGAGGTCGGCGATGTAGCGCGCCGGATAATTCTCATGGAACTGATAGGAGCCGCCGCTGCCATTCTTGAACGCGGCCTCGAGCACGATCTCCTTGAGCCGGGTCATCTCTTCGGGGCCGAAGGTGAGCGGGCGGTTGGCCCCCATCTTCACGCCGGTCCAGCCGTTGTCGTTGTGCGAGGCGGTCACCATGGCGACGCAGGGCACGTCGAGATCGAACTGGGCGAAATAGGCCATCGGCGTCACGGCAAGGCCGATGTCATGCACCTTGCAGCCGGCGGCCATCAGGCCCGAGATCAGGGCGTATTTGATCGAGGCGGAGTAGCCGCGGAAATCGTGCCCGGTCACGATCTCCTGCTTGACGCCGCGTTCGGCGATCAGCGCGCCCAGCCCCATGCCGAGCGCCTGCACCCCCATCAGATTGATCTCCTTGTTGAACAGCCAGCGCGCGTCATATTCGCGGAAGCCCGTCGGCTTCACCATCGGCTCGGATTCGAAGGCGTAGGTATTGGGAACCAGGACGGGCTTGGGTTTCGGAAACATCAGGAGACGGCCTCGGCAATATCACATCAATGGAAGAAGGCATTCGTGCTTAGCACGACGTCAGACAACAGTGTCAGAAGGCAGAGGAATACAGGCAACAATCGGGCAGGACCGCTCGAGCAGGCCACCAGACGAACTCTTCAATGACTGCGACTCGGGATAGGCCTGCCTGCCGGTATGTGGGGGCCGGTGACGCGCGAAACAACATTCCGCTTCGGTGCAGCCTACTGCTCCAGCACCATCTGGCCGTTGGCGTAGGCGAAACGCTTCAGCTTGGACAGGAAGGACAGGCCAAGCAGATTCTCCGACAGCGCCGTATCGGGCAGCACCAGGGCATCGACGTCACGCACGGTGAGCTCGCCGAGCTCGACCATCGCAAGCCTGGCCCGGGCGGCCTTCACGGTGCCGTTGGCCGTGGTCACGGTGGCGGTGTAGTCGCCGCGCGCCGGACGCAGGCCGAAACGGGCGGCCGAGCTCTCGTTCAGCGCGACCATCGAGGCGCCGGTATCGACCATGAAGCTGATGCGCTGGCCGTCGATGCGGCCGTCGGCGCGGAAGTGACCGCGGCGGTCGGTCGGAATGCTCAGGCTGCGCTGGCCCGCAGCAGACGGTTCCGCCGTGGCAACCCGCGCGGACGGCGTCGCGGATGCCGACGCGGGGGTCAGGCGATCGGCCAGTTGCGCCATGAAGGTGCCGAGACCGACGAGAACGGCCGCGAAGATCATTATGTTACGCATGACGCAAACGCCCGACTTTACCCCGCAACCGATTTGACCATCAAAGCCGCTGACGGGCGACTGCGAGCGACCGGCTGCCGCCGCCATTTTGGCGAAAACGATGAGTGAAGCGTTAACGACAACGACGGCGGCGGTACAATTTGCATGAGCTACGTCCCCCGCGGCTTGGCCCGCCGGGTCGGCTCGGCATGGGCCGGATCGTCGGGCCAAGGATGGCGCGGATAGCGGCCGCGCAGGTCGGTGCGGACCGCGGCATAGGAGCCGCGCCAGAAGCCGGGCAGATCGCGCGTCACCTGCACCGGCCGCTGCGCCGGCGACAGCAGCTCCAGCACCAGGGGCACCGCGCCGCGCGCGATCGAGGGATGGACGTTCAGGCCGAACAGCTCCTGCAGCCGCACCGCGATGGTGGGCCCCTGCTCGGCCTCGTAGTCGATCGCCAGCATGGTGCCGGTCGGCGCCTCGAAATGCGTCGGCGCCTCCCGATCGAGCCGGGCGCGGAGATCCCAGGGCAGCAGCGCCATCACGGCGTCGGAGACGTCGCCGGGCGATATGTCCTTGAGCGAGGTCTTGTCGGCGAGCAGCGGCACCAGCCAGTCCTCGCGCCGCTCGGCGAGGCCCGCCTCCGACAGGTCCGGCCAACTGTCGCCTTCCGCCTTGCGCAGGAAGGTGACGCGGTCACGCCACTGCCTGGCGGCCTTCGACCAGGGCAGCCGGTCGAGCCCGGCCGCGCAGATCCCTTCCGCGAAGATGCGCGCGGTCTCCTCCGACGGCGTCAGCGCGACTGGCGCATCGGCCATGGTGATCGCATACAGCTTGCGCCGGCGGCGCGCCCGCAACGCCATCGCGTTTTGATCGAAGCTGACCTCGTCTCTCGCTTCGATATGTGCAGCAAAATGCCGCTCGATATCCTCGATCGCCAGCGGCGCCGCCAGCAGGATGCGGCCGCTGGCCGCCGTTCCCGTCAGCTCACCGACCGCGATATAGGGCACGCGCGCCAGCGACGAGGCGGGGTCGACGGCGGCGCCGCGGCCATTGGCGAGCACGAAGCTGCCATTGCCGCGATTGCGCGCGACCCGGTCGGGAAAGGCGAAGGCGAGCATCAGGCCGGTGGAGATGTCCGCGTCTCCGGCGCGGGCGGACGCGGACGACACCTGCTGCGCCCACCGCCGCGCAAGGTCGCGGGCACTTTGCGCGCGCGGCGAGCGGTCGCGGCGGAACTGATCGAGCCGCACCTCGAGATCGACGCTGTCGCCGCCCAGCCCGCGCTCGGTCAGGATGGCGGCGATGTCGGCGGCCTGCGCCGCCGCGCCGTGGTCGGCGGCATCGACGATCATCCGCGCCAGCCGCGGCGGCAGCGCCAGCGCCCGCAGCCGCCGGCCCTCGTCGGTCAGCCTGCCATCGGCATCGAGCGCATCGAGCTCGCGCAGCAGGTCCCTTGCCTCCTTCCAAGCCGGTTGTGGCGGCGGATCGAGGAAGCTCAGCGCGGAGGGGTCATTGACACCCCATTGCGCCAGATCGAGCACCAGCGAGGACAGGTCGGCGCTGAGGATTTCCGGCTGCGTATAGGCCGCCAGCGAGGCCGTCTGCGGCTCGTCCCATAGCCGGTAGCAGACGCCAGGCTCGGTGCGGCCGGCGCGGCCGCGGCGCTGATCGACAGCGGCGCGCGAAGCCCGCACCGTCTCCAGCCTGGTGAGGCCGATGTCCGGCTCGTAGCGCGGCACCCGGGCGAGACCGGAATCGACCACGATGCGGACGCCTTCGATGGTCAGCGAGGTCTCGGCAATCGAGGTCGCCAGCACCACCTTGCGCTGCCCTTTCGGGGCGGGCGAGATCGCGCGGTCCTGGACGGCGGAATCGAGTGCGCCGAACAGCGGCACGATCTCAACGCTGGCATCATGAACGCGCTCGGCGAGCATGGTCTGGGTACGCCGGATCTCGGCCGCGCCCGGCAGGAACGCCAGCACGGAGCCGGCATCGGCGCGCAGCGCGCTGGCGATGGTCTCGGCCATCTGGCGCTCGACCGGCGCATCCGGCTTGCGGCCGACATAACGGGTCTCGACCGGATAGGCGCGGCCCTCGCTCTCGACCACCGGCGCATTGCCGAGCAGTCTGGCGACGCGGGCGCCGTCGAGCGTCGCCGACATCACGAGGATACGGAGATCCTCGCGCAGCCCCTGCTGCGCATCGCGCGCCAATGCGAGGCCGAGATCGGCGTCGAGCGAGCGCTCGTGGAATTCGTCGAACAGCACGGCAGCGACGCCGGTCAGTTCGGGATCATCGAGGATCTGCCGGGTGAAGATGCCCTCGGTGACGACCTCGATGCGGGTCGCGCGCGAGATCTTCGAGCCGAAGCGCACGCGGTAGCCGACGGTGTCGCCTACGCGCTCGCCGAGCGACTTCGCCATGCGCTCGGCCGAGGCGCGGGCCGCGATCCGGCGCGGCTCCAGCACGATGATCTTCTTGTCCCCAACCCAGACTGCATCACGCAAGGCCAGCGGCACCCGCGTGGTCTTGCCGGCGCCGGGCGGCGCCACCAGCACGGCGGTGTTGCTGCGTTCGAGCGTGCCGGACAGTTCGTCCAGCACGGCATCGATGGGCAGCGGTGTGTCGAAGCGAAGGGGCAATAGCAGCAACCCGTCATCACCCGCGAAGGCGGGTGATCCAGTAAGCGCAAATCTCGCGGATCACGAAGATCGGGCGTACTGGATACCCCGCCTGCGCGGGGTATGACAATGCCATGTCAACCGCCCTTCACCGATGGCCTGCCGATGCTCTCGTAGACGAAGCCGTGGGCGGCCATCTCGTCGGGGCGGTAGACATTGCGCAAATCGACGACGACCGGATGCGCCATCACCTCCTTGAGGCGATCGAGATCCATGGCGCGGTACTGCACCCATTCGGTGACCAGCACGATCGCATCGGCGCCGGTCGCGCACTCATAGGGATCGTCGTAGTAGGCGATCTCCGGCAGCTCCTTCTTGGCCTGCTCGATGCCGACGGGATCATGCGCGCGGACCTTGGCGCCCATGTCGAGCAGACCGGTCACCAGCGGGATCGACGGTGCCTCGCGCATGTCGTCGGTCTCCGGCTTGAAGGTGAGGCCGAGCACCGCGACTGTCTTGCCGCGCAGATTGCCGCCGACGGCATGCGCCACCTTGCGCGCCATCGCGCGCTTGCGGTTGTCGTTCACCGCCAGCACCGATTCGACGATGCGCAGCTGCGTGTCGTAGTCCTGCGCGATCTTGATCAGCGCACGCGTGTCCTTCGGGAAGCACGAACCGCCGAAGCCCGGACCGGCATGCAGGAATTTGGAGCCGATGCGGTTGTCGAGACCGATGCCGCGCGCCACCTCCTGCACGTCGGCGCCGACCTTCTCGGCGAGATCGGCGACCTCGTTGATGAAGGTGATCTTGGTGGCGAGGAACGCATTGGCGGCGTATTTGATCAGCTCGGCGGTGCGGCGCTCGGTGTACATCATCGGCGCCTGGTTCAACGACAGCGGGCGATAGATGTCGCCGAGCACCTTGCGGCCACGCTCGTCCGCGGTGCCGACGACGATGCGATCCGGCCATTTGAAATCGCGGATCGCAGCACCTTCGCGCAGAAATTCCGGATTGGAGGCGACGACGACATCGGCCGTCGGATTGGTCTCGCGGATGATGCGCTCGACCTCGTCGCCGGTGCCGACCGGCACCGTCGACTTCGTCACGACCACGGTGAAGCCGGTGAGCGAGGCCGCGATCTCGCGCGCGGCGGCATAGACGTAGGTCAGGTCGGCGTGTCCGTCGCCGCGCCGCGACGGCGTACCAACCGCGATGAAAACGGCGTCGGCCTCCGCGACCGGCTGCTTGAGGTCCGTGGTGAAATCGAGCCGCTTGGCCTTGACGTTGGCCGCGACCAGCGCATCCAGGCCGGGCTCGAAGATCGGGATTTCTCCGCGATGCAGCGCGGCGATCTTGCTCTCGTCCTTGTCCACGCAGGTCACCTGGTGACCGAAATCGGCGAAGCAGGCACCGGACACCAGACCCACATAGCCCGTGCCGATCATCGCAATTCGCATCGAAACCCATCCTTCAAGGTTAATACTTTCGCGTCTTAAACCATTTGCGGTTCAAGGGGAATTTAGAAAACGGCATGACGTTTGGATGACAAGGAGGAGTATTAACGGCTCTGCCCGACAATGCGGCAGCTCCGCGCCAAAGAGGGACAGCATGACCGCGAATGGTACGCCGAAAACGGCCGGAACCGAGACGCGCATCGACTGGGTGGACTACGCCAAGGGTATCTGCATCATCATGGTGGTGATGATGCACTCGGTGCTCGGCGTCGAGCTCGCCGCCGGCGAGACCGGCTTCATGCACGCCGTCGTCGCCTTCGCCAAGCCGTTCCGGATGCCCGACTTCTTCCTGATTTCCGGCCTGTTTCTGCCACTGGTGATCGACCGGGACTGGCGTACCTATCTCGACCGCAAGGTGGTGCATTTCGCCTACTTCTACGTGCTGTGGGTGACCATCCAGTTCGGCTTCAAGGCGCCCGGCTTCGCCGCCGCGTCCGGCTGGCCGCACGCCGGCTACCTGTACCTGGAATCCTTCATCGAGCCGTTCGGCACGCTGTGGTTCATCTATCTGCTGCCGATCTTCTTCGTCGTCATCAAACTGACACGAAAGCTGCCGGCGCCGGTGATCTGGGGCGTCGCGGCCGGCCTCGAAATGGCGCACATCGTCACCGGCTGGACCGTGATCGACGAATTCTGCGCCCGCTTCGTCTACATCTATTCGGGCTATCTGTTCGCGCCTGCCATCTTCGCGCTGTCGGATCGCGCGCGGGCGCAGCCGATGCTCGCCATCGTCAGCCTGCTCGCCTGGGCGGTGATCAACCAGTCGCTGGTGAACCTCGGTGTCAGCGAATGGCCGGCTGTCTCCCTCATGCTCGGCTATGCCGGCGCCGTCGCCATCATCATCGCCGGCACGCTGCTGGCGCGCGCGCAGCTCCTCAACGCATTGCGGTTCTGCGGCGAGCATTCGATCGTGATCTATCTCGCCTTCTTCCTGCCGATGGCGGCGACGCGCACCTTGTTGCTGAAGACGGGCGCCATCGCCGACATCGGCACGATCTCCCTGCTCGTGACCGTCGCCGGCGTGCTCGGCGCGCTCGCGATCTGGCGCCTCGCGCTGCGCCTCGGCGCACGCTTCCTGTTCGAGCGCCCGATCGCGTTCTGGATCGCGCCGCCGAAGCCGAAAGCCGTGTTGCAGCCGGCGGAGTAGCGTCACCGTCAGGGCACCAGAAGCAGCGCGCCACGGCTGCGGCCGCTCTCCAGATCGATATGGGCCTCGACGACCCGCGCCAGCGGATACGCGGTGCCGTGGCCGACGAGATCGCCATCGGCGAGCGCGGCGAGAACCGTCGCTGCATCCCTGCGATAGTCGGCGACATCGTTGACATGGGCCATCACGCTCGGGCGTGCCAGCGACAGGCTGCGGCGCGGCCCTAGCTCCTCGACGGCAAGGCTTGGAATTGGACCGCCGGACTGACCGATGCTGGCGACCGTCCCGAACGGCCTGACGCAGGCGAGCGTCCGCGCAAGCGTCTTGCCGCCGACGCCATCATAGGCGACGTCGACGCCGCGCCCGTCGGTCAATCGCTTCACGGCATCGACGAAGTCAGCATCCCGGCCGACGATCAGATGGCGCGCGCCAGCGGCACGCGCGAGCTCCGCCTTGGCCTCCGAGCTCACCGTGCCGATGACGGTCGCGCCGCGCAGCCGAGCCATTCGCGTCAGCACCTGGCCGAGCCCGCCGGCGGCACTGTGCACCAACAGCGTCGTTCCGGCTCCGACGGCATAGGTACGATTGAGCAGCATCGCCGCGGTGATGCCTTTCAGCAGGGTCGACGCAGCGCTCGCTTCAGACACGGCGTCGGGCAGCGGCATCGCGCGCCAGGCGGGCAGATTTCGCTCCGAGGCATAGGCGCCGACCGGGGCGCCGGCATAGGCGACGCGGTCGCCGACGGACAACTCTGTCACGTCCGCGCCTTTCGCCGTCACGATCCCCGCCCCTTCGACCCCAGGAATTCCATCGGGCAGCGGATAGAGGCCGCTGCGCTGATAGATATCGATGAAGTTCACGCCGATCGCGGTGTGGCGCAGCCGGATCTCGTTGGCGCACGGCGCCGGCAGCTCAACATTCTCCAGCACCAGATTCTCCGCGCCACCCGGTGCCTTCAGTCGAACGATAGCAACCATGCCCGTCTCCACACATCTTGCCTTGATCCGGACAGTGTGGTCAGCGTTGGCATTCTGCGGAATTGCCCAATTTGGCTCCCCTATTGTGAATATTCGAACATGCGGATCGACTGGACCGACCTTCACCACTTCGTGACCCTGGCCCGCGAGGGCACGCTGTCGGCCGCCGCACGTGGTCTCGGCGTCGATCATGTCACGGTGGCCCGCCGGGTCGCGGCCCTGGAACGGGCCACCGGGCTGAAGCTGGTCGACCGCCGAGCGCGGGCCTATGAGCTGACCGAGGACGGCCGCCGCCTCGCCGCGGCCGCCGGCCCGATGGAGCAGGCCGCGTTCGCGATCGAGCGCGCCGTGGTCGCATCGCGTCCCGGTCTGGCCGGTGAGGTCTCGGTCAGCGCGCCGCCGACGCTCGCCAACAGGCTGATCGCGCCACGGCTGGTCGAGCTGCACCGGCGGCATCCCGCCATCATCATCAAGCTGATCGGCGAGAAGCGCAGCGCCTCGCTCAACCGACGGGAAGCCGACATCGCTCTGCGACTGTCCCGTCCCGACGAGCCCGGCCTGATCGCACGCAAGATCGGCCGCTTCGGCTTCAACCTCTACGGCGCGCCGCACTATCTCAAGGAGACGCCGCAGCATGCGCTCGGATTCATCGCCTATGATGCCAGCATGGACTCGGCACCCCAGCAGCAATGGCTGAAGGCGGTCGCCGGGCAGCGCCCGATCGTGTTTCGGAGCAGCGATCTCGAGAGCCAGGCCGCAGCGGCGCGCGCAGGGCTGGGGCTCGCCGCCCTGCCGCATTTTGTCGGCGATCATGATCCCGACCTCACCCGCTTCGAAGCCGGCGCGGCCATCAGCAGGGACATCTGGCTCATCGTTCATCGCGACCTCAGGCGCACGCCCCTCATTCGCGCCGTCATGGAGTTCCTGACCCGCTGCGTCCGACCGGACTGAGGGGCGGAAAAATCCGGTGCGCATGGCGTCGTCACGGCTGTCAATGCGAGCGAAAATCCCTACATTGCGGCCATGCCCAAAGCTCCCCAGAAAGCCGCCGCCACGCCCGCCGCCCCTGTGCCTGCCGCCGCCAAGAATTTGGCGAAGGGCGCGGCCAACGGCGACCATGTGTTCCTGGTCGACGGCTCGTCCTACATCTTCCGCGCCTATCACGCGCTGCCGCCGCTCAACCGCAAGTCCGACGGGCTGCAGGTCAATGCCGTGCTCGGCTTCTGCAACATGCTGTGGAAGCTGCTGCGCGACATGCCCGAGACCGACCGACCGACGCATCTGGCCATCGTGTTCGACAAGTCCGAGGTCACGTTCCGCAACAAGATCTACGCCGACTACAAGGCGCACCGGCCGCCGGCGCCCGACGACCTGATCCCGCAATTCGCGCTGATCCGCGAGGCCGTCCGCGCCTTCGACCTGCCGTGCCTGGAGCAATCGGGCTTCGAGGCGGACGACCTGATCGCGACTTATGCGCGGCTTGCCTGCGAGCGCGGCGCCACCACCACCATCGTGTCCTCGGACAAGGATTTGATGCAGCTCGTCAACGACTGCGTCACGATGTACGACACGATGAAGGACCGGCGCATCGGGGTCGCCGAGGTGATCGAGAAGTTCGGCGTGCCGCCGGAGAAGGTGGTCGAGGTGCAGGCGCTGGCCGGCGATTCCACCGACAACGTGCCGGGCGTGCCCGGCATCGGCATCAAGACCGCCGCGCAGTTGATCACCGACTATGGCGATCTCGAAGGCCTGCTGACGCGCGCAAGCGAGATCAAGCAGCCGAAGCGGCGCGAGGCGCTGATCGAGAACGCCGAGAAGGCGCGGATCTCGCGCCAGTTGGTGCTGCTCGACGACAAGGTCGTGCTCGATGTGCCACTCGACGACCTCGCGGTGCACGAGCCCGATCCGCGCAAGCTGATCGCCTTCCTCAAGGCGATGGAGTTCACCACGCTGACGCGCCGCGTCGCCGAGTATTCGCACATCGATCCGGCCGACGTGTCGGCGGATGAACAGTTGAAGAGTGGTGCGGGCACTGCTGCCTCTGTTTCCTCCCCCCTTGTGGGGGAGGGTCAGGGAGGGGGGCGCCCCACGAACGGTGCCGCCGCAGCCCCCCCTTCCCCAGCCAAGGGGGGAGGGAGCTCTAGAGGCGGTGACCCGCGCACCGACAAGTCGGCGATGAGCAAAGGCACACCCGCCAGCCTCGCCGAGTCCAGGGCCGAGGCGGCCAAGAGCGCGCGGATCGATCGCGATAAATATCAGACCGTGCGCACCGTATCGGAGCTGAATGCGTGGCTCGCCCGCGTCCATGACTTCGGTCGGGTCACCATCGACGTCAAAGCCAGCTCGATCGATCCGATGCAGGCCAGCCTGTGCGGCATCGCGTTGGCGCTGGCGCCGAACGACGCCTGCTACATCCCGCTGGCGCATCGCCAGGCCGGCGATGGCGGCGGCCTGTTCGATGCCGGGCTCGCACCTGGCCAGATCAGGGACAGCGAGGCGCTCGCTGCCCTGACGCCCATCCTGGAATCGGCCGGCCTGCTCAAGATCGGCTTCAACATCAAGTTCACGGCCGTGATGCTGGCGCAGGCCGGCATCACCCTGACCAACACCGACGACGTGCAGCTGATGAGCTACGCGCTGGACGCCGGACGTGGATCGCAGAAGCTCGACTCGCTGTCCGAGCACGTGCTCGGACACGCCATGATCAGTGAAGGTGAGCTGATCGGGAGCGGCCGGAACAAGCTGACCTTCGAGCAGGTCGCCATCGATCGCGCGACCGCGCATTCCGCGGAAGCCGCCGATGTCATCCATCGGGTCTGGCGCGTGCTGAAGCCGCGCCTCACGGCGGAGCGCATGACCGCGGTCTACGAGACCCTGGAGCGGCCGCTGGTGTCGGTGCTGGCGCGCATGGAGCGGCGCGGCATCTCGATCGACCGCCAGGTGCTGTCGCGCCTGTCCGGCGACTTCGCCCAGACCGCGGCGCGCGTCGAGGCCGAGTTGCAGGAGCTGGCCGGCGAGCCGATCAATGTCGGCAGCCCGAAGCAGATCGGCGACATCCTGTTCGGCAAGATGGGCCTGTCGGGCGGCACCAAGACCAAGACCGGCGCCTGGTCGACCTCTGCCTCCATCCTCGATGACCTCGCCGAGCAGGGCAACGATTTCGCGCGCAAGATCCTGGAATGGCGCCAGGTCTCGAAGCTGAAATCGACCTATACCGATGCGCTGCCGACCTATGTCAACCCGCAGACGCATCGCGTGCACACCACTTACGCGCTGGCGGCGACCACCACCGGCCGGCTGTCGTCGAACGAGCCGAATCTGCAGAACATCCCGGTGCGGACCGAAGATGGCCGCAAGATCCGCCGCGCCTTCATCGCGACGCCGGGCCATAAGCTGGTGTCGGCCGACTACTCGCAGATCGAGTTGCGGCTGCTCGCGGAGATCGCCGACATCCCCGTGCTGAAGCAGGCGTTCAAGGACGGGCTCGACATCCACGCGATGACGGCATCCGAGATGTTCGGCGTGCCGATCAAGGACATGCCGAGCGAGGTGCGCCGCCGCGCCAAGGCGATCAATTTCGGCATCATCTACGGCATCTCCGCGTTCGGCCTCGCCAACCAGCTCGGCATCGCCCGCGAGGAGGCCTCGGCCTACATCAAGCGCTATTTCGAGCGCTTCCCCGGCATTCGCGACTACATGGACGCGACCAAGGAGTTCTGCCGCAAGCACGGCTATGTCACCACGTTGTTCGGCCGCAAGTGCCATTACCCCGAGATCAAGGCCTCCAACGCCTCGGTGCGCGCCTTCAACGAGCGCGCCGCGATCAATGCGCGGCTGCAGGGCACCGCGGCCGACATCATTCGGCGCGCCATGATCCGCGTCGAGGAGGCCCTGGCGCAAAAGAAGCTGTCGGCTCAGATGCTGCTGCAGGTGCATGACGAACTGATCTTCGAGGTACCGAACGACGAGGTCGCCGCGACCTTGCCGGTGGTGCAGCACGTCATGCAGGACGCCCCCTTCCCGGCGGTGCTGCTGTCGGTGCCGCTACATGTCGACGCGCGGGCCGCCGACAATTGGGACGAGGCGCATTGAGCTGATCGCGGTGATCTCTGCTTCGTCATCGCAAGCGCCGAAATCCGTCCACGAGCGAGATGCCACCCTCCCCTGGAGGGGGAGGGTCGATCGCACGCGAAGCGGGCGAGCGGGGTGGGGTGAGCCGCGGGCGCTGGCGCCTGTGGAGAGATCACCCCACCCCGCCTCCCATTCGCTGCGCTCATGAGAGGCGACCCTCCCCCTCCAGGGGAGGGTGGGCAGCGTGCCTCGCAACGCAGCCCTCATACGCATCCGTTTGATGCTCCCCAATACGATGATCATTGGCTGCAACGCGAGCCGTAGACATGCCTCAGCCTTCTCGCAGCATGATTTTGCTCGAGGGATGCATGTCGTTCGCCCTCTGAATTTTGCAGAGGGCGCAGGGAAGGCCGGGCCTCGGCTGAGGCCCGTGGCCCGCCTGCTCAAAAGAATGCAGGCGGCAGGTACCACAGGTTCAGCCGGACAGACCCGGCCCTCCCTGCGCGATGGGCTTAACGTCTGCTCCGAGCTCTCCCCGGGGACCGGCTTGTTTGCCCCCGTCACCAGCGCGACACGTGATGTCACGCAGGCTTGGCGCCAGCTTCGGGGCGCCAGGACCACACGGCTTGAACGTCCGCGAGCTGCCAATCGTCCAGCGCATCAGCACCTGGCAGGCCCGCGGCCACCGCTCCCCGCCTCAACGTATCGTGACGACGCGTACGCCCCTCTGCATGAGGACGGGATGGCTGAATAGAGCATGACTTCGGAAAAATAGCAATACAAATCTTGACGAGCGCGTTGCCCGATGCGGAGCGATGACGCCGTCCCCTGTTCACGGTCACTCGGAACGCGGCGATTTTACCCCTCGTTAGGCACGATGAGATCGCGCCTGGCCGGATGGACGGACGGTAACACGACGTGCAGCGCACCCTGGCAAGGTTGGAGAGGCACCGCACGCGAGCGATCGCTGACAGCTCCGATCATCCCCCATGCCACGACTGCGCCGAGGGCGCAGAACGAAGAGCTCCATGACCGCGACCTCATCCGCAGCTCACCCCAAGACGCGCGACCGGCGCGCGGTGCTGATCCTGCTGGTCGCGATGGCGCTCTACAACGGCGCCTATCTCGTCGGCTGGGCGCTGTCGTCGCCGCAGCCGGCGTTTGGCGACTTCTTCGGGCTATGGTCGTTCGGCAGATTTGCCGCGCTGTCCGGCGCCAGCATCTACGATCCGGTTGCGCTCGCGCGCTATCAGCAGACGCTGGATCCGACGCTGGGCGGCGGCGGCTTTCCCTATCCCTATCCGCCGACCTTCCTGCTGGTGCTGATACCGCTGGGCATGCTGGCGCTGCCGGTAGCCTATGTCTGCTGGATCTCGGTCACCTTCGCGCTTTATGGCTTGGCGACGCTGGGGCGCGATTGGCGCTCGTTAACCTCTCTGGCGCTGCTCGCGGCGCCGACCACGCTCATCAACGCGATCACCGGCCAGAACGGTTTCCTGTCGGCGGCCTTGCTGATCGGCGGATTGCGCCTGCTCGCGCGCCACCCGATCGTTGCCGGCACGCTGCTCGGCCTGCTCGCCTACAAGCCACAATTCGTGCTGCTGATGCCGGTCGTGCTGCTGGCGTCACGCAACTGGCGCGCCATCCTCTCGGCCATCGCCACGACCGTGATCGTCGCGGTCGTCACCAGCGCTGCGCTCGATCCGTGGATCTGGCTCGAATGGATCGTGAAATTTCCGAGCTATCAGGCGCAATTGCAGGCCAACCAGGTCAGCCTCGATCACATGATGCCGACGGTCATCGCTGGCTTGCACGCGCTCGGCGCGCCGCCGCCGATCGGCTACCTGGTTCAGCTCCTGTTGTCCTGCTCCGTCGTCGTGATGGTCTGGGATGCCTGGCGACGCGGCTCAACGCAGCAGGCGATCGCGCTGGTCGCGGTCGGCAGCATCATCGCCACGCCCTATGCGATGATCTATGACATGCCGATGGTGGCGGCGGGGATTGCGATCCACTGGAAGGCGCGGAGCGACGCCGGCGAGCCGATCGCGCCGCTGGAGATCGGCCTCGTGATTGCGCTGGGAGCCTGCCTGCTCGCCATGATCGGGCACTCCGTGCCGCTCGCGGCGGCCATTCTGCTGATCCTGCTGGCGTTGAGCATCGCCGGTGTGTTCGACCGCTCCGGCAGACCGCTGCCTGCGCTGGACGTCGCGCCGCCGGCGGCGGGCTGATTGCTCTCGGTGCAATTGACCGGATGACGATGCGTGATCGTCCGCGCTAAAGCAGCGGCAGAGATCCCGATCATCGAACCAGTGATGCCGCACACATCATCCCTGCTCGCCTTCGCCCTCGTCTCGCTCGGCATGGTGCTGACACCAGGGCCGAACATGATCTATCTGATCTCGCGCGCGATCACGCAGGGTCACGTCGCGGGCCTGGTCTCGCTCGGCGGCGTTGCCGTCGGCTTTCTGGTCTACATGCTGGCGGCGGCGTTCGGCATCACGGCGCTGCTGTTTGCCGTGCCGTTCGCCTATGACGCGCTGCGCCTCGCCGGCGCTGCCTACCTGCTCTATCTGGCGTGGCAGGCGGTGAAGCCGGGTGGACGCTCGCCCTTCCAGGTGAGGACGCTCGCCATCGACAGCCCGCGCAGGCTGTTCCTAATGGGGCTCGTCACCAATCTGCTGAACCCGAAGATCGCGATGCTGTATCTGGCGCTGCTGCCGCAGTTCGTCGATCCCGCTGTTGGCAGCGTGCTGACGCAGTCGATGGTGCTTGGCGCGATCCAGATCGTGATCAGCATCGGCGTCAACGCCATGATCGCCATGGCGGCAGGATCGATTGCCCTGTTCCTGGCGACACGGCCGAGCTGGGCGCTCGTGCAGCGCTATCTGATGGGCACGGTGCTCGCGGGACTTGCGGTGCGCATGGCGCTGGAGGCGCGGCGGGGGTGATTTCCATCGGCTCCCCCGCCTTGTCCGCCGAAGCCTCTCGGCAAAGGCGGACGAGAGCGGGAGAGGGGGCACCGCGCGTGCCGAAAGATCTCGGAAGTCATCGTCGGCAAGGAACGGCCGATGAGCTTCTCAGTCCAGCTTCGCTTCCATGCCGCGCTTCACGGCGGGGCGGGCCATCAGGGTATCGTACCAGCGCTTGACGTTCGGGAAGTCGGCGAGATCCACCTTGTGGCGCGGGTGGCGCCAGGCCCAGCCGACGATGGCGAAGTCGGCGATCGAGAGAGCGCCTGCGACGAACTCGTGCTGCGCCAGCCGGCGGTCGAGCACGCCATAGAGCCGGACCGTCTCGGCCATGTAGCGCTTGAGCCCGTAGGCACGGTCCTGTTCGTTGGTCAGCGCGATGAAATGGTGCACCTGGCCGGGCATCGGGCCGAAACCGCCCATCTGCCACATCAGCCATTCATAGACCGGGATCCGCTCGGCGAGGGATTTCGGCAGGAACTGGCCGGTCTTCTCAGCCAGGTAGAGCAGGATGGCGCCGGATTCGAACACGCTGACCGGCTTGCCGTCGGGGCCGTCGGGATCGACGATCGCCGGGATCTTGTTGTTGGGGCTGATCGCCAGGAATTCCGGCGCCATCTGGGCGCCCTTGGTGATGTCGACCGGAACGACGCGGTAGGGCAGCCCCATCTCCTCCAGCGCGACCGAGATTTTGCGCCCGTTTGGGGTGTTCCAGGTGTACAGCTCGATCGTCATGCAGGGCATCCTTCCCAACCGTCCTTGCTTGGTCGCGGGCTCCCATTAGCTCGAAACTGCATCCGGCTTCAAACGTACCGTTGTTGATGGGACATCGTGGCGGCTGGTCTCCGCCGCCCGCCCCCGATAGATTGCGCCACCCAAGAATCCACCCTCAGGGGAAACGCCGTGTCCAAATCCGCCTCCCGCGCCCGCCTCCTCGAGATCATCCGCAGGCGCTCGTTCGGCCGTGGCGAGGTCACGCTGGCCTCCGGCCGCAAGAGCGATTTCTATTTCAACCTGAAGCCGACCATGATGGACCCGGAGGGCGCCACCTTGCTCGCCGAGCTCACCTATGAGGCGCTGAAGGACGAGGGCTTCGATTATATCGGCGGCCTGGAGATGGGCGCGGTGCCGCTCGCCGGCGCAATCGCCCAGATCTCCTGGATCAAGGGCCATCCGATCGCGGCCTTCTTCGTCCGCAAGAAGCCGAAGGAGCACGGCGCCAAGCTCGCGATCGAGGGCCTGACCCGCGACGAGACCCTGGCGGGAAAACGCATCGTCGTGGTCGAGGACGTCACCACCACCGGCGGCTCGGCGATGAAGGCGGTGGAAACCCTGCGCGAGGCCGGCGCCGAGGTGGCGCTGGTGTTCACCATGGTCGACCGCGAGGAAGGCGCCGCCGAGACCTTCGCCCAGGCCGGCCTGCCGTTCCGGGCGCTCTACAAGGCGCACGAATTCCTCTGAGGCGCCTGGCGCGCGGCGCAATTCGCGACCCGCGCATACCGCTCATTTACCAACGCCCGTTAAGGTTACCGCAAAGCTGATGGCGCCATGCCTTGGGCAAGGCGCGTTCGATCGCACATGATCGAGCGACGCGGGTTGCCGCGTCACGGCGTGGCTTTGCGGTGAAGATCCTGGCGATGGAGCGGGCGTTGCGTAGCGTGTTGTCGTTTCGGCGGAGGTCCCGCCACGTCGCTGTCGCGGCGACGGTCGGCCTCGTCGCGGCCGGCGCGCTGGCGCCGCGAATGGCGTCGGCCCAGGGCCTGTTCGACTTCCTGTTCGGCGGCTTCAACAAGCCGCAATCCCAGCGGTCGGCCCCGCAAGGCGGCTTCTTCACCGATCCGTTCGGCACCAACCCGCAGGCCCCCGCCCAGCCGCGCGCCGCGAGCGGTGGATCCGGCGCAGCGTTCTGCGTGCGCACCTGCGACGGCCGCTATTTTCCGCTGACGCGGGGCCTCGCCTCGCCGGCCCAGATGTGCCAAGCGTTCTGCCCGGCCAGCCCGACCAGGATCTATTTCGGCTCCAACATCGACTACGCCACGGCGGCGAACGGCGAGCGCTATGCCGACAGCGAGAACGCATTCGCCTATCGCCAGGCGCTGCGCGCCGACTGCACCTGCAACGGCCGCGATCCGGCCGGGCTGGCGCCGGTCGACCTGTCGCTCGACACCTCGCTGCGCCCCGGCGACGTCGTCGCCACCAGCGACGGCCTCGTCGCCTATTCGGGCACGCGCGGCAGCGGCGGCCAGCCGGCCGATTTCAAGCCGGTCGCCTCCTATCCCGGGCTGAACTCGGACATGCGGGCCAAGCTGAGCGAGATGAAGGTCGCACCGGTGCGCGCCGAGATGCTGGCGGCCGATGCGCTCGCCGCGATGCCGCCGCCGGAGGCCAGCGCCAGCAATGTCAGCGTCGCGCCGCCGCTGACGATCGCGCCGAAGCCGGCCACCGGCCGCGCCAAGCGCGCGGATGTGGATTGAGCCCGGACTCGTCATTGCGAGCGCAGCGAAGCAATCCAGAGTCCCGCACACCACCCTGGATTGCTTCGCTGCGCTCGCAATGACGGAATGCTGACCTAGCGCGCGACGATCACGCCGATGACGTTCGGCGCTTCCAGATATTTCTCCTCGATCGCCGCCCGCGCGGCGGCGCGGTTGTCCGGCGTCAGCAGGCCGCGTTTCTCGGCCAGGATCATCCAGCAGAAGCCCCACCAATCGGTCAGCATGCCCTCGTCGTCGACCAGGTCGTAGCCCTGCTCGGCGGCGAAGATGCGCGCCCGCGCCTCGTCGAGGCCATCGAGGAAGGTGTGGTCGGTGGCCGAGAACAGATCGTCGGAAATGTCGTCGGTGGTGTAGCCCCAGACCGACATGCAGACGGCGTTGAAGGCGCGGTCGATCTGGTCGTCGTCCACCGCCCGCCGGCGAGCCGTCTTGTGCAGCCGCGTCAGGCTGCGCGCAAAATCGGCAATGCGGGTCAGGGCCAAGGGATCGAAGGCGATATTGGACATGGGTGTCCTCGCGGGATGCACTGATGCCGGGGGCTGGCGGATCGAATCGCTGTCAGGATAAACGATCGCTTGCTAAATTGTTCTTAATTTGTTCCTAGCCGATTGTCCATCCCTTCTCAAAGGAGGCGCGCCGCTCTCATGGAGAATTCCAACACCGAAACCGATGCAGCCCTGCGCAAGCGTCTCGACTGGCTGCTGCGCGACCTATGCGTGGACTGGGGCTTTTGCAGCCGCCCCACCGCGGACGACCTGATGCTGGACGGCCAACCGCCCTCTCCGCAGGCGTTCGCCGCGGCCGTGCTGCGGGCCGAAGGCATGAACGCGGAATACGAGCCGGATTGGCGCCGTCGGATCGAGCAGATGTTCGTCGCTCGCCTCACAAGGTGAGTCTGGATCCCGGCTTTCGCCGGGATGACGATGGGGAGAGCCCTCAACTCCACGACGCACCTGCACCATCCTAGCGTGTTCCGCCCCAGGAACTCCGGCCCCGTTTTTGCATCGTTTTCCATCACCTTGCTGTGCGGACCAGCCTTTCCCCGGGTTTCGGACCGCGCGCAACCATCGTATGCTTTTACCGGTTCCTCGTAGCATCACAGGTTTCCAAGGTGACAGATCAGCCGTCCCAGCGCAGCTTCGTAAGCACCGGCCAGCCCGTCGACGAATTGGCGGTCGCGGAGATCAAGAGCGACATCCTGGCCAAGCTTCGCCTCGCCATCGGCAAGGAGGCGAGCCAGGCGACGCAGCAGGACTGGTACCACGCCGCGGCGCTGACCTTGCGCGACCGCATCGTGCATCGCTGGCTGACCGCGGACAAGGAGAGCTACGACGCCGGGCGCAAGCGGGTCTACTATCTCAGCCTCGAATTCCTGATCGGCCGGCTGTTCGCCGACGCGCTCAACAACATGGGCCTGATGAAGGTGTTCGAGACCGCGCTCGGCGATCTCGGCGTCGGCCTGATGGACCTGCGCAAATGCGAGCCCGATGCCGCGCTCGGCAATGGCGGCCTCGGACGGCTCGCGGCGTGCTTCATGGAGAGCATGTCGACCTTGCAGATCCCTGCGATCGGCTACGGCATCCGCTATGATTTCGGCCTGTTCCGCCAGGTCATCGTCGACGGCTGGCAGCACGAATATCCCGACGTCTGGCTGTCGTTCGGCAATCCCTGGGAGTTCCAGCGCCCCGAGGTGGTCTATCACGTTCATTTCGGCGGCGGCGTCGAGCACATCGACGACAAGGGCCGGGCTCGCGCGATCTGGCATCCAGGCGAGACCGTGCAGGCGGTGGCCTATGACACGCCGATCGTCGGCTGGCGCGGCCAGCACGTGAATGCGCTCAGGCTATGGTCGGCGCGCTCGCCCGATCCGCTGAAGCTCGACGTGTTCAACTCCGGCGACTATCTCGGCGCCTCGGCAGAAGAAGCGCGCGCCGAGGCGATCTGCAAATTCCTGTATCCGAACGACGAGAGCCCGGCGGGACGCGAGCTGCGGCTGCGCCAGGAATATTTCTTCGTCTCGGCTTCGCTGCAAGATCTCGTCAAGCGCCATCTCGGCTCCGACGGCCAGTTGCGCAGCCTGGCGCAGAAGGCCGCGGTGCAGCTCAACGACACGCACCCCTCGCTCGCCGTGGCCGAACTGATGCGGATCCTGGTCGACCTGCACAATTTCCGCTGGGACGAGGCGTGGAAGATCACCATCGCGACCTTGTCCTATACCAACCACACGCTGCTGCCCGAAGCGCTCGAGACCTGGCCGGTCGAGCTGTTCGAGCGGCTGCTGCCGCGCCATCTCGAGATCATCTATCGCATCAATGCGCAGCATCTCGCGCTCGCCGAGCAGCGCGCACCGGGTGACATCGACTACCGCGCCTCGGTGTCACTGATTGACGAGAAGAGCGGCCGCCGCGTGCGCATGGGCCAGCTCGCCTTCGTCGGCTCGCACCGCATCAACGGCGTCTCGGCGATGCATTCCGACCTGATGAAGGAGACCGTGTTCCACGATCTCAACCATCTCTATCCCGGCCGCATCACCAACAAGACCAACGGCATCACTTTCCGCCGCTGGCTGACGCTCGCCAATCCCAAGCTGACGAACCTCTTGCGCGAGGCCTGCGGCGACGCCGTCGTCGACGATCCGACCTTGCTCTCGAGTCTCGAGAGCTACGTCGCCGACGCCGGCTTCCACCAGAAGTTCCGCGCCGTGAAGCACCACAACAAGGTGCAGCTGGCGCGTCTGATCGGCGAGCGCATGAACGTGCGCCTCGACCCGGGCGCGCTGTTCGACGTGCAGATCAAGCGCATTCACGAATACAAGCGCCAGCTCCTGAACATCCTCGAAGCGGTCGCGCTGTATCTGGACATCAAGGACGACCAGCAAGCTAACTGGGTGCCGCGGGTGAAGATCTTCGCCGGCAAGGCGGCGGCGAGCTACCGCTATGCCAAGCTGATCATCAAGCTGATCAACGACGTCGCGGAGGTCGTCAATAACGATCCCGCGATCGGCGGCAAGCTGAAGGTCGTGTTCATGGCCGACTACAATGTCAGCCTGGCGGAAACGATCATTCCCGCAGCCGACCTGTCCGAGCAGATCTCGACCGCCGGCATGGAGGCGTCCGGCACCGGCAACATGAAGCTGGCGCTGAACGGCGCCCTTACCATCGGCACGCTGGACGGCGCCAATATCGAGATCCGCGACAATGTCGGCGCCGACAACATCGCGATCTTCGGCATGGAGGCCGACGAGGTCATGCTCCGCCGCAAGCAGGGACTGGACGCGTCCGACGTGATCCACCGGTCACCGAGGCTGGCGCGCGCGATCGATGCGATCGCGTCCGGCGCGTTCTCGCCGGACGAACCCGGCCGGTTCGAGCCGATCGCCCATGCGCTGCGCCATCTCGACCACTACATGGTTTCGGCCGATTTCGATTCCTACTACGAGGCCCAGCGCGGCATCGATGCACGCTGGCAGACCGTGCCGGCCTGGACCCGCGCCTCGATCCTCAACGTCGCGCGCATGGCCTGGTTCTCCTCCGACCGCACCATCCGCGAATATGCCGACGACATCTGGAACGTGCCGGTCGGGCTGGCGATGGCGCCGGTGCAAGCGCAGCGGGCGTGACGGGCCCTTCCCCTCACCTTCAGCAATGACCCATGACGTCATTGCAGAGGCCTTCCATTGCGTTTCACCTGACGGCCATCATACGATGACCGTCGGGAGGAATGCATGACCGAACCGCCAGCTCACCTGTTCGACGAGGCCACCGGCGTCACCGCCGGCGACAGCCGCTGGCAGGGAAGGACCAGCCCGGATTACTGGGCGTTCGTCGGCCCGTTTGGCGGCGTCACGGCGGCGACCGTGCTGCGCGCGTTGATCCAGCATCCGCAAATTCAGGGCGATCCGCTGGCGATGACGGTGAACTATTGCGCGCCGATCGCGGAAGGGCCGTTCGATCTCGACGTGCGGCTGGTGAAGGCCAACCGCTCCTCGCAGCATTGGTGCGTCGAGCTGAGCCAGGGCGACTCTGACGCGGCGACGCTCGCCACCGCCGTGTTCGCCGAGCGCCGGCCGTCCTGGTCGCATCAGCCGGCCACAAAGCCCGAGGCGCCGCCGTTCGATCAGGTCAAGCGACATCCCGACACGAACATGTCCTGGACCAAGCAGTACGATTTCCGCTTCATCGAGGGCCGTCCAGCGTTTGGCGCATCGTCGTCGGGGGAGCCGCACAGCAGCTATTCCCGGCTGTGGATCTCCGACCGCAAGCCGCGCAAGCTCGACTGCCTGTCGGTGCTGTCGATGTCGGACGCCTTCTTCGGCCGCGTCTTCCACGCCCGCGGCGAGCTGGTGCCGTTCGGCACGGTGTCGCTGACGACCTATTTCCACGTCAGCCGGGACGAGCTCGCGGCCGAGGACATCACGCATGTGCTCGCGACCGCCGATGCCAAGATCTTCAACCGCAGCTATCAGGACCAGCATGGCGAGCTGTGGTCGCCGTCCGGCCGCCTGCTCGCGACGACGACGCAGATTGCGTATTTCAAGGCGTGAGGGCCGGGACGCAAGCCAAGAAAACGGCGTCGTCCCGGCCTTGAGCCGGGACCCATAGCCACCGTCGCCAGTTTTGGAAGGCTGGAGCGACCAACACGCCTCAACCACTCCGTCCTGTGGTTATGGGTCCCGGCGTTCGCCGGGACGACAGCTGTGGGTATGGCTTGAGCTCGCGCCTCTCGTGCATTGAACGGGGCGGAGCGGGAAAATGTGGGGTCAGCCGCAACGCGACCGCCCCCTTGACGTTTGCAGCCCTACTCCGCCGCCAGCTTCAGATCCGGCGCGGCGTTACGGACCTCGGCATCGACCTGGGCTTCGAACTTGGCAAAATTCTTCTGGAACATGCCGACCAGCGCGCGCGCAGTCTTGTCGAACTCGGCCTTGTCCTTCCAGGTGTTGACCGGGTCGAGGATCTCGGTCGGCACGCCCGGCAGCGCGGTCGGCACCGCGAAGCCGAAATATTTGTCGGTGCGGAACTCGACGTTGCGCAAGCTGCCGTCGAGCGCCGCCGTCAGCAGCGCGCGCGTCACCTTGATCGGCATGCGCGAGCCCGTGCCATACTTGCCGCCGGTCCAGCCGGTGTTGACCAGCCAGCAGTCGACATTGTGCTCGGCGATCAGCTGCCGCAGCATGTTGCCGTAGACGGACGGATCGAGCGGCAGGAACGGCGAGCCGAAGCAGGTCGAGAATTCCGGCTGCGGCTCAGAGCCCAAGCCGCGCTCGGTGCCCGCGACCTTGGCGGTGTAGCCGGACAGGAAATGGTACATCGCCTGCGCCGGCGAGAGCTTTGCGATCGGCGGCAGCACGCCGAAGGCGTCGGCGGCGAGCATCACGACGTTCTTCGGATGCGGCGCGCGGCCGGTGCGCGAGGCGTTCGGGATGTAGTCGAGCGGATAGGCCGAGCGGGTGTTCTCCGTCTTGGAGCCGTCGTCGAAATCGGGAACGCGCGTATCCTCATCGAGCACGACGTTCTCGAGCACCGCACCGAACCGGGTCGACGCCGCATAGATCTGCGGCTCGGCTTCCTGCGACAGCTTGATGCACTTGGCGTAGCAGCCGCCTTCGAAGTTGAACACGCCGGACGGTCCCCAGCCATGCTCGTCGTCGCCGATCAAGGTGCGGTTCGGATCGGCCGACAGCGTCGTCTTGCCGGTGCCGGACAGGCCGAAGAAGACAGCGGTGTCGCCGTTCGAACCGACATTGGCCGAGCAGTGCATCGGCATCACGCCGCGCTCGGGCAGGTAGTAGTTGAGCGTGGTGAACACGCTCTTCTTCATCTCGCCGGCATAATAGGACCCGCCGATCAGGACGATCTTGCGGGCGAAATCGATCGCGACGACGTTCTGCGAGCGCACGCCGTGGCGTTTCGGGTCGGCACGGAAGCTCGGCATGTCGATGATCGTGAGCTCCGGCACGAAGGTGTCGAGCTCGATCTTCTCGGGGCGGATCAGAAGCGTGCGGATGAACAGCGAATGCCAGGCGAGTTCGGTGAAGACGCGCGTCTTGATGCGGAAGCTCGGATCGGCGCCGCCATAGAGATCCTGCGCAAACAGGGTCTTGCCTTCGGCGTGCTTGATGAAGTCCTGATGCAGCGCCTCGAACTGCGCGGGCGTGATCGCCTGGTTGCCCGCCCACCACATCTTTTCGGTGGAGGCGTCGCGCACCGTGAACTTGTCCTTCGGGCTGCGGCCGGTGAACTCGCCAGTATCCGCGCACAGCGCCCCGTCGGCCGACAGCACCGCCTCGCCTGCCGCCAGCGAATACTGATAGAGCTGGGGAGCGCCGAGATTCCAGTGCACCTGCTTGAGGTTCTTTAAGCCGAACTTGTCGGCACCGAAGGCGCCGTTGCGAATACCCGTCTCTTGCACGAAGATCCCTCCTGAGAGCCCGCATCTGTTGCGCGCAGTCGCGCGCGTTGCGCGGTGACCGTTGCCGTTACATCGCCTTATCGAAGCGCGGTCGCCGACCTAATACTGATCAACGCTGGTCTTGCCAAGACGATCCGGCCCAATTGGTTATTGGCAAACCGTGATGTGCGTAGCTCATGTTTTGCCGCGCCATGCACATTCCAGCAGCAGCCGCCTGCGCCCCGCTGAGTTGCTGCAACGCAACAGATATATCAGCGCGGTTGGGTTTCACGAGAACGACAAACGACGCTCAAATCGACGAATTCGCGCGGGAAAGCGATGACCAAGGCGAAGACCGAGCATCCGGCCAACGCCCGTCGCACCGCCTCGCTGCAACCGATCAAGGGACGCCGGCCGAGCCGACGGAATGCGTCGGTGATCAGCCGTGTCGTCGCCCACCCGATCAGCCAGCTTCCATTCACGATTGCCTCGCGCTTGCGGGATCACATAATCCCGACTTCGCCCGGCCGCGACGTCAACGAGCTCACTCGCGCCCGCGGCGCTTACCCTCCGCTGGACAGGGAGCGTACTCATCGAGCTTCACCGCAACTGCGTTCATGCGTGAACTTTGTCGTCTTTCGTCACGAGAGGATGAGCACAGCCATCAAAGCGGGCTCGAACTACACCTCACTTCGCGCGTGCCTCGTCAGCAAGCCGCACAAGCATCTTGCGCAACGCCCCGGGCGTGGTTACGTGCTCGGGAAACCCGAGCCGTAGCGTCTTGCCGTCGGCCATCAGATCCAATCCCTCCGGGTCACAGCCGCTACACCGCCACTCCGCGGCTTCGGCGCCGAGCAGCTTCGTCGCGTAGAGGGCGAGCGCCTCACGGTGATCTTCGTTCATGTGATCGACAGCGCCCTGCTCTGCCAGAATCAGTTCATCAGCATCGGAGATATCCGTGAGAAACTGCTCGGGCTTGAGATCGACGATGCGGCCGAATCCGGCGACGAGATGCGCGCCTGACGGACGAATCACGAAGAACGAGAAGTCGGCGAAATCCGCATAGTCCGCAGCGGACGGATGCGCATTGAGATACCGACGGCGCATCATCTCGCGATTGTCGTCGGTGGCCTGCTCGGCCTTGCCCGACAGCATGATGCGAGTTCCCTCCAGCGGATCGCCCGGCGCCCGTTCATCGAGCATCAGCGATACGCGCGAATCGGCAAGTACATTCCTGGTGTGTACAGCTAATCGCGAGATCAGGATGATCGGAGCACCATCGGACGCGGTGGCGACGTTGACGAGGGAGCAGTAGGGATCGCCCGTACCAACCATCAAGGTCGCAAGTGCGCCCTGCCGGCTTCGGCGCAGCAGGGATTGCGTCACGCGGTTAGGGTTAAAGCTCGCAGACATCGTCTTTTCCCTCGTCCATCCAGTTGCAATGAAGGCCTTTTTTCGGCTAAACGGGCCACAAACCTGGGCGCGGCACAAGACTTTGCCATGGTATTTGTGGAACTCGGTCACACTTCAGCCCAGCTTGCATTGCTCGTTGACCATGTTCGAAGCCCAAATATGCGGCCCTTATCTTGATTCTCGAAGTCTCGGCGTAACCAGACTCTGAAAGCAGGCTCATGCCCACAATCGCCTTGGTCGATGACGACCGCAACATTCTGACATCCGTCTCCATCGCGCTCGAGGCCGAGGGTTATCGGATCATGACCTATACCGATGGTGCGTCGGCGCTCGACGGTTTTCGGACCAGCCAGCCTGACCTCGCCATCCTCGACATCAAGATGCCGCGCATGGACGGCATGGAGACGTTGCGGCGGCTTCGCCAGAAGTCCGACCTGCCGGTGATCTTCCTCACCTCCAAGGACGAGGAGATCGACGAGCTGTTCGGCCTGAAGATGGGCGCGGACGACTTCATCCGCAAACCGTTCTCGCAGCGCCTGCTGGTGGAGCGCGTCAAGGCCGTGCTGCGCCGCTCGCAGCCGAAGGATCCGACGGCGCTGCCGAAGGAGAACGACGCCAAGGCGCTCGATCGCGGCCTGCTGCGCATGGATCCGGAGCGTCACACCTGCACCTGGAAGAACGAGCCGGTCACGCTGACCGTCACCGAGTTCCTGATCCTGCAGGCGCTGGCGCAGCGTCCGGGCGTGGTCAAGAGCCGCAATGCGCTGATGGACGCGGCCTATGACGACCAGGTCTATGTCGACGACCGCACCATCGACAGCCACATCAAGCGGCTGCGCAAGAAGTTCAAGATGGTCGACGAGGAGTTCGAGATGATCGAGACCCTCTACGGCGTCGGCTATCGCTTCAAGGAAACCTGAAGCCCTGCAGCAAGGGACCTGAAGCATTGCCTTGCGCGACGTCATGCGAAATTGCGCGCTGACGTCGCGGTCTCGATTGGATAGGCTACGCCTCCTGCGCGTTTGTCCGAGCGCAGATGCCGGAACGGGGCCATTGTTGCGGCGAATTCGGGTGCGGCAAGTCGAGTTCTCGCGGGAATTCGCCGCACAACCCCTACGAAATTCGGAATCGGAGCACTCACATTGCTCGATCGCACGCAGCTTGACCCAGCCGTGAATGCCCACGACGCCGCCGCCGCGATCGCGTCCGAGGCGGCGGACGAGACCCCGCACGTCTCCGGCTGGCAGCGTCCGCTGAGCTGGCTGCGCCGCGCCGGACAGTTCCTGTTCGCGCTGTCGTTCTCGAGCCTCACCCGCCGCATCGTCTCGCTGAACATCGCCGGCCTGCTCGCACTGGTTGCAAGCATCCTGTACCTGTCGCAGTTCCGCGCCGGCCTGATCGATGCGCGCGCGCAGAGCCTCCTGGTGCAGGCCGAGATCATCGCCGGCGCCATCGCCGCCTCGGCCACGGTACAGACCAACACCATCACCATCGATCCCGAGCGCCTGCTCGATCTCAAGCCCGGCGAGAGCTACGGCGCGCCGGACGAATATTCGCCGCTCGACTTCCCGATCAATCCGGAACGCGTCGCGCCGGTGCTGCGCACGCTGATCTCGCCGACCAAGACGCGCGCGCGCATCTATGATCCGAATGGCGGGCTCCTGCTCGACAGCCGCAACCTGGAGAACGTGCTGCGCTTCGACCTGCCGCCGCCGTCGAGCGAGAAGCCCGGCTTCGTCGAGCGTGCGCTGATCTCGGTCCGCACCTGGCTCAATCGCGGCGACCTGCCGCTGTACCGCGAATATGGCCCCGAGAACGGCAACGGCTACGAGGAAGTCGCGGACGCGCTGAAGGGCCAGAAGCGCAGCATGGTGAGGGTCAATTCGCGCGGCGAAGTGATCGTTTCGGTCGCGGTGTCGGTGCAGCGCTCGCGCACCATCCACGGCGCCCTGATGCTGTCGACACAGGGCGACGACATCGACCAGATGGTCACCGCCGAGCGTCTTGCCATTCTGAAGGTCGGCGGCGTCGCCTCCGCCGTCATGATCGTGCTGTCGCTGCTGCTCGCCAGCACCATCGCCGGACCCGTGCGCCGGCTCGCCGACAGTGCCGAGCGGGTCCGCCGCCGCATCAAGACCCGCGTCGAGATTCCCGACTTCACCCGCCGCCGCGACGAGATCGGCCATCTCTCCGGGGCGCTGCGCGACATGACGGACGCGCTCTACAACCGCATCGAGGCGATCGAGATGTTCGCCGCCGACGTTGCCCACGAGCTCAAGAACCCGCTGACCTCGCTGCGCTCGGCGGTCGAGACGCTGCCGCTGGCGCGCAACGACAACAGCCGCGCCCGCCTGCTCGCCGTGATCGAGCACGACGTGAAGCGGCTCGACCGGCTGATCTCCGACATTTCCGACGCCAGCCGGCTCGATGCCGAGCTGCAGCGCCAGGACATGACCCTGGTCGATCTGCGCCGGCTGCTGAACACGCTGACCTCGGTCGCCAACGAGACCAAGCTCGGCACCGACGTCACCGTCGAGGTCCGCTTCGAGGGCCGCGGCGCCAACGACACCTTCTCGGTGCCCGGGCATGATTCGCGGCTCGGCCAGGTGATCTCCAACCTTCTGTCGAACGCGCAATCGTTCTCCGCGGCCGGCGGCAAGGTGCGCATCACCTGCCGGCGCGTGCGCTCGGAGATCGAGATCACCGTCGATGATGACGGCCCCGGCATTCGCGAGGACGCCCTGCAGCGCATCTTCGAGCGGTTCTATACCGACCGGCCGCACCAGGGCTTTGGTCAGAATTCCGGGCTGGGCCTGTCGATCTCCAAGCAGATCATCGACGCCCATGGCGGGCGGATCTGGGCCGAGAACCGGCCCGGCCCTGTTGACGCCGACGGACATCCGACCTCGGCCGGGGCTCGCTTCGTCGTCCGGTTGCCGGCGTCGTGACGAACGAAACGGCGAGCATCCATGCGTCTGCCGTCCAGGTTGGGGAGCAGGCCGTCCTGATCCGGGGCCCCTCCGGTTCCGGTAAATCCCGACTCGCCTTCGATCTGATCCTCGCCGGACGCGCGGGACAGCTGCCGCCAACGGTTCTGGTGGGCGACGACCGTGTTCATCTCGCCACACGCGGCGGGGAAATGTGGGTGAGCCCCGCGCCCGCTCTGGCCGGGCTGATCGAGATCCGCGGCCTTGGAATCCGCGCCTGCGACCATGTGTCGGAGGCGAAACTTGGGCTTGTGGTTGACCTGATGGCCGAGGACGCTGCCCGCCTGCCGAACGCCGAATCGCTTCGGATTCATCTCAACGGTATCGAATTGCCACGGATACCTGTCGGCCCGGGTTTCTCACCCCTCCCGCTGGTTGTAGCGGAACTAATTACCACTCAAGCTTTCATGTTCCGGTAATCTTTCGGCCGATTGTGTGGGGCAAATTGGTAACCATATCAGCCCCACTATCGCGACCGAGTAGACCGCCGCCCCCTCCCATTCTGTATGCCAGAATCCGGGAGACTCGCGAATATGCCCTCTTGCGCGAGGGCTCCGGATGGTCAAAGTGGCGCGTTCGTGCGGTGCACCCAAGGCGCCCGCGAGGAGTATCCGATGATTGGCCTGGTACTGGTGACCCATGGGCGCCTCGCCGACGAGTTCAGGGCGGCGCTGGAACACGTCATGGGTCCTCAAAAACAAATCGAAGCGGTCACGATTGGCGCCGACGATGATTCCGATCTCTGTCGCAGCGACATCATCGAAGCCGTGAACCGCGTCGACACCGGCGACGGTGTCGCCATTCTCACCGACATGTTCGGCGGCACGCCGTCGAACCTCGCCATCTCCTGCATGAGCCGGCCCAAGGTCGAGGTGCTCGCGGGCATCAACCTGCCCATGCTGGTGAAGCTCGCCAAGGTGCGCGAGGAGCGCTCGCTGCCCGACGCCATCGCCATGGCGCAGGAGGCGGGACGCAAATACGTCACCATCGCCAGCCGGGTGCTCGCCGGCAAATGAGCGACGAGGATGCTCAGCAGGACAACGTCGCCGGCCCGGCTGTCCCTGCCGGAGCCATCTCGCGAGAGCTGCTGATCACCAACAAGCGCGGCCTGCATGCGAGGGCCTCGGCGAAATTCGTGCAGATGGTCGAGAAGTTCCAGGCCGAGGTCTGGGTGACGCGCGGCGGCGAGACCGTCGGCGGCCGCTCGATCATGGGCCTGATGATGCTGGCGGCGGCGCCGGGAACCAAGATCCTGGTCTCCGCCACCGGGCCCGAGGCGGAGGCCGCGCTGCAGGCGATCACCGACCTGGTGAACGACAAGTTCCACGAAGAAGGCGTGTAAGGGCCTCCCGAAACGCGTTTCGCCATGCCGCAATGGGGCATTCTACCCGATTTGCGCCTTTCCTCGCATCGCGACGCGGTAAGAATGGCATGTCCAGTAGCACTATTCGGCTGAGCGAGGCAGACTTGCGAGCCGTGGCTGAATACGCGGCCCTCTCTGCACATCCGGCGCTGGCGATCTTCGAACGCGACCGACCGGATGATCTTCGTGCACGAGCCGCAATACAGGCCGCCCGAAGCTTTGCGAGCGGCGGGAGTCGGAGCAAATCCCTACGGGATAGCGCGTGGGCGGCGCAGCGGGCGGCAATCGAAGCCCGCGATGAAGGGTTGCGCGCGGCCTATGAGGCCGCTCGCGCTGCCCTTGCCGCGGCGGGCGCGGGCTTCCTTCATCCCCTCGCGAACCCTTCCCAGGTCAAGCACATCCTCGGAGCTGCCGGCCACGCGGCGCGAGCTTTCGAAATCTCGGCCGGAGACGTTCCCGCCGTCGGCGCTGACTACCTCGCGCGATCACGGCTCCTTGCTTCTCGAGAGGTCGTGGACGTCCTCAGGCGTTATCCTGGTCCGCCGCCCGGAGGAGGCCGGGTCGGAGAGCTGATCCGCCAGCTCGATTCCCTGCTCCGGTGATCGGGAGGCCTCGCGCGCAGGAGCGCTTGGCCGGGACGACCGCGGAGCTATCCCCCCGATGCCTGAATATACACCTTCCAAACGATTGCAGGGCCCGCCTGGCCGTGGAAGAAGCGCTGCGTGGTCATAACCAGCGGCTCGGCTGTCGGGGCCTCCTTGGCCATCCAGGCCTCGCAGGCCGCGATCCGGTTGTCGGTGGTGTCGCAGATGCCGATGAACCCCTCGCGCTTGAGGTCCTCCAGCGCGCTCAGGCCGGAACTCCAGGTCTCCTCGGGCGTGGTGGGCACCGTGAACGGCCTTGGGTGGTCCGGGCTGTAGAAGGTCATCGGCGTGTTCATCTCGGCAAAGCCGGCCACCAGCGGCCAGGGCGAGCCGAATCGGGCATGCCAGGCCTTGGTCAGCTCCCGCGCCAGCTCCGAACGGGCGCCATAGCCGGTGGCGCCGTTCGGATTGGCGGCCATCTCGCGCCGGGCAATCCAGGGCGAGGCGATCAGCGTGAGCAGCGACAGCACGAGCCAGACGGCGGCGAGCCGCGGCAGCATGACCGATCGCAGCCGCAGCGCGGGAATTGCGACCAGCGCCAGCGGCACCAGGAAGAACAGCGAGATGCCCCAATCGGTCTTCATGTAGATCGTGAAGGCGAGGCCGCCGAGCGGCGGCCCGACGGCAACGATCGCCTGCACCAGCCAAACATTGATCGCCTGGCTTACATTCACGCCAGGATTGGGACCGCCGCGCCAGTTGCGGAAGGCGAATCGCGGCGGCCAGGCCATCACCAGCGCCGCCAGCGCCACCGGCAAAGCCAGCAGCGCCAGATTGTGGCCGACATAGCCGAGCACGAGCTCGGCGGCGCGGCCGCGATCCGACAGCGTATAGACATCCCCGGCATAGGTGATGGCGACGAAATCGACCCGCCACAGCCACACCAGATGCGGGATCATCGCCACCAGCATGGTGACGATCGCGACCCACGGCGCGGGCGACGCCAGGAAGCGCAACCGTTCCGGGTGCAGCAGCGCCGCAAGACCGATGGCGCCGATCATGGTCAGCACCCAGTATTTGGTCATCAGCGCCGCCGCGCCGGCGAGGCCGAGCCACAGGCCGGAGGCGGCGCTGCGCTTTTCGAACGCGTTGAGATAGGCCAGCACCAGCAGCGGCAGGGTCAGCAGCTGGACCAGGTCGGCGTTGTACTTGAAGCCCTTGAAATTGAAGATCGGGTACAGCGCGACCATCACCACGACGAAGAAGGCGCGGCGGCGGTCGACCACCTTGAGGCTCGCGAGCCAGACGATGACGAGGCCGCTGCCGTTCACGGCCATCGCCAGCGCATAGGTCGCCCAGTCCTTGACCGGAAACACCGCGAACCACAGCCCGGCGATCCAGCCCGACAGCGGCGGATGCTTGCCGTAGCCGAGCAGGAAGCGGCTGCCCCAGGCATAGGCCTCGGCGACGTCCATATGGACGTCCTGCGCCGCCTTCAGATTGGTCAGGATCGCCGTCCACAGCACGGCATGGACGATCGCGAAGGTGACGACGACCCAGATCGACGTTGCCGGCGCCGTGGCGCGCGCCACCAGCCAGGCGGAGATTCGCCGCGGTCCGAGACGGCCGCGCATGCGCGCCGCGAGAGGCGGAAGAGAGGTACTCGACATCCGCCCTCGGTAGCCTGTTTTGGCGGCGCGGGGAATCAGCTTGCCGTGAAGAAAGCCCCTGGAAATTCAGCAATATGGTTGCTGGTGAGGGGCTTGGGGTGCTATCTGCGCGACCCATGACGACCGCCCCCATTCCCAACATCCGCAACTTCTCCATCGTCGCCCATATCGACCATGGAAAGTCCACTTTGGCCGACCGCCTGATCCAGATGACGGGCGGGCTGTCGGACCGCGAGATGGCGGGCAAGGAGCAGGTGCTCGATTCGATGGACATCGAGCGCGAGCGCGGCATCACCATCAAGGCGCAGACCGTGCGCCTGCGTTACCATGCCAAGGACGGCAAGGATTACATCTTCAACCTGATGGACACGCCCGGCCACGTCGACTTCGCCTACGAAGTCTCCCGGTCGCTGGCTGCCTGCGAAGGCTCGCTGCTGGTGGTCGACGCCAGCCAGGGCGTCGAGGCGCAGACGCTCGCCAACGTCTACCAGGCGCTCGACAACAATCACGAGATCGTCCCGGTCCTCAACAAGATCGACCTGCCGGCGGCCGAGCCCGAGAAGATCAAGCAGCAGATCGAGGACGTGATCGGCATCGACGCCTCCGACGCGGTGATGATCTCGGCCAAGACCGGCCTCGGCATTCCCGACGTGCTGGAGGCGATCGTCACCCGCCTGCCGCCGCCCAAGGGCGACCGCGAGGCGACCCTGAAGGCGCTGCTGGTCGACAGCTGGTACGACGTCTATCTCGGCGTCGTCGTGCTGGTGCGCATCGTCGACGGCGTGATGAGGAAGGGCCAGCGCGTCCGGATGATGGGCACCGGGGCCGCCTATGACGTCGAGCGCGTCGGCTTCTTCACGCCGAAGATGACGCAGGTCGACGAGCTCGGGCCCGGCGAGATCGGCTTCATCACCGCCGCGATCAAGGAGGTGGCCGACACCCGCGTCGGCGACACCATCACCGACGACCGCAAGCCGGTCTCGGAGATGCTGCCGGGCTTCAAGCCGGCCATCCCGGTCGTGTTCTGCGGCCTGTTCCCGGTCGATGCCGATGATTTCGAAACATTGCGCGCCGCAATGGGCAAGCTCCGGCTCAACGACGCCAGCTTCTCGTTCGAGATGGAGACGTCCGCCGCGCTCGGCTTCGGCTTCCGCTGCGGCTTCCTCGGCCTCTTGCATCTGGAGATCATCCAGGAGCGTCTCTCCCGCGAGTTCGATCTCAACCTGATCGCGACCGCGCCGAGCGTCATCTACAAGATGAAGCTGACCGACGGCGAGGAGATCGAGATCCACAACCCGGTCGACATGCCCGACGTGGTCAAGATCGCCGAGATCCAGGAGCCCTGGATCGAGGCGACGATCCTGACGCCGGACGAATATCTCGGCAGCGTGCTCAAGCTCTGCCAGGACCGCCGCGGCAATCAGAAGGAGCTGACCTACGTCGGCAGCCGCGCGATGGTCAAATACGACCTGCCGCTCAACGAGGTGGTGTTCGACTTCTACGACCGGCTGAAATCGGTCTCCAAGGGCTACGCCTCGTTCGACTATCATTTGACCGACTACAAGCCGGCCGATCTCGTGAAGATGCAGATCCTCGTCAACAACGAGCCGGTCGATGCGCTGTCGATGCTGGTGCACCGGACCCGCGCCGAAGGCCGGGGACGCGCCATGGTCGAGAAGATGAAGGACCTGATCCCGCCGCACATGTTCCAGATCCCGATCCAGGCGGCGATCGGCGGCAAGGTGATCGCGCGCGAGACCGTGCGCGCGCTGCGCAAGGACGTCACCGCGAAGTGCTACGGCGGCGACATCACCCGCAAGCGCAAGCTTCTGGAGAAGCAGAAGGAAGGCAAGAAGAAGATGCGGCAGTTCGGCAAGGTCGACATCCCGCAGGAAGCCTTCATCGCCGCCCTCAAGGTGGATAGCTGAGGCGCGGGCCCGCCCCCTCTCCTGGTTTCATCAGCACGATAGGCTGAAGAAAATCCGGATTCCAAAGCGGAACCAGCGCTCCCGTGCAACTACGGTATCTGTTCCTTAATGGTATCCTGGGACCCTTGCTGCAAAGCAAGGAATGCCCCGAATGTCCCGCCTCCGGTCGATCTCCGCCCGCCTGATCATCGCGCTCTCGCTGACCGTCGCCATCGCCTGTGCCGTGCTCGGCACCTTCTCCGTCATCCAGCAGCGCGCTCTGACCCGACTGGCGCTGGAGCAGCAGCTCAAGCTGCAGTTCGACAGCGTGTCGGCCGGCATCGACTATGAAGGCCGCGCCGCGCTGGCGGTCAGCTCCACCCTGGCGGCGCTGCCCCCGATCGCCGACGCCTACCTCAAGGGCGACCGCGACGCGCTTGGCGCCCTGCTCGGCGGCGCCATGACGTCGCTGAAGGCGCAGGGCATTCCGCTGGTGAACGTATGGGCGCCGCCGGCCACCAATTTCTATCGCGTGCATGAGCCCAAGGTGTTCGGCGACGACACCTCGAAGCGCCGCATCACCGTGGTGCAGGCCAACCAGACCGGCCGCCTGATCGCCGGCGTCGAGCAGAGCCGACTGTCGCTCGGCATCTTCGGCATGACCCCGATCGTGCGCGACGGCAAGGTGATCGCCACCGTCGACGTCGGCGCCGCCTTCGGCAAGGAATTCGTCGAGCGCGCCAAGCAGCGCTTCGGCATCGATCTCGCCGTCTACTGGATCAACGACGGCCAGCCGAAGCGGCTGTCCTCGACGTTCGGCGACGAGACCGTCGCCACCCCGGACGAGGTGCTCGCGGTGTTCAAGGGCACGGCGCTGCTGCGCGATGCCACCCTGGCCGGCAAGCCCGCCGCGGTCTATGCCGGGCAGATCAGGAACTACGCCGGCGACCCGATCGCCGTGCTGGAGCTGATCAAGGACACCACCGCCTATGAGGCCGCCGCCGCCAGCGCGCAGCAGCAGCTGATCATCGGCACGGTCGTAATCCTGCTGCTCGCCGTCATCGTCGCGCTGTTCGTCGCTCGCGGCATCTCGCGCCCGCTGGTCGCCATCACCGCCGTCATGCACCGGCTGTCGAGCGGCGACACCGAGGTCGCGATCCCCGGCGGCCAACGCAAGGACGAGCTCGGCACGATGGCGCAGGCGGTCGACGTGTTCCGCCGCAACATGATCGAGACGGCCAGCCTGCGCGAGGCGCAGGAGGCGACGCAACACCGCGCCGAGCAGGAGAAGCAGGCGCTGCAGCGGCAGATGGCCGACCGGTTCGAGGCCGACGTCAAGGGCGTGGTGTCCTCGGTTGCCAAGGCCACGGCGGACATGGAGCGCGTCGTCCACGAGATCACGGTCAGCGTCAACGGCACCTCGCAGCGCGCAGCGGCCGCCGCGGCCGCGTCCGAGGAAGCCTCGAGCGGCGTGTCGACCGTCGCTGCGGCCTCCGAGGAGCTCGCCTCCTCGGTGACCGAGATCGGTCGCCAGGTCGCGCATTCCAGCAAGGTGGCCGATGCCGCGGTCGTCAAGGCGCGCCAGACCACCGAGATGGTCGGCAGCCTCGCCGCAGCCGCCGAGAGGATCGGCGATGTGTTGCGCCTGATCGACGCGATCGCGAGCCAGACCAACCTGCTGGCGCTCAACGCGACCATCGAGGCGGCGCGTGCCGGCGAGGCGGGCCGCGGCTTCGCGGTCGTGGCAGCCGAGGTCAAGGAGCTGGCCGGACAGACCGCCAAGGCGACGGAGGAGATCGCCGGCCAGGTCACCTCGATCCAGGCCGCGACGTCGGACTGCGTGACCGCCATCGGCGGCATCAGCACAACGATCCAGGAGATCAGTGGCATTGCCGCGACCATCGCCGCCGCCGTCGAGCAGCAAGACTCGGCGACGCGCGAGATCGCGCGCAGCGTCCAGCAGGCGGCGTCCGGGACCAACGAGGTGTCGCAGAACGTCGTCGGCGCCAGTGACGCCGCCGAGCAGTCACGCGAGCTCGCCGACCACGTCATGGTCGCCACGCGCGACCTCGGCAAGCGTGCGAACGATCTGTTCAAGAGCGTCGACACCTTCCTCGCCGGCCTGCGCAAGGCGGCGTAGCGGGCGACTTTCGCCATCCCGCCCTCTTGGCTCGCAGCCTTCCAAGGCGGCGAGCTCCAAAATCGGTGTCGTCCCCGCGTTCGCGGGACGACGCTGGTGATGAGGTAACAGCCGGGCCTCCGCTTCAATCGCCGGTCGCGAGTGCAAAGCCCTCGTCGAGCCAGCCGGTGATGCCGCCGATCATCATCTTCACGGGCCGTCCCAGCCGCGCAAGCCGGATCGCGGCGCGGTTGGCGCCGTTGCAGTGCGGGCCGGCGCAGTAGACCACGAACAGCCTGTCCCTCGCGTACTCGGCCATCCGCTCCGCGGTCATGGTCCGGTGCGGGATGTTGATGGCGCCGGTGATGTGCCCCTTGGCAAACGAGGCCGGGCCCCTGACATCCACCAGGATGAAGTCCGGAGCTGCTGCATGCAGACTCTCGTGCACGTCCCAGCAATCGGTCTTGAATGAGAGCATCGCCTCGAAATGGGCGAGCGCCTGGGCTGACGGGGCTGCGGGCACCTCGGTGACATGGGTCGTCATCGTCTCTCTCCTGCGACGTTGCGTGAGCTCCTCCAATCTCGCGCGCTACCCGGGGCGACCCAAGTGACGGATCGGACAAAGTTCGGTAAGTTTCCGCCAATGCCCCGCGCCGCAACCCATGCTCCACACCCGAATCCGGGATTGGTCGCCGTCATCACCTATGACGGCCTGTGCACGTTCGAGTTCGGCATCGCGGTCGAAGTCTTCGGGCTGCCGCGGCCGGAGTTCGACTTCCCTTGGTACCGGTTCACGGTGGTCTCTGCCGAAGCGCGGCGTGCCCGCGCGACCGGCGGCATCGTGGTCGAGGCCGGCGCGCCCCTGTCACGCCTGAAGCAAGCCAGCACGATCATCGTTCCAGGATGGCGCGATCGCACCGAGCGGCCGCCCGAGCGCCTGCTGCGCGCCATCGCGCAGGCGGCCGCGCGCGGCGCGCGGTGCTTGTCGATCTGCTCCGGCGTGTTCGTTCTGGCCGCCGCTGGCCTGCTCGACGGCAGGCGCGCCACCACGCATTGGCGGCACATTCCCGACCTGAAGCGGCTCTATCCGAATATTCGCGTCGAAGAGGACACGCTCTATGTCGACGAGGGCAATGTCATCACCTCGGCCGGCAGCGCTGCGGGCATCGACGCCTGCCTGCATCTGGTCCGGCGCGATTTCGGCAGCAAGGTTGCGAACAGCGTTGCCCGGCGGCTGGTGATGCCGCCGCACCGGGACGGCGGGCAGGCGCAATACGTCGTCGCACCGGTCCAGGCCCGCCCGGGACGGACGATCGGCGCCGTCATGGATTGGGCACGGGGGCGACTGGAGCAGCCGATTGCGGTCAGCGCGATGGCAAAACGCGCCGGGATGAGCGAGCGGACCTTGCTGCGGGCGTTCCAGGACAGCACGGGCGCGAGCCCTACGGCCTGGCTGCAGCAGGAGCGCATGACGCGGGCGCGGGAGCTGCTGGAGAATGCGACGCTCTCCCTGGCGGACATCTCGGCGCAGTGCGGCTACCGGTCGCTCGAAACGTTTCGCGTCGCTTTCCGGCGCATCGTCGGAACGTCGCCCGCGGCCTATCGGCGGCGCTTCGAGGCGCGTCCAACAGCGGCCAACGTCGCTCGCTCAAGCCACCAGCGCGTTGCCGGGTGAGGTGCCGTCCATGGCATCCCGCTGCGCCTGCAAGAGCCGGACGATGTCGACATTGGGCCGGGGCCGGCTGAACAGATAGCCCTGCCCTTCATGGCAGCCCTCGGCGCGCAGACAGCGCAGCTCCGCCTCGGTCTCGACGCCCTCGGCCGTGATGATGACGCCGAGCCCCTTGCCCAGGCTGACGATCGAGCGGACGATCGCCTGCGCCTCGCGATTGGCCGCGAGACCGCGGATGAAGGACTGATCGACCTTGATCTTGTCGAACGGAAAGCTGCGCAGATAGCTGAGGCTGGAATAGCCGGTGCCGAAATCGTCCATCGAGATGCGCACGCCCAGCGCGCGCAGCGCATGCAGGGTGGCCAGCACCTGGCCGCTCTTCTCCAGCACCAGCGTCTCGGTGATCTCGAGCTCGAGCCGGCTCGGCGGCAGGCCCGACTGCTTCAGCACGTCCATCACCAGCGACAGCACGTTGCCGACGCGGAACTGCAGCGGCGACATGTTCACGGCGACACGGACGTCGTCCGGCCATTTCGCGGCGTCGTTGCAGGCGTGCCGCAACATCGCGCGGCCGAGCGCCGAAATCAGGCCGGTCTCCTCGGCGACCGGGATGAACTCCGACGGCGGGATCATGCCGCGCTCTGGATGCGGCCAGCGCGCCAGCGCCTCGAAACCGGTGATGCGTCCGGTCGAGAGGTCGATCAGCGGCTGATAATGCGGCTGCAGCACGTCGCGCTGGATGGCCTCGCGCAGCTCGGATTCGATCTTACGCCGGCTCTGCGCCCGCGCATCCATGCCGGATTCGAAATAGCTGAAGGAGCCGCGCGTCTCGTTCTTCGCGCGCGACAGCGCCATGTCGGCATTCTTGAGCAGCTTTTCGGCGTCGTCGCCATCGTTCGGCGCCATGGCGATTCCGATCGTAGCGCCGATCGTCACCGAGCTGCCGTCGATGAGATACGGATCGGCGATCGCCTCCAGCAGCCGGCGGCAGAGCTGGGCCGCATCCTCCGGCCGCGCCTGCCCGCCCTGCACCACCGCGAACTCGTCGGAGTTCAGTCGCGCGACGATGTCCTCCTGACGCAGGACCGAGCGCAGCCGCTTGCCGACCCCGCGCAACAGCCGGTCGCCGACCGCGTGGCCGAGGGTATCGTTGATCGACTTGAAATTATCGAGGCCGAGCACCAGCACGGCGATCTTCTCGGAGCCGCGCCGCATCTGGGTGAGCTTGTCATCGATCTTCTGGCGCAGCAGGTTGCGGCTCGGCAGGCCGGTCAGTGCGTCGTGCTGGGCCAGGAAGGCGAGCCGCGCCTCGGCGCGCTTGCGTTCGGTGATGTCCATCAGCGCCAGCAGCACCGCGGGCTGGGCATTGTGGACGAGATGGCGCGAATAGATCGCGAGATCGATCAGGGCGCCGTCGGCGCGGACATGCTTCCAGGTGCGCGCCGCCTGCTCCTCGCTGGACTGCTCGCCTGCCCAGGGCGGCTCGCTATCATAGGCCTGCAGGCTGCGGATGCTGAGCCGCTCGAAGGCGTCCCGGCTATAGCCGTAATGCTGGGCCGCCGCTTCGTTGACGCCGAGCACGCGCCCATCATCCGTCGCGCAGACGATCATCGGCACCGGATTGCCGTCGAACAGCAGGCGGAACGACTCCTCGCGCTGCTTCAATTCGGTGATGTCGACGCGCAGGCCAACGATGCCGCCATCGCCGGTCAGACGCTCCTCGATCAGGATGGTACGGCCGTCCGACAGCTTCTGCTCGTGGCGACCGCTCGGATGGAACAGCTTTTCGAGCCGCTCGGCGATCCACTCCTCCTCGCGGCCCGCGGCTTCCGGATAGTCGCCGCGGGCAACGCCGATCCGGATCGTGTCCTGCAGCCGGGCGCCGGATTCGAACAGGTCCGAGCTGCGGTTGTAGATTTCGGCGTATTTCTTGTTCCAGAGAATGTAGCGGCCGTCGGCGTCGAGGAACACGATCCCCTCGGGAAGAATGTCGATCGCTTCGATGAGCCGATCATGCGCCTTCTTCGCCTCGGCCATCGCCGCTTCGGCGCACTTGCCGCCGATCTCATCGACGGGGGCGAGCTTGCGCAAACTGGGCCGACGCAATCTCGGGCTTGGCTTGACCGGGTGAACTGCATCGCGGGCGCTTGGCACGCGATTGCGCTTTTTTGCCGTGGGTGGCCGAACGGGCCGCATCGCGTGCCTCACTCTCCTTCTCGAACGGCAGTTTTCGGCCACGTTTCTGAAAAAATGGTATCTTGATGCAGGGCGCGACAGCCACTGGTTACGGGAACAGGTGGATGCACTCGCGCATTTGGAGAGTTGAGACCTGCGCGGAGGATCAACCAAGGGCTGCTGTACAACCAGCGATAAGTGACGTCGGTTGCCACGGGCCAGAAAATACCCGCATACCGTGCAATGGCCCTGCACTTATTGTTCGTTTACCGAACGAACTCACGCAATTGAGCCGTGTTCAGCCGGTTCCGCCAATCCGGCAGCAGGGTTAGAGCCAGGTTAAAACGGCTCGAATGACCCGCTGTTGACGTAGAATTGGGCAACTCGGCCGGTCGGCAGACGCTACACTGGCGCCATGCATGTCCGCCTGATTCTGGTCGCCATCATCAGTTCGGCCGTCATTGCCGCGGCGGCTCCGGCCCATGCCCAGGACAAGGGCAGCGTCGAGCCAAAGGCTCTGCCGCCATTGGCGCATCCGGACGATCCGAATACGCCGGCCAAGGAGCTGTTCGCCCGGAGGATCCTGCCGTCGGCGCAACCGACCAGGGTGATCGGCACCTATAATCGCGGCTGCATCGCCGGAGCCGAGCGAATGCCGGTCAACGGCGAGGGCTGGCAGGTGATGCGGCTGTCGCGCAACCGCAATTTCGGCCATCCCAACCTGATCGCGCTGCTGAAGCGGCTGGCGACCCGCGCGCACAAGGATGCCGGCTGGCCCGGCATCCTGGTCGGCGACATCGGCCAGCCGCGCGGCGGACCAGCGCTGTCCGGCCATGCCAGCCATCAAATCGGGCTCGACGCCGACATCTGGCTGACGCCGATGCCCGACCACAGGCTGTCGCGCAACGAGCGCGAGGAGATGTCGGCGGTCATGATGGTTCGGCCTGATCGCCTCGATGTCGATCCGCGGGTGTTCACGAAGGGCCACGTCGCCGTGATCCGCGCCGCGGCCCAGGAGCCGTCGGTGCAGCGCATCTTCGTCAACGCCGCGATCAAGAAGGCGCTGTGCCGGGACGCGAGGGGGGACCGTAGCTGGCTCACCAAGGTGCGGCCGTGGTGGGGCCACGACTATCACTTCCACATCCGCATGGTGTGCCCGCCGGGCAATCCGGACTGCCACGGCCAGACCAACCAGGAAGGCGGCGATGGCTGCGGCGACCTCGACTATTGGTTCTCGGATGCGGTGCTGCATCCGCTGCCGCCGAAAGAGCCCCCTAAGCCGCCGCAACCGCTGACGATGGCGCAACTGCCGCCTGGCTGCCGAGCGGTGCTGCATGCGCCGGACGCCAAGAATTGATTCGGCCGACGCTGGCGTGATTGGGAGTCGCAGCGGCGGGACGATTGCCATAGGATGATATTGCTCGCGCCGTCAGCGCGGCGATCGAAGGGGATGACGGTCCCTCCACCTCCTGTTATCGCGGTATCAAGATGCCGCGCGCCGCTGCGCGGCGTAACAGTCGCGAGTCCGTCATGATCCTGATCCGTCCCGCCACGACCGCCTTCCTCGTTACGGTGGCCGCGAGCTCGGCTGCGGTTGCCGCCGAACCGAGCGGCTGCGACAAGTTCAAATGGGACATCGCGCGCGAGCACGCCGCGCTGACCGCAGCCGACCGCGAGAAGCTCGTATCTGGCGCCGAGATGGCCGTTATTCCCGCGACCGGGATTGTGCTGGAGCTGCGTCCGACGGCTGACGCCAAGCTGGCGATGCCGCCGGAGCGCGCGCCCAGGGACGGCAGCTTCGCCGGCCTCACGCGGATCGCCGGAGCGCCCAAGGCCGGCGTCTACACCATCAGCCTGTCGGCCGCGGCCTGGATCGACGTGGTGCAGGACGGCAAGATCCTCAAGCCGGCCGGCTTCAGCGGCGCCACCGATTGCGACGGCATTCGCAAGACCATGAAGTACGAGCTGGGATCAAAGCCTTTCGTGCTGCAGGTCAGCGGCGCGCCGGAGAATGCGATCTCGATCGCCGTCCTGCCGGCGGCAGAATGACGCTCACACCCCTGCGACCGACGACCAGACACTGGCCAGCTTGCGCTTCATCCGCTCCTTGCGCGTCAGCACCGGCACATCCTCCTCGTCCTCCGGCAGACGCAGTCCGACCACGTTGACGCGGCCGCCGGAGATCGAGCGGGCGACCAGCACGATGGTGTCGAGCGCCACGGTCGCGCCTTCCTTCGGCGCGTTGTCGAGATGGATGTCGAAATAGTCGGCGAGCGTCAGCTTGTCCTCGCCCTCGCCGAGCTTGACGCCGTAGATGCCGGCGACCTCGTCGAGCGTATGCTCGGCCGAGACCATGAAGTCGCCGAGCAGATGCGGGTCGGGCGCGGCCGACGGCGGCATGTCGACGAAGAAGCGGTCGAGCGACTCGGCCTTTTCCGGCGGCGCCAGCAGATAGAGATAGTCCCCCGGCGCGATCGGCTCGGCCTCGGGCGGCGACAGAATCTGCTCGTTGCGGATCACCAGGGTCGGCTTCGACCAGGACGGGATCAGGCCGCGGCGGAAGTACAGGCTCTTGGAGCGGATCGAATAGCCGACCAGCTGCTGCTCGAGCTGGCCGGGCAGATCGAGCTCGATGCGGCGCGGGCCCCGATCGGTGCGCGGCAGCGCCACGTGCAGCTTGCGCGCGGCCACGCCGAGCGTCCAGCCCTGCGCCAGCAGCGAGATGATCACGACCACAAACGCGACGTCGAAATAGAGATAGGCGCTGGACAGGCCGACCAGCAGCGGGATCGAGGCGAGGAAGATCGCGACCGCGCCGCGCAGGCCGGTCCAGGCGATGAACGCCTTCTCCCGCCAGTTGAAGCGGAACGGATAGAGGCAGACAAACACCGCAACGGGTCGCGCCACCAGCATCAGCATCAGCGCAACAGCAATCGCCGGCAGCAGGCTGTCGAGCAGCCGCTGCGGCGACACCAGGAGCCCGAGCAGCACGAACATCACGATCTGGGCGAGCCACGTCGCGGCATCGAGGAAGGTGACGACAGAGTTGTGCGCGCGGGTCGGCCGGTTGCCGACGATGAGGCCGGCGAGATAGACCGCGAGGAAGCCGGAGCCGTGGGCGATCTGCGCCATGCCGAAGATCACCAGCGCGGCCGTGGTCACGAACGGCGCGTGGAGGCCCTGCGGCAGCGCGACCTTGTTGAGGCCGATGACGACGAGGCGGCCGCCGACGATGCCGAACAGCGTGCCGAGCACCGCCTCGCGGATCAGCTCGAACACGAAATGTCCGAACGACCCGTGACCGACCGAGATCAGCTCGACCAGCATCAGGGTGAGGAACACCGCGAACGGATCATTGCTGCCGGACTCCGCCTCCAGCGTGGCACCGACACGCGGGCGCAGCCGCAGGCCCTGGGCGTGGACCAGCAGGAACACGGCCGCCGCATCCGTCGAGGCGATGACGGCGCCGACCAGCATCGCCTCGGTCCAGCCGAGGTCGAGGGCATATTTCGCCACGGGCGCGGTGATGAAGGCGGTCATCAGCACGCCGACGGTCGCAAGCACCATCGAGGGCGCCAGCACGGTGCGGATGCTCTGGAAGCGCGTACGCAGACCGCCGTCGAACAGGATCAGCGCCAGCGCGACGGAGCCCACCAGATAGGTGGTACGGACGTCCTGAAATTCGATATGACCAGGGCCGGAATCGCCCGCCAGCATGCCGATCACCAGGAACACCAGCAGCAGCGGTGCGCCGAAGCGCAACGCCAGCAGGCTCGACAGGATGCCGGCCATGACGAGGACCGCACCGAGGAGGATCGCAATGCTGACGGCGTCGAGGGATGACATGAAAAAACGTTGATGGATCCGAGTTTTACATCCTTATCGTCGCCACACTTGCACGCCAACCGGATTTGCTCTTATCGCGGCGATATGCCCATTTTTCCATCCTTGCCCGCGTTCGGGGTATATTTCGCGGCAATCGCCTGTGACGAAAACGAACTAAATTCCGCTGATCCGGCAAACCGGCGCCACTGTTCCCCTCCGAGACCCCGCTGATGGACCTCGACCTGAAAGACGTTCTCGACTTCCTGCAGACCGTTGGCCGCTCGATCGGCGCCGAGGTCACCTCGCCGTGGTTCTATCTTCAACTCGGGCTGGTGCTGAGCGGCGCCGGCATCGCCTTTGCGGCGAGCGCCGCCGTGCGTGCGCGCATCGACCTGACTTCGCTGGCGATGGGCTGGCCTGGCCCGCTGCGGCAGCTGCTACGGGTGCTGCTGGAGAGCGTCACCACGGTCGTGTTCGTGATCCTGATGCGGATCGCCCGCACCGGCATGTTGCTGTGGACCTGGCCGAGCCGCAGCTACCTGCTCGCCGTCGCGCTCAAGCTGGCGCTCGCCTGGCTCGTGATCCGGCTGATCACCTCGGTGATCCGCAGCACCTTCATCGTGCAGATCGTGTCGATCTCGGCCTGGCTGGTTGCCGCGCTCAGCATCATCGGCCAGCTCGACAACGTCGTCGACGCGCTCGATTCCATCTCGGTCGTGCTCGGCGGCCTCAGGCTGACGCCGCTGCTGGTGATCAAGCTCGGCGTGCTGCTGCTCGCGGTGCTGTGGCTGACCAACATCGCCAGCAATTTCGTCGAGAGCCGCATCACGCGCTCGACCGACCTGACGCCGTCGATCCAGGTGCTCCTGATCAAGATGGTCCGCATGGGCCTGATGATCCTCGGCGTCGCGATTGCGATCAGCGCGGTCGGCATCAACCTGTCGGCGCTCGCGATCTTCTCCGGCGCCGCCGGTGTCGGTATCGGCCTCGGCCTGCAGCGCATCGTCGCCAATTTCGTCGCCGGCATCATCCTGCTGGCCGACAAATCGGTGAAGCCGGGCGATCTCGTCACCATCGGCGACAGCTCGGGACGCATCAGCGCGATGAACACGCGCTACATCTCGGTCGCCGCCGGCGACGGCCGCGAGTTCCTGATCCCGAACGAGGACCTCGTCACCCAGAAGGTGACCAACTGGACCTACACCGACAAGAACACGCTGGTGAAGGTCAATTTCGGCACCAACTACGACGCCGATCCCCGGGTCGTCTGCAAGCTCGCCACCGAGATCGCGGCCGAGACGCCGCGCACCTTGAAATCGAAGGCGCCGAACTGCCTGCTGACCGAGTTCACCGAGGCCGGCATGAAGTTCTCGCTGACCACATGGATCGCCGACCCCAGCTACATGGACAGCGTCAAGAGCGAGGTGATGCTGGCGCTGTGGGAGGCCTTCAAGCGCGAGGGCATCAGGGTGCCGTATCCGGTGCGAGAGCTTCGCGTTCGCGGAGGTGCGCTGCCGGTGGAGACCACGCTGGAGGTGCCGACCGGCTAGGCGGCAGATCCGGCCGTGCACACCCGGCTTGCACCGGCCGGCACGATCATTAAATTAGGCGATCACCCTGCGACACCCCTGAGAACGAAACAGGCCCATGAACTATATCGAAGCGACCGACACCGCTGCGCGCAAGAACGGCCAGATCAAGCTGCACGGCCCGAGCGGCTTTGCCGGCATGCGCAAGGCCGGCGCGCTGGTGTCGAAGTGCCTCGATGCGCTCACCGACATCGTCAAGCCGGGCGTGCCGACCTCGCGGATCGACGATTTCGTCCGGGACTTCGCCTTCAGCCACGGCGCCTATCCGGCGACGCTGATGTATCGCGGCTATCGCTACTCGACCTGCACGTCGATCAACCACGTGGTCTGCCACGGCATGCCGAACGACCGGCCGCTGAAGGAAGGCGACATCATCAATGTCGACGTCACCTTCATCGTCGACGGCTGGTACGGCGATTCCAGCCGCATGTATGCGATCGGCCCGATCGCGCGCAAGGCCGAGCGGCTGATCGAGGTCACCTACGAATCGATGATGCGCGGCATCGCCGCGGTGAAGCCCGGCGCCACCACCGGCGACATCGGCCATGCGATCCAGAGCTTCGTCGAGCCGCAGGGCATGAGCGTGGTGCGCGACTTCTGCGGCCATGGTCTCGGCCGGCTGTTCCATGACGAGCCGAACATCATCCATGTCGGCCGTCCCGGCGAGGGCGTGCTGCTCAAGCCCGGCATGTTCTTCACCATCGAGCCGATGATCAATCTCGGCAAGCCGCATGTGAAGATCCTGTCCGACGGCTGGACCGCGGTGACGCGGGACCGCTCACTGTCGGCGCAGTTCGAGCATTCGGTCGGCGTCACCGCCGACGGCGTCGAGATCTTCACGCTCTCGGAGCGCCATGGAGAGAAGCCGCTGACGCAGGTGTGAGCGGGCTCCTGGCCGAATGGCCGCCGGGCGTCCGATTGTTGCCATGCCCGGCTGATCGACTGCCGCTTCCGTCGCATTCGACTGCGGGAGGCTGCTCTGACCAACGCAACACGCCGTGGCGTTCTCGGCCTGCTCTCGGCGGGCGCAGCGCTGCTGACGCCGCCGGCGCGCGCCGCGTCGGAGACAGCTCCCGCATCGGCGAATGCCGACGACGCCTGCATCCTGACGCCGCAGTCGGAATCCGGTCCCTATTATCTCGATCCCAAGCTGGTGCGCGCCGAGATCGCCGAGGACCGGCCGGGCGTGCCGCTCAGGCTGCGCCTTTGCGTCATCGAGGCCGGCTCCTGCGCGCCACTCCCCGGCGCGCGCGTCGACATCTGGCACTGCGATGCCCGCGGCATCTATTCGGGCTATCCCGGCCAGAGCGACACTCACAAGCTCGACCAGAGCGGAAAGACGTTCCTGCGCGGCACGCAGATGGCCGACGCCGCCGGCTGGGCCGGCTTCAGGACCATCTATCCCGGCTGGTATGCCGGCCGCGCCACCCACATCCACTTCAGGGTGTTTGTCGACGAGGCCACGGTGCTGACCGGACAAACCTTCTTTCCCGAGGCGCTGAACGAGTTCATCTACACCAACGTGCCCGACTACACGGGACGGCCGAAGCAACGGCTCGTCATCAATGCCAACGACCGCGTCGCGACCGAGGCCGATCCCGAACACCGCGCGCATTGCGCGGTGAAGGAGGAGCGCGATCACTATCTGGCGACCCTCAGGTTGGCCGTAAGCCGCAACCCGGCCGCCGCGGTCGAGATGCCCACTGGCAAGTTGCCGCCCGCACCCTGGATCAAGGACCGGCTGGCGGCGCTGGTGCCCGGGCTCAAGCGCAGCCCGTTCTGATCATTTCGGCTCGGTGAACTGATAGGCCAGCGCCGCGAGCGGCAGCGCCGTGCCGAGCGCGGCGGCGGCCGTCCAGCCGCCATGCGCATATGCCCAGGCACCGATCCCGGAGCCCGCCGCCCCGGCGACGAAGAAGGTGGTCATATAGAGCCCGTTCAGCCGGCTGCGCTGGCCGGCGCCGAGCACGAACAGCACGCGATAGCCGAGGATGAGACTGAGCTGCGCGCCGCAATCGATGGCGATGGCGGCGATCACCAGCGTGGCCAGCGACCCGTTCGTTCCGAGTGGAACCGAAAGCGTCAACGCGAAGCCGATCGCGCACATCAGCATCGATGCGACGGTCGCCGGTCGCGTCCAGCCGCGATCGGCGATGCGGCCGGCGACCGGCGCCATGATCGCGCCGGCGACGCCGGCCAGCGCGAACAGGGCGATGCCGGTCTGCGACATCCGGAAATCGGACCCGGCCAGCAGCAGCGGGGACGTGGTCCAGAACACGCTGAAGCCGCCGAACAGCGCGGCCTGGTAGAGCGCGCGGCGGCGCAGCGCCGGCGTGTCGCGATAGAGCTCGACCATCGAGCCGAGCAGCTGGCCGTAGCTCAGCCGCGCCTGCGGCTCACGCGGCGGCAGGGCGAGGCGCAACACCCCGGCCAGGATCACCATGGCAAGCGCCGAGGCCGCATAGATCACGTGCCAGGAGGCATGCGCCGCGACGAAACTCGCAAGCGGCCGTGCCAGCATGATGCCGAGCATCAGGCCGGTGGTGACGTTGCCGACGGTGCGGCCGCGGATCGCCTCCGGCGCCATATGCCCGGCATAGGGGATCAGTATCTGCACCGCGACCGAGCCGAAGCCGATCAGCAGCGCCGAGAGCAGGAATGTCGACGGGCTCGTCGCCAGGGCCGCACAACCGAGCGCGGCCGCGCCGACGATGATGGTCATGATGACGAGCTTGCGGTTCTCGATGAGATCGCCGAGCGGCACCACGAACAAGAGACCTGCGCCGTATCCGATCTGGCTCATCGTCACCAGCAGTCCCGCGAGCGCCGGCCGCAGCCCGAGGTCGGCGCTGATCGGCCCGATCAGCGGCTGCGCGTAATAGATGTTGGCGACGATCAGCCCGCAGGAAAAGGCCAATAACAGCGTGATCCAGGCCGACAGCGAGTCGCCGGAATCGGACGTGATGGTGGTCAACGCGGATCTCTCTCGGACTGAACAGGCAGGCCATAGGGCCTTATGAGAACGGAGGCTGTCGAGCTGTGATTTTGCATCGCAGCATTCAAGCCCGACATAGGTGCTGAGGTCCCCGCACCAATTCACGTCTGCGTGGGCGCGGCACCGGGCAAGCCGTGATCAAAAGCGAGCGTGCCCGACGAGCCCTGCGGACGTCGAGCCGGCGCCGGCTACTGCGCGCCGCGCGCCTCCGCCTCCGTCTCCGTCTCGGCGGTCCGCCGGCCGCCGATCAGTCGCGGCAGCAGCATCGGCACCCGCCGGCGGTAGCGCTGGTAGGTGTCGCCGAACTGGGCGATCAGATCGCGCTCCTCGAGCTGCAGCCCGACCAGGATGTAGGCTGTGCTGAGGGCGGCGAACAGCAGGTGGCCGACCGACATCTCCGGCGTGGCCCAGAAGGCGAGCAGGAAGCCCAGCATCAGCGGGTGGCGCACCAGCCGATACAGCAGCGGCGTTCTGAAAGGCTGCGCCGTCCCGGCGCTGCCGCGGAGGGCGAGCACGGCCTGGCGGAGGCCGAACAGATCGAAATGATCGATCATGTAGGTCGAGGAGAGCGCGATCAGCCAGCCGAGCCAATGCACGCCGGTCAGCACGCCCGCTGCGACACCCTCGACGTGCCAGACCGGACTCGGGATCGGACGCCATTGCCAGAACAGCAGCAGCAGGATCAGGCTGGACAGCAGCACATAGGTGCTGCGCTCGGCCGCCGCCGGAATGATGCGCGTCAACGCGCGCTTGAACGCCGGCCGCGCCATCACGCTGTGCTGGATCGCGAACAGCGCCAGCAGCAGCGCGTCGACGACGACGGCCTCGGTCACGGCGCTGGACACGCCCACGTCGATCGACTTGGCCGTGAGATAGTTGTAATTGCCGACGAAACCGACCGCCCACACGAACGACCCAAGAAAGACGGCATAGCTCGCGACGGCGTAGAGCATGATGAGGAGACGCCCGGACATGAAGGTTTCCTTGTTGCTGCGAGGACGGCGTGGCCGTGATCGAGACGCCAGATCCTGGGATCGGTCGCGTCTCGCGCGAGCCTGAGCCCTTACCAATCGACCGTCCCCCGAGCGTCCCCCGGACGCAGCCACCCAGGTCGCACCCCCGATGGTTCAGTTCCGCGTCCGGACATTAGGCTTTCCCGAGCTGCATCGCGACGGCCAGCCGTGCCCGCTGGCGCTGCGCAAGGGCCTCGCTCTGCTGGTCTATCTGGCGGAGGCCAAAGGCCCTGTCGCGCGGGACGTCCTGGCGACGATGCTCTGGCCGGAGTGTTCCGAGGAGGTCGCGCGGGCGCGGCTGCGCCGCCTGCTGCACCGGCTCCAGCTCACACTCGGCGACGGCTGCCTCACCATCGATCGCGCGACGATTCGGTGGGCGGAAGCGGTCGAGCTGGAGGTCCAATCGGCGCTGTTCGAAACGGCGTGCGACCACGGCGAATTCGAGCTGGCCTGCCGCCTCTATTCCAGTGACTTCCTGGACGGCTTCGCGCCCGGCGACTGTCCGCAGTTCGAGGAATGGGCGTTCTTCCGGCGTGAAGCCTTGCGCGGCCGGGCGGTCCAGGCGCTGGAGCGCGTGGTGCGGGATCGCAGCGCGGCCGGCGACCATGCCGCGGCTGCGGTCCACGCCGGACGCCTCGTCGCGTTCGACCCGCTCAGCGAGGTCTATGGCCGCGCCCTGATCCGCAGCCTGATGCTGGCCGGCGACCGCGCCGCCGCCCAGCGCCATCTCGACGCCCTGACGCAGCGCCTGCGCGACGAGCTCGGTGTCGCTCCCGAAGCGGAGACGCTGGCGCTGCTGGCGCAGGGCGTTGCGGCGCAAGGCGACAGCGCACCGCCGACGCGCTATGTCCTGGGCGGCGGCGTTCATCTCGCCTATCAGACCTACGGCACAGGTTCGCAGGACATTCTGCTGCTGCCCGGCTTCGTCTCGCATGTCGAGCGGATCTGGGAGGAGCCGCACTGCCGGGCCTTGCTGTCCGCGCTCGCCAGAATCGGCCGCCTGATCCTGTTCGATCGCCGCGGCATCGGGCTCTCCGACCGGGTCGGTTTCAGCCCCAGCGTGGAGGCGACGGCGCGCGACATCGCGACCGTGCTCGACGCCGCCGGCAGCCGGCGCACGGTGCTGCTCGGCGCCTCCGAGGGCGGACCGGCCTGCATCACCTTCGCGGCCGACCATCCCGAACGTGTCGCCGGGCTGATCCTGTTCGCCTCGCTCGCCAAGGGCAGCGCCGCGCCCGGCTATCCGCATGCGCTGCAGGCCAGCCAGTACGGCATCTGGCTGCGGCAGCTGGTGGCCGAATGGGGCGGCCCCGCCGGCATCGAAACATTCGCACCGAGTCTGGCTGGCGATCCCCAGGCGCGCGCCTGGTGGGCCGGACTGCTTCGCGCGGCATCCAGCCCCGGCGCCATCAAGGGCCTGCTCGAAGCCTTCAGGGATACGGACGTCCGCCACCTGCTCGCCCGGGTCGCTGCACCGACCCTGGTGCTGCACCGTCGCCACGATCGCGCCGTGCTCGTCGGGGCCGGGCGGCATCTCGCCAGCCATATCCGTCACGCGCGCTTCGTCGAGCTCGACGGCGCCGACCATTGGATGTTCGCCGGCGACCAGAGGCCGGCCCTCGCCAGCATCGACGCCTTCATCGGCAGTCTGCAGCCATAAGCAGGATCGCCCGACGGACGAGAAGGACGTCGTCCGGTGCTGCTCACGCTCGTGATCCTGTTCGGCCTCGGGCGGGTGCTGTTCTGGCTCGGCTATGCCAGCGGCGGCGCGGGCCGCGCCTTCGGCTTTGCGCTCACCTTCTACCCCACCGCGTTTTCTCTCATCGTCGGCCTCGCCATCGTGCTGACCGGACGCGCGGCCTAGCAAGGCGCGCCCTGCGGGGCGCGAGCACTTCGAGGTTGCAAAAATGCGGCGTCACGGCATGCTGACGCCGATGCCCGAGAAAGCCCCTCCTCCCAACGATACGCCGCGGGACACGCCGCACTATCACGGCCACCGTCAGCGGCTGCGCGAGCGCTTTCACAGCGCCGGTCCCGACGCGCTCAACGACTACGAGCTGCTGGAGATGGTGCTGTTCGCCGCGCTGCCGCGGCGCGACGTCAAGCCGCTGGCGAAGGCGCTGCTCAAGACGTTCGGATCGTTCGCCGAGGTGATCCACGCGCCGGAGCCGCGGCTGCGCGAGATCGACGGCGTCGGCGACGCCTCGATCACCCAGCTCAAGCTGATCGCCGCCGCCGCGCACCGCATCGCCAAGGGCGAGGTGCGGCAGAAGCACGCGCTGGCGTCATGGCAGGACGTCATCACCTATTGCCGCACCAGCATGGCGTTCGCCGACAAGGAGCAGTTCAGGCTGTTATTTCTCGACAAGCGCAACCAGCTGATCGCCGACGAGGTGCAGCAGACCGGCACCGTCGATCACACGCCGGTCTATCCGCGCGAGGTGATCAAGCGCGCGCTTGAATTGTCCGCCACTGCGATCATCCTGGTGCACAACCACCCCACTCACGTTTCCACGTGCATGTTCGGTCACGCTTAATCACCTAAAATCATTGTGTATTTCTTGATTGCGGGGTCTGGGCCGAAGTACCTTCGGAGAAAGGAACGGGAACGTAACCGTCCCCACTTACCGTCCCCAGTCGGAGCGTGCGGCGCGAGATGGCGAACATCACCGAGAGCATCATTCGGCGTGCGCTGAAGGAAGTACGGAGCGCGGGCAAGCAGCGGCTGCTAGTCGATGGCGAGGGCCACGGCACTGGCCGCCTGGCTCTCATCCTCAAGCCAATGCCTACCCGCGTCACAGCAACCTGGATGGCACAACAGTGGCGCAATGGCCGCAGGATCAAAACGACGCTTGGACGGTACCCGGCAATGTCTCTCGCCGATGCAAGAGCAATCTTCGATCGTGACTATGCTCAACTCATCCTTGACGGGCGTAGCGTCAAGGTCGCGAGAGATAAACGCCCCGGTACCGTTGCCGATCTTTTCGCTGGCTACGTTTCGTATCTGAAGAGCGAGAACAAACCATCGTGGTCCGACGTGGAGCAGCAGCTCAATAAGGCGGCCGATGTTATTGGGCGCCATGTGCCGGCCCGCGAGGTGACGCCCGACGACGTGCTCACCGTACTCCGCCCGATTTACGCGCGCGGCAAGCGATCGATGGCTGATCACGTCCGCTGCTATATTCGGGCCTCGTTCTCCTGGGCGCTCAAGTCGGAGCACGACTATCGGAGTTCGTCTCCGCGCCGGTTCAATCTCGTGTCAAATCCTGCCGTCGCCATACCGACTGAGCGAAAGGTCGCCGGAACGCGCTGGCTCGACGAAGATGAATTTTTGCGGCTCTACCGCTGGCTCGAATGTCCTGACGCGCCAGTACACCCGCCGTACACGCAGGCAGTCCGCATCATAATGCTTACCGGACAGCGCGTCGAGGAGATAGCGCGCTTGCATGTCCATCAGTGGGACGCACAGGAACACATCATCGATTGGTCCAGAACGAAAAACGGAAAGTCACACGCTATCCCCGTTCCTTCGGTGGCTGCTGATCTTATCGAGAGCATTGAACCGAATGAACACGGTTGGTTTTTCCCGTCCGCGACGGATCCAACAAGACCCGTGAGTGCGGGTACACTGTACTCGTTCATGTGGAGGCAGCGGGAGCGGGAGGTAATCCCGATCGTCACCAATCGCGACTTGAGGCGCACCTGGAAGACGCTAGCCGGCAAGGCCGGAGTGTCCAAAGAGATCCGCGATCGCATTCAGAATCATGCGCTTCACGATGTTAGCTCAAAGAGCTATGACCGCTGGAACTATATGCGCGAGAAGCGTGCCGGTATGGCCACATGGGACCGCTTCATCCGCTCGCTGCTCGCGAGAAAAGCGCACCGCCCGGCAGCCTAGAGGTTGAGAGACATGGGCCTGCCGCGACCGCTCGAGGCAGCCTACGCCATCAGCCCCACGTAGGCTTCCGCGGGCTAGGCAAGAACTCCTGTTGATTGTTGCCGGACTTCTAGACTCGCGACGTCAATCGGATGCAGCGGTTTTCTTGGTCGGCCGGATTAGCCCCTGCGCGGTCTCCGCGAAGGAACTCGTAGGAAGTCTGCAGGCTCGACTTCAAGCACTTTGGCGAGCTTCACCATAAGTTCGAGACCCACGAAACTACCGCCCGTTTCCAACTTGCTCATATAGGTCCGGTTTACGCCCGCCTCATGTGCCAACGCTTCCTGAGAGTATCCTTTCTCAGTCCTGAATCGACGGAGATTCGTGGCGAAGACATGGCGGTAATCCATGTCTAAGAAGACATTGATGTCTGTTATTGACCCACCGCTTTAAACAGACAAAAATGGCCGGCAGAATGGTCCGAAACGTGAACGGACTTAACCACGATGCCGGTACGCCAGCCTTCGCGGCGTTATCGAACCAGGGGGCAAGATGCAGGACAAGCAGTTCTCTCAAGATGGCATTATCTTCAGTTCGCCGCATTCCGAACGTTCGCTCCACCCGCCGACGGACAGCGACGCAGTTCTCCTCGCCCTTGAGGCTCAATTCGACAGCCTTGTCGCAGAATTGCTCGCTGCACAGAACGCAAGCGACACAACAGCAATTGATCCCGACGGCCGGTCGCGCGGTGGATCCGATGCTCAAGTGGGAATCGTGTCTTACACGAATGACGAAGACCGAACGGAAAAGACGGAGGCCGTCTTAGCTCGTCTTTACCCGATTGAGAGAGCAATCATGACTACCCCAGCGGGCACAATCAAGGGACTGGGCGTCAAGGCCCGTCATGCGGCCTATGTGATGTCCCACTACTGGGAGGCACCTATCGAGCAGATCGAATGGGACGCGCGAGCTATGCGTTCGCTAATTGAAGCAGTCTGCGGGCTTGCTGAGGTACTTGTGCCGGGCTGCGAGGCTAAGGGTGACGCCTCGCCTGATGCTGTGAGCATCCCGTAATGCAGGAGTAGCTTGTCGAACCGCCCACTTCCAATGGCACGCCGGACTCCGATCGAAACGGGTCGACCAACCGCGAGGCGCTCCTGCGGAAGCCGGAGGAGCTTGAAATCAGCAAGGGCGCCAGAGGCTAATGGCCCGCGCGGAGGGCAACGAGACACACCCAAAGCGTTGGTCTGCGCCGCCGAAGCGCTGGACCAGTTCCCTGCGGACCATTTTCGCAGCGAATTCTTGGAACTGTGCGGTACGACATTTGGACCGCCGTCGACGACGCTCACGCCACCGAGGATCTGGTCGAGGCTCGTGTTAGCGGGTCAAAAGGACGTCGAAATGACCGCGCTAGATTTGCAGCTCAAGGACGCGAGACTTCGACAGCAAGTGAGATCAGTCGACCTACTTGACCCACGCGCTCCAATCTGGGCCGCCCGCTTGTTGACCCAATAGAACACTTTCGCCACTGATTGACAGGTGTTGCTTTTAAGATCCAACGGAAAGCGCGTCGAACACGTTACTTCAACTATCACTGCTACGGAGAACAGATCTGCATAGTCGATATGTGACAAGCTCCGTAAACGGGATCCAGAAACGTTGATCTAGGCTCCCCAAGCATCGATAACTTGTGCGAGCGGAAACGGGGCTTTCTCCTTCGACCACTCATGGAAAGGCGCCGCGGTCTGGCTGTAAGGGCTAGGATCGGGCCTATCGAATTGCACTCGCGTCGGGATGTGGAACGCGCTGCCGAAGACTATCGCTTCGCCTGACGACAATATCGTTACCTGATCAAGCAAGCGCCTGGCCTGCATCGGGATGATGCGACGGAAGTGATCGATGTCGTCCGGATTTTGCAGACGATGGCTGATGAAATTGGCACACTGACTGATAATGGTCTGGCTAATCTCGCTCGGACGTTGGCTGGCGACGATGAGCGACAGGCCGAATTTGCGCCCTTCCTTTGCGATACGCTCAAAGGTCAGTCGCGCCAGCCGATGACCTCGATCCTCGTCCGCACGAGCCGGTCGAGCATAGTTATGCGCTTCTTCGAGGACGAGAACCCACGGATGTTTGTAGCGTGACCCAGCGGGCAAGCGTTCCCGCGCCTCCAGCAACACACGCCCGATTACGGCACACGCATAGGGCAACACTTCGTTGCTCAGCATCGAAAGATCAAGAACCGACACCTTTGGACCCGTCGCGCCCCCCAATCCGAAACGAGCGAACCAGGCGAACAAACTATCAATAGCAGTGTCAGCGTCTTCATAGTTGAGAAACGCACGCCACCTTTGGTCATCAAGGCGCGTCTTCAAACGCAGCTTAAGCGTGGTGAGATGGGCCTCCACACGGAAGGTGTCCTCCTTCGATACGGCGCGGTTAATTAGTGATGGATCAGTTAATGTCGAGCGCGCAATCGGAAGTGGAGAGTCCGCAGTGCGAGCGCCAGCCTCCGCTGTATCGCGCCCGCCAACAATCTTGGATCGGATGGCGTCCTTTAGCCTCTCTGCTTCGGCCGCGATCGCAGCCTGATTGTTCATGACCTCGGTGTTATAGTCGTTGGCGGACCGGTGTGAGGTAAACAGCCTGTCGAACGCCGTGACATCGATATCGGTGTTCGCGAGATGGCCAGAAATGGCGTCGCAATAAGAGCCGGCCGCCTTCTTCTTGATCTTTGTAAGTTCGCTGAGAAGTTGATCGAGCGCACTCATTGCATTCTGCAATGAACCGAGACTGGCCGCAGCTGTGGCATTGCCGCCCTTCGCAATCGCCCACCAGTCCTTCAACACGGGTTCCTGTGTCTGTTCCGCCGCGCTTAGCCAAGCACAAATCTCCTCCGCGTTCAGGAACCAGAGCGGGAGACCGAACTCTGTGCCATTGAGATAGATGCGATCCGGCATGCGAACCGCCGCTTTTCCGGCAGGAAAGGCTTTGGCATATTCGCCATTGATGTCGAGAATGAAGACATGCGGCTCTTCTGAGGTGCCGTCGAGCACCTTCATGGCCTTCTGAATAAGGCTAGACACCGAGAATGACTTGCCTGACCCGGTGTTGCCTACAATTGCCAAGGGCCTTGAGAACAGGTCATTGTAGGACGCTCGGACGACGTTACGCGCTTGGCCGGTCGGAAATCCTATCTTCAAGTCGCAGTCAAAGTCCCTCGAATCATAGCCCTCCGGCCTATTGCGACGGGGCGGGATTTCGAACACGGCGCGCAAGATGGCAGGCGAGCCAATTTCTGCCGGTGTATCGAGTGTTGGCAGGATGGATATACCCGGACTGAAAGACGGGTCATCGTCGGCATGCTCAATGGTGCCCAGCAACTGCACGCTGGCGGTCCGGCGCGGCTTCATGAGCTCCAGGTTGAGTTCATCGCCACTGGTGGGGTCGAAGCTCTCACGTGCCTCAAGATCGGTAATGATGCCGATGACGGTTTGGCCCGCCCCCAATGAAAAGGTCAGATACGCGTTGATCGCAATCGCAGCCTGAACCCCGTCAAGAGTCGCGCGCAGAGCCGATCTGGTTTCAGGCAGCAATTCCACCTTCACCCGGAAGCCTTGAACCGAAACAATATGGCCGATGAGACGTGGATTATCCATCTTACGCCCCCGAAGCTGGCTCAGCGGGCGATGCGGACGAAGCTATTTGCTTTTCGAATCGCCGCAGGCGCAGGAAGTCGTCCAGCCATTGCACGTCGGGCATTATCGAGCGGGCGAAATCGTCAAACGTCGCGTGTTTGAACTTGCTAGCAGCAAAAGCGGCATCCGTCGGGCACAACACGAAGGCGCGCTTGCCGAGGTCCTTATAGCGGCGCACCCGCTCGATGACCGGGCTGGCAGGATTGGGTTCGACCACGAGCATCACAAGCGACGGATTCATGAGTGCATTCTCAATAATACGGCTAACGTGATCATCGCCAAAACCGTACCCGAGAACGAGCAGGAACGTCTGGGGCACACTGAGGCGCACCTGAAAAGACCGGAAGAGATGAGCATAGGGCATCGTCAGAGTCTGCGCGAACTTGTTGGCAGTCGGCAGGATTCCAACCGATGGCGTTCCGTCGGTCAATTTGACCAGCACAGCTGCCTTCTCGTCCGGCTTCAAACCTGCATAGGTTCGGAACGGGACAAGGTTTGGGTGCCGCGCGCGCATCTCACCATCCTGTTCAAACCAATGAATTGATCCATGTAGTTTGTAAAAGTGCAGAAACTTGTCGAATCGCCGCACCCGTCCTTCGGCAACTTCACCTGGATAATAGACATCGAGCCCATAAACCGATGGATCGAAGCGAGCGTTTGCTCGGCCGGTGAAGCCGTCGAAATATTGGATGCCTAGCAACTCCAACGCCTGCTCGAACAGAGTGTCATAATTCAGCGTGAAGAGATGGGTTCGGCCAAGATTGCTGTCACGCGCGACGAGCTTGGACAAAAAAGCTAGTTGCGGCGCGATCTCGCTTGCCGACTTCGCTTTGGCGGTGTCAGGCAAGGACAGGGCGCACTCCGAGAAGATGGACATGCGCAATCGATCAACAAACCATTGGAGGTCATCAAGACTTGGAGCTGGCGTGCCCGGCCAGGTGACGCCAGAAAAAGGTGCGTCTTTTGAGTTACCAATAACAAGGGAATTGGCAACAAATGATAGCCACTGCTCGAACCCCATACTGGGCTCATCGAGCAAGTCGGCCAATGATATGGCATCCCGACGCGCCTTGATGATAGGCTCGATAGAAGCCGGCGCGTCGAAGAGAGCCTCAATCGTCTCGAAAACAGCGGTTTCAAGGTTCACCATGGTCTTCCCGCCAGCCGAAACCGACGTGCCGGATCCCGTCAGAACGATTAGGTTCTCCATACGCAACCACTCGGAGATCAGGGCCTGGAGGCGAATGCGCCCTTGCTTCTGATCAAGCCCAAGCAGCAGGTCGCCTGCATTGCCGTCCTCAGTCAGACCGATGAGCTGATACTCGATGGGTTCAGGCGCCCCTCCAGTCATGCATTTTCCCCTAAAAGCCTGCTCGCAATGGATTGATGATCTAAAGCCCAGCAAAGACTGTTTCGTTGTTCGTCACCACCACGCAGCCATTGGCACCGACGGCGGCGATGACCTTATCGAGACCGCTACAAGAGCGTCCGATAGCCTTCCTTTCCGCCATCGGCCGCACCCAGACCAAGCCGGCTTTTTCGTCGAAGGACAAAATGCGCCCGAAAACAGCGCCTACGGTCCTTCTTGACCCGCAAATCGGGCATCGAGAGGATCGAGCTTCTTACCGCGTGGCTAGACGGTCGCGTCGCCGGCTGCACGGCAAGTCCGACGCGGCTGAGTGTGGGCATGATGTCTCTCCCAGCAGGCTAAGAGGGCTTCGAGACTTGTTCGAGGACGTCCACATTGTACTGCTCTTCCATCCAGACCCACTTGAGGTTCTCACCTCGTCACGGATTCATGGAATGTCGGGGACAACCTGCAATATATTACCGCATTCAGATCAGCTTCCCGCTCCCCGACCTTGAAATACATACCAGCTATACCGATACAGGAACTACTGGGAACTGATTCGGGCAGCTTACCGACGGGACTCCGATGAACCTGCACGTTGCAGACGCGCCAGAGAGCGCGCCGATCAATGAAAAGGACCAAACTAGGCTTTGGGCATCGTTTAGCGTCGCCGTAGGCACGGAATTGCGGCCGGCAAAATCGATTCGCGGCATCTCGGGCCTCGAACATCCTGTTCAAGCCATTGCGGTGGATGACAAACGCAAGCGTGTCCTCATCGTCTCTGCCGAACAGAACGCTAGAGTCGCAGCTCTTATGCAGGTCGACGTCCAAAGTACCATGCCTGATGTGCGGGTACTGGTCGCACGCCCTGTGGTCTTAGACCTTGGTGTGATCGCGAGAAACGTCTTCAGAAACGTTGAAGACGCCCGGATCAACATCAATGAGTTCAAATCGCGGATGGAACGCTTCCAAAAGCTCGAGCCGGCCCGCAGTCAGCGCTACGTTAACCGTCAACTCAACAGAGTTGTGCAGCCCGCCGTCCTGGCATTCAAGCATGTAACATTGCCGACGCTCAACCAGATCATGGATGTTATTCAGCAAGCCGCCAACCTCGATTGGTCAGGCATCTTTGAAAATTTGACGAACGGTAACGACGATCCAACGATCTCCTTCGAACGACTACTACAAATCGACAATACGGCGATCGACCGCGAATACGGGGTCTGCCCCGTCCCTCTTTATGAGTTCAGCCCTGTGGATTGGGAGCTGTTTTTGCGGGGCGACCGACCAGACGAGATACGGCGGCGCTTGCGCGAATTGGATATTTACCAGTATTTCTTCCCTGCCCCTGACCAAGTCGCCCTAGGTGTCACGGATAAAGGGCTGACTGTCCGCGAAGACATCATTCGTGCCGTCACCGAGTGCCAGAGAATGGGACATCCTCTAGGCGACTCCGAAATAGTGCCAGCTATCACCTCGATTCCCGACTTGCTGGGTGCCTTAGGCGAAATGGGATACCTCGCCGAGGGAGAACACGGCGTCGAGATTTCTCCCATCGGCCATACCACTCGCATGGTCCTGAAGTATAGGCCCCGCGAGAGCCTGATCTCTAAGCTCATAAATCGCTTCACCGTGAATGCAAACTTAAGCGCCAGTATAAAAGACCTCTTGCCTCCGACCTGAGGGACGACCATCGTCTTGGGAAATCAACTCTCCCAGATGATTAAACACCGACGTTGGGAAATGGTAAAACATCGTCTCGTTCAAAGGCCAAGACACTCAGATAGATAGGCCGAGACGCTTGCGCTGAGAGCGCTATGGAGCCCCCGAGTGCAGCGCTGTGTCGAGCCGCGAGCGCGACAACGTTTATTTGCCTGTCTAGTTGCACTTCGCAATAAGACCCGGCCAGCTTCCGATCACCTGCCCGACGATGCCCAGAGTGAAGCAAGTGGCGCCGATAACGAACATCTTTCGGCGCCACGCCCACTCTTTTAAAAACAGTGGCTGGTAAATACGCCAGTTCTCTTTATCCGAATCAGGGTCAAAATATTCTCTACCATCCAATTCTGCAATCTGCTGTTCGTAAGCTTTTTGCAGATCGCCTATGCGCCGGTCATGTTCGCGCCTGAGTTGGTGATACCACTCCCAGGCAATGATATAGAAACCGATCAAATCGAGGATCTGCCCGACGACAGAGAACCAATCCTGGCACATGTGGAGCCTATCTCTTGAAAAATGCTAGAACGCCGAAGATGCTTCCGATAAGCGCCAGACCCAGAGTTACCCGAGATGCCCAATAATCCCAATCAGCCTTCTGCTCGGCCCGAATGTCGGCGCGCAGCTTCTGTGCGGCAGCCGCAGTCAAAACGGTCTCATCCGTTCGAGCGCCCTGCTCCCAGCTATCCTCGTCCTTCGGGACCGGCACGTGATATCTATGCGCCTGTTCGATTAGCCATTTGGATCTAAACCGGGCGATCGCAAACTCCTGCCATTGAAGCTCGCGGCCCGTCGCCCACTTGTATCGAGGCTCCTCACCGAGCTTTGCAGGGTCGTCCTCAGGCATTTCTTCGAACGCTCTGCTCGTTGCTTTATACTGCTGAAGATACTTCTTCAGTTCCCAGCGATAGCGCAGTTCCTCGATCATCCCTACCCCTGTGGAAAATGTCCTCGTCACAATCCAAGCTGGGCGACGGAGCAACTTAGCATAAATATCCTGGTCTACTGACCGATTTCTGCCTGATGCCTGCATCACCGTTCGTGTGCGGACGTCTTCCGTTACTCGAGAAGCCCCACCGAGACCATGAACAGAACGCTATAGCAGCGGGCCTTGCTCGGACCCCTCGGGCGCATTGGCTAATCCCCATGCTTACTTCAGGTATTGGCGAATTGAGATGGCGTCTTCTAGCCAGCTGGAGTGTGGCCGAGCGTTGTTATAACCGGCTTGGCTACCATCGGACGCGATGGCGGGGCTGGGCGGCGATAGCGCCTCTTTCAGCATTGCATCCGTCACCCGGCCGTTGAAGCTCGATGAAGTGATTATGCATGGGCTCGCCCGGCGCGATGCGTTATGGGGCGGCCGGATTATATTGACCTGCCGAGCTTGCTCCAACACGGCCCGGGATTTGGTCAAGATGACCCCACACGCCTAGCGTGAACGCCGGCAGCGAGAAGGAGCGCCACGGCCATCGGATCGAGCACAGCGACGAGCGCCAGCGTGAGCAGCCGGACCGCTCGCTCAAAGTCCGTTGCAGGTATACCGAGCAGCTCGGCGAGATACCGTATCGGTCCGACTTCAGCCTCGGCACGCCTGCGCTGCGCGTCAATTTTGGCCTTTTCGATCTGTAGACTAGCGAGTGCTTGGGACTCGCGCTGGCGTTCAGCCACGATATCCGCACGTTCACGGCGTTTCTGGTCGGCAAGCGTCATCGCTCCGACTGGCCGACCACTGCGCGTTGCCTCGTCGACGGCCGCGTCAATCTGGGCAATGCGTCGGTCAATGTCGGCAACCATTCGGCTCTGCATCCCGAAGCGGGCCTCGACATCTGCGGTTCTGTCGGCGAGGGCAAGATCTACTGATGCCATATGATCGAGGTGGGCACGGGTGAGAAAGCCGAACACACCGATGGCGTTCAGACCCATTAGCAGGCCAATCATCGAAACGAGAACGAACCTAAGGAGGGGCGGCGCGGAGCTCCAGTGTTCGGTGAGCCAGGCCGCAGCTACCAGCTTTCCTGCCTCCAGTACGGCACCCATAATGATGACGGGCCAGAAGGCGCCGGCAAAAATCGCCGTCAGCCCGTCAATGGAAAAGGCAGCCGAGACACACGCCAGGGCGAGAGCCACAACGAATGCAGCGAGCTTGACCCGTGTCGTGGGATGATGAGCTCCCTGCGCTTCGGACCTCTCCGTGAAGCCGGCCAACTCCGTAACGGCGCCCGGACCTGTAACGGTCTGTGTTACTGCCCCCGTTACGATGATCGCTTCAGCGTTACGGCGAATAAGGCCGGCGCGCTCCCAGGCTTTTAGGCGACGACTGGTCCGCATCCTATTCCAGCCCCATTGGCGTCCAAGCTCAGCGGCGCTTACCGTCACGTGTCCGTCGGGCTGCGAGCGTAGCCAGGCGAGTGCCTCCATATCATCGAAGGGATGAGGCGGAATGGACCCGGTCATCATAGGCATTGCTCCATGCGTTCCCGCCGCTCAAGCACGGGCGACCGAAAGGCCGGTCATTCTTCCTAAGTGGCCGGAAGGAGGAGTTTTCTACCCGGACTGGAATCGCGCATCCTGCCTACTCCTACCTGGAGAGAAACAGCGAGATGCCCGGAGGCGGTGGTGCCGACAGGAGGGCATTCTGCCGTTGCCCCGCGAAAACGGATTAAGCCCCGCGGCCACGGACTGCGCACTGTGCCGCGAAGGTGGCATGCCCGAGACCAAAGTGGAACGGCCGAATAGTGCGATGTTGCACGCGGCAGCCCGCCCTGTCACAGCCGCAATGCGCACAGTTGCAGAGCACCTGGCGCCGACCGCCACTTGGCTCAGCCTTTCGTATTGCAAACTTGCATTAACCTGAGCATTGGCTCTGCTCAATTTTCGCTTGATCCATGTTGAACTGATGCTGGCCGGCCGTCCGACCTTCTGCATCGAATTTGCGGACGAATGAGCATCGCCGATGCTGTTCGACTGTTCCGATGTATGCAGATTGATCGCCAGGAGGCCGCGCGCGAATGCCGACGGCTCCATCTAAAATCTCGCAACGATGCTGCCTGACAAGCGCTGCTCGCGTTGCTATCGGGCGTTGTGTAAGCGCGGTTCAGGATGGGATTGCAGATGGCCGAGCAGAGGCGGGTAAGCGTCCGGCCGCCGCACATGCCTCAGGGCTTGACATGATCAGTCAGCTTCCAGCTCCACGGCAGCAATTCGTCGAGACGGTTGGCGGGATGTCCATCGATCATCCGCTGCAGTACGTCTCGCAGGTAGCCGTAGGGCTCGACGTCATTCAGCTTGCATGTCGTGATCAGCGAGCTAATGACCGCCCAACGATGTCCGCCACCGTCGCTGCCGGCGAACAGGTGGTTCTTGCGACCGAGCGTGACAGGACGGATCGCCCGTTCGACCGGATTGGTGTCGAGCTCAATCCGGCCGTCGTTCAGGAAGCGTGTAAGTCCGTGCCAGCGCGAGAGCGCATAGCGGATCGCCTCAGCCAGCGTGCTGCGGCCGGAGACCAGGCGGAGCTGGGCATCGAACCAGACATTCAGCGCGTCGACGATCGGCTTGGAGAACGTCCTGCGTTCGCCAAGTCGGGTGGCCGGCGACTGGCCGCGGATGCGCGCCTCGATGGCATAGAGCTCGCCGATCCGGCGCAGGGCTTCTGTTGCCACGGGAGACGCCGTGGCTTCGGCCACATCGTAGAACTTGCGTCGCGAGTGGCTCCAACAAGCTGCGAGCGTGATACCCTCCTTGTCGGCCAGCTGCTCGAAGCCAGCATATCCGTCGACATGCAGGATGCCCTTGAAGGCGGCAAGATGTGCGACCGGTCGCTCTGCCTTGCGATCCGGAGCGAACAAATAGATGGCAGCCGGAGGTTCGGGGCCGCTCCAGGGCCGTTGCTCACGCGCGTACACCCAAAGCCGTCCCGTCTTGGTTCGTCCGCGGCCAGGATCGAGTACTGGGATCGGCGTGTCATCGGCAAAGAGATGGTTGGAGGCGAACACGTTCTTGCACAGCCGTTCGTGCAAGGCCTCGAGCCACCAGCACGCCCCGCCAACCCAGCCAGCGAGCGTCGAGCGGCAGAGATCGACGCCATGACGGTCGAAGATCTGCGACTGCCGATAGAGCGGAAGGTGATCGCAGTACTTGCTGATCAACACGTGGGCGAGCAGCGCTGGCGTCGCCAGACCGCCAGCGATCAACCGCTCGGGCGCACCGGCTTGCACGACCTTTTTGCAGGCTCGGCAAGCGTATTTGGGTCTGGTCGTTCGCAGGACGCGAAGCTGAGCTGGTACCCAATCCAGCATCTCGCTGACGCTCTCACCGATCAGATGGAGAGCACCGCCACAGCAGACGCAGACGCGGTCTTGTACGTCAAGCAGAACGTCTTCGCGTGGCAGATGATCAGGCAGCTCACGACGTCGCGGCGGAGATTTGGATTCCGGGGTGACCTTCGGTTGCGCTTCTTCGACGCGGCCGATGTCGCTGTCGAGATCCTCCAGACCGAGTGCAAGCTGATCGGGATCGATGCGCTCGGAGCTACGACCGAACTGCATCCGCTGCAGCTGTTTGATGATGGACTTGAGACGCTCGATCTCGGTGTCGCGATGGTCGATGGCGGCCGCAATGTCGCGCACCAGGCGCTGCAGAAGCTCAGGATCAGAGGGAAGATTGGCGAGATCGAGCTGCATGTCCGATGGTACTCGAACACGCTGATTCGTAGAAGAATCGCAACTCAGTTCAGCACCGGTTTTGGCGGATCATCCTGCAATCGCAGGCCTCCATACGCGTTCTGGCGCGCGCCAGTCGATGCCTTCGATCAGCATCGCGAGCTGCGCCGGCGTGAGCGTGATCGAGCCATCATAACC